>NZ_CP104854.1:2492500-3092500 GCF_050916235.1 Maridesulfovibrio sp. FT414
ATAGAACCTGAAACCAGTTGCCTACAAGCTGTGGGAGCGGACTTGTTCCGTGACCGCTTGCCTTTTGCATAATGGGCCAGTGAGTTAATCTGTAGTGCAAGGTTAAGCAGCGATGTGTAGCCGTAGCGAAAGCGAGTCTGAATAGGGCGACAAGTACTGCGGATTAGACCCGAAACCGGGTGATCTATCCATGGGCAGGCTGAAGCTTGAGTAAAATCAAGTGGAGGGCCGAACCGTTGCAAGTTGAAAATTGCTCGGATGACCTGTGGATAGGGGTGAAAGGCCAATCAAACTCGGTGATAGCTGGTTCTCTCCGAAATATATTGAGGTATAGCCTCAGGAGTTTACTTGCGGAGGTAGAGCACTGACAAGGCTAGGGGTCCCACCAGATTACCAAACCTTATCAAACTCCGAATGCCGTAAGTTATATCCTGGGAGTCAGACTGCGGGTGCGAAGGTCCGTAGTCGAAAGGGAAACAGCCCAGACCGTCAGCTAAGGTCCCCAAATTCATGCTCAGTGGATAAGGTGGTGGAGTTGTATAGACAGCCAGGAGGTTGGCTTAGAAGCAGCCATCCTTTAAAGAAAGCGTAATAGCTCACTGGTCTAACGATTCTGCGCCGAAAATGTAACGGGGCTAAGCATGATACCGAAGCTACGGGATGCGTCTTTGACGCATCGGTAGGAGAGCGTTCTCAGATGGGATGAAGGTGAATCGGAAGGTTCGCTGGACTAATGAGAAGTGATTATGCTGGCATGAGTAACGATAAAACGAGTGAGAAACTCGTTCGCCGTAAGACTAAGGTTTCCTGGGTAAAGCTAATCTTCCCAGGGTTAGTCGGTCCCTAAGGCGAGGCCGAAAGGCGTAGTCGATGGAAAACGGGTTAATATTCCCGTACCTGTAAGTGTGTGCGATGGAGGGACGCAGAAGGATAGCTCAGCCGGGTGTTGGATGTCCCGGTGTAAGCATGTAGGCTTGAGATACAGGCAAATCCGTATCTCTTCCGGCCGAGATGTGATGCCGTAACTTTACGTTTGAAGTGAGTAATTCCAGACTGCCAAGAAAAGCTTCTAAGTTTAGCACTTATAGACCGTACCGCAAACCAACACAGGTAGTCGGGTCGAGTAGACCAAGGCGCTTGAGAGAACTCTGGTTAAGGAACTCGGCAAAATGATCCCGTAAGTTAGCGAGAAGGGATGCTCTTGAGAGTGATGAGATTTACTTTCTAAGCTTTCGAGAGCCGCAGAGAATCGGGGGGGGCGACTGTTTACTAAAAACATAGGTCTCTGCTAAGTCGTAAGACGATGTATAGGGACTGACGCCTGCCCGGTGCTGGAAGGTTAAAAGGAGGTGTTAGCGCAAGCGAAGCTCCGAATTGAAGCCCCAGTAAACGGCGGCCGTAACTATAACGGTCCTAAGGTAGCGAAATTCCTTGTCGGGTAAGTTCCGACCTGCACGAATGGCGTAACGATCTCCCCACTGTCTCAACCAGAGACTCAGTGAAATTGAATTACCGGTGAAAATGCCGGTTACCCGCGGTAAGACGGAAAGACCCTGTGCACCTTTACTATAGCTTGACATTGGGTTTAGGGCTATCATGTGTAGGATAGGTGGGAGGCTTTGAAGCCGGCACGCCAGTGTCGGTGGAGCCAACCTTGAAATACCACCCTTGATAGTCTTGAATTCTAATCCAACGCCGTTATCCGGCTTGGAGACAGTGTCTGGTGGGTAGTTTGACTGGGGCGGTCGCCTCCCAAAGAGTAACGGAGGCTTGCAAAGGTTCCCTCAGGCTGATTGGAAACCAGCCGTCGAGTGCAAAGGCATAAGGGAGCTTGACTGTAAGACAGACATGTCGAGCAGGAACGAAAGTTGGTCTTAGTGATCCGGTGGTCCCGCATGGAAGGGCCATCGCTCATAGGATAAAAGGTACGCCGGGGATAACAGGCTGATCGCATCCAAGAGTTCACATCGACGATGCGGTTTGGCACCTCGATGTCGGCTCATCACATCCTGGGGCTGAAGCAGGTCCCAAGGGTTCGGCTGTTCGCCGATTAAAGTGGTACGCGAGCTGGGTTTAAAACGTCGTGAGACAGTTTGGTCCCTATCTACCGTGGGCGTAGGAGAATTGAAAAGGGTCTGCCCCTAGTACGAGAGGACCGGGGTGGACGAACCTCTGGTGTTCCTGTTGTCGCGCCAGCGGCATAGCAGGGTAGCTATGTTCGGAAGGGATAACCGCTGAAAGCATCTAAGCGGGAAGCCTGCCTTGAGATTAGTTCTCCCTATGCATCAGCATCTGAAGATTCCAGGTAGACCACCTGGTTGATAGGCCGGAGGTGTAAGTGTGGTGACACATTCAGCTGACCGGTACTAATAAATCGTGCGACTTATCTTTCTTCTCTTCCCTATAACTTTAACCCCACCGGTTAAGGTTATAAGGACCCCCTATCTGACATATATTTCGGTTGGAAACCCCAACCAACATATTTGTCCTTGCGACCATTGAGGAGAGGTCACACCCGACCCCATTCCGAACTCGGAAGTTAAGCTCTCCATCGCCGATGATACTGCCAGGTAGCTGGTGGGAAAGTAGGTCGTCGCAAGGACTTTTTTGTTTCCAAAAAAGGCCCTTGCCCATTCAAGGGCCTTTTTCGTTTGCCCCGTTTTTGTTTTCCCGACCGAATTTTAAAAGCCCTTACAATTCATGGAGATGTGCGGGCTTTTGCTGTTTTGGGGGGATTGGGGTAGAGTTGGTTTCTGGTAAGCCGAGAATAGAATTTAACGATTGATCGCACGCTGCCATCTCTTACGCAACAGCATGCACATGGTTTCCTGAGACAGATCTGTCATCAGGTAGAGGTTTAAAGGTATTCTGTTACCAATGGTAGAAAACTGGTCATTCAGCTGTTTTTCAAACTTGGCGGAGATCTTGTGGTAAATGTTGTCAAAAAATACGTTGTGCGGATCATACAAATCGATAAAAATGAGGGTCCGCTGGTCAGCAAGCTGGGCAACGTCATTTTGCACACTTGCCAGCATTGCATCATCAATTTGAATATCCCTGACATTCGTCCAAGGAATATATCTTCTGATGGACCCGTTGATCATGAGCCCGTCGTCACTGGTTTCAAGGTATGTCTCGTTGTTTTGCAATGAGACAAGCTGCCAGAGTAAAATTATTCCGCCTGTTCCAATAATGATAAAAGGCAGGTAGTTGCGGAATATTTCTGGAGCAGTAAAGGAAAACCCAGTTGATATTACACTGGTCACGATGGTTGCTACAATGATGCAAAGTGCCATGAATAGCGGGCGTGTTGTGTTCTTCAGTATGATTTCATTTCGCATATGCAGACTCACTTTTTGCATTATATTTCACTTATAGAGTAATTCATTTCAGAAAAAAAAGTCTACTGCTTTTTATGTGTGGCCAAGTGTTGCTTCTTTTGCAATGTATCGTAATTAATTTTTCAACATGAGTATTATTACATGGTGATAATTGTTCTTTCCGCTCTTGTTCCCTTGTTTTTAATGATTCTGGCCGGGGCCGTTTCATACCGTAGGGAGATTCTCCCGGAGAATTCGGCTACCGTTCTAAACGGATTTGTATACTATTTTACGCTGCCAGCGTTACTCTTCGGTTCATTGGCTGGTACCCCGTTTGAGGAAATAGCACAGGTCGGGTTTATAGGCGGCTATCTTGTAGCAATGATGGCCACTTATTGGGTGATGTTTTTCACTTCCAGATTTATTTTTCGGGAGTCGTATGCGAATGATGCGATTCGGGCTTCTTCGGGAAGTTTCCCCAACTCTGCCTATCTTGGGCTGCCGATTATGATGTTCTTATATGGCAACAGCAGACAGGCTTTGATCGCGACTACGCTGGCGATCATTCTTCCGATTGTGATTGTCATTATGGTCGTTGCTACGCTTGAGCTGCACAGGGCGGACAAATCAAAGTCGGTATTGTGGACGGTGGGGCAGATTGCATTATCAATGCTCAAAACTCCCCTGATCGGCGCATCCATAGCTGGAACTGTTTTTTCCCTTCTGCACTTTAAGTTGCCGGTATTTCTTGAGACCGGTCTTCATAATTTTGGGCTTGCTTCTGTCCCATGTGCCTTGTTCGCAATAGGGATAATGATTGCCAGACAGAAGATGGCAATGAAGGTTCTTAACCTAGGGGTGGTCAATATCTTCAAACTGGTAATTCATCCCATAGTGGCAACTGGATGTCTGCTGCTTTTCGGTGTAACCGGTCCTCTGCTGCTGATGGGCGTTCTTCTTGCGGGCATGCCTACTGCTGCCCTATCGTGCGTTTTGGCCGAGTCCTACAAAACCTGTGAAACCGAGACCTCTGCCACCGTACTTGTTTCGATGCTCTTATATATTCCTACCATGCTGCTTACTTTGATGATTGCCGAGCAATTCGGGCTAACGATCGTGTCCGGATAGTGGGATGATACACTAAGCCATGTTTCATGGATTTAATAGCAAAAGGCCTTTCCAGTTAGCTGGAAAGGCCTTTTGCTATTAAATCCGATTCAGGACAATTGAGCATGAAAATCTTTTGTTATCACATGGTCCGGTCAGCCCATTTTCTGAAGGGCGAGGGTTCGCAGTTGCTGCATCTTCTCTTTGTTTTGCAGCAGGGCTTTCATTTCTGGATTGTTGGATATTATGAATGATATTAGTGAGGTCGTCAGAGCGGAATCGTATTTCTTTTTACTCTCGGTCAATATTATGGCCGCAAGAATAGGATTCAGTGCGGACCGCTGGCATCGGTCAGAGATCATGCCACAGAATGCATCTGCTATTGCGCAGACTCTTGCTTCAAGCGGAATGGCATCTCCTCGTCTGCCTTTTGGGTATCCGCTGCCATCAAGACGCTCGTGGTGATCCATTACACATGCCTTTACCAGCTCATCGTGAATCTCCAGCCGGTTGAGCATTTTTTCTGCAATATCGACATGCTCCTGCATACGCATCCTTTCCTTGTACAGGAAAGGTCCTTTCTTGCCTGTCAGGGCTGTCGGAATCTGGGTCATGCCGAGATCGTGAATCACCAGCCCCAGAGAAATCGGTCCCATATCAAGTTTCTCTTCCGGCTTATGTACCTGTTTAAGATAAATGGCCATGCCAACAAAAAGTGTATTTACAACATGGCAGCACAGGTCTTGTACCCGTCTGAGTGTATTGAAAAAGTATACCCATCGGTTGGGATCAATCCAGACGTATTCACAATAGATCGCAAGGACTGATTTCAGCTCTTCAAGAGTTTCATTAACCGGGTTGTCGTAAAACGATCGAACCTTTTCAAGGACTCCCTGATAGAATATTTTGGCTGCATCAGCTTCATTCAGGTAGTGCTCGGTCAGTAAGGAACCAAGGTTCTTGCTGATATGCCCGGCCAGCTTGGCATAGTCGGTCTTTGAAATGAACAGGTTGCCCTCGGCACAGTATTTGTTCATCTGATCCTGCTTTTTGTCAGAGAGTCTCGTTTCCTTAGGGAAGAGCGGGACAACTCGCTCCATTTCGTCATCATAAATACACAGGGAAACAGGGAGCCTGTTTCCAAAGGTGCTTATGATGTTGTTGCTGATTTGCAAGTACTCTTCAGAACCAATGTCTTGTGCTGGGGTGTCGTTTCCCATTCCGGTATCCTTTAAGCATAACTTATATTAAGTTGTTTCTATGGAAATATGAATCAAGTTATACAAAAAAAACAAAAAAGTAAATGCGGTTAGCCGTTTTGCATGAGGTTCTTGCTCTCTTGGAGGGATAAACGGAAATGTATTCAGACGCTTATTTGCGGTCTAATTTGTCTTGAGCTGGTTCGCAGAATAGTGTAGTTTTTTTAAGTGATAAGATGTGGAATTGAATTGGAATTACCGGTTAGTAATGTGGGTTGAATGTAATAATGAAAGCGGTGAGAGATAATGGTAAATAGGATTTCTGATAAATTTATGAGCAGCTCAAAAGAGATCCTGGATGGTGATTCTGTAATGAAAGCTGAACTTGAGAGAGTCATGGGGCAGGTTGCCGATTCCTTGGTGAGAGATAAATATGTCAGGGAAGGTGCAGTTGTGAATAAAGAAACAGAGGGTTCGGAAAAAGATCATGCATAGAACCATGTTGTGTCTCCTCATCATTACCGGGATTTTTTTACTTGGAGACATTCAGCCGGAAGCTGAGGCTGGAGAAGTTGTTAAAGTCGGGGTTGCACATTTCCCTCCGTGGGTAACCGCCGGTAAAGGAGGGATCAACGGTGTTGATTTTGAATTGATAAATGTTGTTTTTGACCGGATAGGGATTCATCCGGAGTATGTGTCCCTTGAGTTCAGCGAGATTCTTGACCGCATGAAGACCGGGGAAATTGATGCTTCACTGTGCCTGCTTTTCAGAGAGGACCGGAATAAATATATCAGGTATATTTCACCACCGTACAGAACCAAATCAACCGTTAAATTTTATGTACTCAAGAAATCAGGGATTTGTGTAAAAAGGTATATCGATATCGCCGGGCGTAGAGTGGCGGTCAGCAAGGGAGCCCGATATTTTCCTACCTTTGATCTGGATGACCGGATGGTTAAGGTTGAGTATGGTTCGCAGAAGGAGGCCTTCCGGGCTCTTGCCGATGGATACGTTGATGTCACAATCTGTTCAGGAGCCTCGGGTGAATATTACCTCAAGGAGCTTGGCGTGCAGGACAGAATCAGGAGCTGCATGTTTACATATGCACCAAAATTGATGCCCGTTTATATTGGTGTGTCCAGAAAATCTAAGCTGATGCACAAGGCTGACGGAATGGAGGCCTCGCTCCGGAAGATGCAGGAGGAAGGGGTAATAGAAGAAATCGCCGGCCGGTATGGCGTTTCCGTGCGTTAAAAAAGATTGTCGCAGGAACCGTATGCCTTCATTTCGCCTCTGTAGGCTGAGAGTATGTCTTCCTTGGTTATGAAGCCGAGGAAGCTTCCTTCTTTCATATAGGGTAGAGTTCTTTTCCCGCTCCGGTTCATAATTTCCAGAATTTCTTCTGCCCCCATGCCGAACTCGATTGCGGGGGCATTGCGGTCGATGGCCACTTCACCGATGTTGCTGCCCTGCCTGTCCGGGTCAAGGATGGAAGATCTTGCAGAAACGACATCAACCATGCCCAGAAATTTACCGTCTCCGTCTATGATAGGGATATGGGTCTGAGTTGTGTTTGTCAGGGTGTGCAGGAATTCGCTTACCGGCATCTGCGGATTTACTTCGGTGAGTTCCGTGTGCACAAGGCCTTGCGGATCAATATCGGCAAGTATTTTGGCATCTGTCTTGGGTCGCAGGAGTTGTCCTTTTTCCACAAGGTCCTTGAAATAGAAAGATGAAGGCTCAAAAGCGTGAGTCAGCATCGAACTCAGGAAAGTCACGATCATGATGTGCATTACCGCATGATACCCGCCTGTAATTTCCAGAACCAGAAAGACACTGGTGAGCGGGGCCTGCATCACACCGCTTACAACTCCAGCCATGCCGAGCAGGGCATAGGAACTTTCTCCGGTAAGCCATGAAGGAGGAATTACCCCTGTCACAGCTCTGTAGAACAGTGTTCCGAAAATGGAACCGATGACCAGGCAGGGGGCGAAGATCCCTCCAAGTCCTCCGCTGCCCAGTGTCAGGGAGGTTGTTGTTATTCTGGTTACAAGCATCAGGGCGACAATCGTAAAGCCTGTGGGCAGGGTCCCGTGGATTGCCATCCTGATGGAGTTGTATCCCTCGCCTAGAGCATAAGGAAAGGCGAGCCCTATCAGTCCCACGCATAACCCTCCTGCTCCGGCTTTAATCCACGGAACAACGGAAAAGGAGGAACTGATTGATCCGATCTGCCTGATGGACCTCACGAACGCAACCGAAACAAGGGCGGAGAACAGCGCCAGCAGGATTGAAATCCCCAGATCGGTGAAACTCATTGGCGGGAAATCCTGATTGAAGGGGATTACGTTACCCTGCAGCAGCCGTGACGTCTGGGTAGCAACAACCGATGAAATGGCGATAGGGATCAGGTGATATGGCGTCCATTCCCCGAGGATAATTTCAACCGCGAAGATCATTCCGGTCACCGGGGCGTTGAATATTGCGGAAATCGATCCCGCCGCGCCGCACCCGATCAGGGTCATTCTGGACTGACCGCTCATTTTAAGCAGGCGGGAAAGATTGGATCCCATTGAAGATCCGCTGACTACAACCGGGGCTTCAGGTCCTGCCGAGCCTCCGCTGGCAATGGTCAGAAGACTGGTGGCCAGAGAACTTACAATCGATACAGGACGCAGGATGCCCTGTTTGAGTCCGACTTTCGCAATGACTTCTCCGACTCCGTGTCCTCCGGTTTCGTTCAGAATATTGCGGCTCAGAAATACAGCCGCAGCAGCCCCGACTGCCGGAAGGATGAATATCCACCAGTGATCTGAGTGGGTAATTCGCAGGGTTGCAAGATAGTCCAGCGACTTGTTCAGGGCAACCGCCGCCAGAGCAGAACAGGTTCCGACCAGCGTCGCGGCAAGTATCAGCAGCGCATTCTTGGAGGGAGGCCGTTTGTGCAGGAAGGCCTTCAGAACTGCGGGGGAGTGGTTGCCTGTCAGGTTGATCATATCGTTTACCGGGTTAATAAAGGATGCCTACGATTGCTCCGGTCATGCATGTGGCCAGAGTTCCGCCAATAACCGAGCGTGCCCCTAATTCCACTATTTCAGCCTTGCGTGAAGGCGCCAGAGTGATCATACCTCCAATAAGTATGCCGAGACTTCCAAGGTTTGCAAATCCGCACATGGCGTAAGTCATGATCATGGTTGAACGCGGGGAAAGGGTCCCGGCAGGGAGACCGGCCAGTTGCAGGTAGGCCAGAAATTCGTTCAAAATAGTTTTGGTTCCCATGAGCGAGGAGGCGGTAAAGGCTTCTCCGGCCGGGATGCCCATAAGCCAGACAATGGGCCACATGATGAAGCCAAGAATCCGTTGCAGGGTAAGCGGTTCGCCGAATGCGTCCGGCAGGAATCCCAGTATCTGGTTGGCAAGAGCTACCAGTGCGACAAGAACCAGCAGCAGGGCAACTACATTGATAAGCAGGCTGACACCGTCCGATGTTCCCCTCACAATGGCATCCATGGAGCTGGATGCCGGGTAGCTGATGTTCAGCTTGTCGTCTTCGGATATTTCAGTGTTTTCAGGGACCATCAGTCTGGAAATGAGAATAGCCGCCGGGGCACTGATTATCGATGCGGTAAGTATATGTCCGATTGCACCGGGCAGAACCGGGGTGAGTATGCTTGCGTAAAGGACAAGTACGGTTCCGGAGATAGTGGCCATGCCGCTGATCATAAGCGTCATCAGCTCGCTGCGGGTCATTCTGTTTACGTATGGGGATATGATGATAGGCGCTTCAACCATCCCCACGAAGATATTTGAGGCCACCCCCAGGCCCAGTGCTCCCCCTATATTCATGGTTTTTTGCAGCACTATGGAGAAGGCACGGACCACAACAGGAATTATCCGCCAGTAGAACAGCAGGGCGGATAGCGCACTAACCACAAGGATAAGCGGGAGGGCTCGGAAAGCCAGAGTCCAGCTTGCTCCGGGGGAGGTCTCGGCGAATGGCAGCGGACCTCCACCTATGTAGCCGAAGATAAAGCTTGTTCCTGCTGTGGTTGCTTCCTGCAGGGCATCAACAGCGTGGTTCAGATAGAGCATGGCATTGCTGAAAGCCGGAACTTTAAGCATTAGTCCGGCAATAGTCAGCTGCAGACCTATCCCGGTAAGGATGTTGCGGACACTTACGTTCTTTTTATCTTCACTGAACAACCAGGCAACGACCATAAGGCCCAGGAGTCCGAATGCGCTTTGGATCATCTCATTTCCTTTTCAGGTTGTTTGGCAATACTATATTTGTATTTATATCAGGGTAGTTACACCATAGTCTTTGTGCATGCAACAGTGCTCAGCAGTAAGGATGCTGCGCTTTGTCGGTTTTATTTGGGGCATGGTTGCTTCCATTGTATTATAAATATGCAGATGATTCAAAAAAAGTGGACAATAAAATTAAGTTTCTTGAACCTTTCTGTTTTTGCAGCTATTATCTCAAAAAAAATTTTGATGTATAATGCGGATTAATTGAGGGTAACCCCCGGTTGGGGAGAACGACTGAGAAAGGGTCTGTATATGAATGTGGAGTTAGCCAAACCGTTTATCAAGGCTGCTGTGGACGTCCTGTCCATGATGGCAATGATTACGCCTAAACCGGGGAAGCCGTATGTAAAGAAAGTCAATACGGCCACGGGCGATGTAACAGGGATTGTCGGGATAACCGGCGATATGAATGGGACAATATCAATAACCTTCACCAAGGGGTGTGCCATCGCTATTGTCAAGAATATGCTTGGAGACGATATACAGGATATTCTGCAGGATGTGCAGGATGCTGTCGGGGAAATCGTCAACATGGTTTCCGGACAGGCTCGTGCCGGCCTCGCTGAGCAGGGACTGGTTTTTTCCGGGTCCACTCCTTCGGTTATCATGGGGGACAACCATTCGATCACCCATATAGCCACAAGCCCGATCATGGCGATCCCCTTCACCACTGATTCCGGGGAGTTCACAATTGAGTTCTGCTTTGAAAAGTAGTTAAATTTCAATACATAAAGTGAGTTTATGATATGTCTATTTTAACGGGATTCAGGGACAAATCATTTTTGGACAAAATCAGCATTCTGAATGAAATAGCTACGGGGAAGGATGTTGCGGAGCTTGATGACCTGCTTGAACTGTTCAAAAATCCCCTTGATGACACTTCTGTTGATTATATGGTTGTAACCGCATTGAACGGCGTGCTTTCCGCGGATGAAGCCAGTGCGGTGAGGCTTTTGGAAACAGAAGATGAGAAATTGCGTATTCTTTGCATCAGGGTCTGCGGGGAATTCAGGTTCAAGAATGCAGTCCCGGCAATGCTCAGGATGGCGGACGGAGTGTCGGATGCTGATCTGCTTTTTGAGGTTCTGACATCTCTTTCCAAGATCGGCGGCGAGGAAGCACTTGAGCTTTACCGCGCCAACCTGAGCAACAGCGATGATCTGATTGCTGTTATGTCGATTGAAATGATCGGCGAACTCAAGGATGAAGGTTCCATCAGCGGGCTTAAGGCTTTTGTGGAGCGCAACAACGAAGACGGAAATTTCGAGGTGTGCGACCTCACCACCTGGAAAGCCGTTGAGGCTCTGGCTTCCATCGGTACGGAAGAGTCCTTGAGCTTTATTGTCGAGAACCTGCATCACCGCAACCCCACGGTGCGTAGGGTTGTAACGGATTCTCTTACTTCCCTTGGTGCTGCGGCTGTTCCCTACATCAAAAAAGGTATTGCACCGGGTGCCGGTAAGGACGACATGATTCTTGCCGCCAACGTGCTTGGGTTTATTGGTGATAAGGAAGGCCTTGATGTGCTTATGGACGCTCTTGAAAAGGGCTACTCCGATGATTCAAGCGTAAAGTACGCCATATACGAAGCCATCGGCAGAATCGGAACCATGAAGGGTGTCATCAGCCTTATCGACGGGCTTGATGATGAAGATGAGCTGATTACTGTTGCAGTCGTTACCGGCCTTGATTCTCTGGTCAATGCCGGGGTGATCAGGAAGCTTGTCGAGATGATCGGTGCCGGCGGCAGCAAGGGCGGAAAAATCCTGCGGGCCATAGTTACCGCAAGGGCAGTAAATATTTTCGGAGGCCTTTACACCGAGGGCAAGATCGGGCGTTTTCTCATGAATGCCATTGCGGCCTCAAAAGACCATGTTGTGCATGATGCTTTCCGTGACAAGCTTCGTGAAATGGGCGGTGCTGAAGCCGAGGCGGATATTGCCAGACTGCCGGAAAGGGCGGTCGGCAGCGGGCGCAGGGCTCTTGCCGTTGATGATTCAAAGTCCATGCTTGCCCTGTATCGCAGCATTCTTACCGGAGCAGGTTACGAGCCCACAGTTGCCGAGAACGGTCAGGAAGCTTACGGGTATGTGGAAAGCGGAGAGATTTTCGACGTAATCATCTCTGACATGAACATGCCTGTGATGGACGGTATGGAATTTGTGTCCAAGCTTCGCCAGACCAATGGTTTCGAAGCCGTTCCTGTCATCATGGTTACTACCGAGTCGGAATACTCCCAGCAGGATCTGGCCCGTAAAACCGGGGTGAATGATTTCATAACCAAGCCTTTCACTGCCGATCAGTTGAAGGCAAAGATAGCTGAATTCATGGACTAGTCTGATTGAGTAAAAGAACTCAGGCCGTGCAGTCGGGAATACTCCGGTTGCACGGCCTTTTTTGGTCGAAGCTGTTATTTGACATCCCCCTGTCCAACGGATGGGGTGAAAGTTTTTGCTGTAGTGAACTCTGTCTAAAATTTTATGGAGGTCCTGCCCCACGGCTTGAAGATGGAAATCCATACCACCAGCAGCAGGCATCCGAAGAGAGCTGCTGCAGTGATTTCATTGAGCATCTGGCTACGCAGATATTCCGGGGTCTGCAGGATCATTTCTTTTGCGTTGCCGGATAGTTCGCTCATCTGCTCCAGCCAGGGCATGTAAAAAAGAAAACCGAAAACAATAAAGCCGATGTTTACGGCCCACTTTACGATTAGCCATTTGAATTTAAAGAACCCCCAGTTGCTTTTCAGGGCGAAGATCAGTCCGCTTACCAGACAGCCGATGGCTCCGGCGGTTACAACATACTGATCAATGATCTTGAGGCATATGTCGCGCCCGAACAGCGCTTCTCCGGATACGGGGGTGAACATGCTGTGCAGCAGGACCATGGAAAAGGCTCCTCCGCCCCAGAGGCAGGCACTGAGCATATGTATGGCCCTGACCAGTTTGGTCTGAGTCGGAGTGAGTTTTTCCATCATTTCATCCTGTTGTAGAGGTCCAGAATGGATTGCAGCAGGGTTCTCTGTTTTATGGGTTTGGATAGGAACTCATCTGCTCCGGCCTCAATGCATTTCTGTCTGAAATCCGAGGAGGCGTGCGCTGTCAGTGCTATTACAGCAGTACGCTTTCTGCGCAGGGTTGCTTCCATTTCGCGGAATCTGCGCAGGAACTCGTAGCCGTCCATAACAGGCATTTCCATGTCCATGAGAATAAGATCGAACGTCTCATTCTGGGCCAGCCTCAAAGCTTCCTGACCGTTGGTTGCCATAATCAGGGAAGTCTCAGTGTGCTTGATAAAATGCCTGATCAGTTCCCGGTTGGGGGTGTTGTCTTCAGCAAGCATGATCTTCAGCGGTGGGAGCTCCGGCAGATTCTTCTTGGCTGTTCCATTGGTCTTGCCAGTCTTTATGCCGAGCAGGCTCATGCAGCTTCTCAGCAGTTGTCTGCGTGTAGGTGGCAGGGTCAGCCCCTGTCCAGCAATTCCCCGGTCAAGCAGGGAAAGGTCAAAGCTCGCACCTCTCTGGAGCATTAACACCGGGGGAAGCTTGATCCCTTCCTTGCGGAAGGATTCAAGAAGGGCAAGCCCAGATCCTCCATTAAAGTTCAGATCATAAACAAGCAGGTCGTATCCTGCCTCTCCCGGATGCTTCAGCAGTGCCTTCAGGGATTCCACGTTTGAACATGGCGCTGTATCTGATTTGAAGTAATTCAACGTTTCACAGATTGAATTCAAGGTTGCCTGATTGACCGCAGCAACAAGTATTCTGGCATATCCAAGGTCAGGTTGTTGCTGTTCGACTGAAACCGGATCACGAGGAAGCGGCAGGGTTATCGTGAAGGTACTTCCCTTTCCCGGAATGCTGGTGGCACTGATGGTCCCTCCCATGAGTTCGGTCAGTTTTTTACTGATGGACAGGCCCAGTCCCGAGCCCCCGAACTTTCTGGTTGTTGAACTGTCGGCCTGGGAAAAAGGTGCGAAGATGGCCTCAAGCTTATCCGGTGAAATTCCTATGCCGGTGTCGGATATGATGAACGAGATGTCATCGGAACCGCGTTCAACGCTGCGCTCTACCGTAATTCCCACTTCCCCGCAGGAAGTGAATTTTACGGCATTGGACAGGATATTGAGCAGAATCTGGCGTAGCCTTGTCGGATCGCCGAGTACGAATTCAGGTACATCCGGCTTGATTCTGCAGATAAGTTCAATGTTGCGGATCACCGCCGCAGTTGTCTGGAGGCCGATGATTGATTCAACTTCCTGCAACAGGTCGACCGGTATGGTTTCAAGTGTTACGTGGTTGGCTTCGATTTTTGAGAAATCGAGAATGTCGTTTATGATCGAGAGCAGGATTTCGCCCGATGATTCGAATATATTCACGTATTCGGCCTGCTCCTCGGACATGGGAGTGTTCTTGAGCAGGTCTGCCACGCCGATGATGGAGTTTAAGGGAGTCCTTATCTCATGGCTCATGCTTGCAAGAAAAGCGCTTTTCGCTTCGTTGGCCTCTTCCGCACGGATGATGGCCTGTTCCAGCTGCTCTTCAGTTTTCTTGTGTTCCTGAATCTCCTCGTTGAGGTCGGCTGTTTTCTCATCAACCAGTTTGGCGAGTTCTTCTCCTTTCTGGCGGATTGCCCTGAACCGCAATTGCACGATGATGATTACGACTGTCGTCAGAGTAAGTACTGCAAGGCTTATGAACCACCATGTTTTCCAGAATGGTGGAATTATTCTTATTTTTACGCTGGTGCCGGTATCGTTCCAAACTCCGTCACTGTTTGATGCGATTACCCTGAAAATATACCGGCCATGGTCGAAGTTGGTGAAGGTTGCGGTCGCCTCGGCGGAAGCATCGATCCATTCGTTGTGAAATCCTTCAAGTCTGTATTTGTATTGGTTCAGCCTCGGGTTCTGATAATCAAGAGCTGCAAACGCGAAGGTGAACATGGAGTCTTTCCATGACAGGGTTATTTCCTTTGTTTCGGAAATATTGGCGCCCAGCTGCGCCGGAGAGTTCATGATATTAAGTCCGGTTATGACCACAGGGGGTGGAGTGGGGTTGATTTTGATGTCCCGGGGATCGAACATGTTCATCCCCTTCAGGCCACCGAAATAAATCATGCCGCTCTGACCTCTGTTATAGGAGTTGATCCAGTACTCAATACCTTGCAGGCCGTCGGAAAGTCCGAAATTCCAAATTTTACCGGATACGGGGTCGAGGGTTGAAATTCCCTTGAATGTGGAGACCCAGACCTTGCCCTCGCTGTCCAGACAAAGTCCCTGAATGCCGTCATTGGCCAGGCCGTCTTTTTCCATGTAGCGGGTGAAAGTACCGGAGACGGGGTCAAATCTGTTAAGACCTTTGTCCGTTCCTACCCAAAGGGAGCCGTCAGCAGCTTCAGCAATGGGGGTTACCCGGTTGTTTGAAATGGAGGCGGGGTTTTCAGGATCATGTTTAAAGTGCTTGAATGTGCCTTTTTCGCGGTCCATAAGGGCCAGCCCCTCATTGGTGCAGACCCAGAAATTATGGTTGCTGTCCTCGAAAATATTGCGGACGCGGCTGTGCTGTATGCTGCCGGGTATATCCGGATCCGGGGTGTAGTGTTTGAACTCTCCGGTCTTCCTGTCCAGTCTGTTGAGGCCCTTTTTACTGGTCCCTACCCATATGTAGCCCTGGCTTCCTTCGTATATCCACCAGACATTGTCCTGACTCAGGGAACGTTTGTTTTTCTTGTCCCGGCGGTATCGGGCGACGACCCCTTTATCCTTGTCCACAACGAAAATGCCGCTTTTGCGGGTTCCCACCCAGACCAGTCCCTGTGAATCCTGAAAAAGACAGTTGATCCGGTCTCCGCTGAGATTCCATGGGGCTGCAGATTTTTTGCTGTAGTTTCTGTATTCCCCGCTTTTGGGGTTATATATGCTCAGTCCGTTCTTGTAGGTTCCGATCCAGACAAGTCCTTCGCTGTCCTCGAGGAGAGCGCTTACTTCCTGTCCCGGTATGGTGTTGTCCTTCCACGGCTGGCGGTTTACCAGCCCGAAAGCCTGCATTTTGGGCGTAAGTATACTCAGGCCGTCTGCGTAAGTCCCCACCCACAGAACGCCGGACTGGTCTTCGAGGATGCTGGTGACTTTGTTATCACTCAGGCTGTAAGGATCAAGCTGGTTGTTCTTGAAAAAGGCAAAACGCATTTCCTCGGGAGCCAGCCCTGCCGTTTCCGGGTATCTTCTGGCGAGCCCTTCAAGTGTGCCCAGCCAGAGGTTCCCTGATCCGTCCTCATAGATGTCGTTTATTTCAAGCGAACGGAACAACGTTTTAAAGCTGTCTGTTTCCGGGTTGTGGATCGAGATGCCTTTTTTGGTTCCTATCCAGAGTTCCCCTTTGTTCTTCTGGAAGAAGCAGAGAATGGTGTCGTCACAGATAGTTGTGTCGCTCTTGGGGTTGTTATTGTACCGTTTGAAAGAGCCATCTTTCTCCATGAACAGGTTAAGTCCGGCTGCAGTTCCGACCCATATCCGTCCGTCCATATCTTCGAAGATGGTACGTATTTCATTGTGGCTGATGCTGTCAGGGGAGTCGGAGTTTTCGAATTTCCTGAATCTGCCGCTGGCCCGGTCATAAATGTTGAGACCGCTGTGCGTACCGACCCACAGGCGTCCTTTTGAGTCTTCATAGATGCAGCTCACATTCTTGCCGGATATGGAATCAGGGTTATCCTTTTCAGGAATGAAATTGCGGAAGGTGTCAGTTGCGCGGTGGTAGTAGTTGAGTCCGCCGTCTTTGGTGCCTACCCATAAAAGCCCGGTACTGTCTTCATACAGGGCGCGGATATTGCTGTCGGACAGAGAGTCCGGGGATTTTGTGTTAGTGTAGATCTTTATGTGTCTTCCGTCGTAGCGGTTCAGGCCGTCATAGGTTCCGAACCACATGAATCCCCGTGAGTCCTGAAGCATGCACAGCAGAGAGGATTGCGAAAGCCCCTCGTTGAGGGAAAATCTCTGAAAACGCAGTTCTTTCTGAAATGCCCAGACCTGCTGGACTGTTCCAAGAAAAATAGCCAGTACAAGTGTACTAATGATCTGTAAAAAGTATTTTTTACCATGCATAGGTCTGTCCGTCGCTGGCTGCGGTTTCAGAAGAGCCATTCAGCATTGATGCAGAATGTTTCAGATTTAATCTATGACAATATGGAGATCATGCAAGATAGCATACAGCAACGATCATATACATTATAAATCATCATCAGTCTTCCCTTATTAGCTGGATAATGATTCAGAGATTCTGTCCAGTGCCCAGTCAACCTGTTCAGAATTAATTACCAGCGGCGGTGCGAACCTTATTATGTTGTCGTGGGTTTCCTTGCAGAGCAGACCGTTCTCTTTAAGCTGTTCACAATATTTCCTTGCTCCTCCGGCTGATGGTTTGAATTCTACGGCAATAAGCAGCCCCCGCCCCCGAACTTCCTTTATCTTGCTGTTTTTTATGCGTTCGAGACCTGCAAGAAATCTTTGTCCCATGTCTGCAGCATTCACGATCAGGTTTTCCTCCACGAGAACTTTAATTGCCTCTCTTGCTACAGCGCAGGCCAGCGGATTGCCCCCGAAAGTGGATCCGTGCTCTCCCGGGCGCAGTACTCCGAGTACTTCCGTGTTGGAGAGCACTGCCGAAACCGGATAAAAGCCTCCGGAAAGGGCTTTGCCCACAAGGGTAATGTCCGCCTCTATTCCTTCATGCTCTTCGGCCAGCAGTTTTCCAGTCCTCCCCAGCCCGGTCTGAATTTCATCAAGTATCAGCGTGATGTTGTTGGCAGTGCAAATTTCGCGAACTTCTTTCAGGTATCCTTCCGGAGGAATGATCACCCCTGCTTCTCCCTGAATTGGTTCCACCAGAAAGGCCACTGTATTCGGGGTGATTGTTGCTTCAAGGGCGCCGGCATTTCCGAAGGGAATGATCTTGAAACCGGGGGTGAATGGACCGAATCCCCGCCGGGACCCAAGGTCAGTGGAAAAGCTTACAATGGAGATGGTTCTCCCGTGAAAGTTGTCTCCGCAGACAATGATTTCGGCCCTGTCTTCCGGAACTCCCTTGACTTCGTAGCCCCATTTGCGCACGGCTTTGATGGCCGTTTCCACGGCTTCAGCTCCGCTGTTCATGGGCAGAACCTTATGGGAATTGGTCAGGGCGCATAATTCTTCATAGAAAAGTCCCAACTGGTCGTTTCTGAATGCCCTTGAGGTCAGGGTCAGCTTTTGCAGTTGGTCAATCATGGCCTGCCTTATGCGTGGATGGCAGTGCCCCTGATTTACTGCGGAGTAGGCCGACAGACAGTCCATGTATTTGTTGCCGTCAACATCCCAGACCCAGACTCCTTCTCCACGTTCAATAACTACGTCCAATGGTTTGTAGTTGTGGGCACCGTATTTCTCCTCGAGCTTGATGTAATCGGACTGCTGCATGACTATCCATCTCCGGTAATGTGTTTTGTATGGAATGTTACTATAGTTTGTTCCCTTTTTCCAGCTTATTACATGTGCTTTGGGAGAATATATTCTGCCGCTGCCCTTATTCAGTTTTCTGAAGGATTAAAAAAGCCCCCATCATATTTTCATGATGGGGGCTAAACTGTATGCGCAGACAGGATTAAGTTCTGCTGTGGCGGAGTTGTTGCTTTTCCCGCAGGGCGGATGTGATCTTTATCTTAACTGTTCCGTCAAATGTCGAGGGTTGTCCCTACTGGCGTTTTATGGAGTGCTCAGGGCCTTTTTCTGTCCACTTGCTGAGCGTCGGTGCAACATAGCCATGGAAAGCTTCAATAATCCCGGCAGGAGTGTCAGCGGAGATGAGCATGTCCTTGTGGGCCTCGCGCAGAAATCCTTCCTCTACCACCCCGTTCAGGAAATGCATGAGGCGGTCATAGTATCCGTCAATATTAAGCAGTCCGCAGGGTTTGGAATGGAATCCCAATTGGGCCCAGGTGAAAATCTCAAATATTTCATCCATGGTTCCAATGCCGCCCGGAAGAGCTATAAATCCGTCCGAAAGCTCGGCCATGAGTGCCTTGCGCTCATGCATGGAGTCAGTCACATGCAGCTCGGTCAGCCCGAAGTGTGCAACTTCTTTTTTCACAAGGCTTTCTGGAATGACTCCGACTACTTCGCCGCCTGCTTCAAGGGCGCTTTCAGCCAGAATCCCCATCAGTCCCATGTTGGAGCCGCCATATACGGTTCTGATCTTGCGGCTGGCGAGTTCTCTGCCCATATTTCGGGCCGCCGCGGCGTATTTAGGGTCATTTCCGGGGTTGGCTCCCAGAAATATACATATACTTTTCACTGGTTATTCTCCTGTCTGAGGCTGTTAGCTCTTGTACACAATTGGTGTTGTTGAGGTGTTATAGTCCATAGTTCGTTGTACTGCAAATTTCAGCATATCTGTTGCCTGGCAAGCTTATTTCATTTGTAGCATTCCTTAATATGTATGGTATATTATCCTATTGCAGGTGTATTTATATACAATTTCTGCGAGTGAGTACTTTCTTTGCTTTTGTTGCGTAGCTTTCAATTGCTCGGGCTAATGTTTCTTGATGCTCTGGTTGTGGCCCTACTTGCTGAATAAATTGTCTATTCGTTTGCGGAGCAATGATAATTTCACCTGCCACCCTGTTTAATATCCCTGATGAGGTGATTTATTTTTTTATGTGTAATAAGGTGGGGGTAGGGACATAGTCAGGGGGGAGCCCTCATGAGAAATATTTTACTCGTTGAAGGTGGGAACGTTTGTAATACCGTCTTCAGAAAGATTATCGGTGACAAGGCAAGTCTTACATGTGCGGGAAGCGGAGAGGAGGGGCTTGAGGCTTTGGTCTCCTCAACTCCGTATCAGGTTGTTATTGCGGATTATGTGTTGCCCGGAATGCGCGGAACAGAGTTTCTGGCCAAGGCCAGGGAGTTGTTTCCCGGGGTAGTCCGCATACTTATCTGCGGTAACAAGAACTATAATGTAGCAGTCAATGCCATTAATGAATGCGGGGTATTCCGTTTCCTGCCCAAGCCATGTTCTGCCAGTGTGATGCGCAAGGCATTGCGTGATGCCTTTGAATATCATCGCTGCCTGAATTATGGGCAGGAAATGATGGACAAGAGCGTCGGGAGTGTCATTCGGCTGGTAAGTGACGTTGCTTCTCTGCTTAAACCGGAGCGCAATGCTCGGACAACGAGGATGCTGCCGACCATCAAGTCTCTGTCCAGAAAGCTTGGTGACCCTGATCCGTGGAGCACCGAGATAGCAGCTGTCCTGTCGATGATCGGTTTTGTATTCCTTCCGGAACCTTTACTGGAAAAAGTGGAAGAGGGTACTGTTCTCAAGGGGTATGATTATGAGGTTTATGTTCAACATACCCGCTATTCGTCCAAGCTCATATCCGGTGTGCCGCGTCTTGAGAGTGTGGCAACGATTCTTTCTCTGCAGGAAGCTCATTATCTGCAGGATGTCGGGGACGGAAAGGTTGCAGGGGACGAGATTCCGCTTGGAGCAAGAATACTGAAGGTTGTTTCAGATTATGACCGTTTGAGTATGGGAGACAGATCCAAGGGAGAAGTCATTGCCATGCTGAAAAGGCGACCAGAACGCTATGACCCGGGCGTGATAACCTGTCTTGTGGACTTTCTGGGCAGGGATGCCTGTTACTATGTCCGAGAAGTCTATCCGCTGGGACTGGAAGCAGGGATGACCATCGCGGAGGATGTTTTTGGCACGGTAAAAGGCAGGAAGGTTAAATTTATATCAAAAGGGCAGGTTCTTACAGATAGTAATATCGATTATATATATAAAAACGGTGAAAATATTCTCGATATTACCCGAAAGATTAAAGTCAGGGAAAGTCACGGCCCTGATGATTTGTCAATTGCCGGAGAGGTTTGATGATGGAGCAGGAAAGTAAGGAGTACAGGATTGAAGTTGAACGGCTCAGGGTCGGCGTCTTTATTCGCGTTGAAGGTGTGCCATGGTATCGTCATCCATTCCTTACGAGTAGTTTCAGGATAAAGAGTGATGATCAGATCGAAACCCTTAAGGCCTTGGGGCTTAAGAAAGTGGTTTGCATTCCTGATAAAAGTCTTGTGGCCCCGTTGAAGAGTGCAAAGAAGGAAGCTGTCAGGCCAGCGTTTTCCCTTCCCGGTGAGAATCCTGTGCCGGACGCATTTTATGAAGAAAAGCGGCAGCGGATAGAGATTCTCAAAGCGAAGAAGGAATCGGTTGCGCGGGCGGAAAGGCAGTACACCATTTCCGCGGATCAGATAGAAAACATAATGCTTTCCATAAATCGTGGTAACGCCCAGTACCTGGATGAAGCCATACAGCTTTCGAACGAGCTCTCAGGATATTTCGTGCGGGACAGGGAAGCCATAATGCATGTTCTGAATATGCAGGGTAACAAGAAGGATAATATCTACTACCATTCCTTGAACGTAACCGTACTGGCGTTGATTCTTGGACGTTCGCTCGGCTTCACCGATGATGAAATGGCCCACCTGGCTTTGGGAGCCATCTTCCATGACATCGGGAAGTCCAGAATAGAAAAGAAAGTGCTCTACAAGAGGGACAAGCTCACCAAGCCGGAGATGTTGCTCCTTCGCAAGCATCCGTATTTCGGGGTTGCTCTGCTGTCCGGGAATCAGGAATTTCCAGTGGAATCCATGGACGTGGTCTATCAGCACCATGAGCGTTTTGACGGGAAAGGTTTTCCAAGGGGGTTGTGCGGTGGCAGCATAAGCAAGCTTGCAATGGTCCTTTCAGTTGCTAATTTTTACGATAAACTTATCAATAAGCGTGACATTGCCAAGTCCCTTACGCCCTATCAGGCACTGTCCTATATGTTCTCGCGCTGTTCACAGATGTTCGACAAGGAGCATCTGTCTGTGTTCATCCATTGTATGGGCATCTATCCGCCGGGAACAATTGTGGTCCTGAATAACGAAATTCTAGGCATGGTAATATCTGTGAATTTGGCAAAGCCGCTGCAACCCAGTCTGGTTCTCTATGATCCGCAGGTTCCTCAGAATGAAGCATTGATAATAGACCTTGAGAAGGAAACCGACCTGTATATTACGGATTCACTCAGCCCTGCAAAGCTTGAGAAGGAAGTCTACGAATACCTCTCTCCCCGGGCACGAATCACATATTTTGTTGACCCCACCTTTTCTTCTGGCACGCAGTCTGACCAGCACTGATACGTTGCAGCCTTTACGGATTTACTGCCCGGCTTGTAAACTAGGATTCTGGTGGCAACTGGGGAGATTTAGTTCCTTGCCCAGCTCCGTAGAAGGAGTTGTAGGCCAGCGTCAGCAACACTGCGAAGGCTGCCGAAACAACGCCGAGGGCCGCATTGTAAAATGGCGGAGACGCCAGGGCCAGCCGGATGAGCAGGGTTACCAGTGCAAAACCGGAATTTCGGAAGACCGCGTGGAAAGTGGGAAGATAACGTTGAGAAATTAGCACCAGCAGGATGTCGCTGAAAATCAGTACCGTGTAAAAGGTGCTGAAAAAGTCGAATGCGTGCCTGCCCTTGGAGATCAGATAGAAATCATAGGCTCCAAGTCCGGCGAAGAGACCGAGCAGAAGCAGGGCCACTAGTTTCTTTGAGGCTACGTAGCTGAATTTGAAGGACGGTTTCAGCGGCCTGCCCGGTTTCTGGATGTGGTAGTAGATGCCTAGAAGAACGAATACGGCAAAGGCTCCCACTCCGTCTGACAGAATCTGGTAAATGGGAGTCATGTTTCCTGTGAACGAAATCGGTTCGGGAAAATTCACCAGCTCTTTGAATGAATTCCGCATCAGGATCAGGCACAGGATTTCGAACTGCTTGCCCACTGATTTGGAAAATGAGCACGGAAGAACGAAGATCAGGCTTATTACCTCCAGCACCAGAACCAGAGTGAAGGCAATGCCGACGGCTGCGTAGTGGCTCGTTGGTGTTTTGGCTGCGATGGCTGCCGGAAGAAGTCCGTGTCTGCCGAGTTCAATGCCCAGCAGGGCCGCGATAAAACAGGCAATCAGTGCCCCGGCCACCGCCCGCTGGGTTTTTTCATTTTCCCAGAAGGCGTGCAGGGGGTCGAAGGCGTAGGTGGCAAGTTCGTATGCTGAATATTTCATAAGAATTTTACAATTATGGCTGTGCAGTCGTCTTCAAGTGGCAGACCTTTGCGATGATTCTGAACTTCGTTCAGGAGCAGGTCCACCATGTCCTGGGCCGGTTTGTGGCAGTTTTCGCAGATAATACGGCGCAGTTTGTCTTTGCCGAAAATCTCCCCTGCCGGGCTGTGGGCTTCCCAGATTCCGTCCGTATACAGGATCAGGATCTGTCCTGACTTTATCGTGGTGACATTTTCCATGTACAGGAAATTCTCATCAACCCCAAGAGCCATCCCACCTCCCAGCAGTTCTTCGAAAGTATCTTCTGCCGGGGTATACAACAGTGCCGGGTCATGTCCGGCTCTGATCCAGTTTATTTTTTTTTCTTCTATGCTGCAGATAAAGGTAAAGGCGGTCATGAAATGCCCCGTTTTGGAGCAGTCCTTTGTGATCAGCCTGTTTACCCGGCTGATAATATCAACCAGCGCGATTCCCTGTCCTGTCAGTGCCCTGATATAAGCCCGGGCACTGGTCATGAGCAGGGCCGCACTTATTCCGTGCCCTGAAACATCTCCGATGGAAGCGGCAAAAGTTTTGGGCCCGCAGGTCCTGCAGCCAAGAAAGTCATAATAATCTCCGCCTGTTTTTTCGGAGAATACACAGCGCGCTCCGATGTCGGCCCCGTCCACTACCGGCGGGCCCTGCGGAAACAGTGACTGCTGGGCTTCATCTGCAAGGGACAGAGCCTGCTGGGTTGCCGAGTGTTCCCTTAGCTGGGGAACCATGTTGTTGAAGTTGGCGGCAAGTTCACCCAGCTCATCTTTCGAGTGAAAGTCCGCCCGGACATCCCAGTCCCCGTTTCCGACCTTGATAACTGCTTCGGACAACTTGCTGATGGGGCGCGAAAAGCTTTTGGACGCGAAATAGGCCACCAGCGCTATGGCTGCGATGACAAAAATTGCAATCCACGAAGTCCCCTCGTACTGGTTGGCAATACTTTCGCGAACATACTGCTCGGCTTCATCCGCTTCGGCCGTAAAGTCGCGGACCGGGGTGATGAGCAGCAGAGACAGGGACTTGTTTATGGGGCTGTATGTCCAGAGACACGGAATGCCCTTGAAGTTCATCTGGAGAACTCCTGAGTCCCCCTTGCTTACATCTTCTATCAGGGTTTCGAATTCAGGGGTGTCCTCGGTCAGCCATTCCGGTTCCGGCGGGGCCAGCCAGAATCTTCCAGGCATTGTGTGGACGGTGTCCTGCAGAGGGTCATCGCCGACCTTACCGACCACAAGCAGGGAGTTGCGATGTTCTTTTTCATCAAGGCGGGAGGATACCATCATGGTTTCGGTCCGGCCATTGTTTCCAACTATCAGAGAGCTGTTGAGAGCCGCTCCGACAGGGATGACCAGAGATGCTGCTCCAATAAATTTACCGTCATGATCTGTCAGCGGGGCGGATAGACGGTAGCACAGGGTTCTTGTTGCAGCATCCGGGAAAGGCAGGGCCCAGCCAGCCTCCATACTTTTTTTCAGCTCCGTATACCATGGATGGGTCCGGGCATCGTATTTTCTGGGAAAAGAGTCATGAGCCGGGTATGTAACCACAAGTCCGTTCTCAAGTATCACTTCCTGCCAGAGAACCAGATCTCCCAGGGTGGACCAGCAGGCCTGAAATGCATGCAGCAGGGGAGCAAGTCTGGATATCCCCTGTGCTGCCTGTTTCCTGGAAAGCCCCATGGGAAGCCAGAATGAAACGTGATCAAGCGAAATCGGCAGGTCAATTAAATCACCGCGCTGGATTGCAGCCATGGTGTGCTGCTCCTTGCGGTTCATCCCTTTGCCCATCAGGGCTCTTTTTTTGTAAGCCGGGTTGTTTATCAGGGCAGGGGGGTCTTCGCTTCCGTCCGGGGTGGTTATATAGGGCTTGCTCTGCATTGGAGCCACGTCGTCGTCCGTCAATCTGATTTCAGCTTCACCCTGCACGCTCTTAAGGGTTGTGCGGTAGAGGCGGTCTTCAAGGTTGATCATGGCGGCAGTGCCTTTGGCCTGCCGTGACAGGCTCTCCGTAGCCCTTTCCAGCAGAGTCATTCTGGTCTGGGCCTGCAGGTCTGACCCCAGGGTCTTGAGCGAATTCAGTCCGTGGGTTTTCAGCACGAACAGGGGCACAAGGGAGAAGGTCAGCAGTATAATAAGTATTTTCCAGCGGATTTTCATGGGAACATTTAAACCCATCCACATGGATTATTCAATGAGTAAAAGGTGAAATCCTTTTGACAAATACAAATTACGTCAGTTCAGGAAAGCTGTAAGAATGATGACCACACCAAGTGACGGAAGGAGATTGGCCAGATTAATGCGTTTAATGTCCAGCAGTGTCAGGCTTATGCCGATGATGAGCAGGCCGCCAGTGGCGGTAAGCTGGGCTATTATGAGCGGTGAGAACCATTCCTGAAATACACTGGCAAAAATGGTCAGTGAGCCTTGATAGATGACCACCGGGATGAAGGAGAACAACACGCCCAGTCCGTAGGAAGATGCCAGCGCAATGGCGGCAAATCCGTCCAGAATTGATTTGGTGTAGAGTACGGTAGCATCGCCCTTGATGCCTTCCTCAAAAGAACCGATGATTGCCATGGCGCCGATGCAGAATATCAGCGATGCGGTGATCATGCCGTCCACGAATCCGGTATCCTTGGACCCCACTGCTTTCTTCAGTTTGCCGGCAAGTTTCTCAAATATGGTGTCGAGGCGCAGAAGTTCTCCGATGACACCGCCGATGAGCAGACTGAAAATTAAGATCAGGATGTCCTGAACTTTCAGGGACATCTGTATTCCGATAAGGATTACGCCAAGGCCGAGGGACTGAAAGATTATTTCCCTGATGCGCTCGGGAAAGCGGCTGTGCAGCAGAATACCGATGATGGAACCGCCGATGATGGCTGCTCCGTTTACAAGTGATCCGGTAGGTATCATGGGAGAACTCTCTGATTGGATAGATTGTGGATAGGCGGTTATGAGTATCACTGAGTGCAGTCCTTTACAATAGGGGCATGGCAAGACGTTAAGGAATCTTTATGTAATAAAAGATTATTGAACTATAAAGGCGCTGCAAATGTTTTTACGGGTCCCAAATAGCCTTGACACAAGACTCGGTATCTAATATTAACAATCCCTCACATATGCCGGGATGGCGGAATTGGTAGACGCAGCGGACTCAAAATCCGCCGGCGGCAACGCCTTGCGAGTTCGAGTCTCGCTCCCGGTACCACTTGAAATTAAAGGGTTTTTCGCAGCAAGCGAAAGACCCTTTTTTCATGCCTAAAATTGCTCTCCCCATACTCTTCCCCATAAAATCAAAAAAAGTGAAAAAAGTTTGATTAAGCTCAAATTTTACCTTTTTTTGCTCCCCATGCCGACGTGTGGGGAGAGTTCAGTTAATCAATAAGCGATTTGTAAAAAAAATATAGCTCGGTTAAGGGAGGATAAAAATCTTTGAATAGCATGGAGTTTGAGAATGAAAGAAACACAAGAAGATAAGTCTGTTGAAGTTCTTTCAGATCTGAGTGGTTCTGAAAATGGAAAAACACAACCTAAGGGCGAAAGCCCAGAACGTGAGAACCTTATTCAGCCTCTGTTTCAGGAAATGCCTCTTCAGGATCGTCTGATAAAGGTGGCTGTATTGTTTTTCAGCATGTTTGGTCCTGCACTCATTTCGAAATATGCCCCTAGAGATCCAGACGGTTCGATTTTGACCTATATGTTTGTTCTGGCCTTTGTTTTTGGCGTGACGACTTATGTTTTTTACTTTGCGATTTCATTCATAATAGAGAACATGAGCTTGTTTCATAAAAAAGAAGTAAAGAGAAGAATTTCTGCCGCAACTCTGAGGCAACGATGGGACAGAGAGTCCGGTGCAGATTTTATTAATGCCGTGCTCGAAACAAGATTGAATGTATATTTGTTGTTTGAGAATAACTTGGCAAAGTTTGAAAAAATATTATTTTTCCATTCTTCATTTTTTAGCAGGAAGGTAAGAGCAATCAGGCTGTTTGATGAAAGGTGCTTCTTCGATCTTGATGAGGTTGAGAGGGTGGAAAAGAGGTATTCTAGGTTCTCAGCTGAAAATATACGTATTGCTGCGATGGAAAATTCAGAAATCAAGAAGATGAAAGTAAGACTTGCTAAATATCGCACTCAGAAGGCTCGTGTTGCCAAGTCTGATAAGAAGTTAGATGCGGCTCGTAAGGAAATATATTTCTTTGCTAATATGATGCTTGAAATGGTGCAAGATCCATCTCCCAAAAAAGAATTTTCACACAAAGAATTTAAAGCAATTGCAGATAAGGTTGTAAATAATGATTACATCCAAAATTTGAAGCTGTGCCGTCCAGCAAATACGGTTATAGAGGAGTTTCGTGAAAACCTTCCAATCGAATTTCGGATCGAAGGTAATAGTTCAAAATAAAAACCTAGGGACAAAATGGACAAAATGGACAAAACTGAGGATTTGTCCATTTTGTCCATTTTGTCCCGCGTTCTCCAATTGTTTTTCTTTTACACATCCGTTTTAGAATGGCTTGAATATATTTTACTCTCCCCTGTTCTGTCAGAAAAGTTTGAAGTTTTTTGCTTCGGTCTTCTAAGCAAGGCCTATTTTGCTAATGGACTAAAATATAGCATGTTTTTGCCTCCAAGTTCTGTAAGCCCACGACAGAACTTGAAGGGGGCGGCACAGAAGTTCCACCCTTTCATATGGTTTTACTGGCCGATTAAACGTGATTGTCTTGCATCGAACAAAAAATACCTCCAACCAACAAGGAGAAAACGATGCAAGGACTATTAAGCACGAAAGAAGCTGCTGAAAGATTGGGACTCAGCCCCGGAACTCTTGAAGTATGGCGTTGTCTTGGAAAAGGGCCGCGTTACATTAAAATCGGTAGGCGTGTCGGCTACGATCCAAAGGATCTGGACGCTTATGTGGAATCCTGCAAGGTCATTCCTCTTGAAGAACTGGCTGACTTGTCGAGGCACAGATGAACGAGTCCGGTCACGACATTCTCTCTCTGTTCGGGAACAAGGCCCCTGTTCCATTGGGGCCCAAGGACCCGCCCTCGCTTGCCTCAATCTCACTTCCTTCAATTCTGGCCGACTACAGCCATGAACTCAGCGAGTCTTTGCAGGTTCCGTATGAGATGGTTCTCTGCAATCTCTTTGGAGTCCTATCAACCGTAGCGCAGCGTAGGTTCCAGATACAGGTAAAGGACGGCTATCACGAGTCCTTGAATCTATACCTTGAAGTAATGGGATGGACCCGCCCGTACATAAACTCTTTGGCTTTTTCACAGCGGTAAGCATAAACTGCCACTAAGCTTGTACGTAACGTTCAAACTCAAACGTAAGGAACGGGTCCAATGAAAAATATTAGTACCATCGGCATTGATTTGGCAAAAAATGTTTTTCAACTTCATGGAGTAGATTCTGCGGGAAAGGTTGTTTTGAAAAAAAGGCTTACTCGGCGAAATATTCTACCATATTTCGCGAATTTAAAACCTTGTCTAATTGGCATTGAAGCTTGTTGTGGATCTCATTTTTGGGCTCGTGAATTAGAACAACTCGGACATGATGTTCATCAAATGCCACCGCAGTATGTAAAGGCCTACGTCAAGACAAACAAAAACGACGCAAATGATGCTGAAGCCGTTTGTGAAGCTGTATCTAGACCCAACATGAGATTTGTCCCGACAAAAAGCAAAGAACAACTGAGTCTTCAAGCTTTGCATCGCATAAGAGAACGGTTGGTCAGAAACAGGACAAGTTTATGCAACCAGATCAGAGGACTTCTGCTGGAATCTGGAATTTCTGTTTCTCAAGGCATATCCAAAATACGCAATATGCTACCGATTCTTTTTGAAGACTTGTCTAACCAGTTAACAATAATTGAAAGAAATTATCTTTCTGACCTTTACACTGAGTTAGTCGATTTGGATGGCAAAATTATCAACATTGAAAAACAACTTCAGAATTTATCCAGACTGTCTACTGAATGCCAAAAATTACAGAACATTCCAGGCATTGGTCTATTGACAGCAACAGCTTTAGTTTCTGCTATCGGCGATGTGCATACTTTCAAAAATGGAAGACAGTTTGCCGCATGGATCGGTTTAACACCACGCCAACATTCTTCTGGAGGAAAAGATAGATTGATGGGTATCAGTAAACGAGGCAACAGCTATCTTAGAAAATTACTAATTCATGGGGCCAGAAGCGTTGTTTATCGATGTAGGAATAAGGATGATCAGCGCAGTAAATGGCTTGCAGCGGTTGAGAATAGGCGAGGAACAATGAAAGCAACTGTAGCTCAAGCAAATAAAACCGCACGTATTATCTAGGCTGTGCTAAAGAAAAATGAAGTATATTGTCAGGTTGCATAGTTTACTAAGAATTCTCCTAAAAGATGCACAAGAAATATTTGAGGGCAAACAGGTCAGACCGGCTTTTGAAAAACCTGATATAGGGCAAGGCCTACATGGCCGATGAAGTGATAAGGATCGAAAGCGCGGATTCCCATCAAGGCCAGAGAAGTGGATCTATTTAACTGGACCACTCAGCGGCGTTTTTAAGGTGGACAGTTTAACAAGTTATGCCGCCTTGCGAGTGTCCAGATGGGGTACTCCATCTGGGGCGTTGCCCTTTTGATATATCTCCATTGGCTTCTTGCCGTCAAAAGCAAAATGCGGACGATGGTTGTTGTAGAAGTCAAACCACCTTGCCAAAGATTGTCGCAACTCGCTTCCAGACAAGAATTCACGTAGATAGACGCATTCATATTTTACTGAACGCCATAAGCGTTCGATCATCACGTTATCCATCCAGCGTCCACGGCCATCCATGGAGATTTGGACTCCTGTATCTCGCAGTGTTTTAGTGAATTCGTAGCTGGTAAACTGACTCCCTTGATCAGTGTTGAAGATTTCGGGGACACCGTATCTGTTCATTGCATCCTCAAGAGCGGCGACGCAGAAATCCGCATCCATGGTGTTGGATATTCGCCAAGACAAAACAGACCGGCTATGCCAATCCATGATTGCAACAAGATACAGGAAGCCTTTTTTCATCGGAATATAGGTTATATCAGAGCACCAAACATGATTTGGTCTGGAAATTTCTAAATTACGCAGCAAGTACGGATAAATCTTGTGCTCAGGATGTTTCTGACTGGTTCTGGGCTTCTGAAAAACAGCCATTAATCCCATCCGGCGCATAAGTCTTTTTACCCGGCCTCTTCCGACTTGATGTCCTTCATCTCGAAGCATATTGCGCATCTGCCGAGTCCCAAGAAATGGATAGTCCATAAACAACTCGTCAATCCGTTTCATCAGTGACAGGTTATATTCGGATTCTCCGATGGGCTGGTAGTAATATGTTGAGCGTTGCAAACCAAGAATGTTGCACTGTCGCCGAATGCTGAGACACGGATGCCCTTTGTCGACGACTTCACGCCTTCGTTCTGTGCTCAAATTTTTACGAAGGCTTGCTGCAAAAAATCTTTTTCGACCGTCAATTGCCCGATTTTGGCGTGCAATTCCTTTATCTGTTCAGCATTATCTTGTTGGACTGTATTTTTTTTGCCGGAAAACATGTCGACAAGCCCTTCCTTGGCCTGCTTCTTCCATTTCGAAATCTGGTTGGCATGAACGCCATACTTGGTGGACAATTCGGTAAGGGTATATTCACCAGACAAAGCGTCAAGTGCTACACGAGCTTTGAACTCTGCGGAAAAGGTTCTTTTCTTCTTGGACATGAAACAGCCTCCTTGGGCTCTTATATGTCCACCTTAAAACGTGGTCCAGTTTTGTGGACCCACTTCTCAGAGCAGAAAAATGCTTATAAATAGGCCGGATATATGACTGCATCTGACTTTTGATTTGTCTAAAAGTATTACTTGCCATCTGGGCGGGTCCATATATGCTCTATAGATGACGGACAGTCTCCGAGAGGTTAAGGTCAGCTCATGGAGACGCACTCATGAGTAACCGAAAGTATTCAGATGAATTTAAGAAGTCTGCCGCTAAGCTTGTTACTGAGCTTGGCTATTCATATAACGAAGCTGCGGAACAGCTTGGATGTAGCTCCTGGTCAATTCGACAATGGGCTAAAAAATATGGCAAAATTAAAGATGTTCCACCGGGATTCGAGCATATTTCTGCAGCGGATGAGATGAAAAAGATTCGTGAAGAAAACGCCAGACTTCGCATGGAGAATGAAATCTTAAAAAAGGCAGCGGCGTACTTTGCCAAGGAGTCCCTATAAAGTACGCTTGGATCTCAAAACAAGAGGGGCTCTATCCAGTCATTTTGTTGTGCCGAGTTTTGTCCGTTAGTAGAAGTGGTTACTATGACTGGCAAAAAAGGCTGCCAAGTGAGCAGCAGAAACGGCGGGAAACGATTCGCCAAGCTGCCAGCGATTCTTACCAAGGTAGTGGCGGAGTTTATGGATACCGAAAAGTACATGAGGACGTAATCGAAGCAGTCGGTTTCTATTGCTGCCCGGAAACCGTAAGGCGCGTCCTCGCTGCTGAAGGGATGAAGTCTCAAACAGTGCGCAAACATCGTTACCCGAAAACGAAACGGGATGATTCTTTTGCACCGAACCTGTTGTCGCGGGACTTCACAGCCAGTGCTCCAAATCAGAAATGGGTATCGGACATTACGTACATCCCCACAGGTGAGGGGTGGTTATATCTGGCAATCGTGCAGGATATCTTTTCGAGAAAGATAGTCGACTGGTCCATGTCCAACCGAGTTGACGCAGACCTGGCGTGTAACGCACTGGACATGGCAATCAACAACCGCAGTCCTACGGGAGAGGTGCTATTTCACTCAGACCGAGGGAGTCAGTATACCAGTTCCTCCTTTTCATCGGCTCTTCACAGGCACGGCTGTGTAACCAGTATGAGTCGTCGAGGAAACTGTTGGGACAATGCTGTAGCAGAGAACTTTTTTAGCAAGCTGAAGAGAGAGCGGGTAAACCGCACAATCTATAAAACTCGGGAACAGGCAAGGCAGGATATCTTCATCTACCTTGAAATTTTCTACAATAGGAAGCGCAGACATGCCGGGATCGGCTATGTCTCGCCCGAACGATATGAACAGGAATTTTACCGTAAACCAAAACTAGCTGCTTAACCTAAAATGGACTGTCCGTTTTTTGTGTAGCATTTCACCTGCTTTCTCCGCTTCCACCCGGAGAGCGAAAAAGTGCGGTGACGCATGCCGCACGCAAACCTCTGAGCAACTGGGAAAATGAGCAGGAACAGCTCGTTGGACCTCTGGCTCAGGAAGCGCGTTCAAAACGGTTGACCCTTGAACGGGCCATCGAGCACCGGCGCAACTTGGCGGCAAAAGCAAAGAACTCTCAGAGTCGGGATTCCATCATTAGAGAAATCCGGGAACTCGAAGATGAAATGCCGGAGCTGATCACTGTCCCGCGTCTGCTTGCTGACGACATTACCCCCGAATGTCTGGCTATGCTCATGGAGCAGCAGAATGAATGCATGTCCATCATAGAAGCAGAGGGTGGCCTCTTTGATACCTTTGCAGGGCGTTACAGTCGTATGCCCAACCTCGATCTGATACTGAAGGCGTTCAGTGGTGAGCCGTGCCGAGTGGATCGTAAACACGGGCAGTATATCGGCCTGAAACATCCGCTGCTGACTATCTGCGTTACCACCCAGCCGGATGTACTGCGTGCAATGGCTGGTAATCCTGAGTTCCGTGGGCGCGGTTTTCTGGCGCGCTTCCTCTACTTTTTTGGACAAAGCAGGCTTGGTTTCCGGGTCGCGGAGCCTCCGCAAGTTTCATTGCGGGTGGAACGTGCTTTCCTTGAGCGGGTTGAACACCTGCTTTCCCTTAAAAGCAATTCCGAAATGAATGCAAAGAGTCAGTCCCTGCTGCTTAGTGCCGGGGCATATGAGTCGTGGAAAAACTTCTTTCTGCTCATAGAGGCTGAACTGCGCCCCGGTAACAGCCTGGAGAATATGACCGACTGGGCGGGGAAGGTTCCGGGGCAGGTTGCCCGATTGGCCGGTCTGCTGCATCTGGCTTCCGCGCATCAGATTGAGTCAAAGGTGGAGGCATCCATCATGATGGCAGCTACTGAGCTTGGAAAGAAGCTCGTTCATCATGCCCGGTATGCATTTCATGATATGGGGTGCGATGAGTTGACTTCCTGCGCTCAGGCTGCGCTGAAATGGATTGCCGATAGGAGGATTGAGTCCTTCTCGGTCCGTGAATGTCAGCGTGCGATTCGTGGCCGGTTCCCGAAAAAGAAACAGATTGAGCAGGGCATAACCATGCTTGAGGAGTATGGATACCTCGTCGCTGTTCCGGTTCTGTCTTACGGTCCGGGCCGTCCGTCTGGGCCCTGCTATCGGGTTCATCCGGCAGTTCATGTGCGTGGACTGACTCCAAAAGATGATTCTAGCCAGCCTACCCACTGTGACACTGTCCGCTACGCGACAGATGTCCCCGTGGGGGCTGGCGAGGGAGGCAAGCCTCCCTTCGAACCCTCCGTTTACGCCAGTGAAATGGAGGTCGTATGAGTTCGGCCCGTACTGAATGGTTGAATGTCCGGGTTACACCGGAGGAGAAAAAGAGCGTTACTGAAGAAGCAGCAGCCAACGGAATGACCAATGGGGACTTTATTCGGCTGCTCTTGGGTAAAAGGCGGGTTCGTAAAAGCAGACGTGAAAGGGAGAAGATGCTTCACCTTGCCCGGATCGGGAACAACATCAACCAGCTCGCCCGCTGGGCAAATACATATAAAAGTAATGCCGATTCCGTCCTCATACTTGCCGAATTGGTCGCAATTGAGAGGGAGCTGAAATGTATATGAAGGTGTTCCCTCATGGTCGGGGAAATGGAGCTAAGGCCATCGGCTATGTGATTGACCCCCGTCGTGACGGGCGCAAAGAATCTCCGCCAGTCGTGCTGCGTGGAGATCCTGAAACCGTGCAACGGGTAATCGGTTCAACTTCCCGTAAATGGAAATTTACGTCAGGGGTTCTCTCATGGGCTCCGCAGGACAAGGTTTCACCACAACTCGAAAAAGAGGTCATGGATGATTTTGAGAGGGTGGCCTTCTCAGGAATGGAGCCGGATCAATATTCAATCCTGTGGGTAAGGCACAGCCATGCCGGTCATCATGAAATGCATTTCATAATTGCGCGTACTGAATTGCGGAGCGACAGGGCCATGAATCCCTGTCCGCCGAACTGGCAGAAGCAATATGACGTCTGGCGTGACCTCTGGAATGAACGCATGGAGTGGGCAAGACCGGATGAACTGAAACGGTCCCGGCTATTGCAACCGGGCAAAGACATTCATTCACCTAAAGGAAAGCAACTGCACGACTTTAGGAAAACCGTAACGGACTATCTCGCTCAAGGCATTGCCGGGGGCCTGCACAAGGATCGTTCGGATCTGGTCAAGGCCTTGGAGGACGTGGGGCTTTCCGTGGTCCGGCGGGGTAAGGATTACATTACCTTGGAGTTGCCAGCAGATAAAAAACGAGTCCGACTGAAGGGAGGAATATATGAATCATCTTGGAGATCTGACCGGGAAATTGAGAGAGCGGATGCACGCACAGTCTCAGGAAGTGGAGCAGGTCGTCGGCAGCGCATTGAAAGACTTGAGCGGGAACTTGCTGAAATATGCCGAAAACGAGCTGAATTCCATCACAGCAGATATGGACGCCCACATCCAGAATCTCAGGATGAAACAGGCCGGAATTTCGGCCAGCTATTGGAAACAAAACATGTTAGCGAATCTCATGTCCGCACTGTTTCTGGTCATAATGTCAGTCTGCATAACCGCATACTTCGGTTGGAGGATTCAAAGCCAGAACGAAAAGCTGATCCAGCTTACGAGCAGAGTCGACAACCTGAAAAAGCAGGAGGCCGCACTCAAGGATTGGGGCATAACCATGCATCAGAACGGGCAGCAGAAATATCTGGTATTTCCCAAGGGATTGAAGCTGGAAATCGCGCAGACAAACAACGGCCTGCCAGCCGTTTTGCTAAAGAGGTAAGTCATGAACGAGTTATCGAAGAGCTTATCGGAGGCCCTAGCCGGAATGGAGAAGGAGCAGGACCGACGCTTGAAAGAGCAGGATCAGAAAATCGCCGAGCAGGGGTGCAGGATCTCGGAGCTGGAAAAGGAGGTTCGGGGCTGCCGGGACTTGCAGAGCGAATTGGAGGGTGTTTTGAGGGAATTGGGACGGTTGTGCGGGGGGTGAGGAGGAGTGTGCGACTTAAGTTGTCTCGATAGTTATTTGGTCCTTTAGGTGTTCACCTGACATGTTCTTTGGAATAAGTCTCCATGTCAGGTGAACATCGTAACTACCTGCGTAGTTTGTTGCGTAGAGCGAAGACGAAGAGGGCTGCTTGGAGGGTTATAAAGAGTTGCCACACTGCTTCACAAGGTTGACTGTCTTTAAGTGGATGCAGGAGAGGAATGTAGTTTTCCCAATTAAAATTCATGCACGGTTCGCTTACTTTTATTGCTTGGGAAAGTAAGTACGGGCAAACAATTAATGATAGTAATATTGAAAAAGCTCTCAGTGGTCTTTCGCCGTATCCACTAATATAATAATATATGTTTAAATATAATGCTGTGAACCATTCTATTTTAAGTATGTTTCTTTCTGCTTTTTTTCTTGCTACTTTACCTGCTGCTAATAGCTTGTGTGTAAGAAAAATAGCTATTAAACTGGATAGGCCAATCATGGTATATGGAGCTGTTGATGATATTAGGGTGATTATAAATATCGCAAGAGTTGCTATTGTAGCAATGTTACCAGCTGTTGAGTTTCTAAGTTGTAGTGGTTCATACTTGATCTGACAGTCCGCCTTTTTGATGGGACCGAAATTGTCAGTTTAGTTTAAACTTTGGACCTTGTCGTTCCAGAGTGCTTTCCCATCCAGCATAGTTGCCAGTGGTGTTCGGCCGCAACACATTTTTCCCTGATGAGATCGTTGCGTGTTGTATTCATCAATCCAGATATCAAGATCTGTCTGCAATTCTTCTAGTGAAGTATAGATCTTACGTCTGAATGTGACCCTGTAGAATTCATCCAGAATCGTTTTGTGGAAGCGTTCGCAAATCCCGTTTGTTTGCGGATGACGTGCTTTAGTCTTTGTGTGCTCGATGCCGCAAATGCCAAGAAAGAGCTCGTAATCGTGTTTCTCAACGCATCCGCAATACTCAGTTCCTCTGTCGGTCAGCATGCGTAGAATGCCCATTTCCTGCTCTGCGAAGAAAGGAAGAACCTTGTCGTTGAGCATATCGGCTGCAGTGATCGGTGTTTTGGTTGTGTAGAGCTTTGCGGCTGCCCACTTGGAATAGGTGTCCACAAAAGTCTGCTGGTAGATCCGCCCAACTCCTTTGATTGTGCCGACATAGAAAGTGTCCTGACTACCCAGATAGCCAGGGTGTGCTGTTTCGATTTCACCGCAGGCCAGATCATCATCCTTTTTCTTCTCAAGGGCCTGAACCTGCGCCTCGGTGAGTACGACTCCTTGCTCTGCTGAAATCTTCTCCAGCGCAGTCAACCGAAGCTTGAAATTATGGAGATTGTGCCGGAGCCAAATGGACCTAACACCTGAAGGCGAAACAAAAACGCCCAACTTTCTTAACTCATTACTGGTTCTTGTTTGTCCATGAGCAGGGAAGTCCGTTGCGTAAACCACAACAGCGTCTTCGATTGCCTGATCTACCCGATTCTTCAGGTTCGGTTTACGACGAGACTTATCAAAAAGTGCTTCGACTCCGCCTTCTTCCTTGGCTGAATGATACCGATAAAAGGTATCCCGAGAAAAGCCCATCAGCTTGCAAGCTCTGGAAACATTACCGAGTTCTTCCGCTAGATTCAGCAGACCTATCTTGTGTTTTATGATGTTTTGATTGAAACTGGACATGTGGTTCTCCTTGGGCATGGTGCCCTGTTTTGATGGTGATTCAGCAATTCCATCAAAAAGGAGAACCTCTTCTGTTTCAAGAGGAAATGTCAGATCAAGTCGGAACTAATACATCTAAGTGCTAAATTAAACTGTTTTTTCTGCATTTCTTTTTCTCTAAAATGCCAGTGTGATGTCTGCATTTCGTCTGCTCTATCTCGTGCTTTAACTTTCAAACGACGATATATAGTTTCTAGTGTTGCGTCATTGATGCCAACAATGTTTTGATATGTGTCATCATAGATAGGGGCGTATTTAGTTTTGCCCCATTTGCAATCAATAAAATCAAAATGATCTATGTTGGTGTTTGCAAGGGATAAGTGTTCAATATCTGATCTTTCAATTAATATTTTTTCTTTACATATCGATCCCGCGAATGATGTTTTCTTGTAGAAAATAGAATCCCTAAAATACACCCAGTTATCGAATAATGATTGTAAGAAATATGTTTCTGAGCAAAAATCGCAATTTTCGAAATTGATATAGTCGTTAAATATAACTTTGTCGAAAATTGTTTCTTCTATGAAAATAGTATTATTGAAATATACAGGACCATTGAACCTTGTGTTCTCGAAGGATGATTTTAAGAATGTAGAATTATTGAAATTAACTGATTTTGTGAGGATTGCATTATTCATTTCTAGTTCATTAAAGCAACATGAATACATATCAACGTCTGCTTCAAATAAACTGTCATCCCAAAATGAGTACCCCATAAATTTGCTGTTTAGAAAAGTTGCTTTTTTTGAGGCGACTATTCCAGCCCAGAATGAATCTCCTCTAAATAAGCAGTGCTTAAAATTTATTTCTTTTTTAAATTCTGCATCAAAAAACGTAGCTGATTTATTGAACATCGAATTTGAAAAGCTGCTCTCTTCTTGAAAAATGCAATTAGAAAAATCGATACGGTCCTTAAAAGAACAAAAAATGAATATGACTGTTTTAAATAGCGTATCTGTTGATATAAGTTCTTGGTTGAAATTACTTTTAGTGAAGTCTACCGTGTCTTCAAATTTCGAATTAGAAAGAGAAAGATCTCCATTGAATTCACAACGCATGAAGCCTACAAGGCTTCGAAAAGAGGAATTATTAAATACGGCATGGTCGTTAAATTTAGAGTTTGAAAAGTCAATTTTAGAGAACAATTCAACCTCTTGAAAATATATGTCTGCTTCAAATTTGGAATTTATAAGGCTGCAGATTTGCTTGAATATTGTTTTAAAAAAAATGGCACTATCTTTAAATGTGCAGTTGTCAAATATAATTGAATTTTCGAAAGTTGAGTCACTAAAATCAACAGTGCCGCAAAATAATGAATTTTCAAAGTTTACTTCTGGAATAAAAAAATCATTCTCTGAAGAGTAAGGCATGAGTGAATCTGTTAAGCTATTTTGGCTAGGGTGAGTGAAATGCTACACAAAAAACGGACAGTCCATTTTAGGTTAAGCAGCTAGTTTTGGTTTACGGTAAAATTCCTGTTCATATCGTTCGGGCGAGACATAGCCGATCCCGGCATGTCTGCGCTTCCTATTGTAGAAAATTTCAAGGTAGATGAAGATATCCTGCCTTGCCTGTTCCCGAGTTTTATAGATTGTGCGGTTTACCCGCTCTCTCTTCAGCTTGCTAAAAAAGTTCTCTGCTACAGCATTGTCCCAACAGTTTCCTCGACGACTCATACTGGTTACACAGCCGTGCCTGTGAAGAGCCGATGAAAAGGAGGAACTGGTATACTGACTCCCTCGGTCTGAGTGAAATAGCACCTCTCCCGTAGGACTGCGGTTGTTGATTGCCATGTCCAGTGCGTTACACGCCAGGTCTGCGTCAACTCGGTTGGACATGGACCAGTCGACTATCTTTCTCGAAAAGATATCCTGCACGATTGCCAGATATAACCACCCCTCACCTGTGGGGATGTACGTAATGTCCGATACCCATTTCTGATTTGGAGCACTGGCTGTGAAGTCCCGCGACAACAGGTTCGGTGCAAAAGAATCATCCCGTTTCGTTTTCGGGTAACGATGTTTGCGCACTGTTTGAGACTTCATCCCTTCAGCAGCGAGGACGCGCCTTACGGTTTCCGGGCAGCAATAGAAACCGACTGCTTCGATTACGTCCTCATGTACTTTTCGGTATCCATAAACTCCGCCACTACCTTGGTAAGAATCGCTGGCAGCTTGGCGAATCGTTTCCCGCCGTTTCTGCTGCTCACTTGGCAGCCTTTTTTGCCAGTCATAGTAACCACTTCTACTAACGGACAAAACTCGGCACAACAAAATGACTGGATAGAGCCCCTCTTGTTTTGAGATCCAAGCGTACTTTATAGGGACTCCTTGGCAAAGTACGCCGCTGCCTTTTTTAAGATTTCATTCTCCATGCGAAGTCTGGCGTTTTCTTCACGAATCTTTTTCATCTCATCCGCTGCAGAAATATGCTCGAATCCCGGTGGAACATCTTTAATTTTGCCATATTTTTTAGCCCATTGTCGAATTGACCAGGAGCTACATCCAAGCTGTTCCGCAGCTTCGTTATATGAATAGCCAAGCTCAGTAACAAGCTTAGCGGCAGACTTCTTAAATTCATCTGAATACTTTCGGTTACTCATGAGTGCGTCTCCATGAGCTGACCTTAACCTCTCGGAGACTGTCCGTCATCTATAGAGCATATATGGACCCGCCCAGATGGCAAGTAATACTTTTAGACAAATCAAAAGTCAGATGCAGTCATATATCCGGCCTATTTATAAGCATTTTTCTGCTCTGGCCTTGATGGGAATCCGCGCTTTCGATCCTTATCACTTCATCGGCCATGTAGGCCTTGCCCTATATCAGGTTTTTCAAAAGCCGGTCTGACCTGTTTGCCCTCAAATATTTCTTGTGCATCTTTTAGGAGAATTCTTAGTAAACTATGCAACCTGACAATATACTTCATTTTTCTTTAGCACAGCCTAGATAATACGTGCGGTTTTATTTGCTTGAGCTACAGTTGCTTTCATTGTTCCTCGCCTATTCTCAACCGCTGCAAGCCATTTACTGCGCTGATCATCCTTATTCCTACATCGATAAACAACGCTTCTGGCCCCATGAATTAGTAATTTTCTAAGATAGCTGTTGCCTCGTTTACTGATACCCATCAATCTATCTTTTCCTCCAGAAGAATGTTGGCGTGGTGTTAAACCGATCCATGCGGCAAACTGTCTTCCATTTTTGAAAGTATGCACATCGCCGATAGCAGAAACTAAAGCTGTTGCTGTCAATAGACCAATGCCTGGAATGTTCTGTAATTTTTGGCATTCAGTAGACAGTCTGGATAAATTCTGAAGTTGTTTTTCAATGTTGATAATTTTGCCATCCAAATCGACTAACTCAGTGTAAAGGTCAGAAAGATAATTTCTTTCAATTATTGTTAACTGGTTAGACAAGTCTTCAAAAAGAATCGGTAGCATATTGCGTATTTTGGATATGCCTTGAGAAACAGAAATTCCAGATTCCAGCAGAAGTCCTCTGATCTGGTTGCATAAACTTGTCCTGTTTCTGACCAACCGTTCTCTTATGCGATGCAAAGCTTGAAGACTCAGTTGTTCTTTGCTTTTTGTCGGGACAAATCTCATGTTGGGTCTAGATACAGCTTCACAAACGGCTTCAGCATCATTTGCGTCGTTTTTGTTTGTCTTGACGTAGGCCTTTACATACTGCGGTGGCATTTGATGAACATCATGTCCGAGTTGTTCTAATTCACGAGCCCAAAAATGAGATCCACAACAAGCTTCAATGCCAATTAGACAAGGTTTTAAATTCGCGAAATATGGTAGAATATTTCGCCGAGTAAGCCTTTTTTTCAAAACAACCTTTCCCGCAGAATCTACTCCATGAAGTTGAAAAACATTTTTTGCCAAATCAATGCCGATGGTACTAATATTTTTCATTGGACCCGTTCCTTACGTTTGAGTTTGAACGTTACGTACAAGCTTAGTGGCAGTTTATGCTTACCGCTGTGAAAAAGCCAAAGAGTTTATGTACGGGCGGGTCCATCCCATTACTTCAAAGTACGCAAGGTTGTACGAGTACAATCTTTTAAAAAACAAAAAGGCCGCCTCCCATAACCGGAAGACAGCCTCTTAAGTACTTACGCAATTAGTGTAGATTACATGCCGGACATAGCCTTAACTTCATTAAGGGATTTATCCATCTTCTCAAGTCCGCTGTCCATCAGCTCAAATCCTTTGGAGTCTCCCTTTTTAACCATGCCCATTCCTTTCATCATTTCCATCATGCCCATGTTGGCATGGCCCATCGAATCTTTGACCATTGAATGATGCGCGCTGCCTTCGGCTCCCTTTTCAATCATTTTCATACCGTCATGCATGGGCATCATTTCCTTGTTCATAAGGCTCATACCCTCGCTCATTGTTGCGGGATCGTGCATGAGTTCTGCGCCATGTTTCATATGGGCTATTCCTTTTTCCATCATGGCAATTCCGTCATGCATGGAGCCTTTCATTTTTCCCGAGCCATGCCCCGAATGATCCATGTCCATGGCAAAAACTGCCGTAGACATTACGAGAATAAGGGTCATAATAGCACTGATGTTAATAAATTTCTTCACGTTACAACTCCTCTGGCGTATTGTTGATTTCTTTTTTTATGACCACAATGGTCAGATCATCTTCCTGTTTGGTCTTTCCGGTAAAATCCTGCACAGCAGCAAATATACCGGATGCAATGGACTTTGCTGAAGAATCCTTTTGCTGATTAATCGTATCCCACAGCCTTTGCCTGCCGAAAAACTCTCCCTCAGCATTGGACGCTTCCCATATTCCGTCTGTTCCTAAAATCAGGATTTGTCCGTCCTCAAGCCCGGCACAACTGCTTTCAGAATATTCTGCATCTTCAAAAGCCCCGAGAACAATTCCCTCTCCGGAAATACGCTCGAATTCTTTCGAGTCAGGGGTAAATATCAAGGCAGGCTCATGTCCGGCGCGTACACAGCGCAGTTCGTTCTTCGCAGGATCAAGTTCAACCATCAACATGGTCATGAATTGGCCGGTTTCATATGTATCCTGTGCTACAAGACGGTTTACATCGGTCACAATTTCTCCAAGCCTTCCCCCGCTCAGTGTTCGGGCTCGCAGATAACCACGGACCGATCCCATAAGCATGGCGGCCGGAACTCCGTGCCCGCTGACATCTCCGATTGCAAACCTGACAGTCTCTCCATCCTGATCTGGACGGATATAGTCGAAATAATCTCCACCAAGTTCGTCGCAATACCTGCTTTCTCCATAAACATCGTATCCCTTAACCAAAGGCGGAGTTTTAGGCAGCAGATTGGCCTGGACCTCCATGGCTACATCAAGGGCACTTTTTATCTCAATATGCTCTCTAAGGGCGGGAGCCATTGTGTTGAAATCCCGGGCCAGTTCTCCTATCTCATCAGAACTGCCGATCTCAACTCTGGCAGAAAAGTCTCCGGACGCAATCCGTTTAACCCCTCTGGCAAGAATCATAATATTCTTCGTAAATCTTCTGGAAAGCATAAAAGCGAGTATAAATACGAGAGAAACCACCACAATCAGCACAAGTACTGTGTGAAGATATTGTTCCTCAATGGCCAGTTGGACAAAGGATCGTGCTCTTTCTGCCGGTGCAACGACATCGTCATGGGGCAGGACCAGCACAAGGGATACACCCCGTTCGTCAGGAGCGGAAAAAGCCCAGATGCTGTCTCGGCCATTATACGGCATGCTCAACACACCGGACTTTTTGCTCTCAAGAAATTTGCGGAAACGGGAGAAAAGAGTCGCGTCTGTTGATGACAGCAGCATACGGGAAGAAGGAGGTTTCCACATATGCATCATTTCATTGTTGCCAGTTTCGGTTGAGGATACTTCTTCTGCCACGACTTCAACGCATTTTGTCCCGTTGCTGCCGGAATCAAGGCGTACCAGCATGGAATGAATGCTGGGGGAAAAAACGTCCAGATGATTGTAACCGTGGAGCAATGTATCAAGAGGAACGTCAATTGACACAGTTCCCACTGGCCGTCCTTTAGTGAATATTCCCAGCGAAGCAGTCAGCACGGTTCTACCGGTCAACAGGTCTTTACGGGGGAGTGACCACTCTAGAACAGATTTCGTATTTATTACTTGCTCTGCCTCATGCATTCTTGCTCCCATACCTCCAATGGCAGGATATGTTATACTCTCTCCGGAAATGAATTTAGCTCTTATCCACAGGACCAGCTCTGAATTCTTAAATTTAACGGCTTTGAATAGAGGGAGCAGGGCTTCGGGGGAGTTTTTCGCAAGAAGAGCCTCATTGCTACTTTGTCCATTCGAATATTGTACTGAATTAAAATCAAATACTGCCACGTTATTCATCATGCCGCGGTCATGCTGTGCATACTTTTTTGCACGCCTTTCAACTTCATTATGGCCCGGTTCGTTGCCTACATAGACCTCGGGAAGGGAAAAATTATTTCCATCTGCGAGAAGAGTTGAGAACTCTGCTGATATCTGTTGCAGGGTCAGTTCAACAATTCTGCGTTGCTTGGAAAGAACTCGGGCGTGGTCCTCAACCAGCCTTTTAAGCTCAACGCTGCTTTTATTTACAAGTTCTTTACGCACCTCTTCTCCAATTTCTCCGGACAACGAACGCAAAGATTCCAACACCCCGGCCTGTACCAGAATAAGGGGAACTATTGAGACTGAGAGTAGTAAGATCAGTAATTTGAAACGTATCTTCATCAATATGCCTCTCGTTGCTCGGAAGCTTGAATTCAGGTTCATTTTTTTGGTTATACCATACACCTTTTACGTAATTACTCCCAGCAGCGTCGCCGAAAATTCATAATGTGTTCCAGTTGAGTCATTACAATATAAAACAGGATGTTATGCTCTATTTGCGTAATTGAAAGCTCTATAGCTGGTGATGACTGTGAAAGAAATTGCACTTCATGGGCATGAAGAGCTGTAGAAAAGATTGTCATACTAATTTGGTCTGAAATAATGAGGAGTTGATCCCTACAGATGTGCAAAATATGTGCAGTATGGATGGGCAATTATCTGAATTTATTAGTCTTGCACAGCAAATAATTGCACAAATAAATTAAAGCGCAGGTGCCGGTCCTAGAACAGCTGAATTATATTGATTCTTGTAGTATGTTGTACCTTAGCTTCGCTGGTATGGAATAATATTTGCTCATTGCAGACTGCATAAATTAAGGCTTCGCAACAGGAGATCTTCATGGCCAATCCGTTTTTCAAAAACAGCATCCTGAGCGCATTTTTAGTCTCATGCATTGTCATGCTGCCATGCCTTGGTTCCGCTGAGACTCTGAATTCCACCGGTGAGCAGGAAATCAGCACTGTACACAGTGAAATAGAGGAGCTGACAGGTTATCTCGTTGAGGCCGCACGCAACAACGATGAGCTCTATTCCGCATTTTATGAATGGAAGGCTGCGTTGCAACGGGAAGCCAGTGTTTCCAGTCTGCCTGATCCCCGGTTCAGCTTTGCATGGTTCATCCAGCCGGTTGAGACCCGCACAGGGCCGCAGGAATTTAAATACGGACTCAGTCAGACCCTGCCTTGGTTCGGCAAACTGGGGCTTAAAGGCGAACAGGCCCTGCGTGAAGCCGACATCCGCAAAGCCCGTTTCGACAACCTGAAGCTGAAGATCTTCACCGAAGTCAAGAAGACATACTACGATTACGCATACCTTGCCCAGGCCATCCGCATAACTGCTGAGAACATCGAGCTGATGAAGTATCTCGAGAGCGTTGCCCGTTCCCGGTATTCCACAGGAGCAGGGACTTACGACGGGGTCATCAAGACTCAGGTGGAACTTGGTAAACTGGAAGAAAGACTGCGTTCTCTGGAAGAACGCAAGGGGCCGACCGTTGCAAGGCTCCTTGCCGCCATGAACATCGCCGATACCCAGACTCTCCCCCTGCCCAAGGCCATACCGATGATGAAAATCGAAATGACTCCTGATGAGCTTAAGGATGAATTCAAAGCCGGAAACCCCAGACTCAAAGAGCTGGCGCACACCGTTGACCGGGAAAAGCTTTCCGTCGAACTTGCCCACAAGGATTATTATCCGGATTTCTCCTTCGGTGTTGAATATATTCAGACCGGGCAAGCCCGGACTCCGAACGTGACCAATGCGGACAAGGACCCGATTATCACGGCCATGTCCGTAAATCTGCCCATCTGGTACGATAAACAGGAGGCTCAGGTTAACGAGGCCGAAAACAGGGTGAAATCGGCTTCCCGCAAGAGAGCCGGGCTTGAACGGAATCTGACTGCAGAACTGGACCTTGAAATTTACAGGTACGAAGATGCCATTCGCAAGGTCAGCCTCTATCGGGACAGCCTGACCCCCAAGGCCGAGCAGTCGCTCGGCGTGTCTATTGAAGCTTTCCAGTCCGGTACGGCCTCCTCCAGTGACCTCATTGATGCCGAGCGGACCCTGATCGAATTTCAGCTTGCCTACTTTCAGGCCCTTGCGGAACAGGCCAAACGAGTCGCCACAATCGAATATCTGGTGGGCCGTGAAATTCCATGCTCCATTCATGGACAGACTCTGCCTGAGTCCAAAAAACTCATCCCTGCAAATTAAACAACCGGACAGATTATGAGCAGATTCACAGACATTAAAAAAAATATTGTCCCGATTCTTGTTGCTGCCATCGCGGCTTTCTGTGCCGGATATTATTTCTCCGGTTCAGGTGAGCAGATTGCGGGCAAAGATGTTGTTGCCGAGCATCAGGATCACGATCTTGACGCATCTGCAAGTGAATCCGGTAAAATTGTCTGGACCTGCTCCATGCATCCCCAGATTCAGCTGCCCGAACCCGGCAAATGCCCGATCTGTTTCATGGATCTTATTCCCTTGGAAAAGGGCGGTAAGTCTGGGGAAGAGTCCGTCAGCCTGCGTCAGATCAATCTGACCGCCTCTGCCCGCAAGCTGGCCGGAATTGCGACTACCCCGGTGGAGAGGCGCAGTTTGAGCGTGGAAACGCGCATGCTGGGTAAGGTTGATTATGATGAAACCCGCATGGGCACCATTACCGCATGGACCGGTGGGCGCATCGACAAGCTGTACATAGACTATACCGGAAGCTCTGTGCGCAAGGGGCAGGCCATGGCTTCAATCTACAGTCCCGAACTGCTGACCGCTCAGGCGGAGTTGATTCAGGCCGTAAAAGCGGAAGCGGCCCTTAAGGACAGCTCCCTTCAGGTTATCAAGGATACAGCAGCCCGCACGGAACAGGCCGCACGGGAAAAGCTGCGTCTGCTGGGTCTTTCCAAAAATCAGATTGCGGACATCATCAAGCGCGGAAAAGCCGCCGAGCACATCACACTTTATTCGCCCATGAGCGGCATTGTCATCAAGAAGGACGTGGTGGAAGGTGTTTACGTGAAAACAGGGACGCCTATCTACACTATAGCGGATCTTTCGCGGGTCTGGGTGATGCTTGAGGCGTATGAGTCAGACTTGCCCTGGATCAAAATGGGCACAAAAGTGAATTTTACAACCGAGGCTTATCCCGGCAGGGATTTTGAAGGCAATGTTGTCTATATTGACCCGGTTGTGAATGAGAAGACCCGCACTGTCCGGGTCAGGCTGGACGTACCGAATGAAGGTTTGAAGCTCAAACCGGGCATGTTCGTCCGGGCGGTGAATGCGGGTGAGAAGCAGGCCGGATCGGAACTGGTTATCCCGGCTTCGGCCCCCCTGATTACCGGCAAGCGGGCTGTTGTGTATATCGCAGTACCCGGAAAGGAGGGTGTATATGAAGGGCGCGAAATTGTGCTCGGACCCAAAGCTGGAGACTTTTACGTTGTTAAATACGGCCTTAAGGAAGGTGAAGAGGTCGTAACCAAGGGGAATTTCAAGATCGACAGTGCCATCCAGATCATCGCCAAGCCCAGCATGATGAATCCTGAAAGCGGCGTTAAAACCGTTGTACATGACCACGCTGGCGGTTCTGACGATATGCCTGGTATGGCTGAGTCCAAACGTGCGGAACACGATCTGCCGCCCATCTTTGCCTCAAAACTTGTCTTTCTCAAAAAAGACTTCGACTTCCTTCTGGAGTCCACTGGCACCGGAGATATAGAGAACAGCCGTAAACTGTTTTCCGCTTTCTTTGAAAGCCTGAGCCGTGTTGACGGATCAGGACTCAAGGGAGACGCCTCCCTCACATGGAAGGAGTTGTCCATGCTGCTCAGAAATGATGCCGTACTTGGCAGTGGGGTTAAGGATAAGCACCGGCTGAAATCAGTAGCCAAAGAAACCTCCGACCACTTTATGCGACTGGATAAGGCTTTTGGAATTTCAGCAATTGCCGCTGATGCCGCAAATACGGCCGAAGCACCGGAAGCATTCAAGATTCAGCTTGGCAAAGTTTATATGGCCTATTCCGCCTTTACCGAGGCTCTTGCCACCGACAACTTGCTGAATGCCCAGAAGCAGGCCGCTCTTATGGCTGAAGAACTGAAAAAAATAGATCATACCTCCATGTCCGGCGAGGCTCATAAAATATGGATGGATGCCTTGAAGGATATCAATGACGGTATTTCCGCCATCCGGGATGCAAAGGATATAATTGAAGTGCGTGCCGGTCTTGAGCCTCTGTCATACGGAATGATCGACGCGGTGGAAAAGCTCGGCATCAGTTCTGAAAAGCCTATTTATGAACTTTTCTGCCCCATGGCTTTCGATTTTAAAGGAGCCCCATGGCTGCAGTCGGATGAAAACATACGTAACCCGTACTTCGGAGAGGCAATGCAGCAGTGCGGCGAAGTCGAACGCCAGCTCAAGGCCGGGGAATAAGGTTCGGAGAACGTTATGAGCGAAACTAAAATTCAGGACGTGAATAGCCCCGAGCCGAAATCCTTCACCGAGAAGACCATTTTATTCTGCCTTGAGCAGAAGCTTATAGTGGCCATCCTGCTCCTGATGGTTATCGGAGGCGGAATCTATTGCGCTCCTTTCAACTGGAATGTGGGCGGGATGGAACGTTCTCCGGTTCCGGTGGACGCAATTCCTGATATTGGAGAAAATCAGCAGATCATTTTTACTCAGTGGATGGGCCGCTCGCCGCAGGATGTGGAAGACCAGATCAGCTATCCTCTCACCGTGGCTCTGCTCGGCATTCCCGGGGTCAAGACTGTCCGCAGTTACTCCATGTTCGGGTTTTCGACCATCTACGTAATCTTCAATGAGGATGTGGAGTTCTACTGGTCTCGTTCAAGACTGCTTGAGAAGCTGAACAGCCTGCCGGCAGGAACGCTGCCCGAGAATGTGAAGCCTGCCCTCGGCCCGGATGCCACGGCACTGGGGCAGGTGTACTGGTATACAATTGAAGGGCGCGATCCGCAGGGTAACCCCACCGGAGGCTGGGACCTTGATGAATTGAGATCCGTACAGGACTGGTACGTGAGATACGCTCTGCTCTCGGCGGAAGGGGTCAGCGAAGTAGCTTCTGTCGGCGGGTTTGTGAAAGAATACCAGATTGACGTTGATCCCGATGCCATGCGTGCGGCCAGGGTTACGCTGAACGATGTCTATCGTGCTGTGAAAATGTCTAACCTCGATGTCGGGGCCCGGACCATTGAGATCAACAACGCCGAGTATGTCATCCGCGGCATAGGCTTCATTAAAAAACTGTCAGACATTGAAAATGCCGTGGTCAAGGTTGCCAACAACATCCCCATTTATGTGCGGGATGTAGCCCGTGTAACCGAAGGACCGGCCCTGCGTCGCGGGGCGCTGGACAAGGGCGGCGCTGAGGTTGTTGGCGGTGTGGCCGTGGTCCGTTATGGGGAGAATCCTCTTCAGGTAATTGAAAACATCAAGGTCAAGATCAGGGACATTTCTCCGGGGTTGCCCTCAAAAGTCCTGCCGGACGGGACTGAAAGCAAACTTACCGTAGTACCGTTCTATGACCGTTCCGGGCTGATTCATGAAACTCTGGGGACGCTCAATACCGCCCTGACACAGGAAATACTTATAACCATCATTGTGGTGCTTATTGCGGTCATCCATCTGAAGAGTTCCCTGCTGATTTCTTCATTGCTGCCACTTGCTGTCCTTATGTGCTTCATAAGTATGCGCATATTCAAGGTTGATGCAAATATAGTTGCTCTCTCGGGGATAGCCATCGCCATCGGAACCATGGTCGATATGGGCATCATCATCTGTGAAAACATCCTGAAGAAGATTGAAGAGGCAAAGGAGAGCGCAAGCCGGCTGGCTCTGGTATTTGAAGGCACCGCAGAGGTCGGCAGTGCGGTAATGACCGCCGTGGCGACAACTATTGTAAGCTTTATGCCCGTTTTCGCAATGGATGGGGCCGAGGGAAAGCTCTTCAAACCGCTGGCCTACACCAAGACATTTGCCCTGCTGGCCTCCATTGTCGTGGCCCTGACCATTCTTCCCCCTGCGGCCGAGCTGCTGTTCACAGCCCGCAGCAAATTCCTGAAGAACAGGCGCGGTTATGTAACAGCAGGTATTTATCTGTTGAGCGGACTTGCGGTTTCGATCCTGCTAAAATGGTGGGCCGGACTCTTCTTCATCTACGTGGGCATCAAGCATCTGGCCCTTCCTTTTGTCCCGGAGAAATACCATAAGCTCGCCGACTATGCGGAAACATGGATAATAGTCGCTATGGTTGCTTATGTGCTTACCGGGTCTTGGCTACCGCTGGGCCCGGAAAAAGGAATGGGGAACAACTACTTCTTTGTAGCACTGGTCATCGGCGGGCTGATGTTTTTCTTCGACCTTTTCCGTCGCGGATACCCACGGATGCTTGGGTGGTGCCTGAATAACAAACTGCTTTTTCTGGTCCTACCTTCATTCATCATAGCGTTGGGCCTTTCCGTATGGCTCGGTTTTGCAAACGTTACTTCATTTCTTCCGGAATCGATCAAGTCCTCCTCTCCATATGTAAAGTTGTCACATGAATTTCCCGGTCTGGGCAAGGAATTCATGCCCGATCTGGATGAGGGAGCGTTCCTTTTCATGCCGACAACCATGCCGCATGCCTCAATCGGTGAAGCCATGGATGTTCTGCGCAAGCAGGATATGATGATTCAGGCCATCCCGGAAGTTGAGTCCGCTGTGGGCAAGCTGGGGCGTGCCGAAACTCCACTTGATCCGGCACCAATTTCGATGATCGAAACGGTCATCAACTACAAGTCAGAGTATCTGGTGGATAATTCCGGGGAACGCTTACGTTTCAGGTTCGACCCGGATCAGAAGGATTTCTTCCGCAACGTTGCTGGTGAGCTGGTTCCGGCAGATGACGGCTATCCCTATCTTGTTCAGGGATATTTCGAACGTGACGAAAACGGAAAAATGATCCCTGATCCCGACGGCAAGCCTTTCAGGGTCTGGCGTCCTGCTCTCAATCCCGGCCTGAATCCGGACCGTAAGGCATGGAGGGGAATTTCCTCTCCGGGAGATATATGGGATGAGATTGTTAAAGCCGCCGAAGTTCCCGGCGTGACCTCGGCACCCAAGCTGCAACCCATTGCAGCCAGGATTGTCATGCTTCAATCCGGCATGCGTGCGCCCATGGGCATCAAGGTCAAAGGGCCGGACCTGGAGACATTGGAAAAGGTGGCGCTGGACCTTGAAAAGCTGCTTAAGCAGGTGGGATCTGTCCAGCCTGAAGCGGTCATCGCCGACCGTATAGTGGGCAAGCCGTACCTTGAAATCGTCATCGATCGTGAAGCCATCGCAAGATACGGGGTCATGCTCTCTCAGGTGCAGGACGTGATCGAGGTGGCTGTTGGCGGAAAGGTGGTGACAACCACAGTGGAAGGGCGTGAACGCTATGCTGTCCGGGTGCGTTATCTGCGGGAACTGCGCGACAACATAGATTCGATAGGCAACATTCTGGTCAGCGCTTCCGGCGGGGAACAGATCCCCTTGAGCCAGCTTGCCGAAATCCGGTATGTACGCGGTCCTCAGGTAATCAAAAGCGAGGATACCTTCCTTGTCGGTTATGTGCTTTTTGATAAGCGGCCAGGATTCGCTGAAGTGGATGTGGTCGAACAGGTTCAGAGTTTTTTGAATTCCAAAATCAAATCAGGTGAGTTGGTTATTCCTGCCGGAGTTTCTTACGAATTCGCCGGTAGCTACGAGAACCAGATCAGGGCTCAGAAGAAACTTTCGGTGATCCTTCCGCTGGCCCTGATATTTATTGTGTTGATTCTCTATATGCAGTTTAAATCCATGGCGACAACCATGATGGTCTTTTCTGGCATTTTTGTGGCCTGGTCCGGCGGATTTCTCATGATCTGGCTTTATGGTCAGCCATGGTTCCTTGATTTCAGCATGTTCGGCACGAATATGCGTGAGCTGTTCCAGGTTGGTCCTATCAATCTCAGTGTTGCTATCTGGGTAGGTTTTCTAGCCCTGTTCGGTATTGCCTCCGACGACGGAGTCATCATGGCAACCTATCTGGATGAAAGTAAAAAAGGCACTCAGATGAAATCGGTTGCAGAAGTTCGAGAGGCGATTGTCACCGGAGCGCAGCGAAGAATCCGTCCTGCCCTGATGACTTCGGCCACAACCATACTTGCTCTGCTGCCTATTCTGACCTCAACAGGACGCGGTTCGGACATAATGGTTCCCATGGCAATACCTTCATTCGGGGGTATGACCATTGCAATACTTACTGTGTTTGTTGTGCCCGTGCTTTATTGCTGGGTTGAGGAGATGAAGATTAAGAGAATTGTGCAGCCAGAATTGTGATGATCTGTTCATACACTTTGTCAGGAATGCTCCAGGCCGATGGGATTTAAAATAGAGATTCTCAACACCTTTCAATCACCCCGCAATTAACAGTCAGCCATGCCGTGCTGGCACAGGCATGGCTGACCAATTCCAGTATGTTCTCTGGCGCGTCATTCAGAACCCTGTCTGCCATTTGTTTAATGAATAGAGCTATGGATGTTTTACCTGCTTTGATTCCGGAATTTAGTCCGGCACAAATCAAGCAGTAATATTTCACGGATGGGTCATGCTCTGTCTTGCGTAACAGAGATCCGCAAAAAATTACAAGTACATCTGCGTAACAGCTGAATTCTTTCAACAAAACGGATTTATGGAGACTGGGAACTGCAAGATGTTAAACTTCTGTCGATTACACACTCCACTTTTACGTGATTAAGTGGAAGAAATCCCCATGCGATACCTTCCAGCAAAATACCCACCCAACGCAGGATTGTGACACTAAAGCAAAAAACAAACCAAAACATAAAATGTAACTAATTTAGCATGTTGTATGGTTAGGGCGTTTGCGTTTCTGGTTCTTAAATTGACCAATGGAAAGGTCTGACAAATATATTCTGTGATATTTCGAACCACTTACTTGCCTCTCAACCTGTTTATTTTGTTATTTTAAACCGCCTGCTCTCATTTTTAACACACTCTTACTCATCAATTGGCTCAAAATGACACGATTCCGCGGAGCTCTTTCATCTGAGATTTCTTTTCAGGGCTTTCAGCTTGGCAATTGATTCTAAAGAGTGACAGGCCCTACGGACATCAATAGCACTTATCCATGCCGTACGGAACATGTTGCTATATATTTTGTTTTAAAATTAAGGGAGAATATACGGTAAGCAGTTGAGTCGCTGGATCATTTTGTGCATAACAAACAGAAATTCATTTCTGGCCTGAAGAGGTGGCTGCTTGGTGAAGATTAATAAAAAGAGCTGTGAGAAGGGCGCATCAACTGGTTCTCAGGATCTGACGCGCAAAACTATTCAGGGCATTCTCGCTACAGCTTTTTTATCGACTTTCGGAGTCGGCGCTTTCACGTTCGTCCTTTCTTTAAAGGCCGGAACTGTGGGCCTTTCCTCGGCATGGCTGGGGCTTGCATTTTCAGGCTATTTTTTGGCCAGATGTGCCCTTGCCCCTCTTGCCGGTTACGGGGCCGACTATTTCGGGGCCATGCCTTTGCTCCTTATGGCGACCGGGACTGGAGCAATTATTCCCGCACTCTATTGTTTTTTCCCTTCAACTGAGATTTTCTGGATTATCCAGTTCTGCTTCGGGTTATGCATTGGAATTGTGAAGCCCGTGAGCATGTCATTTCTGGGAGAGTGTGTAACCAGGGACAGGCGCGGACGCTTTTTCGGAGCATACAATACCTGTCTGTACAGCGCTTTTGTATTCGGTCCTCTGGCGGGGGGTGCTACGGTCGGCCTTCAGGACGAGTTGGGTCTGCCTGTGCTTATATGGCCCTTCCTTGGGATGTGTGTGTCTTTTTTGCTCCTGCTTCGCGGCAGGCGCATTTCATCTAGGGGGCAGGGGGTGCGGAGGAAAAGGAACGGAGTGCCGTGGGGCGATGCTCGATTCATAACGCTTCTTCTGGCCGTTCTGGGACGGACAACCGGTGCTTCAGTAATGATCACCTTTTTGCCAAGAATAATAAGTGAAAATTACGTTTTAAGCGGCTTTTGGTCGGGGTTTCTTTTCACTATACCTAACCTCGTAATTGTTTTGGCAATGCCTGTTACCGGCAAATGGTCGGATATTCGCGACCGTTCCGGGCTGACCTTTCTGGGTATGGGGCTTTGCGCGGCCTGTCTGTTCGGCTTGGGACAGCCCGTGTCAATTGTGGGCTTTTTCTTTCTCGCGACAATAATGGGTTTTGGCTCAGCCGTTTCACTGCCTGCCTCAATGTCTCTTGCCGCCGACCTTGAATCGGCAAGGGGCGGGGTGATGGGAATATTTCTGGCAGCCTCAAATCTGGGATTTATCTTCGGCCCGGCATTGGCCGGATTTGCTGCCGAACGGGGAAGTATGGCGGATGCGTTTGAACTGACGGCTCTTTTCAGCGCCCTTTGCCTGCTGCCCACCTTTATCCTGATGGCCAGAAAACTTCATGCCGAGTAATTTCGTGCTTTTGGAAGTGCTTACGGCACTTTAAGGAAAATTTTCACAAGCAGCTTGACGCAAGCTGCCGTTGAAGATAAGTGTTAAGAACCAACGTAAAAAATCTCAGTGCGTTATTCCCACGCATCCGAACAACCCTGTTCGGTCCGCACACGAGATAGGTAAGATCAGACCCCACCCCACCATGGAGACGCCAGGCTTTACAGCCTGAGCGTGTTGACCTGTTGCACCCGAATAAAGTTCAACCTTTCAGGGACAAGGTGTTTTCTCCATGATCAAACTCAAGAAAGGACTCGACATTCCCATCTCCGGCGAGCCCGTGGCGGATTTCTCCATTGGAAACCAGCCTCGGTCCGTGGCTATCCTGGGTGGCGACTATGTCGGCATGAAGCCGACCATGATCGTTACTGAAGGAGATACAGTCAAGCTCGGCCAACCGGTCTTTGCCGACAAGAAGACCGAGGGGGTCGTTTTTACCGCTCCGGGAGCGGGGAAGGTCGTTGCCATCAACCGTGGTGAGTTCAGATCTCTGCAGTCAGTCGTCATCGAACTGGATGACAGCGTCGGAGCTGTGGAGTTTCCGGTTTATAAATCTGAAAAACTTCTCGGCCTTAGCAGGTCGACCGTTGTCGAGAACCTCGTCAATTCGGGCATGTGGACCGCTTTGCGCACCCGCCCGTTCAGCAGGACTCCGTCTCCGGATTCCGAACCCCGGTCAATTTTTGTCACGGCCATGGATACCAATCCACTGGCTCCTCCACCCGCGCCGATCATCTGGCAGGATTCCGAAGCATGGCTTGACGGCCTGCGCATTCTGACCCGTCTTACCGACGGTCCGGTCAACGTCTGCGCTGCTGACGGATCCCCGCTTCCCCTGATCCAGGAAGTGCATATCCATTCCTTTGCCGGACCGCATCCGGCAGGTCTGCCCGGGACCCACATCCATTTTGTGGACCCGGTGGGTCCCGGAAAGACCGTCTGGCACATCGGTTATCAGGATGTCATTGCCATCGGGAAGCTGTTCACCACCGGACAGCTCAACGTGGATCGCTACATCTCGGTTGCCGGTCCCATGGTCAGACGTCCGCGTATCATCAAGACCCGCATGGGGGCGAGCTTCTGCGACCTTTTGGCCGGAGAGCTCAAGGCCGGTGGGACACGGGTTATCTCGGGTTCGGTCCTGTCCGGAACAAAGGCCGAAGGTCCGCTGGCTTTCCTTGGCCGCTTCCATTCCCAGATTTCTGCTGTTGCCGAAGGCGGCGCAACGGAATTCATGGGCTGGCTGGCTCCGGGACAGGACAAGTTCTCTGTCAAATCCGTATTTGCATCAGCCTTCGTGAAAAAGGAAAGACGCTTTGACATGACTACGCTGCTGGGAGGCAGCCATCGCGCCATTTTCCCCACCGGGGCGTATGAACAGGTCATGCCGCTGGATATCCTGCCCACCTATCTGGTGCGGGCCCTTGCCGTAATGGATACTGATCAAGCCCAGGCCCTCGGTTGTCTGGAACTGGATGAGGAAGATCTCGCCCTGCTGTCCTTCGTTGATTGCGGCAAGAACGATTTCGGGCTCATGCTGCGCGAAGTCCTCACTCAAATCGAGAAGGAAGGGTAAGGGATATGAGAAAGCTGCTAGAGAAAATGCATGGTGCTGTCACCGGAGACGGGAAATACAAGAAGTATTACCCTGTTTACGAGATGCTCGACACCTTCCTGTATTCACCGACCGAAACATCCTCCGGTTCGCCTCATGTGCGCGACGCACTGGATCTGAAAAGGGTAATGATCACCGTGGTCTTCGCCCTGATTCCCTGTTTCTACATGGCCATGTGGAACACCGGTTTTCAGGCTAACTCCGCACTGGCATCCATGGGACTTGAAGCGGGTACCGGCTGGAGATGGAGCGTCATGGCCGGGCTCGGCCTGAGTGCAAACCCCGAGAGCTTCGGGGCCAATATCCTGTTGGGAGCACTTTACTTCTTCCCCATATACATTGTCTGCAACATTGCTGGCGGTTTCTGGGAAACTCTTTTCGCAGTTGTCCGCAAGCACGAAATTAACGAAGGATTTCTGGTCACGGGCTCACTGATTCCCCTGATCGTTCCGCCGCACATCCCGCTCTGGCAGGTGGCCCTGGCTACCAGTTTCGGCGTGGTCATCGGCAAGGAGATCTTCGGTGGGACCGGGAAGAACATTCTCAACCCGGCTCTTCTGGCCCGTGCTTTCCTCTTCTTCGCCTATCCGGGGCAGATCTCGGGTAACAGCGTCTGGGTTCCCGTGGACGGATTCTCCGGTGCTACACCGCTTGCTCTTGCAGCGGAAGGCGGCATCAAGGCAGTCATGGCCAAGTACTCATGGTGGGACTGCTTTATCGGAACCATACCCGGATCGCTTGGTGAGACATCTACTCTGGCCTGTCTCCTTGGCGGGGCGGTGCTTATCATCACCGGTATCGCATCCTGGCGCATCATGGTTTCCCTGCTGGCTGGAGCCTTTACCGTGGCCGTGATCTTCAACGCCGTTGGCAGCGCAACCAACCCCATGATGACCGTCAGCCCGCTCTGGCATCTGGTCATGGGCGGCCTGGCCTTCGGAATGGTCTACATGGCCACCGACCCGGTATCTTCTTCCATGACCCCCAAGGGGCAGTTCTATTACGGCGGGCTCATCGGAGTCATGATCATCCTGATCCGCACGGTCAACCCGGCCTACCCTGAAGGTGTCATGCTGGCGATTCTGTTCGGTAACGTGTGTGCCCCGCTTATCGACAGCCTTGTAATGCGGGCCAACATCAAGCGTAGGATGGTGCGCAGTGTCTAACGATTCCACAAAAAAAGTATTTACCGTGGCGTTTTCCCTGTGCCTGGTATGCTCGCTGCTCGTTTCGGCTGCAGCCGTGGGGCTCAAATCCATTCAGGAAGAGAACAAGGTCATCGAGCGCAAGGAAAACATTCTCAAGGCTGCGGGAATCTATGATGAAAATGTTCCCGTGGACGAACTTTATAAACAGATTGAACCAAAGGTGGTCGATCTGGCTACCGGCGAATATGTGGACATGGACGCCACCGCCTATGACCAGCGCAAATCGGCAAAGGATCCTGCTCTGAGCATAGACATTCCTGCCGAAGAGGACGGGGCCGGAATAGGCCGCCGCGCTAAATACGCCAGTGTCTACCTGCTCAAGGAAGACGGCAGGTTGAAGCGTGTGGTGCTGCCCCTTCACGGCAAAGGTCTGTGGTCAACCATGTACGGGTTCATTGCCCTTGAACCGGACTTGAATACGGTCAAGAACTTCGGTTTCTACGAGCACGCGGAAACTCCCGGCCTTGGCGGGGAAGTTGACAACCCCAACTGGAAAGCCCTGTGGGTGGATAAAACCGTCTACAATGAAAATGGCGATCCGGTAATTGATGTTATCAAGGGATCTGTGAATGCCGAAGACCCGCAGGCATCCTACAAGGTTGACGGTCTGGCCGGGGCAACCCTTACGTCCCGCGGTGTAGCCAATCTGGTGCGCTTCTGGCTGGGACAGGGCGGATTCGCCCCCTACCTCAAGCGACTCGCAACCGAGGGAGGTGAACATAATGGCTAAATTCAAAGAAGTGATGCTCAAGCCGATTCTGGAGGACAACCCCATTGCGGTTCAGATCCTCGGTATCTGCTCCGCACTGGCAGTAACCACCAAGCTGGAAACTGCATTCGTAATGAGCCTTGCGGTAATGTTTGTTACCGCGGCATCAAACGCCTCGGTCAGTTCCATAAGGCAGCACATCCCGTCCAGCATCCGCATCATCGTCATGATGACCATCATCGCAACGCTGGTAATCATTGTCGACCAGTTCCTGAAAGCGTTTGCCTACGGAATAAGCAAGCAGCTCTCGGTTTTCGTAGGACTTATCATCACCAACTGCATCGTTATGGGCCGGGCGGAAGCTTTCGCCATGCAGAACAGCCCCAAATTGAGCTTTGCAGACGGTATCGGCAACGGTCTGGGTTACGGTGCCGTGCTGCTCACAGTGGCATTTCTGCGCGAGTTCTTCGGTTCGGGCAAGATCTTCGGTTTCAGCCTCCTCAAGCTGACTTCCGAGGGCGGCTGGTACGAACCCAACGGACTCATGCTCCTGCCGCCCAGCGCATTCTTCATCATCGGGATGCTCATCTGGTCGGTGAATGTCTACGAGAAGCGGAAGAACAAACGCTAAGCCACAGGAGTTGAGTCGTGGAACATCTGCTGAATATATTCATTAAATCGATATTCATTGAAAACATGGCCCTGGCTTTCTTCCTGGGTATGTGCACCTACCTTGCCGTATCCAAGAAAGTCACAACCTCTCTGGGGCTGGGCGTGGCCGTTGTCGTGGTCATGACCATTACGGTTCCGGTCAACAACCTGCTCTATAACTACTTCCTGCGCGAAGGAGCCCTGTCCTGGGCCGGGTTCGGTGATACCGATCTGACCTTTGTCGGGCTGATCTCCTATATCGGCGTAATCGCGGCCATAGTCCAGATTCTGGAAATGACTCTCGATAAGTACGTGCCGTCGCTATACAACGCGCTGGGCATCTTCCTGCCGCTGATCACGGTTAACTGCGCCATTCTCGGAGCCTCTCTGTTCATGGTGGAGCGTGATTACAACTTCGCCGAGTCTCTGACCTTCGGCTTCGGTTCCGGCGTGGGCTGGGCCCTTGCTATCGTCATTCTGGCCGGTATCCGCGAGAAGATGAAGTACTCCGATGTACCGGAAGGTCTGCAGGGACTTGGAATCACCTTTATCGTGGTGGGACTCATGTCCTTCGGGTTCCTGTCCTTCTCCGGAATCCAGATGTAGGAGGGCCGGACGTTAACTCCGTCCGCTGATTTATGAACCGTTAAACTGTGGGGAAAAACCATGGTTGAAATAATACTAGGTGTTGTGATGTTTACCGGCGTGGTTCTCGCGCTGTGTGTGTTCATCCTTCTAGCCCGGGCCAAACTTGTCCCGAGCGGGGAAGTAAACATCGAAATCAACAATGACCCGGAAAAAAGCATCAATGTCCGGCCCGGTACCAAACTGCTCGGCGCGCTGGCAGAGAAACAGATCTACGTTCCTTCAGCCTGCGGTGGCGGCGGTTCCTGCGGCCAGTGCAAGTGCAAGGTTTTTGAGGGAGGCGGAGACATTCTGCCCACGGAAACTTCCCACGTCAGCAAGCGCGAGGCCCGCGAGGGTGTTCGTCTGGCCTGCCAGGTAAACGTAAAACAGGATATGAAGATCGAGGTTCCGGCCGAAATCTTCGATATCAAGAAATGGGAATGCACGGTCAAATCCAATGTCCCCCGTGCCACCTTCATCAAGGAACTCACCCTTGAACTGCCTGCCGGGGAAAACGTGGATTTCCGCGCCGGCGGCTACATTCAGATCGAAGCTCCGGCCCATACCGTCCACTACAAGGACTTCGAGGTCGGAGACAGGTTCAAGGATGACTGGGACAAGTTCAATCTCTGGAGATACACCTCCGTGGTCAAGGAGCCCATTGTCAGGGCTTATTCCATGGCCAACTATCCGGGTGAAAAGGGTATCATCATGCTGAACGTGAGGGTCTGCCCGCCGCCTCCGTTCGCCCCTGATGCCCCTCCGGGCCAGATGTCCTCATTCATCTACAGCCTCAAGCCCGGTGACAAAGTCACCATTTCCGGTCCCTATGGCGAATTCTTCGCCCGCGATACCGATGCGGAAATGATCTTCGTCGGCGGCGGGGCAGGCATGGCACCAATGCGTTCACACATATTCGACCAGCTCAAGCGTCTCGCATCCACCCGCAAGATCAGCTACTGGTACGGTGCACGCAGTCTGCGCGAGATGTTCTACGTGGATGAGTTCGACAAGCTGGCCGAAGAGTGCCCGAACTTCACATGGCACGTGGCCCTGTCCGACCCTCTGCCCGAGGACAACTGGACCGGCTATACCGGCTTTATCCATAATGTCCTGTTCGAGAATTACATCAAGCAGCACCCCGCTCCTGAAGACTGCGAGTTCTACATGTGCGGGCCGCCGATGATGGCCGCTGCCGTTGAAAAAATGCTCATGGATCAGGGCGTGGAAAAAGAAAATATCATGTATGATAACTTCGGCGGTTAATTTGTTCGGGCCGGGAAAATCCGTTTTCCCGGCCCGCAAATGAAACAGTAACCTAACGATAAAACAAGGATTGCCATGATGCGGTTTAGGGATACGCTGGCTGGAAAAACCGGATTGCCGGTAATGTTGCTTCTCTTGGCCTTTCTGCTGGGCGGGTGCGGAAATCCTGCCGACCCGGTACGCCTTCAGGGCAGGGCCATCGGCACGACTTATTCCATTGTAGCCTACGGTCTGCCGGACGGTCTGTCTCAGGATGATCTGCACAAAGGTGTTGATCAGGTTGTGGCGGATGTTAATTCGGTGATGTCCCTGTTCAAATCGGATTCAGAGCTGTCCCGTTTCAATGCCTACCGGGGTGAAGACTGGTTCCCGGTCTCCAAAGAACTGGCTGCGGTGGTGCAGGAAGCCAAAGACGTCAACCGGATAACCGGGGGAGCCTTTGACATCACAATCGCTCCGCTGGTCAATCTCTGGGGGTTCGGGCCTGACAAACGTCCTGAGGTTGTCCCCACCGAAGCTGAAATCAAGGCTGCCATGGCCGATGTCGGCTCCGATCTGGTTGAGGTCCGTTTTGATCCCCCGGCTTTGAAGAAGCTGAAGCCGGGCATAACCCTTGATCTGGCAGCCATTGCCAAGGGCCATTGCGTGGACGCAGTAAGCTCATGGCTCAAGATCAGGGGCGTATCCGGTTTCATGGTTGAGATCGGCGGAGAAATAAGGACCTCAGGACAGAAACCGGACAATACCCCGTGGCGTATTGCAGTTGAAAAACCGGTGAGCATGGAGCGTTCCGTGCAGGCATTGATAAGCCTTTCCGGTCAATCAATGGCCACATCGGGAGATTACCGCAATTACTTTGAAATCGACGGCAAACGATATTCACATATAATTGATCCCAGCACCGGACGTCCGATTACGCACACACTTGTATCAGTCAGTGTTGTGGATGAAACCTGCTCCCGTGCAGATGCATTCGCAACCGGTCTGACTGTGCTCGGTCCGGAAAGAGGAATCGCCCTGGCAAAGGAATGTAACCTGTCCGCGTTTTTCATTGTGAAGACTCCGGACGGATTAACCGAGACCGCCACCGGTGATTTTCCTCAACACGAAAAAATGAACTGAGGAGATATTTCATGGAAACTATATTGATGGCAGCTGCTGTATTCGGGCTGGTTTTTCTGGCTCTGGCTATCGGTGTTATCTTTAAACGCAACTGCATCCGCGGTTCCTGCCAGGGTTCCATTCAGGCCGGGGACGGTTCCGGCTGCAGATGTGGAAAATATGATTTCGACAAGAAGCTTATAGATAAAAACCATTCATCACTTAAGCCGCTGTAAAAGCGATCAGGAGATTGATACCATGACGAATGTCCAGACCGCAAAGGATGTGATTGAGCAGACCAAGGCCTTTCACAAGAGGCTAGGTTCTTTCTATAAGGAGTTGTCGGACAAGGTTGAAAAGGAGCGGGTCAAGATCCTCTTGGACTACATGAGCCGCCACCATGATAATCTTGCCGTGATTCTGGATGAATACGAGTCCGGTGTATCGCAGCATATCCTGAACACATGGTTCATGTATGTGCACAAGGAATGCGACCTGTCTCCGTTTTTCGATGCTTCACTGGGCCCGGACATGACCGCTCAGGAAGTTGTAAAAGTTGCCATTGATCTGGACAAGTGCCTCCTTGAAACCTATGAGGCCATGCTCCAGAACGATATTCCCGACGATGTCAGTGAAGTCTTTCAGGGACTTCTTGATATGGAGAAACTTGAAAAAATCAAGCTCGCTAAAAACGCACTTAAAATAGAAACTATGTAATTCATAGGCTTGAAATTAAACGGCTATCGTTTGATTTCAGCACCAGCCTCCCCGTAGAATCAGGCGCGTCTTCGGGGAGGTTCTTTTTTTGTGTGTGACATGGGTTCGCTCATAATTGCATGACATCGCAGAAGGGATTCGTTACGCAGGGCGTTTCCTGTTTCCATGAGTTTTAAGAAGTCCTGAAGAGTTTGTTTTGTCAAGAGTAGCGGCGAAGGGAAAAAGCGGATTGATTTCAGTTGGTGACTAAGCTGCAACTTGGAGGTATGGTCCGACTGCACTGCAATCCATTTTGTTCAAAATGCGCCGTGTTGCATGTGCCCCGCTGCAACTTGAAATGACGGATGACCCAAATCATGGACATCCTCCAGGATGATCAATGTTCATTTACAAAATCTTGAAGGCAATAAAGCCCAAGACCATACAGCATTACCTTGCGTATATGGTCGCAGGCCTCGTTTTGATCCAGCTTGGGGTCACCTGGTTCCTGATCTCCGATCTGACCTCAAATCTTCTCAAGGAACAGATCGGGTTGAGGGCGCTCCAGACAGCCCAGTCAATTGCCCATACTCCTTTGATACGGACGGAACTGCAGCGCGGAGACCCTGCCAATAAGATTCAGGATCTTGCTGAAAAAATCCGCATAAAAACCGGGGCGACCTTCATTGTTATCGGAGATACTGAAAACAAACGGTTTTCCCACCCCGTTCCCGAGCGCATAGGGCAGACTTTCGTCGGGGGAGATACCGGACCGGTACTGCGGGAAGGCAAGTCCTACGTGTCGGAGGCGGTCGGTACGCTTGGGCGGTCAATTCGTGGATTCGTGCCCATATTTTCTGACGAAGGTAAAATTATCGGGTTTGTTTCGGTCGGCTACCTGTCTGCCAGTGTACAGAAAAGCATAGCGGAACACATGGACAGACCTCTTGTGTTCATTGCCATTCTGACTCTGGTCGGCTTTGTCATAACAGCATGCATCGCACGACACCTGAAAAGGGTGACTCTGAACCTTGAACCGGCCGAAATCACAAACCTGTATCTGGAAAGAGGCGCAGTTCTGGAAACGATCAGGGAAGGTGTTATCGCTACGGACCACAAGGGCGAAATCCGTCTGGCCAACAGGGCCGCGCTCAATTATACCTGTTTCAACTCCTCCGAACTGGTTGGAAAGTATATAGATGATGTAATTCCCTGTGCGGGACTTAAACATGCCCTGACCACCGGGGAGAGTGAGCACGATCAGGAACGCATCGTCAACGGTCAGGAGCTTATCTTCAACATTGTCCCGGTCCTTAAGGACGGAACGGTCAAAGGACTGGTGGCCAGTTTCCGGCGCAAAGACGAACTGGACAGGATTTCCCATGAACTTTCCAGCATTCAGGAATACTCCGAACTGCTGCGGGGGCAGACCCACGAATACTCCAACAAACTTCATACTATTGCGGGCCTGATCCAGATAGAAGCCTATCAGGAGGCCCTTGATCTGGTTGCCCGGGAATCTTCAGGATATGAGGAAATCATCAGGTTCCTGAACAAGGCGGTCCCCCATCCGGTAATAGCTGCAATTGTGCTCGGTAAATATAACCGTGCCAGAGAACTGAAGATAAACTTTGAAGTAGACCGGGAAAGCACCATGGTCGATGTGCCGGATTGGATCAAACAGGAGAAAATAGTTACAATTGTCGGAAACCTGCTGGACAATGCCTTTGAGGCGGTCCTTGAACAGGATAAGGACAACAGAAATGTTTTCCTCTCATTTACCGATCTGGGCAATGATATAGTCTTCGAGGTTGAAGACTCCGGCCCCGGTGTTCCCAGGGAAAAAATGGAGCTGATATTTGAAAAGGGCGTTTCTTCCAAAGGAACTCTTCGCAGAGGGCTGGGGCTGTATCTGGTCAAACAGCGTCTGGAGGAACTCGGCGGTTTCATCTCCGTTTCCCCGGCAGGCTCGGGTGGTACTCTCTTTTCCGTAATAATTCCGAAAGTCAGGAGTATCTTTCTATGACGGATGTCAGTGTTGTTATTGTCGAAGATGATGCCCGGATTGCCGATCTTCACCGCCGTTTTACCGAGAGGGTGCAGGGATTCAGGGTTGTCGCCATCGCTCAGGGACTTGATGACGCCCGGACAATGATCGATCTTTACAAGCCCGACCTCATCCTGCTGGACCTCTATTTCCCGGAAGGGACCAGCATTGACCTGCTGCGTGAAATTCGCGCCAAAGGTATTGAGACCGACGTAATCCTGATCACAGCGGCCAAGGAAATGGGGCCGCTCAAGGAAGCCCTGCGCGGAGGGGTTTTCGATTACATTATCAAACCGGTCATTCTCGACCGTTTTGTCACCTGTCTTGAAAAATTCGGTGAATATTTCCGGCGGCTGCATTCAGAGGATATAATTGAGCAGAAGGATGTGGACAACATACGCAACCTGAGTCCGGCTTCTTCCATGTCTCAGCCTGATACTGAAACCCTGCCCAAGGGGATTGATCCCCTTACCCTGAAAAAAGTTAGTGCTGCATTCGGAGCCGATTCTGCGGAAAAACAGAGCGGTATGAGTGCCGAAGAGGTTGGCGAGATTATCGGAGCCAGCAGGTCCACGGCCCGACGCTATCTGGAATATATGGTTTCCATTGGCCAGATATACCCTGATGTGGTCTACGGAACCGTTGGACGCCCTGAACGAAAATATTTCAGGAACTGAGTCCCGTAGCACTTAAGAAACGCCTTTTTCATGTCTGCCGCCATGACTTCATCCTGTTCAGGAATTTTGAAACAGGGTGAAGTAGCCGGCATTATTCTTTCGTGAACAATATGAACAATATCCTCTAAAAGGATAAAAAACACATTAAGCCGTTAATAACCTTTCTCGCGATTATTCTTATAGGGTCATTTCACAGCGTAATAGTTTTGGGAAGCAGCTGTAAGATTAAATCGTGAAATCTGCTTAAGCAGAGGAGGGTGTATGAAACGTTTATTTGCTGTAATGTGCTCGGTATTGCTGGTTGTTGCAATGTCGATTCCTGCGTTTGCCGGCAACGTGGTTCTTAAACTCGGTCATATTGCCGAACCGGTTCATCCTTATGGGCAGGGTGCAGAAAAATTTGCTGAACTGGTCAAAGAGAAATCCGGCGGCGAAATTATCGTCAAAGTTTTCCCTTCCTCTCAGCTGGGCGGCCAGAAGGACCTGATCGAAGGTCTCATTTTCGGCACCGTTGACATGGCCCTCGTCGGAACAGCCGTACTCGGTCAGTTCCAGCCCCAGATTTCCATCTTCGACATGCCCTTCCTCTTTCAGGACCGCGAGCATGCATACAAATCCCTCGACACCGTCGGCATGGACCTCGGCAAGGCCCTTGAGCCCAAGGGCATCAAGCTGCTCGGATACATGGAAAACGGTATCCGCCACGTGACCAACAACGTGCGCGAAGTCAAAACCCCGGCCGATATGCAGGGCCTCAAGATCAGGGTTATGACCAACAAGATTTATATTGAAATGATGAAGTCCCTTGGCGCGTCCCCCACCCCCATGGCTTTCGGGGAACTCTATTCGGCAATGCAGCAGGGAACTGTTGACGGACAGGAAAACCCCAGTGCCCATATCTGGACCAAACGTTTCTTTGAGGTACAGAAATACGCCTCCAAGACTGCACACTCCTATGCTCCCGAACCGCTGGTAATGTCCATGATCAGCTGGTCCAGACTCAACCCCGCTCAGCAGAAGATCATCAAGGAAGCCGCAAAGGAAGCAATCGACTGGCAGCGCAACCTTTCCGAAGAAAAAGACAAGGAATACTGGAAGCTCATCGAAGAGACCGGAAAAATCAAGATTACCGAAGTTGACCGTGCTGAGTTCATGGAAGCTACCAAGCCTGTTTATGAAAAATTTGCCGGTATTGTCGGCCAGGATAACATAGACAAGATTAATGCCCTGAAAAAGTAGTCGTTTTAAATCGGGGCCGGAATTACTTCCGGCTCCCGATAACTCTGCGAGGGACTCCTGATGGATAAATTATTCGAAAAACTTCGTGCGGTCCTTTACTGGATCTCCGTAAGCTCAATGACCGTAATGCTCGGCCTGATTTTCTTTCAGGTCGTTACCCGCTACTTCTTCGGCCACACCTTTGAATGGTCTGAAGAACTCGCTCGTTTCCTTTTTGTCTGGGTTGTATTTCTCGGCTCAGCCCTGATCATGGGTGAAAGCGGACACCTTGCCGTGCAGATCCTGCCAAGCAAGCTGAAAGGCACAGGCTCAGGAATCGTCCTTGAAATTTTCATCAACCTGTGCAGCTATGCCTTCACAATGCTCCTGCTGGTGCAGGGGGCAAAGATGACTTCGGTCATGACATTCCAGGTCGCTCCCGGACTCGGTATTTCCATGAGTGTGGTCTACTCAATCATCCCCATAAGCGCGTCTCTGATGCTCCTCTACCTGTTCAAAGACACCTTCCGCATTTTCAAGGCAATCAATGAACGCAGAAATCCGGTGAGTGGAATCAATCAGGAAGCAGAAGCAAGGAGATAACCATGGAAGCAGTATTACTTTGCTCTTTTCTGGGGCTGACTTTTCTTGGGGTTCCGGTGGCCTATGCGCTCGGACTTTCCGTTTCCATAATTCTTTATCATTACATGCAGATCCCTCAGGTCATGATCACACAGGTCATGTACTCCGGTATTGATTCCTTTTCATTCATGGCAGTTCCGTTTTTCATGCTTGCTGGGTCCTTCATGTCTGCCGGTGGGGTAACAACAAGACTTGTAAACTTCGCGCAGGCTCTTGTCGGATCGTTTACCGGCGGTCTGGCACAGGTTGTGGCTGTTTCCGGCATGTTTTTCGCCGCTATTTCCGGATCATCCGCTGCCACCACTGCGGCTATCGGCTCAACAATGGTCGATGAAATGGAAAAGAAAGGCTACCGTCGCGAACTTGCGACCGGTATTGTCGCAGCGGGCGGAACCGTCGGTATCGTTATTCCACCCTCCATCACCCTTGTCGTTTACGGAGTCATTGCCGGGGCGTCCATCGGTGACCTGTTCATAGGCGGACTGGTTCCCGGACTGGTCATGGGCCTGACCATGTGTCTGGTCAGCTACTCCATTGCCAAGAAGGAAGGAATTCCCGCAGAAGGTTCCTTTTCATTCCTCAACCTGCTTAAGGCCTTCAAAGACTCATTCTGGGCTCTGATGACCCCGGTCATCATTATCGGCGGGATTTACGGCGGGATCTTCACCCCGACCGAAGCTGCTGCAGTTGCAGCGGTCTACGGAATATTTGTCGGCTTCTTTATCTACAAGGAACTGACTCTCAAGGATTTTCCCAGGATTATCTTTCAGGCCGTCATGGGAACCACAATGATCATGTTCATTGTCGGGGCGGCCAAGGTGTTCGGCTGGATGCTTACCAACCTTGAGATTCCGCATCACATAGGTGAATACATCGTATCCATGACCGATTCTCCGGCAATGTTCCTCATCATGATGAACCTGCTGCTGCTCTTCATCGGAACTCTTATCAATGCATCCGCCGCAGTAGTCATCCTGACTCCCATATTCCTGCCCGTAGCAACCAAACTCGGGATTGACCCGTTGTTCTTCGGAGTCCTGATGGTAATCAACCTTGCGATAGGATGTATTACCCCTCCTGTGGGGTTGGACCTCTTTGTTGCCAGCGCAATAACAAAGGTTCCACTTGAGAAGGTAATGAAGGCCTCGGTGCCGTATCTTATAGCTTTGTTAGGGGCTCTTGCACTGATGACTTTCTGTCCCTCGATCATCACCTTCCTGCCAAGCCTGCTGCAATAGCACGGAAGCAGAGCCTGTTTCAAAGTTTAAGGCCCCGCAGCGGATTGATCCATTGCGGGGCCTGATTTTTATCTGCTGGCCGGGTGTCTGTGTGTGCTGGGCTTTTCTGTCAGCAGTTCCGTTGATAAAGCGGGAAGCCGCTTCCCGGTGCGGCCGCTAATTCGGCATCCCGGCATGTTCCTTGCCCGTTTTACGTTCCGGGAGCGGGGGAAGTATTGCGCTTGAAAGCTTATTCAGCGCTTCACGTGCTTCCGTATCGGCGTTGAGTTCAGGGTGGAACGCATGCAACATGCCGTTATTCATCAGAAACGACCTGCTGCAGAACCGGTTCACCAGCCGCAGATCATGGGAGACAAACAGGTAGGCAGTGTCGTGCTTCTTGCGCAGTGACTCCAGGAGCTCAAGGACCCGCGCCTGTATCAGCATATCAAGACTGCTGACCGCCTCATCAAGCACAATCACTTTTGGTGAAGGAGCAAGGGCCCTTGCAATACAGATTCTCTGCAACTGTCCTCCGCTGAAACGTCCGGGAAGTTTTCCCGCATCATCAGGGGACAGCCCGACCTGCTCCAGCAGCATGGCAACGCGGTTTTTAAGTTTCCGTCCTTTTAATCCGTCGAAATTGCGCAAGGGCTCGGAGATTATCTGGCCGGCAGTCATGCGCGGATTTGTTGAGCCGATGGCATTCTGGAAAACAACCTGAACTTCCCTGCGCACATGCCGGGGCAATTCCTTTAGGCCGGTAACGTCATTGCCCAGAATCCTTACAGAACCGCAATCAGGCGGTTCAAGTCCCAGCACAATGCGGCCCAGAGTGCTTTTCCCGGAGCCGCTGCGTCCGACAAGCCCCAGACACTCCCCGGCGTGAAGATCCAGATTGATGTCCTTAAGGACGTCAAATCTTTCCTTTTTCCTGAAGAAACCGCCGCGACCATATGATTTGGTAATATTTCTCAATTCAATTACAGGCATAAGGCATTCCCATTCCCGTCTGTTGTCTGTCCGGAAAAATCCAAATGAGTTGAGATCAGTTTCTGTGAATACCGATGACGGGGATTCCCGAATATGTCGTGGACGCTTCCGGTCTCAATGATCTCCCCGTTACGCATAACCGCAACATCGTCAGCGAGTCGGGCTATAACACCAAGATCGTGGGTGACAAGCAGCATGCCCAGCCCGCGCCGCTGCTTCAGAATGGCAAGGAGGTCCAGAACCTGTGCCTGTGCCACCGTATCAAGGTCGGTTGTCGGTTCATCTGCCAGCAGAAACGGAGACTCCATGATCAACGCCAACGCGATCATGACCCGTTGCAGCATTCCGCCGCTCATTTGGAAAGGATACAGATCCGGTACCGGTTCGGGATCAGAGAAGCCTACTTCCTTCAGTGCTTCGAGCATGCGGGCGGTATTTTCGGAAGAGCTCATTCCGTGGGCCGAAAAGGTCTCCTTGAAATGACTGCGGATGGTGAAAACCGGATTGAAGCAGCTCATGGGGTTCTGCAGGATCATTCCGATCTGACCGCCGCGAAGTTTTCTTATTGAGGGATAGTCTTCAAGCTTCTGCCTCTCAAGATATACTTCCCCCTCTCTGACCAGTCCTTTTGGGAGGAGGTCCAGTACCGACAGGCAGGTAAGTGATTTGCCGCTGCCGCTTTCGCCCACCAGGCCCAGCACCCGTCCCCTGTAGGCCTTGAAATTGACCCCGGAGACCAGAGTCCTGTCCGCTGTCCTGACGGAAAGATTGCGTACTTCTATGAATGCTGAATCGCTCATCGGACGGCCTCCTCCTGAATATTCAGATCCGGGTCCATCTTGTCCCGCAAGGTGTCGCCCAGAAGGTTGAAAGCCATTACGGTGATGAAAATCATGGCACCGGGAAGCATTATCAGGGCCGGATGCGTCCAGATGTACTGTCTGGCATCACTGATCATGACTCCCCATTCAGGCGTGGGCGGGGTCACGCCAAGCCCGAGAAAGGACAGCCCGGAAACATGAAGCATCATGTGGCCGATGTCCAACGTGCACAGGATAATGAGCTGGGCCACAACCGGAGGCAGAATGTGCTGCAGGACTGTGCGAATCTTCCCAGTTCCGGCGACTCTGGCAGCCAGCACGTACTCCCTGTTTTTCAGGGAAAGGACCATGCTGCGTATTATCCGGGCATACCAGGCCCAGTGGGTCAGCGAGACGGCAATGATGACGTTGACCATGCCCGTCCCCAGAACCCCTATGAGGAACATGGCCAGAATAAACGTTGGAAACGTCAGGAATACATCACAGAAACGCATCAGTGTTGAATCAACAACGCCTCCGGCATATCCTGAAATGGTTCCCACACCGAAACCCAGAATAAGGACGACAGCCATGATGGCGGCAACCGAACTCAACGAGGTCCTTGTTCCGTACAGCAGTCTGGACAGGACATCCCTGCCGAGATGGTCGCATCCTAGAGGATGCTCGATTGAAGGCGGAGCGAACTTATACTCAAGATTTACTTCCGTGGGATCACTTGTAGTGAGCAGGGGGGCCAGCACAGCCATTGAGCATATGGAAACCGCCATAATCAGGGCAATAGCCGGAAGGCTGCGTTTAAGATGTTTCATGGATTGCTGCATCAGATTCATTGATGGTCTCCCCCTTCCAGACGGATTCGCGGATCAAGCCAGGCGTAGAGGATATCCACACCCAGATTCATAAGCACAAAAATAGAAGTCATGATTAGAATGAAGCACTGCATGACCGGATAATCTCGGTTGTAAATCGCGGAAACTGCGTAGCGTCCTACACCCGGCCAGGAGAAAATGCTTTCCGCTACCACCGCTCCTCCGAACAGTTCTCCAACGTGCATGCCGATGGCGGTAATGACCGGAATCAGGGAGTTCACCAGAATGTGGCGGCTGACCACCACGCTTTCAGGGAGTCCCCTTACCCGGGCATAGAGAACATAGCGGGCGTGCATATTGTCCAGCATATTTCCCCGGATCAGGCGGATATTGATTGCCAGTGACATGAGGGACATGGACACCGCCGGCATGATCATGTGATCCAGCCCGCCCATGCCCAGCGGCGGGAGCCAGCCGAGTCTGATCGAGAAAATCCATACGCAGATGAACCCCAGCCAGAATCCGGGCATGGAAACACCCGCAAATGAGATCAGTCGGGTAACCTGATCCGGCAGGCGGTCCTTCTGCAAGGCAGCCCAGATCCCCAGCGGAAGGCTGACCGCAAGGGTAAGCAGGAGAGAGAAGCCTGCCAGCTTAAGGGTATTGGGAAGGTAGTACAGGATTTCCTCAAGAACCGGGTTGCCGGTCACGTACGAGCGTCCGAAATCAAGATGCAGGGCTTTGCCCAGCCAGTTCATATACTGGACCGGGACTGGAAGGTTCAGCCCGAGTTCCTGCCGGGCTACGGCAAGAGCCTGATCTGTTGGCGGAATGTTTGAGAGGCGCAGGTATGCCATTGCCGGATCTCCATGCCCCAGCCTCAAAATCAGGAAAACAATAATCGACACTCCGAGAAGCAAGGGAATGAGGATCAGCAGTCTTTTAAGGATGTACCGCAGCATAGCCTACTCCATGTACATCAGCTCAAAGGGGAATTCGTACTTGGTATTGCCGAATTCGACGCCCTTAAGCTGAGGCCGGTGCACATAGATATTGGTCATGTATGATAGGGGGAGGTAGACAGCCTGTTCATGAAGAGTTGTCAGAATATCCCGGTACAGATCCTGACGCTTCTTTTCATCAACGGTCAGAAGAACCTCGCCGATTTTGCGGTCGATATCCTTCTTCATGGGTAGTCCAAGCTGGGCCTGATAGTCGGCATGGGCTGGCTTGCGCATGGAACTGCAGAAGGAGTGCGGATCATACGGGGAGCCCCATGTGTCACCGAAAATCATTCCGAATTCGCCGCTTTTCTGGCGGGTCAGGAAAGAGTCCTTCTCCTCGCCGACGAGTCTGATCTTGACGCCGAGCTTTTTGAGATCACCCTGCACAACTTCGGCTACTGATTTCTGGAGGCTGTCGTTACCCACAAAGCAGAGGTCTATTTCCAGAATTTTACCGTCCTTGCTTCTGTATTCGTCTCCCTGAGCTTTTTCCCAGCCTGCTTCATCAAGCAGGGCGGCAGCCTTGTCCACTTCATACCGGTACGGGGGAAGGTTGAGGTTGCAGTAGGGCTGGTTCGGGGAGAAAAGGGTCTCAGCCTGTTTTTCTACGCCAAGAAAAATATATTTTACAATGGCAGCCTTGTTGACTGCATGCAGAATGGCTTTTCGAACGGCAATGTCGTTTGTGGGGAAGAGGTTGCTGTTGATGGCCAGAGTGCGCGTTGCCAGCGGGTTGGAAGTTCCGGTTACGAGGTTCTTGTCGGCCTGAAACCTTTTGAACGTATCAAGGCCGATCTGGCCGCTGCCGTGCCCGCCAGATCCGTAGATAAGGTCTATTGCGCCGGTATCAAAAGCGATTGCACGGCCATCGGAATCCGGGATCACCTTGACCAGCAGTTTCTTGAAATGCGGTTTTTCTCCCCAGTAGAGCTCATTGGCCTCAAAGAGGTCGTATTCACCTTTCTGAATCTTAACGAGTTTCCAGGGGCCTGTTCCGATGGGAGCCTTGATGTCCGTGGCGGTATTGCCGCTTTCAGGGAAGCCGGAAGGAGCCAGAAAACGCATAGGCCGGATCAGGCACAGCTCCTGTAATGTCGGATAGTAGGCATTTTTTAGTGTCAGCTTGAAGGTCTGACTGTCCACAACCTCGGTCTTATCTATCTGGGCGATGAATTCCAGCCAGTCATGGCGCTGGGAATTTTTGAGGACTGCGTCAAAGTTCATTTTGACAGCTTCGGCGTTAAAGGGAGTTCCATCCGAAAAGACGACTCCCTTGCGGAGCTTGAAGGTATAAACCTTTCCATCAGGAGAGATCTGCCATGATTCGGCCAGCCATGGTTCAATCTTTCCGCCCTTGCCGTAGCGGACAAGCGATTCATAGACCATTGCCTGCGCAAACATCTGGTTGGGCGAATACGCATGAGGGTTCATTTTACCCACATTGGCAGACCACGAATAATTCAATGTTGAAGTTTGTGCTGCATGTGCAGAGACAATTGAGCAGGAGAGAATTACGGCTAACACCGTCGCTGACAAAAATAGATTACGTCCACCCATGGTAATACTCCATTTTGAAACAATGCATATTTGTGATACCAAATTAAAATTGGTAACAACTTCAACAAAGTTAAAAGTAAAGTCAACTTAAAAAAGATAAGGATTCCAGTGAAAGGTTCGGACGCCGTCTAGCTTCTTGAGGGCAGGTTGAGGCGGTAGATGTTGGAAGCTGTTGTGGACGCTAGGTTTCATAGGTGTATTCGTCCATAGGCACAAAAAAATCCTGACTACCGGGATAGTCAGGATAAGAAGGAACTTTTCTATTTTTTAAGCTCCAAAAAAAGTCCGCCATCGGCGGCCCTGTGGAACTAGGGGGATGCCCACTAAAAGGAAAGTATATTAGCTTGTTGCAGTAGTTCTCTACCCGTTCTTTTTCAGATACTTACTGACCGCCTGTCGGGTAACCCCTATAAGCTGGGCTGCGGAAGACTGGTTGCCCTTGGTACGCCGCAGGGCTTCGTCGATAAGTCTCCCCCGTACTTCCTGCAGGGTAGGCAGCCGGGAACCGAAGGTTACGCTCTCTGATGAATCTGAGGGTGAAGTACCTGATTCAAGGGATTTACCGGGGACCACAAGCAGCTTCTTGAAATGGGTCGGCATGAGTTCCTTGTAACCGCAGATTCCTGAAGCATCATGCACCAGATGCTGAAGTTCACGCACGTTGCCAGGAAATGGGTAATTATCAAGAAAGGACGTTATGTCATGCACATTGGCGTCGATTTCACAGCCGGTTTCGGTTTGCACTTCCTCAAGAAAATGGGAAATAAGCAGAGGCAGGTCCTCTTTACGTTCCCTTAGCGGCGGGATGTTAAGCATATGCCCGCGAAGGCGGAAGAAGAGGTCCTTGCGGAACTTCCCGTTCTCCTGCATCCCGGCGATGGACTGATGGGTGGCCGTGATGATCCTTGCGCTGGAGCGCTTGGCCATGTCCGATCCCAGAGGCATGAATTCGTGTTCCTGAAGCAGCCGCAGAAGTTTGGTCTGGGAGGCTGGACTCAAATCTCCTATTTCATCGAGGAACAGGGTGCCGTTCTTGGCCTTTTCCACAAGGCCGATGCGTGCCTCCGTAGCCCCGGTAAACGCACCTTTCTTATGACCGAAAAGAGTATCGGAAATGATGTTGTCGTCAAGGCCGGCAATGTTCACGGCCACAAAGTTTCCTTTACGGCCGCTGGCCTTGTGCACAGCGCGGGCAATGAGTTCCTTGCCTACTCCCGACTCTCCGGTAATGAGTACCGGACGCGAAGTTTCGGCAATGGCCTCAATGTATTTGAAAATGGAAACCATGTCCTTGTGGGCGGTAACTATCTCCGCGAACAGTTCCGGACGATCGGGACCTTCCTTGAAAAAACGTTGCTGCAAGGAGGTGTTTTCCTGCCGCAGTTCAAAAATTTCAATGGCGTGACGTACCCCTGCGATAAGGGTGTTGCGGTCCTCGGTCTTGACGATGAAGTCGAAAGCTCCTTTGCGGATACAGTTGACCACGGCCTTGATCTCATTGATCCCTGAAATGACCAGTACAGGGAGCTCCGGATGCTCTTCGACTATCTTCGGGATGAGTTCCTCTCCGGAAATACCGGGCATCATCAGGTCAACTGCCACAGCGCAGAACTGCCTCTCCGACAGCGTATCCATGACCCGTGTCCCGTCATTGAGCAGGACAACATTATCAATACCCTGCGAACGGAGAGTGGCCCGGAAACTTTGCAGCCACGAATCCTCATCATCAACCAGAAGAAGAGGGTATCTTGGTGTAAGTCCTGTACTCTTAAGCATTTTTATCCTCACTTACAGCTATCGGAATGGAAAATCTGGCAATGGTCCCGCCTCCGGGATTGGCGGAAAAATCAAGCTCCCCGCCGTGTTCCTGCACAATGGTTGAAGACACTGACAATCCGAGTCCCGTGCCACCGCAGTTGCGTTTGGTGGTGAAAAACGGGTCGGTGATCTTGGTAAGGTGTTCCTCGGCAATGCCCACGCCCTCATCCCGGACAATAATATCCACTCTTCCTGTGGCGCTGTCGTATTTTGAAGACAGGTAGATTCCCTGACTCCGGTCGGTGAGGGCTTCGCAGGAATTCACCAGCAGGTTGATCAATACTTGCGAAAGACGCTGGGAGTTGCCGCGCACAGCAGGCAGCGCAGGAGCAAGATCCACCTCAAACTTTACCGTCTTGTGGCTGATGAGATTTTCCAGCAGCCGCAGGGAATTTTTGATGACGTCAGTGAGATCGACCTCCCACATGAGTTCTCCGGGCTGCAGCCGTGAGTAATCCTTGAGGCTGTTGACAATTCCGCTGATGCGGCTGGCCCCTTCCTGCATCCGGGCCAGCAGGTCAGGCATGAAACTGCGCAATTCGTTATATTCCAGTCCGCCGGCGAGAAAATCTCCGTTCTCAAGATAGTAGTCTTCCAGTATGGGCGTAATGTCACTCCATATTTCAGCCAGCAACGGCAGATTGAGAGTCATGAAGCTGTTGGGATTGTTGATTTCGTGGGCCATGCCGGAAACCAGCACACCCAGCGAGACCATCTTGTCGGCCTGAATGAGCTGCTGCTCCTTTTCCTTGGCCTTCCGTTCAGATTCAACTCTTTCCGTAATGTCACGCACGGCGCAAACGCCGACCTTTTCACCCTGGAAGATAATGTCCCGCTGTTGAATCTCGCAAATGATCATGCGTCCGTCACGGCAGCGAAAATTGGCATCGAAGCGGGATTTACGGTTTCGCGAAGTGTGGAAGCGTACAATGTCCCGACTGTCCGGATCTGCCAGATCATCAATATTGAGCCCTGCGAACTCCTCCTGCGAATATCCGAACAGACGCTGCCCGGCCCTGTTTGTGGTCAGGATTTCCCCTTCGTGATGAATGAAAATAGCCTCGAAAGTGGACTGTGAAAGCTGGCGGAAACGCTCTTCACTCTCACGCAGGGCAGCTTCAGCAACACGTCTGCGGGCAATGGCCTGCGCCTGCAGGAAGTTTTTGCGGGCCAGGATGGAAATCTGGTTGGCGATCAGGCACAGGGCGTTGCAGACGCTCAGGAACTGCTCGCGGGACATGACCGGAACTTCGGCCAGTGCCTCCATGAACGCATCCTCATCGGCTCCTATTTCGCGGGCATATCTCTTGATCTTTTCATCGTTTATCGGCGGGCAGCGCACCTGTCCTATGATCCAGTTGGCAATGTGTCGGTCGCCTACGTAAAAACTGGTTCCCCCGTCCCACAGCCCCCCGCTCAGGCAGGGGCGCATAATCGGTTCAAGCGGACTTTTGGTTCCGAAGGAAGCATCCGAACGCATACAGTTTTTCAGGCCTTTTTCTGTCTTGCGGATAACGTCATTGCAAAGACGGCAGAATCGGCTCGGGCGCGTGATGGGCCTGCCTTCAAGGTCGGTGATAATCGAGGCGACATTGGTGGCTTCGGAAAATGCATCCTGAATCCGTTGCAGGGCTTCCACGTCGAAGTAATCTTCAAACCTGTGCTCGGATACTGAACTGTCGAGTTCAATTGATGAAGTCATAGCGTTGCAGTCGCGCCCGAAGTTTCCGCACAAGGTACGGGTGGCCTCCAGCTCGGCAACCCTGCCGCGCAGGGTGTTCAGCTCTTCCATGAACGCATCCGGACAGACTCCGTTCAAGTCTTTATTTGTATTATTTGAATCCATTTCAAGCTTTAAATTCAGATTGTTCTCTCTGCAGATATAAAAAGTGCACCCCGTTTCAACAGCATATTCAATGCCATTACGATTCCACCTGTTTCCTACTAAGTAACCACAACCGGATGAACAGTGCAATGAATCAGTTCTTAGCTGTGAAAATACAGAGATGAGTTGCTATTTCAGTCTCTTACAATTCTGACCTGACAATTTTTCGGTCCTCGGAACTTGTTTTGAATCTTTTGCCGACATCAAGCAGTGAAACAGGCTGACAACTGCATAACCTGACCGTCAACCAAACAAACAATTCCAGTTCAACATACTGAAACTAAACACTTTTAGCATTGATGGGTCCTGCTGTGACCGTAATGAATGTCAACCTGAGCTGACACCTATGTTTTTTGCTAATTATGTCATCCCAGTCACCAAATGCAGCTAAGGCTCAGCAATTCAAGACTTAACAATTCGTGGCACGTTTTTCTCTTTAGGGGGCCCAAAGACGGCAACTGCTATGTGCACAAAATAGGGAAAAGCAGGGCCGCACGAACCAGCCGGAACCGGAACAAGTGAATCATCAGGGAGTACTAGCTCTATGGAACCTTTCAGCATTCAGACTTTGGTTATGTGTTTCGCAGGGGGGATTGTCGGCGGGGCACTTGGCGGACTTTTTTCATTCATCATCTGCGGCCTGCTTGTTCTGGCCGGATGCCTGGTCATAATGGCCAGCGGCTCTGACTTTATTCTTCTGCAGGTCGGACTGGGGCCCATATTCGGTCCCCATGTGGGCGGGTTCGCCTCCGGGGTGGCGGCATCCACCTACGCCGCAGCAGTGAAGTCCAACCACCCCGGAGGAGCGGCCAAGGATATTCTTTCCTCTCTCATGGGCACATCGTGGGATGTCCTGCTTGTCGGCGGATTGACTGCCATTGCCGGACACCTTCTGGTTCAGGTTTTTGCTCGTATTCCGGTCATCAACCAGACCGATATGATCGCCCTCAGTGTTGTTGCCACAGCACTGCTTGCCAGATTGGTGTTCCAGAAGGAGATGCCTTGGGGCAGCGCAAAATCCATCAGCGAAATCGGCTACCTGAAGACGGACAACCATAAAATTTCATGGGTGCCGTGGATGCTGCCCATCCCGAAAATGATCATCTACGGCTTCGGCGCCGGCGTCCTTTCTGCGGCAATGGCCGCTCAGGCCAAAGCGGTCATGGACCCTCTTGCCGCATCGGGAGCGATATCAGCGGCAGGTGCTTTTGTTGTGCCCCTGATTCTCGGGTGGGCAGCCGCGGCAATCAGCCTCATAGCCCTGCAACTGGGAACCGGGGCCATCCAGCAGGTACCTGTCTGGCACTGTCAGGCGATTCTCGCAGCCATGGCCTACCTTTACTTCGGAAACATCCTCATCGCCGGGCTGGTTGGAGTCTGTGCGGCCCTGCTGCAGGAGCTCATGGCCCGTATGTTCTGGAATCACGGAAGCAACCATGTTGACCCGCCCGCAGCTGCGATCGCTGTGGGAACCCTTATGCTCAACATCATCAAATAACACATTTTAAACAACGGAAGGAAGACATGTCGGTAACAGCTAAAAAAGCACTGCAGATGATTGCTGCGGCAGAAGCGAAAGCCGGAGAAATCGGAGTGCCCATGGTCATTGCCGTAGTTGATCAGGGAGGAAATCTGGTCGCTCAACTGCGGCAGGATGATGCCCTGCTGGTCAGCATAGATCTGGCCTGGAACAAGGCATACACCGCCGTGGCAGCTAAAATGACTACCGAGACTCTCGGTTCGGTCTCCCAGCCCGGAGGACCGCTCTACGGAATACACACTGCCGACAACAACCGGATAGTGATTTTCGGCGGCGGGCTTCCCATTGAAGAAGACGGCAAGATTATCGGAGGAATCGGTGTCAGTGGCGGAAGTGTGGAGCAGGACATCACCTGTGCGGAGGCAGGTCTTGCAGCTTACTGATGCCCCGGCAGCCTGAACCCTTCCTGTAAGCGGTTTAGGAGCCCCAAAACATTTAACAGGCTTCGCAGCCCATAATGCGGACCTCACGGTCTTCAGCCAGTTGGCTCAACGAAAGCAGAATCGGATTTACCAATACAAACTTTTAATGGAGGAATGGAACCATGACCAAGAACAAACCCGGCGTTGAAATACCCAAATCGGTAGGTGCTTCTCCCAGAGTTGAAAGAACCCTTGATCGTTTTCTAAACACCGCCCCGGCAGTCTGCGCCGAACGCGCTGTGCTCATCACCGAATCCTACAAGGAAACCGAGGGCCAGCCCATGCCCATCCGCCGTGCCAAGGCTCTGGAAAAGATCCTGTCCGGCATGTCCATTTTTATTCAGGATGACGAGCTGGTTGTCGGTAACCAGTGCTCCATGCCCCGTTCCGCCCCTATCTTCCCCGAATTTTCCTGCAAATGGGTTGAAGAAGAACTGGACCGTCTCGAAAAAAGAACTGCGGACGTCTTCCTTATTTCCGAAGATGTCAAAGCCAGACTGCGCGAAGCCTTCGCCTACTGGGACGGCAAGACTGTCAACGAAATAGCCTCACAGCTGATGCCTGCGGAATCTCTGGAAGCACACAATGAAGTTGTCTACACCGTGGGTAACTACTTCTACAACGGTGTCGGCCACATTTCCGCAAACTACGAGAAAGTTCTCAATGTTGGTCTCAACGCCGTCATCAAGCAGGCCGAAGACAAGCTTGCCGGGCTGGACTTTGCCGATGGAGAGCAGCTGAATCAGATGCACTTCCTCAATTCGGTTGTTATTGCCAACAAAGCGGTGATCGCTTTTGCTGAACGTTTTGCAGTGCTGGCTGAGAAGATGGCTTCCTGTTGCGACGACGCCCAGCGCAAGGCCGAACTTACCGAGATCGCCCGCATCTGCCGCAAGGTTCCCGCGCAGCCCGCAGAGACTTTCCAGGAAGCACTTCAGGCCTTCTGGTTCGTACATCTGGTGATCCAGATTGAATCCAACGGACACTCCATTTCGCCCATGCGCTTTGACCAGTACATGAATCCGTTCCTGAAAAACGACAACATCTCTGTTGAGCAGGCTCAGGAAATGCTGGATATGCTCTGGATCAAGTTTTCTGAACTCAACAAGGTCCGCGACGAAAACTCCACCATGGCTTTCGCCGGCTATCCCATGTTCATGAACCTGATTGTTGGCGGCCAGAAGCGTGACGGCTCTGATGCCACCAACACCATGTCCTACCTGATCCTGCAGGCCAGCGCCAATACCAAGCTCTACGCGCCATCACTGTCCATCCGTATCCATGAAGGTACTCCCGATCCGCTGTACAAGAAAGCCGCAGAACTCAGCCGCATGGGTATGGGTTACCCCGCATACTACAATGACCGCGTCATCGTTCCTGCTCTACTGGCCCGCGGCCTTGAGCGCGAAGATGCCCGCGATTACGGCATCATCGGCTGCGTAGAACCTCAAGTCGGCGGCAAGACCGAAGGATGGCACGATGCTGCTTTCTACAACATGGCCAAGATCATCGAACTGGCCCTCAACGATGGCGTTGATCAGCGCACCGGCAAACAGCTCGGACCCAAGACCGGCGATATGAAGGCCTTCAAGTCCTTTGAGGACGTCATAGAAGCCTACACCAAACAGACTTCCCATTTCGTACGGCTCATGGCCGCTGCCGATAACGCCGTGGACATGACCCACGGCAAGCATTGCCCGCTTCCGTTCCTGTCTTCCCTCGTCGATGACTGCATCGGCAAGGGGCAGTCCCTGCAGGAAGGCGGAGCCCACTACAACTTCACCGGTCCTCAGGGTGTTGGTGTTGCAAACGCCGGAGACTCCCTGACCGCCATCAAGAAGCTGGTGTTCGACGATAAGGCCATCACCCTTGAACAGCTCAGCGATGCCCTTGCCAATGACTTCGAAGGACAGGAAGACCTGCGTATGATGCTGGTCAACCGTGCTCCCAAATACGGCAATGACGATGATTACGCCGATGAAATCGCCAAGGAAGCCGCACTCATCTACTGCGAGGAAGTAAACAAGTACACCAACCCCCGCGGCGGTAAATTCCAGCCCGGCCTGTATCCTGCTTCCGCCAACGTGCCCCTTGGTTCCGTGGTCATGGCAACTCCTGATGGACGCAAGGCATGGTCTCCGCTTGCTGACGGTGTATCTCCCATCTCCGGGTACGACTCCTGCGGTCCTACCGCTTCCGTACTCTCCGTTGCCAAGCTGGACCACGAAATAGCTTCCAACGGAACCCTGCTGAACCAGAAATTCCACCCCTCCGCCATTGAAGGCGAAAAGGGACTTGAAAACCTCAAGGCCGTAACCGAAGCGTACTTTCAGAACGGCGGTTTCCACGTTCAGTACAACGTAATCAGCCGTGAGACCCTGCTTGAAGCACAGGCCAATCCTGAGAAGCACAAAGGACTTGTTGTCCGTGTAGCGGGCTACAGCGCTTTCTTTACTGCGCTGGATAAATCGCTGCAGGACGACATCCTCGCCAGAACTGAACAGAACTTCTAATCAGATGCCCCGGGACCGGGGGAAGACAGTATCCCCCGGTCCCGTTCTTTCAGAACCTTTAAGTCGGCTTCGCCGCTTTTGGCGGGAAAGTGAGTTTAATAATGAGATGGAAAGAGCGGCAGCACAAATTCAGTCTAGAGGATAAAAACAAGGCCCCGCTTACGGGGTTGGTCTTTGATATACAGCGTTTTGCTGTCCATGACGGCGGCGGCATCCGCACGATGGTGTTTTTGAAAGGCTGCCCGCTGAGTTGCAAGTGGTGCCAGAATCCGGAATCAATGAGTAGCAGGCCTGAGATAATGCGCATCCCTCATCACTGCATCGGCTGTGTGAAGTGTGCAACCCTGTGCCCGGAACAGGCCATCAACATAGGTGAAAATTTCAAGGTTTCAATTGATCGCGACAGCTGCAACTACTGCGGCGAGTGCGTGGAAAAATGTTACGCAGGTTCCATGACAATCGTCGGCCGTTATCTGAGCGTAGATGAAGTCATGGAAGAAGTGGAGCGGGATCGTCCATTTTATATAACCTCCCGCGGTGGGGTTACTTTCTCCGGCGGGGAACCGACTCTGCAGTCGGCATTCCTGATCAGCGCCCTGCAGGAAGCCAAAAAACGGGGCCTGCATACGGCCATTGAATCCTGCTGCCTATGCACGAAGGACACTTTTGCTGAGGTTCTGAAACATACCGACCTCGTCCTTACCGACATAAAGCATATGAATTCTTCACGGCACGAGGAATTAACCGGTGCCCCGAATGAACAGATACTGAATAATATAAAAATGGCGGCAGAAATGGGCAAAACTCTGCGCATCAGAATTCCGCTGGTCCCAGGCTGTAATGATTCGGAAGAGAATATTGAAGCAACGGCAAAATTTGTGGAATCCCTCGGAAGCAGTGTCGAAGGTCTGGATATACTCCCTTATCACAGGCTTGGGGAGCCGAAATGGGAGCAGCTTGACCGGAAATATACTTTGAGCGGAGTCACCCCCCCTACACGTGAACATGTTTTGTCACTGAAAGATCTGGTCATACCTCACTGTCCGAATGTTTCAGTGGGAGGTTAAGGGAAAACGGAAGAGTGGCTTCCATCGAATAAAGCAACCCCTGATCTCCTCAACAAGAAAACAGCCTCCATGGATACCCGTGGAGGCTGTTTCCTGTTGAGGCAGGCGACCCCAACGCGCTCCTTCGTTACTGGCGGGGTTTTCATACATGAAAACGGTGCGGATTTGTATGCCCGTTCTAGTTGCCCGAGGAATTTCCCGAGTCAGCGCCATCCATAAGATGAATATTACCGGGGTGAATCTGTCCGGACCGAGACATAAGAAAATCCGGTACAGCATACTGGAGGGTGCTGCACCGGACTTTTTGAAACTGGAACCCAGAAATATCCTGATTCAAAGGGGGCGGTTTTTAACCTTATAAGGAAGGAAGGTTTAACCGGGCTTTAATCTTACTTTTTATCTCAGGATAAGTATGGAAGACAACGTTTTATTGACCAGGGTTGCTACTTTGTCTCTGCTGAAGAGACGCTGCAGGGTCGATTTGGGGCTGAGCCATACAGCCATCAGGTCTTTCTGGGTTCCAGAAGATATGAAAGACTCAAGGGAGTCCTCTTCAACAACTTTTACGAGGGCCTGGATATTGCGTTCAAGGTAGTAATCCAGGACCTCACTCATCTGCTGCTCAACTTCATCCTTGAGCTGGGTATGTTTGAGTATTCCGACAATTTCAAGTTCGGCATTATGAAAGGTGACCAACTGGTTGATCATTTCAAGAGATTCCTGTGTGACGTGACCGTGGTCCAGGCAACAGACAACCTTTGAAATTGAATGCTCATCTTTGATGACCAGTACAGGGCAGTCTGCGCGATCCGCGACTTTACCCGGCGCGTGGGCATCGGTCTCCCATGCTGATCCGCTGCGGCTGCAGCCGATGATAATAAGGTCGCAGCCATCCTCTTTGGCCTCTTCAAGTATGGCCTTTACAGGGGAGGCGTTGCGCAGGTGCAGCTGCAGCTTCTTGCGGCCGGAATGTGCTTCTCCTGCCAGCCTGCTGCCTTGCTTCCGCATCTGGAATTGCTCATTTTCACTGACATACAATTCGGAACTGGAGCCGAGAAAACCCAGCAGGTCTTTGCAGTAGTTATGCAGCATGCGCACTTTGGGATTTGAATCGGAAAAATCCGACTCCTTTCCCGGGAGCAGGCCTTTGTTGTCAATTGCCAGCAGTGCAAGATCAGGCCATGTGTTTTTGGCCAGTCTGGCCGCATGGCGGATGGCGTACATACTGTAAGTGTTCTCATCTACAGGGATAAGTATTCTCATTTCGACCTCCCGGAAGTATAGGTCCAGCACAAAAGCAGGGGACAGGAAACACGGGCCAGCACCTCAACAAGAGGTGATTTACGGGTGGAATTTCGATCCACAGCTGAAACAATCATTCCGTATTCGTGGAATTCAAGAGCCGCTTTTTCCGGTGCGGTCAGCAGGGTGAATGCCCTTTTGGGAACCTGCCCACGCTTTGCCAAGAGCGCCTTGGCTTTTCCTATAATATCTTCCGGCTGAAGCTCATGGCTGAAGTCGTCCAGGCTGTACACACAGAGATCGAAATCAATTTTTCTCTGCTGCAGTACCCCGCAAAGCTGGTCGACAACGGATTCCAGATCTGTTCTGGAATCAACGACGATTGCCATCCTGTTTGATTTGATGATGTTTTTTACAACAAGAGCCGGGCAGGGCATCTTCCGGTAAAGTTTTGAGCGCAGCTTTTTGCGGAATTCACCGGTATTGAAATTTGAAATTTCACCTTCAACGAACAGGTCATAGTCGCCCAGCCGCAGTTCCTGCAGAAGTATGTCTTCCCTGTCTCCAACCTCAACAATGGGGTTGGGCATGATAAAGCAGTCCAGATCTTCATTCAGGAGTATCTGACGGACCTGATCCATACCGGCCTGCTTGAGCCCGGATTCCCACGATTTGCGAATCCAGCCGGTTTCAGACGAGTGCGCTTTATGATCCGGCTCCTCAATGTGTATGGGTTGAAGACCAATCCCGAGAATCTCCGATTTTTGGCAGGCGTATCGAAGAGCTATATTGGATGCCAGAGTCATCTCCACCGGAATCAACGCTTTATTCATAAACATACCTCACATACATGGCTGAATTCAATTAAGCCTGTTTCAACAGTTTAGCTTTTTTAATCTTTTCGTCAGCCTGGCTGATCACTTCCTGAATTTCTCCCAGCTTGAAGGGTTTGGCGAGAAAGTCGAATATCCCTTTACGGATGGACTCCTTGGCAGTTTCCATGGTCGCGAATCCGGTAATGATGATTACCTCGGTCTCCGGGGAAAGCTTTTTCACCTCGGTCATGAACTGCATCCCGTCCACTCCGTCCATCTTCAGGTCGGTGACTACAATATCAAAATTACGTTCGTGGATTCTTTCCAGAGCCTTGCTGCTGTCCACAAAGCTTTCTACTTCGTAGCCCTTTTTCTCCAGAGCAGGATGGAGCCTTTTGCTGACTATAGGCTCATCATCAAGAATTAAAATGCTGGTTGGTTTTGAGGTGTTCATTCAGTCACCCTCCGATTGTTGTTTGAATACGGCTTGTTATTAATTTGTTAAAATTATTTGCATATTTTTCGATCTGATAGTCATCGACCATGGAGACATCCAGTTGTCTGCTGTAGGCGACCAGAACTCCTATGACCATCATGCGGTAGAGAATGTCATCTGCGCTGATTTTTTTTGCCCGTGCTATGACCAGGTCGTCTCTGACTGTGATCGAGAAATCCAGTCTGGCCAGGACCGCGCTCAGGAATCTCGCCCTCCGCGAGCGTCTTTCCGCATCGGTTACGCCCCCGGCAAATCGGAAATACACGTAGTTGTCTGCCGGATTATCGCTTACATAACAGTTGATTATGGTGAAGTGATAACCGAGGTGCAGGCTTATGTGAGAATAATTGTCAGAGATGACCGCAAGGTTTCGTCCGATACTTGCCGATGCGGCAAGTTGCGGTGCAGTCGTTCTGGTCATGCTGGACATGAAGCTGGAAAAATCAACTGGAACCGGGGAAGATTGCCATACCCCGGCCATGGAAACCCCCTCGATAAAAGCTGTCATGGGGGCAGAAGCGACTTGTTCCTTCTCAATCCTCTTTTTGCTCAACCGTCCGGACTCTGCCTCCAGGTCAATATTTTGCAGGCCCCCTCCTATGTCTATAATCGTCAGATCAAGCGGGACAGGAAGTTTCAGCCTTCCATTAGGCGAAGAGGAATCGAGCGAAGTGCCGATGTTGACTTCAACCAGCTCCTCGGCTGCTTTTTCATGAACGAAACGGGTTATGTCATGAAATGTTTCGCAGCCTACGGGAGTAAAGTTGCTGTCTGAAGGATCGAACAGATTGAGCGGTTCCACCTGTCTGAGTATTCTTCTGAGTAGGCGGTACTCATATGTTTCATCCAGACTTTCCCGTTTGGCCTGATAAAGATGCAGTTCCCGGATGATGCCGGAATAAATGGTCTTCTGCTCGGCATCCAGGGTGATGATCTGACCGTCAGTAAGAATTTCCGTAGCATTTTCCGTGTTGAGAAGTGCCGGAACACGGTATTCACGGGCTATGGTGGCAAGGTGCCCAAGTGCGGAGCCTACATCCGCAATCAGCCCTGCTGCACGGGGAAGAACGGCAGCAAAAGAAGGGGATGAATGACGTACCACCAGAATCGCCCCGTTCGGGAAATTCCTTAAGGATGAATCCTTGCGGGCAATGAAAACCTCTCCTGAAGCGATACCATGCTGTGCCACATCGCCTTTTCCGGAAAATATTTTTTCTCTCGTGTTCAGTTCGGTCAGCAACGATGCCGGGGGCTCGTCCATCTGGGTCTGAATCAGCAGCGGACGGCTCTGCAGAATGACGAGTTCTCCGTTCTGGTCGAAAGCAAACTCGATGTCCTGCGGTTTCTTGAAATACTGCTCAATGTTCAGAGCGGTCTCAACCAGCCTGGCTATTTCATCTGAACTGAGGCTGGACTGGGTCTGCTGGTGCTGGGGAACAGTCTCCTCCACCGTGCCAGCCCCTGCTCGATTTATCCGCAGTGCCTTTTCCTTGCGCTGTATTGAAATGGACAGCTGCGTGTAGGGCTTTTCCCGGGAGACGGTAAACTGGTCCGCTGCCGATTCTCCTGCAACAACAGAAGAGCCCAGCCCCCATGCGGAACTGATTATGACAGTGTTCTCCCGTGGAGCGGTCGGCGAAAGAGTGTAGAGAACTCCGCTGCATTTCGCGTCAATCATTGTCTGAAAAGACACTGCCATCAGAGTTTCATTAGTCTTGTAATTAAGCCTGCGGCGGTATCTTATGGCTGAGGGCGAATAAATTCCCGCCAGCACGGTCAGGTAGGCTTCATGCAATTTATCGGGCGGAATATTGATCAGACTTTCGTAAATCCCAGCAAAGGAATTGGTCCCGTCTTCACCCCACGCACTGCTGCGCACAGCCAGACCGAGTCCTTTATTGGATTTGCCTGAGAGCTGGTCTCTTACCGCATTCAGAGTCTTACGCACATCTGGCGGAATGGTCCCGGAAAGGATCATCTCGGTTATTTCCGCCGAGGCCTGTTCCAGCGATTTCTGACCATTCATGCTTTCGCGCTTGATGGCGGAAATGATGCTGTTAAAGCCGTTTGACTCCATAAAATCTTTACAGGCCCGTGTGGTGACGGAAATCCCTTCCGGGGTCTTGATGCCCAGTATATTGGCTGTCCGGGCCAGATTGTAGCTTTTAGCTCCGACCAGATCATACTCTTTGGGAGTTGTTTCGCTGAAAGAAACCATCAGCCTGTCAGGGAGGACCGGCTGTCCGGAGAGCTCTTTCTGGATGTTGCCGGAAATCCTTCTGAGGGAATTGTACAGTTCGATATAGGTCCCGGGGCTCATGGAATCGAGGGCTCCGATGAGTTTGCGGACCTGATCTTCCATATCCTGGGTCGCCATGCGCAGATACTGGATGTCAAAGATGTAATCTCCACCGAGTTTGCTGTGCATGGATGCTATTCCGGTCAGAATACGGTTGTTTAATTCCAGTACGGAATTAAAGCTGCTGAACAGGTCTGCAAAAGAGCGAGGCCTTCTCTTGTGCCTTCCTTTCAGAAGTTTCTGTATGAAATTAAACAACCGATTCATATAAATAGCCTTGGGTTCTAGTGAACGCCGCCTTTTTCCTGGAAAATCAGGGTCATTAACAGACCTGCCAGAATTGCGATGATAACAGCGGAGACCCCGTAAGCAATCTCGTGCCCGAAGGCGATTGAAGAGAGGAGTGCGGGGAACCCTTCCAGTGTAGCATCGATTGTGCCCGATGTCCTGCCAAGAACCTTGCCTGCCCTGACGGCAGCAACTTCAACAGTGTAAGATCCCTTCTTCAGAGAGGAGGGGAGCTGCATCACTGCAGTATAGTTCTGCAGGCCGTTGCCGGCAGCGCTGTAGTTCACAACTCCTTCCTGCACTTCGTATAAACCTTCGCGACTGACGAGCTTGATGAATTCATCAAAGATGAGCTGGTCGGTTTCGCCTTTGACCGAATCAAAACCAAGGTCCAGCTGTTTCCATTCCGGTCCGCCTGATGCGTAGGTTTTGGAATCGGTTCCGATCAGGAACAGGCCGGGGACATCATGCAGTTCAACGGAGCCGAGGTTCATCCACAACAGGCCGAGGGCTTTCCCTTTTTTCTTGAAATGGGTGTCTTTGCGCTCACCTGTGATTCTGATTACCGCTTCACAGCCTTCAGGCACAGTCCCGCTAAGAGAGAGGGAGGTTCCATCGTAAGTTGTGCCGATGGTAAGGAGGTTGGGGCTGGTCTGCAGTGTTACCGGCGCGGAAGCGAATGCGGCCCCGCACGAAAGCAGCAGTGAAGCCAGTGCCACGATAAGAGTTGTTATTTTTTTCATTGTATTAATGTCCTCCGGTGTAAGCCAGCAGCACATCAGGGGTGAGCAGCAGGTTAAGAAGCATTTTGACCATGACAGCGAGTACGAGGCTTGCCAGCAGGATTTTCAGCTGTTCACCTTTCAGTTTTCTGCTGATTCTGGTTCCGAACTGGGCTCCGATGGTTGAACCGACCAGAAGCAGCAGGGCCAGTACGAAGTCTACAGTATGGTTGGTGTAAGACTGCAGAATGGTGACGTTGATACAGGTGAATAGGATCTGGAAGAGGCTGGTGCCGACAACAACGTGCATAGGCATCCGCAGGAGATAAACCATGATGGGAACCATGATGAATCCGCCGCCGACTCCCATGATTGCAGCCAGAACGCCTACGAGGGCGCCGAGGACCAGCGGCATGAGCAGGGAAAGACGGACCCCGGATTTTTCGAAATTGGTCTGAAAGGGAAGACTTTCGAGCATTTTGGCGTAGCGTGATTTCTTTTTGGGAGCTTCCTGGCTGACTGCAGTGTCCTTTTTGCGCATGCTCTGGAGACTTTCGATGAACATGTAGGAACCTACTCCGCCCAGCATGAGGACGTAGGTTACATTGATCAGAAAGTCCGCGTTACCCATGGCGCGCAGGACCTTGATGGCCTGAACTCCCATGAATCCGCCGAGAACACCACCGATAAGGAGCAGGAAACCCATCTTGAAATCGACGTTTCCAAGGCGGTAGTGGGCCAGACAGCCGGAAGTTGAAGCTCCGACAATCTGGTTGGAATCAGACGCGGCCGCAACCGTCGGCGGAATACCGAACATGATCAGCAGAGGAGTCATCAGAAATCCTCCGCCAACACCGAAGATCCCCGAAAGCAGGCCAACAAGTCCGCCCAACATAAAGATGACGACTACGTTAACGCTGTTTCCGGCAATGGGTAAATACATATGCCACATTAAAAGAACTCCTTGTTTTTTAGTTGCATTTGACTCGTAAATCCCGAGTTGTCGATTCAACCGGACCTTTGAGTCTTCTCTCTCATTATTTTTCCGCAACCCTCGCCTGAAGGCTGCGGCTAAATCTCAACGCTGGACGTAAGCCGAAACCTTCTGGACCACTTCGATGTGGCAGTCTGTCTTGCTGCCTATTCTTTCCAGTAACTCGATAAATTTTGTTTCCTGTCCTACCCCGCGGGTTTCCGGCTGACCGATGAAGAGGGTTGTGATCTTGTTCTCAATAATGAACTGCACAACCTCATCTTCGAAGTTTCCCTTGGCGGAGTAGAAATTGATATGCGACCTCTCCGAGTGATCCTCGGCAAGAAGGGCTTCCAGCGTCTTGTCCGGCAGGCCTATCCATTCCTCATTGCTGTTTGACCGTTTTTTAAGCTCCTCATCTTCAACCATGAGAATGGAAACGTTCATGTATATTCTTTTGCTCAAGCCAATGGCGTAATAGGCAAGCCAGAAGTTGGATTCGGATGTGTCTACAGCGATAAGTACGTTATTCATGTTTTTACCTTGCCACCGGCAAAGCAAGGCCAGTGCCAAGATGATGTGGTGTCTGCTGCGTGCTAAATCTTATTATTTTAGTATATTGCGATGTTGATTGTAGAGAGCTGTGCTGAAAAATGCTCTAACAACGTTTCAATTTGAAATGATATCTATCTTGAGGTTGCGGTAGATTCATTAAGTGGTTTGAAATTGGGATGATGGCTCGGAGCCGGTAATTGCAGTTGTTTTCGTGGGGATGCAGACCTGAGTGGCTGCGTAAAATGCCGGTCAGTGTTTCAAAATGGAACCGGACCTTTTTGGTTATACACTGACTACAAGGTGTTTTGGGCTAATTTTGTTTCAAATTGGAACGCAAACTAAAAAGGCACATCCCTGACGATTGCAGGGATGTGCCTAAAATCTGTTTTTTTACTGATTTACATGTGTTCTGAACAGTCCTGTTACAGACAGAAACGCAGGTCAGGAGAGGGATTCGTCCTCTTCCAGGTCTTCAAGGTTGTATTTTTTCATGCGTCTCCAGAGAGTTGTCCGCGGAAGTCCCAGAATATGGCTGCTTAGGTGTTTGTTGTATCCAGTGGCCTCAAGTACATGCTTGATGTGCCTGCGTTCAACCTCTTCGAGGGAAAGGAGACCGGTTGCGCCGAACGCGCTGAAGGCCAGGTTGATGAGGTCCGGGGGAAGTTCCCTTATGCCGATTGTATCTTCTTCGGCGAGTGCCACAGCCCTTTGGATGATATTCTCGAGTTCACGGACGTTGCCCGGATAGTTGTAGTGAGTGAGAACCTCCATGGCCTGCGGTGATATCCGGCGAACCGATTTTCCGAATCTGGCATTGAAGGTTTCGAGAAAGTAGTTGGAAAGCAGGGGAATATCGTCTCTTCGCTCTGTCAGGGGAGGAAGGTAGATCATCACTACGTTCAGGCGATAAAAGAGGTCTTCGCGGAATTCTCCCGTATCCATCGCCTTGTGCAGGTCCCTGTTGGTGGCTGCGATAATGCGGATGTCCAGAGAAATAGGCTTGGTTCCGCCTACGCGCATGATGTGCCGTTCCTGAATTACGCGAAGCAGTTTGACCTGCATATTTATGGGCATCTCACCGATTTCATCAAGAAAGACGGTTCCCCCGTCCGCGGATTCAAGGAGGCCTATTTTGGTTGCTGTAGCCCCGGTGAATGCCCCCTTCTCATGGCCGAAGAGTTCGCTCGAAATCAGTTCTTCAGTAAATCCGCCGCAGTTAAATGAGACAAACGTCTTGTTGCGTCTGGGGCTAAGGTCGTGGATGGCTCGTGCAGCCCGCTCCTTGCCTGTTCCGGTATCGGCCTGCAGAAGCACGTTGCAATTGACCTTCGCCACCTTGCGGATCATTGCGAACAGCTCCTGCATGGCTTTGCTGTTGCCGATGAAATTGTTGAACGGAGCCAGCACATTGATGCTTTCTTTCAGGCGGCGGTTTTCATCCTTGAGACGCAGTTTTTCCAGCGCTTGCTGGGCGATTGCCTTAACTTCTTGTATGCGGAAGGGTTTGACTATGTAATTTACAGCTCCCTTGCCGGTGGCCTCTACTGCAGACTGAATTGAACCGTGCCCGGTGATTATGACCGCCTCAACATCTTCAAACCCCTTTTTCACGAAGTTGAGAATGGTCATTCCGTCCATGTCCGGCAGTTTGAGGTCTATGAATGCCAGTTGGAACGGTTTCTCCGTCATGCGGTTCAGAAAAGGATGTCCGAGCTCAAATGTTTCGGTTTCAAATCCCAGTTTATTCAGAGCCCTGGCTACCAGTTTGGAGGTATGGGCTTCATCATCAATCACTGCCGCCCGGAATTTGCTCATTTATACGTTCCTCTTCCTTGTGTTCAGGCAGGTAAATGGAAAAAGTCGTCCCTTGCCCGAGTTCGCTCTGTACTTCTATATATCCCTCGTGCTTCTTAATAATACCGTAAATGATTGACAAGCCCAGACCGGTTCCCTTTCCCACAGGCTTGGTGGTGAAGAAGGGGTCAAATATACGTTCGATGGTTTCCGCGGTCATTCCGCAGCCCTTGTCGGCCACATCAATGCGTACAAAGCCATTATTGGTGTTCTGGGCGGAAATGGTCAGGATGCCTCCCTCCGACATAGCATGGTCAGCGTTGATGATCAGGTTGATGAACACCTGCTGCAGTGAGTTCAAGTCACCTCTTATTTCGCGAAGATCTTCCGGCAGATCGGTCAGCAGGGATATTTTATCAAGCTTCAGCTGGTTGGCAACCAGCTTGCTGGTCTCCCTGACCAGCCTCTCCACGCTCAGCTTGACCATCAGGTGTTCACCTTCCCGTGAAAAATCGAGCAGGCTCTTTACCACGAGGCTTGCCCGCCCGATTTCATTGATGATATCGTTAAGCATTTCCCTGGCTTCGTCCTGGTCAAGCTCTTCGAATTCCTCCAGCATGGTATCCGCCGTCAAGGACACGTTGTTCAGGGGGTTGTTCAGCTCGTGGGCGATCCCGGAAGCAAGGGTCCCGATGGAAATAAGTTTTCTGGATTCAATCAACTGGTTCTGGCGGGATTCAATTTCGGCGGCCATGTTGCTGAACGCCGAACGCATGAGCAGTGAAATCTCGTCGTCGCTGCGTATTTTGTTGATAGTATCGTAATCCCCTCTGGCAACCCCTTCGGCTGCCTGCTGGACATACGCAAGCCGGCTGAGTACTTTTTTGGCCTGCCAGTAGAAGAGCAGCGTAATGAGCACCGCCAGCGAGATCATTACAGCAATGGGGATATACTGAATACGGATCAAGGCATCATGGATACGTTTCTTTTTCATGGTCAGAATATCCTGGGCTTTCTTGACCATGCTGTTTCCAAGGTTTCTGGTCTTGGCCAGATCACCGGGCGAACCGTTGGCAAGCTGGCTCAACTGCTTCTGGTAGCTGTTCATGTTGTCCATAAAGCTGTCATAAACATCCTGTCCGGCCACTTCGATAATGTTGCTTTTCAGCTCTGCGGCGTCAGCTTCAGCCTTATCAAGGTAGATAACAACTTCCTTGAGGCTCTCCGGCTCAGGGTAGAAGATGAAGTTCTTTTCATAGCGCCGAATTTCAAGAATATCCGAAAGCAGTTCGTGGAAATTATCCATAACAATCAGCCTGTCCCGGAAAGTGACAACGTTCCACCAGAACATTCCCGTGTTCAGAGTCATGAAGCTGATATAGGCTATAAAAAAGCATATTATTTTAATGCGAATTCCTTTCATTGTACTACCCTGTGAACCTTAACTTGGTGTGTTTTTAGTCAGCTATAGATAAGCAATATGTATGCCGTAAAAAGCAGGTTTATTGTTTCAAGGCAGACGGTTGGCAGAGGAGCATATCATTATCAGGCAAGAATGGATTTGCCTGCAAAATGGACAGCCGGGAACTCCGCAGTACGATCTCGAGCATGAAGCAGAGAGGATTGCGACTCTTTATGTCCATGTTTCTGCTGCTTAGAGCTTCAACTGATTCCGCCTTTGCTCATACTACACCCTCAGCGGTCCAAGTCCACCTGAGCTTGTACTTGCTCCGGGCAGGGGAAATGTCCGGTATACGGTCCCGGGGATCACTTGCAAAAGTGATGGTATAGATTTTCAGAAGGTAATCATCGAAATGAATTGGATTAATGTTTATCGGTTTTGCAGGTATGCGCGGGGTTGCAGCGTGTCCGGAGTTGACGGGCAGCGGAAGCGGATAGCAGAATCAGCATGGCTGCCTGAATGCGGTTCGGCTTACCGTGTACAGAGATGAAACAACCAAAATAATGGAGAAAATTATGGATATTAATACACATGAAAGCATTGATAGTTCCCTGATGGGCGAGCCTGTAGCTGTGGCTGAGGGGAGTAGTGAGGTTCGTCTTGCATGCACCCCGAATATGGCTGCCGATGCCAGCGGGCTGGTTCATGGCGGTTTTATTTTCGGTATGGCCGACTATGCGGCAATGCTGGCTGTAAATCATCCGAATGTAGTGCTGGCCGGTGCGGAAAGCCGTTTTCTGAAGCCGTCTAGAGTTGGTGACATACTGATCGCCAAAGCCGATGAACAGGAACGGGAAGGACGCAAACATATCGTACAGGTGGATGTCTCCTGCAATGGAGAGGTTGTTTTCAAGGGAACATTTACCTGCTTTGTCACCAAAGAGCATGTTCTTGCGGGGGCATAATTGCTATTTTAGGACGCAGAACGTAGGATAACAGGATAATTTCATGGGTTATTCAGATTCGCAGTTTTGCCCGCTTCAAGAGAGGTCCTCGGTGCTCAAGCTTAATATCCGTCAGAAAATAATAATCGGAATTGTCATTTTCTCAATCTGTTTCGGTTGCTTAGGTCTCCTGTCGTACAGGAACACACTGCAACTGGAAAAGGAAGTCGAGCTGATTGAACGCAGTGACGACTTGAGCAACCTGATCCTTGAAGTCCGCCGTACAGAGAAAAACTACCTGCTGTACCGGGACCGTGCCCTGTTTACCACTGGGCGTGAATACCTGACCGGGGCCGAAAATATGCTGCAGGAGCTCATGAAGGAATTCTCCAAGCCTGAAATATTGCGGAGTGGAGAAGAATTGCGAGTCAATCTGGCCCGCTACCGGGAATTGCTGCAGCAGCTTGATGCCCAGGAATCCAAGAAGATAAACGCTGGCAGCACCCAGAACGGCAGCCTTCGTGAAATCGGGCAGGCCATGGTCGAACTGTCCAAGGCCATATCCAATTTTGAACGGAACAACATCCTGAGCATCAACCATACCCTGCGGTCCAACCTTGCCCTGTCCATGATAGGAATTGCGGCGGTCATCACAGCTCTTGTGGCTTTCTTCTCTTACAACATCCTCAAACCGCTGACTCAGGTGCAGGAAGCCACACGCAAGATTTCGCAGGGGACATTCACTGCCCTGCCCATTAAAAATTCCCACGACGAAATACAGCAGGTCTTCGCCGCTCTCAATTCCATGGTTGAACAACTTCTCAATCGCCGTCGGCAGTTGGTGCAGGCCCAGAAGCTTTCGTCCATCGGTACGCTTTCTTCCGGAATTGCGCACCAGCTCAACAACCCCCTGAACAACATTTCCACCTCGTGCCAGATTCTTGAGGAACGCACCAAAGGCGCAGATTCCCTTGCAGACCGGATGATGAACAACATTATGCAGGAAACCCTGCGGGCAAGGGATATCGTGAAAGGGCTGCTTGAGTTTTCAAGGGAAAGTGAATATTCGCCGGGACCGATCAAAATCAAATCGATTATGGAATCTTCCATGAATCTGGTTTCCAGTCAGGTCCCGTCCAACATAAGCCTTTCAATGGATATTCCGGCAGAGATCATGGTCAACGCGGATCGGAGAAAAATGCAGGAGGCCTTTATCAACCTGCTCATCAACTCGATTCAGGCCATTGATGATCGCCCCGGATCCATAACTATAAGCGCCACTGCCGATGAAAAACAGACCGAGATTGCTATCAGCGATACCGGACCGGGGATACCGCCGGATATTCTTGAACGGATTTTTGATCCCTTTTTTTCCACCAAGGAGGTAGGACAGGGTACCGGTCTTGGATTGTACATAGTATACGGAATAGTTGAAAAACATCAGGGAACAATCCGCGCTGAAAGCAAGCAGGGTAAGGGAACAACTTTCGTGATCACTCTCCCGCTGTATCTGGAGCACAAGGCATGATCAGTCACGCCAACATATTGATAGTAGACGACGAAGCCATTGCGCGGGAAAACCTCACCCACGTCCTGACCGAGGAAGGGCATACCACCACAGCGGTAGGCTCCGGTACAGAGGCCCTGCAGAAAATAGGAAAGCAGGATTTTGAACTGGTCCTGACCGACCTTATGCTGCCGGGCATGAACGGCATAGAACTGCTGGAACACATCAAGGAAATTCAGCCGTCAACACAGGTGATCGTAATAACCGGTCACGCGACAGTTGATACGGCGGTTGTGGCCATGCAGAAGGGCGCGCATTCGTACATCGCCAAACCGCTCAATTTCGGGGAACTTAAGGCTCAGGTTTTCAACGCCCTGGAACGGCACGCGCTTTCCGTTGAGGTTCTGCGTCTTAGACAGATTCTGCAGGCCGGTAAGCAGGATTTCCCGCTGGTCGGCCAGAGTGACAAGATCACTGAGCTTAAGAAAACCATTGAGCAGTTGGCTCATATGGACTGCAACGTCCTGATTCAGGGGGAAACCGGAACGGGGAAGGAACTCATCGCCCGAGGAATCCATATGTTGAGCCCGCGCTCACAGGAACGGTTCATGGCCATCAACTGCGGCACGTTCACTGCAGAACTGATGGACAAGGAACTGTTCGGGCACGAAAAGGAAGCGTTCACCGGCGCTCAGCGCGGGCAGAAGGGGATTCTGGAGGTTGCCAACGGCGGTACGGTCTTTTTCGATGAGATGAGTGAACTGCCCCTGAATATGCAGGTAAAGCTCCTGCGGGTACTGCAGGAAAGAAACTTCCTGCGTGTCGGCGGCACTCAGGAAATCCCGGTGGATATCCGTGTCGTGGCTGCAACCAACTGTGACCTGAAGGAAAATGTGGAAAAGGGGACTTTTCGACAGGACCTGTTTTACCGTTTGAATGTTGTCACTCTTACTGCCCCGCCGCTTCGAGAACACCGCGAGGATATCCCCGTTCTGATCGGTCACTTTCTTGAAAAGCACCGTACCGAAATCCAGTCCATCGATACAATTTCTCAGGAGACACTTGATATTCTGATGAACTATTCCTTTCCCGGAAACGTCCGCGAACTGGAAAATATCTCGCAGCGGGCACTGGCGCTTGCACGCGGAACCGTATTTACCCCGGACCTGCTGCCCGGCGAAATCCGTAACATTGTGCGCGGAAAACCGCTTCTCACTCTTGAAGAGGTAGAACGTAACCACATTGAAAAGGTAATGCTGGCCACCAACAACAACAAAACTCAGGCGGCCAAGATTCTTGGCATTGACCGGGTTTCGCTCTGGCGCAAAATGAAGCGGTTGGGGCTGGAAAAAGACGGCTAGGGATGTGCCGGATTCAGCAGCAGGACTAGTGGGAAAGATAAGGGTTAAAACTACATCTGTTTATATCTGCTCAGAATCGCGTCGTAAGTCCCGTCTTCATGAATTTCACGAATCACGTTGTTTATTTCGGCTATTCTGGACATCCATTTGGACCGTCGGCTTATTCCTAGACGAAATTTCATTACTGGGTAAGCGGCAAAGGGAGCTCCGACAATATCATTTTCCACCCCGGCAATTCTGGAATAATATTTTACGTGCAGACCAAGATCAAAAAAAACATCGTAACGGTTGATCGCGACCAACTGCAGGGCCTTTATGGAATTTTCCACCTGAGTGATGCTGCCCCCTTTATAGGTGGAAGCAAATCCATTGCCGCGGTAGGTGATAACGCGATAGCCTTTGAGATCGTCCAGACTTTTGAGTCCTAAAATCCTGCTCTTTCCGGGGTTGTCTTTCCATGTGACAATCAATACTTCCGACGACAGAATCGGTGTGGGACAAAAGTCCGCGTACTTTTCTCGAATTGGTGTGGCTATTGTGCAAAATGCATCCATTTCACCCTTTTCGACCATTCGCTGAGCCCTGCTCCAAGGATATCCTTTATGCACTGTCCGGATACCCATCCGTTTTTCAAAAACTTCATTTAACAGGTCAATGAAGACACCCTGCATTCTTCCAGAGTTGTCCTCCCAGCAGTATGGTGCTCCAGCAGAGGTGTAGGCAAACCGTATTTCACTTGTTGCTTCAGCAAAAACGAAGTTGGCGTGAAATACTATTATTGCCATACATAGCATTATGTGCATATGCCATCTTAGATGTGCCATATTAATTCACAGATTCTCCACAGCATAAAAGCACTGGGTTGTCGACTTATTGAAACGCAGCCAAAGTAGCGTAAACACGCGTGTAAAACAACTGAATATGAAATTAAATATATCAACCGCTCAGAATTTGTCTGGAATTTTTATGAATCAAAAGGTCGAACTTTGCGGCCCGGCTTGACCTGTTTGTCCTGACCTGAAAATGACCTTTAAATCTCATCTCGCAGCCTCAGATTTTAGCAGCCCGGGCAATCCATGAGAGAATGAATTGTATGCTCCTGTCCCCAGTCAGGCTCAGGAAGCCCGCTACGATGGATCAGAACAGAAATGAGTCCGGCATTGTTTGCTGCCTGCACATCCTTGCGTTCATTCCCGACATAAATTGCCGATTCAGGCCTGCAGCCGGATAGAGCACAAAGATGCGCTAGTCCTTTGGGGCTCGGCTTGCGGAAACCGATGTCCACCGAAGTTTTCCACACATCAATCAAATGTAGAATTCCAACCTGTTTCAGATCGTCGGCAATAAATGCTCTGGGCATGCCATACGCAACATCCGTGAGCGCACCTACCTTGATATTGCGTGTCCTTAGCATCTCCAGTGCCGCCGCCGTTTCGGGATAGGGGCTCAGGCTGTTTCTGAAGTAATTGAAGAAATTACTGGTAACGCCGGAGAGCGGAACTGAATCACATCCTATGGATTCCAAAGCCCCTCCGAGAATGTGGTTGGAATCATATTCAACTTCGCGGGCAACTTCCCGGGTGTTGAATCTTCCCATGTAGCCGCTCAGGGTCGACAACTCCAATTCATCGGGGAAATAGCCGCACGCGGTCAATGCTTCCTGCCATGCTGCCTGAAAATGGTCTTTCCAGCTCAGCGGAAGATCTTTGTAGGTATACAGGGTTTCTCCCATGTCAAAAAAAACGGCCTGAATTTCTGGAGTCACGGCAGGCACCTTTATCCTTATATTGTTAACACGGTTTGACTGCTGTTTGACGGAAGACTCAGACACATTGTGTTCCTCCTTTTTGCCGGAACAAATAGGCGGCATATTCTGTTCAGAAAGTAGCGAGTCCGTATCAAGAACGGAGCAGGAGACTGGACAGGGAATATACCTGTGTAATGAGGCTGGCGGCCAAGCCCAAGCATTTGAGGAAAATCAGAGGGAAAAGGTAAGCAGAGAGACCGCTTCGCGGGCAGGGGGAAGATGTCTCTCATAAATGTTGCGGATGCAGGAAAGACAAACTGCTCAGTTGAGGGCGATTTCCAAAGCATCTTCAAGTCGTTCGACCAGTTTGATTTCAAGCCCTTCCAGAACATCCGGGTCGAGTCGTTCCACGGACATGGCGCATTTTTCCGGCAGAACCACGGTGCGTACCCCTGACCTTGCCGCGGCCATAATCTTTTCGCGCACTCCACCCACAGGCAGTACGTCACCATGCAGGGAGATCTCTCCGCTGAAGGCCATATCCTGCCTGATTTTTCGTCCGGTAAGCTGCGAAAGTATCGCCACGGCAATGGTTAGCCCGGCGGATGGTCCTTCTTTTGTGACAGCCCCGGCCGGGATATGCACATGTATGTCCGATGACTCGAAGAAATCGTCCGACAGACCGAACTTACCGGCATTTGAGCGTAGATAGCTGAGGGCCGTCTGTGCCGATTCCTGCAGGACCTCTCCGAGCGATCCTGTAAGGATGAGGTTCTTGTTGCCGTGCATTCTTACCGCTTCAACGAAAATTATTTCCCCGCCATTCTCAGACCAGACCATACCTGTGGCAACACCGGTCTTGAGGACATTGCTCACTGTGGTGCTGAAATGCGGCGGGGGGCCCATGATTGAGGGAAGATCGGGGGCATCCACTTTGAGGGGGATGGAGCCTTCAGGTGATTCAAGGCTGCGTCTGGCAAGCTTGCGGCAGAGTGCGGCGGACTGCTTTTCCAACCCGCGAAGTCCTGCTTCCCTTGTATAGTCGGCAACGAGCCTTTTTACCGCTTCTGTGCTGATCTCAACTTCATGCACCCCGAACCCGTGTTTGCGCAACTGTTCAGGGAGCATGTAATCCTGCGCTATCCTGACCTTTTCTCCGGCAGTGTAGCTTGAAAATTCAATCATCTCCATGCGATCGCGCAGCGGTCCGGGAATTCTGTCCAGAATATTGGCCGTGGCGATGAAAAGGACGCCGGAAAGATCAAACGGCAGACCCAGAAAGTGATCCACAAAGGCGTTGTTCTGCTGCGGATCAAGGATTTCAAGCAGGACTGAAGTGGCGTCCCCCTGAAAGTGCTGAATGATTTTGTCCATCTCATCCAGCATGATGACCGGGTTGCGTACCCCTGCTTTCTGGATGCTCTGCAGCAGTCTTCCGGCCATGGCACCCACGTAGGTCCGGCGGTGGCCCCGGAGTTCGGATTCGTCGCGCAGTCCGGCAAGGGACATGCGGATGAATTTTCGGCCCATGGCTTCCGCAATTCCCTTTCCGATGGAGGTCTTGCCTGTTCCCGGAGGGCCGCTGAAACATAGTACCGGCCCGTGTATCCCCTGAATCCGCTGATTGCGTGAAAGCAGGTCCTGAACATGTTCGCGCAGTCTGGTGAGGTTGACCGGTTTTCCCAGATACTGGTCGGCACCTTTTTTCATGGCCTCCACAGCCGTTTTGACCGTGGCATAACCGGTAAGCATTATCACTCCGGTGTCGGGCCAGCGGCTGCGCAGTACTCCCAGAAGTTCAAGACCGTCCATTGCTTCCATTTTAAGGTCGGTGAGAACTATGTCGGCCGGATCATCTTCCATTGCGGCAACAGCTTCAAGCCCGTTTGCAACGGTCCGTACTGCGAAACCTTCGTGTTCGAAAATTATGGACAGGTTCTCGCGGGCAATGGGTTCGTCATCGGCAATTATGAGACTCGGCTTGATCCGGCTGCGCAGGTTCTTTACCGCAAGGAACTCCAGAATGCGTTCTTTTACATTATCAAGGCCGAAGTGTCGGGCATCAAGCACTTCCTTGGCGCGCTGCAGATCAAGATCATCCTTGGTTGTCATATTCCATGGAAGGGAAAGTATGAATTCGAGATAGCTGTGGGCTATGGCGAAGTCTGGAGAAGACTTGTCTGTCTTGAGAAGACGTTCACATTCATCCCGTGCGGCATTCAGAATGTGGGGAGGGAGATCGGCAGACTCCACCCGGGAGCAGATGTCTTCGGCAAGGCTCTCCGGGCCTTGCTCCTTTTCGACCGTGCTCTCGGGCTTGCTCTCTTCAGGCCGCACGGAATCGGTATTTTTTCTGTTGAACCACTTCATGTCTTCCCTCCCGATTGATCAGATCTACCTGAACTGAAACAGTTTTTTCATGGTCGCACGACAACGGTATCCTATCAATATCATTATATTAAAGTCATGTTAACGTTGCAAACTGAAACGAATATTGTTGATTCTGTTCTTTTTTGCACAAGCTGTCTTTAAAATTTATATTCTCCTGAAATATTATACTTTATTATCTGAGAGCAGTCCATTTTACTTTTCAAATACAACAAAAATTGACCGCGAGCACTCACAAAAAGAGTGCTCACGTCGTTGCATAGTGAAACGTGTGCTTTTCAATTCATTTCGGGGCATCCCCGAGAAATAGGGGATGAACTACATGCTAGTGTTGCATATGGTAACGCACTTAAAATGGCTCAAAAATGCCATTTTATCTAAGTGTCTGTTTTTAATGAATTTATACCTTGATTTTTGTTTGGCACAAATATTGATCAATAAGGGGAACCAAAAGGAAGGAAATTAAAACCAGGAGGCACCATGGCCACAGTACAGAGCTTTATTGGTCTATTGGAACGCTTTTACGCTTCAAAGGCAGCTAATCAGTCGAACACCTGTAACGTTGGCACATGGGCCATCAACCGGGATCAGGTCTTGGCCGATCCCAAAGAAAGGGGGTTTTTCTTGAAAACTTTATTGAACCGTTTCCGTTCCAAAAGCGGAAAAACCGAAGTTTCCCAGGATGCAAACGATAAGCTGGTCAAAAACCTTTCCGAAACCACCCGTTCCGGAGGGAAGATTCTCGTTGTAAGCAAGGGATCAGCTTTCTCAGGCAACGTGGTAAACTATGCAATTGAAATGGCAGCCAGGACCAGAAGCAGTCTGGTCGCCCTCAACCTGGACGAGCAGGGGGCCGACTTCGACAACTTCAGGACCAGATCCCAGGAAAACGTTTCCAGCTTTTCTTCAAAGGCACAGGAAGCAGGACTTCTGTTTGCACATGTCGTCAAGCAGGGAGCCGAAGATTCCGTTGTTGCCGATCTTCATTCCGAAGACGGTAACGTTCGTTATGTAATGGAAGACGTTGCCAGCCACAGGGCGACCGGCAGAGCCGTTCCCGTATATACGCGAGCGATGCTGCGGGTCAAATAGTCCCGCCCGTAAACTGCTACACAGACCAAAGGGAAATTATGACTCCAGAGATTATTCTTGTAATGGCAGTACTGGCCTTTGCGGTACTGCTCTTCATCTTCGAATGGGTGAGAGTCGACGTTGTCGGCATCATCATGATGGTTTTGCTGCCCCTGCTTGGCCTTGTAACTCCTAAACAGGCGATCAGCGGGCTCAGCAGTAACGCCGTTGTCTCCATCATCGCGGTTATCATCATCGGTGCCGGTCTGGATAAGACCGGTGTAATGAACTCCCTTGCGCGGGTAATCCTGAAGTTCGCCGGAAAGAGCGAAACAAGGATCATGGCACTCATAGCAGGTACTGTTGCCTTCATTTCAGGCTTCATGCAGAACATCGGGGCTGCGGCTCTTTTTCTGCCTGCTGCAAAACGCATCGGCAACCAGACCGGTGTTCCGGTCAGCCGTCTGCTCATGCCCATGGGATTCTGCGCAATCATCGGCGGCTGTCTGACCCTGGTCGGTTCCAGCCCGCTGATTCTGCTCAACGACCTGATGGTCGTCGGCGGAAAGCATTACGAGCCCTTCGGTTTGTTCGGCGTAACTCCTATCGGTATCGCCCTTGTTGTGGCTGCGCTTATCTATTTCATGCTCATGGGCCGGTTCATCCTGCCCGGCAGCAGTGTAAGTGAAGGTTCCGGACCCATGTCCGAACTTCTTACCAACACTTACGGCGGCATCGGTTCCCTTTATGAACTGCATGTCCCTGAGTCATGGACCTGTGACCATGACCTGCTGAGCCTTGAACTGCGTCCCACCTACTTTTCCACTGTTGTGGCCATTGCCCGCGAAAAAGGCAAGAACCACAAGATCGCTCCTGATGCGCTGGAAAAGATCCTGCCCGGTGACTATCTTGCCGTGGTAGGCCCTCTTGAATTTGTTCAGCACATGGCAGCCGATTACGGCTGGACCCTCAAGGAAGATCTTGAGACATTCGCAGAAGAGCTTTCCCCCAACAACGCCGGCATTATGGAGGGTATCATTACCCCCCGTTCCGAGCTTGTAGGCATGACTCTTCGCGAACTTGGGCTGCGCAACCGTTTCCAGGTATCTCCGCTCGCCATCTTCAGGGGTGAGAAGCTGTTCATCAGCGGTCTGACCGATCTTTCCCTTGAATCCGGCGATGCACTGCTCCTGCATGGACGCTGGGAAATGTTCCACATGCTCAAGGACAGACCGGACTTTGTCTTCACCGAAGAGGTTAAAGGCGAAATCCTGCGTGCCGACAAGGCGAAGATCGCCCTTATGTGGCTGGTCGTTTCCCTGTTCATGATCCTTGGTCTGCACATCCAGCTGTCCATCGCTCTGCTTACCGGAGCACTCGGCATGATTCTGACCAAGGTCCTGAGTATTGACGAAGCATACCAGTCCGTAGACTGGATGACCGTCTTCCTGCTCGGCGGGCTTATCCCTCTGGGTATGGCCTTTGAAAATACCGGTGCAGCCAAGTTCATCGCTGACAGCATCATGGCCGCTCTGGGTCACCCGTCAGCTCTGGTTCTGCTGACAGTTATCGGTGCGCTGACCTCGTTCTTCACCCTTGTGGCTTCGAACGTCGGTGCAACTGTTCTGTTGGTGCCCCTGTCCATGAACATGGCCCTAAATGCCGGAGTCGATCCGCGTATCGCAGCTCTCACTGTTGCGGTTGCAGCATCCAATACTTTTGTTCTGCCTACCCATCAGGTCAACGCCCTGATCATGCGGCCCGGCGGATACAAGACTATTGACTATGTGCGCGCCGGAACAGGCATGACCATTCTTTACATGGGTGTCATGCTTTTTGCCCTCATGACCCTTTATTAATAAATATCATTCCCCCGTAAGGAAAGGCCGGCCAGTCCGGCCTTTCCTTTACTGTGACGGACCATATTTCTCGAACATAAACGGTGTCCAGCGCTGCCGCCATGGCTGTGTCCGGTTACCGGAGGCATATAAAAGGAGGCTCTGATGCAGCCTACATTTCTGCAATCTCTAGGCAGTAACTTTCTCGGAAGTGCTCCGAACTGGTACAAGAAAATCATTCTTGCATTTCTTGTCATCAACCCGCTGCTGATGTTTACGGCCGGGCCGCTGGTTGCCGGCTGGGCTCTTATTGCCGAATTTATTTTCACCCTTGCCATGGCTCTTAAATGCTATCCGCTCCCAGCAGGCGGCCTTCTGGCCATGGAAGCGGTAATTCTGGGCATGACATCCCCGGAAACCATTTATCATGAAGCCGTGAACAACTTCGAAGTAATCCTGCTGCTGATTTTCATGGTCGCCGGTATTTACTTCATGAAGGAATTTCTCCAGTTCACCTTCACCCGCATACTGGTGCGTGTTCAGTCAAAGGTTATCATTTCGCTGCTGTTCTGTATTGCCGGGGCATTCCTCTCGGCGTTTCTGGATGCTTTGACCGTTACCGCGGTCATCATTGCGGTGGCATACAGTTTCTACAACATCTACCACAGGTTCGCCTCCGGCAAGACCCTGCATTGTGATCATGACCTCTGCAATGACCAGGCTGTTATTGAGATGAACCGCAAGGATCTGGTGGAATTCAGAGCATTCCTGCGTAACCTGATGATGCACGGTGCTGTTGGTACGGCTCTGGGCGGGGTCTGTACCCTGGTCGGTGAGCCCCAGAACCTGTTGATCGGCGGGGAAATGGGCTGGCACTTCGTTGAGTTCTTCATTGAGGTAATGCCGGTGTCCATGCCTGTTCTGGCTGTAGGTCTGCTTACCTGTATTACCGTCGAAAAATTCCATCTCTTCGGTTACGGAGCCACTCTTCCCGGAAACATCCGTTCCCACCTGCTGGAAACGGCCATAGAAATGGAAGAAAAGCAGGGTCAGAAAGGCAAGACCAGGCTCATCATTCAGACTCTTACCGGTGTCTGGCTGGTAGCTGCGCTTGCTTTCCATCTGGCAGCAGTCGGAATCATCGGTCTTTCCGTAATTATTATTCTGACATCAATGAACGGAATCATTGAAGAACACCACCTTGGACGGGCGTTTGAAGAGGCATTGCCCTTTACTGCTCTTCTCGTTGTGTTCTTCTCCGTTGTGGCAGTTATCCACGATCAGGGGATTTTCCATCCCATCATCGAATTTGTTCTCAGTCTCCAGGGACACACCCAGCTTGCAGCGTACTACATCGCCAACGGCCTTCTTTCGGCCATTTCCGATAACGTATTCGTGGCAACTGTCTATATCTCCGAGACCAAAATGCATTTCATCAACCTGCTGGGAACCATTCCCGATATAGGCATGAGCGGGCAGGCACTGATGGATAAGCTCACCGATCCGCACCTTATGCGGGCCGATGTTGTCGCAGGGATGCCTCAAGCTACTGCCGCCAAGGTACTTGAGGTCATGCATCACTTCGACAAACTGGCTGTGGCCATCAACACCGGGACCAACATTCCCAGTGTGGCAACCCCTAACGGTCAGGCGGCTTTCCTCTTCCTGCTGACTTCAGCTCTTGCCCCGGTCATAAGACTCTCTTACGGCCGGATGGTAATGCTCGCATTGCCGTACACCATCACAATGTCCCTCATGGGACTCGTGGCAGTTAACTACTTCCTGTAGTCCTGTCACGCCGCCAGGTGCGGCACTCCTCTTTCTCCGGCAGATCTCCACTGCCGGGGGAAGAGGCATTATCTTCTCAGTACTACCGCCTTAATTCTTATCCCTTCTTTCATGTCTTCAGTCACAATGGAGTTGACGGAATAGGATAAACAAGAATGCCATTCAGGTCTGTAAAATCAGGGCCTGAATACGGCTACGGAATCATGAAAGCCCATTTGTTCGGCCAGCTCAGTCAGACACCTTCTGGCGGCAACTGATCCGGGCAATGGGGTTTGGTCCGCCAAAAGATAAGGCCGCCGGAAATCCGGCGGCCTTCTATCTTAAGAATCCATCTGTCACCTCCGACCTATTCGGGGGCCAGATCTTTAAGACGGTAATATTTAACCCATCGGGCTGTTTTCAACAAGATTCCAGATACCGCACGGGCAGACATTGGCGCAGAAACCGCAGCCGATGCATTTGTCCGGGTTGCAGGCCATTTCGAAATCCTTGCCTTCAAGCCCCTTGCGGGAGATTGCAGCCTGCGGGCAGACGGTTTCGCAGAGTCCGCAGTCGCGGCAGGAACCGCAGGAGGAACACTCCTGTGCACACTGCTTCACATCGCTGAATTCGGTCAGGCGCGGGTCGAAGTATTCAAGGGTCATTCTCTGGTAGTCGATGACTTCCTTGGGCTGGGCTTCGGGCCGTTTGCCGGTGAAGATTTCATCCAGTGTCTCAGCTGCATGACGGCCATGACCGATTGCATGGGTCAGCAGGCCGGGGCGAACTGCGTCTCCGATGGCGTATACGCCGGGTTCGGTGGTCTGGAAGTCTTCGTTGACCACGATGTGGCCGCGGTCCAGAGCGATGGTGTCGGGCAGGAAGTCGATGTCAGGTGTGTCACCGATGGACATGATGACGGTGTCTGCCGGGAGCACCTCGCCGGTCTTGAGCACAACGCCTTCCTCGGTGATTTCCTGAGTGAAACAGGGGTAGCGGAATTTCGCACCCACATGTTCTGCTTCCTTGCGTTCCTTGCCGAAGGCGGCTGGCTTCTGGATATCGATGAGCAGGATATCCTTTGCTCCTAGGCGTGCGCACTCTGTTGCCACGTCACAACCCACATTACCGGCACCGATGATGACCACTTTTTCGCCGACTTTGGCTGTGCCCTTCATGGCATTCTTGAGGAATGTCAGGGCGGGGGTGATGCGTTCGTGTCCGGGGATTGGGATAATGCGGGGCTTCTGGGCACCGATAGCCAGCACCACGGCATCGTTGTTCTGGCGAAGTTCAGCGAAATCGTCGGCAGTCAGCTGTTTCTGCATGTGGACATGCGGAATAACTTTGGAGACGCGTTCGAGCTCGGAATCAAGCACTTCCTGCGGGATACGGCTGGAAGGAATTGCGGAAGATATTTTGCCGCCGAGTTTGTCGGACATGTCGTAGACTACGGCTTCGTGTCCCTTGCGGCGGATCTGCCAGGCCACGGAAATACCGGCGGGACCGCCGCCGATGACAGCGACTTTTTTGCCGGACAGGGGCGGAAGTTCAGGAGCGGGGCTTTTGACGCCTTCGCGGCCCAGTTTGGTTATATCAACTGAAAGCAGGTTCTTAACCCCACGGGTACAGCCGTCCATGCACAGGTTGGGGCAGAGGTAGCCGCAGACTGTTGCAGGGAACGGGGTGTACGCAAGGGCAAGGTTCACAGCTTCGTCAACAAGGCCGTCGCGGACCAACTGCCAGCGCTTCTGCACGGGCATGCCGGTGGGGCAGGAGGACTGGCAGGGAGCCTGATATTTGCGGTTTTCCCATACGGGGACGAACCTGCGCAGTTCTCCGGTGGTGATCAGCGGGATCGGTGAACGGTCAAGGTCGGTAAGGTCACCGATAAGGCCGCCATGTCCGAGTTCAGCGTTCCAGACAGTGGAACGGAACTCGCTCATGGAACGACGTTTCTTGCCGGTTTTCTCAAAAGGAGTTTTGGCGCGGATGAGCTGCCATTCTTTCCTTTCTACGAGGGAATCGTAAATCTCCGAGCGGCCGATCTTGGCAAGGTTCTCCCTGAGGTTTGCGGTCAGCCATTCCCAGTCCGCATCAGTGATGGGCTCAAGGATGGCGTCAGCAGTGGAGAATTCACCGTGGGGTCCGCGTACGAAAATGCGCCCGCCAACCATACCGACGCAGGGACGGAAGCCGAGTACGTTGCTGGGGTTCTGGGGCTCGTAACCACAGACTACAGCGGTACCGCCGGCCATGAATTCGGCAAAATAGTCACCAACTGAGCCAAGCACCCAGAGCTGCGGGGGATCGAAGCGCGGGTTGGTCTTGGTCATGGTCATGCCGCGTGCGCCGATGTCGCCGTTGACGATGACCTTGCCCTGGGCCATTGCGTTACAGGCACCGTTGGAAGCATTGCCCAGAACGATGATTTCAGCACCGGCGTTGAGCCAGCCCACGTCGTCTGAAGCGGAGCCGTGAACGGTGATGGTTGTTCCGGGGAAACCTTTTGAGCCGAGTCGCTGGCCGGATGTGCCGATTACGTCGATCTCAATGGGTTCTTCTTTTGAAATCCAGAGTCGTCCGCCAATGCCGTGTTGGCCCATGGCGTTTATTTCAAGCCTGCGGGCTCCGTCGGCAACCGCTTTCTGAATCCGTTCCTCAAGGATGCGGGATTCAACACGGGCGCCTTCTTCGAGACCGCTGATGCAAATCTTTTCTGTTGCCATTTTATCTCTCCGTATATCGTGAGCTGTTGTTAAACCACGTACTTGATGCCGAGTCTTTCAGCAGCATCACGGTCACTGATACCAAGCGCGTCCGCCATGCCGATGGGCAGGGAGGTGGAGCGGCCCAGAGGGGCGATGATCTTTTTGATTTCAGTGTCAAAGCTCAGATAGAAGTCAACAACCCTTTCGGCGACTTTTTCAGGATCAAGGCGACGGTAAAGTCTGGGGTCCTGAGAGGTGATGCCCTTGGGGCATACGCCGATGTTACATACGTTGCAGCGGTCCTTTTCGGAGCCGAGACAGCCGGCACCGGCCTGCATTACGTATTTACCGACCTGTACCGCACTTGCGCCGAGCATGATCAGAGCGGCTGCGTTGGCTGCAAGGTTGCCGGACTTTCCGATACCGCCGCCTGCAATCAGGGGCAGTTCGTTCTGTTTACCGGTTGCGACCAGAGCGTTGTAACAGTCACGAAGGTTACTGGCGATGGGGTGTCCCATGTGGTTCATGGAGACGTTGTACGCCGCACCGGTTCCGCCGTCCTCTCCGTCGATGGCCAGGCCTGCGGCGTAGGGGTTGCGGGTCAGGTTGTTGAGAACCGCCGTGGAGGTCGAGGTGGCGGAAATCTTGGGGTATACAGGAACCCTGAATCCCCAGGCCATACTCATGGACTGGATCATCTTGGCTACGGACTCCTCAATGGAGTACTGGGTCTGGTGTGTCGGGGGGCTGGGCAGGCTGACCCGCTCGGGTACACCGCGAATGGCGGCGATGAGCTTGTTTACCTTGTACCACATGAGCAGTCCGCCGTCTCCGGGCTTGGCGCCCTGTCCGTATTTGATTTCAATCGCACAGGGGTCGACCTGCATTTCGGGAATGGCGTGGATGATTTCATCCCAGCCGAAGTAACCGGATGCGATCTGGAGAATTACGTACTGGAGGAAACGGGAACGCAGCAGTCTGGGAGGGCAGCCGCCTTCACCGGTGCTGATGCGTACGGGCATGCCGAGTTCCTCGTTGAGGTAGGCAACACCCATCTGCAGGCCTTCCCACATGTTCGGGGAAAGGGCGCCGAAGGACATGCCGCCGATTACCAGAGGATAAATTTCTCGTACCGGAGGTTTCCAGCCGTGTTCGGCATAGGTCTTGAGGCTCTCCTCGGGAGACTGCACGCGTCCGAGCAGGGTGTGCAGGCGGAACTCGTGGCGACCGGCATCAAGCGCGGGGTCGGTGAGCATGGAGATCCTGATGAATTTGATCTGGTCCAGCAGGGATTCGCCGGAGTTGCGGCGTCCACCGCGGGTACGGGGGTTGCCGCCGCGGTCAATGTGGAACTGCTGGGTGGTGGAACCTTCTTCGCGCTTGGGACCGATGGCATTGTTGGGGCAGACCATGTTACACATGGAGCAGCCGATGCAGGCATAGGCTGGATCGGTTTTCTGGCGGATTCCGTAAAAAATGGAATATTCGTTCTCGGCTTTGGTGCGCAGGCCGGCGGGAGTCTTGATCTCGCGCTTGCGGAATACACCAAGTTCAATGGCGTTCACCGGGCAGACGGAAGTGCAGCGACCGCACTGGGTACAGAGATTCTTGTCCCACTCGATCTGCCAGTTCAGGTCTTTTACGCCTAAAGTTGACGGGGTAATTGGTCTTTCTGTGAGCATGTGATTATCTCCTTGCAGTCGGGTCCGACGATTACTGTATCGAGGTGCATGGGCTGGAAGTCCTTGGATCTGTCGCGGTCGGGGATGACAGCGTCGATTCCGCATACTTCGGACGAGAATGCGTAGATTCCGTCCTTGCCGCCCACAATGCCGGGACGAAGCTTCTTGCGGTCCTGAACCATGAACATGGAACCGTCATCAAGGGTTCCGATGACACAGTTGGGGCCGTCGATGATGAGCTTGCGGCAGGATCTCTTGATGGTCGCCAGGAACTCGCGGTCAGGATGGTCGGCCATTTCATGGTCCATAAGCGGGGTGATGACGTGCTTGTAGGCACGGATATCAAGCCCCAGACGCTTGGTGGTGTAATGGGCGATGTGGGTGAAAACCTCGGAGTCGGACTGGTATCCGGTGTATCCGGTTACCCCACGGGACTGCAGGTATTCTTTGATGGGGAGGAACGCAGTGTTTTCCCCGTTGGTCATGGAGGCTACGCCTTCAATGAAGAAGGGGTGGCAGGCGTAGAGGTTGATGGCATAGTTGGTGTTCTGCCTGCCCTGAGCAAGAATGCGGCGGGCGAAGATGTTTCTGTTGGCGCCGAGCTGGAGCCATTCGCCGATTTCAAGGGGGTCGCCGACTTCTTTGACAACAATGGTGTCAGGCCAGAAGGAGAAGACCATGATGTCTCCGTCTTCTTCGCCCATGCGCCGCAGGTCCAGTCTCATCTGGACAAGTTTTTCTCCCTGCTGGGCGGGGGTAAGTTCATCCCAGCCTCTGGGGACCCTGTAGGCAATGGCAGCGTATGTGCCGCGGACGGGGGTTCCTTTGGGCGGTGCGGTCTCGGGGTTGTAAAGGATGCTGTACTGGGACTTGAATCCGTGGTCCATTGTATACTGTTCAAGCCTGCGCAGACCTGCTTCGGTGAAAATACCGGACAGAATCGGGCAGCCCTGCAGTTCCTCTTCAAAACGACCGCCCAGCCCTCTGAGGCAGAGTCCCACGCCGGAACCATCGTGCCCTTCTTTCATTGTGTTGAGGGCATTGATGGCGAGCATGGGTGAAATTGGATCGCGACTTGTCAGCGCAAATAAACGGCACATATTGTCAGCTCACTCCATGATTATAAGGTTGAACACAGTACAGCGGCCCGTAGCTGTAGGCAGGTGGTCTCCGGAAGGATAATGCCGGTTCCGGAATCCATTCATGCAGGCCTCGAATGTGTCTTCAGAAAAGCGTATCAGCCACCTAGGCTCTAATCGGGGCGTTTCGAGTTTAGTAATGTGCACCGGTCTTTTTTTGACATTTTGAGTTTTTCCACCTCTCAAAATTGGCACATCTGTTTTTCAGGGGTCTGAAATTGAATCTAAATCGGAATTTAAAAGATGGTTGTTTGTTGATTAGAGCGAATCAGGAAGCTCACAATGGCAGAGAAAAACAATTTTGGCAAACAAAAATACGAAAGTGAAGTTTTTTTGTGTGGGAAAAACGGTATTCACGACATTCTGGCAGCCTCTAGTAGGGGTGGAAGTGCTGCGCGTCGGCTGGATTGTTGACTGGTTTTTTGCATATAACATACTGTTATAAAAATATTTTTATGCTGGAGTCGTTGTTTTTGTCAAGAATGGTCCTGGTTCCGGTGGGTGGGTATTCATTGTGACGTAGATGACAAAAACGGCTAAAATAGATCGGAATGACCGTAAAATAGTGATTGGCTCAACGATTTATGGTTCGTTTTTGGTCATGAAATAATGGGGTTTGGAGAAGATTGTTTTTACCTCGGGTGGCTTTTTGATCCGCTTCTGGTTTGAAGGATTAAAATGCGTTCTTAAAAAATTGCAAAATTGTAAATCAGCGCACAGGTTGTATGGGGTATAATACAAATGTGTAATTTTTATATTTGTGTGTCAGGGTGGCTGAACAGCAAAAAGGTAGTGTGACAGCGTTGTTAAAACTGCCCTTGCTTTTTACGTAATGGCTGGTGATAAACGAGGGACAGATTCAGGCATGCTGATGATATTATCATTACAAACGCATGAGTAGTGGAGGTAATATTATGGAACGTGAAAGGGTTGAAGTTATTTTTGAGGCTTTTTTTGAAAAATATAAAAAAACTGAAGGGGATCGAACTGCTTGGTCCGCAGTATGGCTGGAAACCAATGATAAAGGTGTGCTCGAAATTAATATGACGAAATGCCCAAGAGGAACGGTATTCAAGCTTTTCGTCAACAGGGGCAAGGTTGCTGAAGTCATAGGCTGGGATGGATTCTTTGCCGCTGCTGCTCAGTTGGAGGACTCCCACCCCGGTATCTATGATGAAGGTAAAATTTTTTCAGAAATGGAATTTGTCCTCTGATCCGGAAAAAACGAGGTCTCTTCCATCAAACCAGAAATCTGGCCAGTTGTTTGAGATCGATTCCAAGCTCGCTCGGGTCCGGCTGGCGCAGCACCTTGAGTTCGTTGCCGTCTTTTCTGAAGGTCGCAAGGTCGATACATTCCGACTGCACAGGCTGCATGCGCCTGTTGAACAGTATTTTCACCTTTGGCTTTAAGGGTGATGATTCGTTGGTTTCAAGCACCAGTGCAAAGCGTTTGTCTTCCAGTTGCACCATTGTACCCGGAGGGTAGATACCCATTATTCTTATAAAGCGGTTGAGGTAGGCCGGATCGAAGTCGGTTCCCTTCCATTTGAACATGAGACTCAGGGTTTTTGCCGGAGTCATGGCCTCCTTGTACACCCTGACACTGGTCAGGGCATCGTATACATCCGCAATGGCAATCATGCGTCCAAAGGGGTGGATTTCCTCTCCCTTCAACTGGCGGGGATAGCCGTTGCCGCCATATCTTTCATGATGTTCGACCACTCCGCGCAGGATGGAGAGGTCCAGTCCGCGGACTTCCTTGAGGACGTTCAGGCCCTGCATGGAGTGTCCCTTCATGACTTCGAATTCCTGCTCGGTCAGCTTGCCGGGCTTGTTGAGGACCTTGTTCGGAACCCGGCCTTTGCCGACATCATGAAACATTGCGGCTATTCCGAGCTTCTCAAGCTGCTTGCGTTCAAGGCCAAGGGCTTTGCCAAGCAGCAGGCTGTAAAGGTTGACGTTGATGCAGTGGGTATAGGTGTACTCGTCATACCGTTTCAGGAAAGCCAGGGTCAGGGCGGCAGCTCCGTTGGTGGAGATACTGTCTATGACCTTTCCGATCATTGGTTCGGCCTCTTCAACTTCTATGATTTTGCCGTCCTTTACGTCCTGTATGAATTTGCGCGCGTAATCTAGTGCTTCCTCGTGAATGCGGCGTGCTTCCGGCAGTGCCGCGGAAAGTTCCTGCGCAGCCTGCTCCGCGCTCCTTTTTGGACGTTCCGACCTGATTTCGTTTTTTTCAGAAAGAGCCTTGTCCGTCAGTATTTCAACTTTTGCAGTGTCATCAGGAAGATACTTGATGATGTCATCATAGGATTCAATAAAGCGTCCGACTTCTACAAGGGGATCTGTGAATGTGCCTAGCCCGTAGCTTTGAACATACATTCCCGGTTTCAGATCTTCTTTCCTGATTGACTTGATGTTGCCCGGCATTGCTTATCCTTTATCTCTATGTGTCACCTGCTTTGTAGGAGGATCATAGCAAATATGACGACGAAATCTATTATTGATTTATGGTCTGGTGTTTTATTAAGTTATTCTGGGTGATTATCCAGGTGATGCTAATCGTTGCTTTCGTGTTTTCCTTGACTTATTTTATTATGGATTTAGAATATCATTCAAATAGATCTGAACATCCCGCAAATATATCTCCAATAAGGTGAAGGCAAAAGCGACTTGACCAAGTCGTCAGGATGTTCTAGGCAGAATTTTCAAGCAGCCGATGGCTGCCCTGTATACCGGCAGTCCACTTTCAGGGGTTTCCTGCAAGTGGCTGCATTTTTATTGACAACGACGGACTAATTCGAGGTTTATGAAATGAGCAGCATACCCATTTCAAAAGAAGGTTTTGAAAAAATCAAAAGTGAGCTCGACAAGCTCAAAAGGGAACGCCCGGAAGTCATCCAGGCCATCAAGGAAGCACGCGAAGAGGGCGACCTCAAGGAAAACGGCGGTTATCATGCCGCTCGCGAAAGACAAGGGATGCTTGAAGCGAAGATCAACTATATTGAATCACGTATTCCGCAGTTCAACATAATTGACATGGCTACCCTTGGCGGCAGCAAAGTCACTTTCGGTGCTACAGTGGAGCTTGAAGACATTGAGACCGGCGAAGCCAAGAAGTACACCATCATGGGACCTGACGAGAGTGATTTCAAGAAGGGCATAATCTCTATTGAATCTCCTGTGGGCAAAGCTCTGCTTGGAAAGCAGGAGGGCGATGAAGTGATTGTCAATGCGCCCAAAGGTAAGATCGAATACGGTATTGTGTCAGTAACTTTTAAAGGACTTGTTTCCTAGCTGAAGCAGTTCTGCTCCGTCGACGCGTTGAACAGGGCCCATCAGCTCTTGCTTTATTGCATGAAATTTACGGGGGTGTGCGCACGGCACATCCCTGTTTTTTTATAACCTGACCGGTTGAGAGCGATGAATAAAATCATAAATATATCAGGGTATTGCAATGAATGTCAGGTTGTCCATGTTCTCGATTCGTCTGGAGCAGTGAACAGCTGCCTGGAGTTGATGGATACGCTCGACCGGGAGCGGCGTATTGATTTCACGGTGGGAGTCGAAGCCTCAGAGGCTGTCTACAGCACAGATTATCTTTTCGGGCAGGCCCGGGGGCAGATGTTCGGGGTAATGGTTTATGAAGAAGGTGAAGGGTGTCAGGGAACGGCCAGAGCCTTTTCCGGGCAGTACAATGGCCGCTGGAGTGCTCCCGGCTGGGTGGATCCGGTCATCGACGAGGCTGAATTCTTCGACCTTACGTCAGCAACTGAACGCAGGATAAAGCAGATCGGCAGAGATATGGAGTCCGCCGGGGCAGTCTCTGATCAGTACAGGCAGCTTTCTGTGGAGCGTAAGGAAATCTCCCGGGATCTGATGCGGAAGATCCATGCAATCTACCGGGTCCGCAATTTTCTCGGGGAGGTCCGTTCCATGCCGGAGATAGCCCTTTCATGCGGCGGACTGCCGACCGGAACCGGAGACTGCTGTGCTCCCAAGCTCCTTAATTATGCCGCACTTAACGGTTTTCGTCCGATCTCGATTGCCGAGTTCTTCTACGGTGTCCCGAATCGTTCCGGTCGCAGACAGCACAGGCAGTTCTATTCTTCATGCCCTGATAAATGCGGACTGATACTGGGATTCATGCTCTGCGGACTGTAATTCATCGTACTCCCTTTTTATTCATTTTTCCCTATCATATTGTGGCGGTTGAAGTTAAACTTGCAGGAATGGAGGTTGCAATGAAATATTCTGTGAAATTGAAAAACATAGTCATAATCTGCTTTCTTCTATGGCTGCTGATTCCTGCCGGATGTGCGCCCCGCACACAGGCTCCGCAGGCTGATTTTGTTTCCACAAGAAATACTAAATGGGTGCTTGAAGACCTTGACGGACTGGGAGTAACCGATTTTGCCCATATCTGGGTCCGCTTCGACAGTGACGGAAAGATCTACGGTTCCGGCGGCTGCAACAGCTTCAGGGGCTATTATTCCACTGTTAACAGCGTGTTCAAGACCGGACCGCTGGCCACGACCCGCAAGGCCTGCTCCAAGGCTCTTAATATTCAGGAATTCAAAGTTATGCAGGCTCTTGAGAATGTGCAGACCATGTATCGTAAAAACGGGATGTTCTACATGGAAGGCGGCGGGCATGTGCTGCGTTTTTCCGATGATTATTGACCGGAATCCGGAGTCATAATGAAAAGTTGTATACAGACCCCGGAGTCATGCCCGGAACACGTCATGGAGCAGCACAGGATGCTCAGGGATATGGTCGTTTCCGGTCTTATTGATTCTGTCCCGAGTGCGGCATTTGTAGTGAATTCCGAGAGGGAGGTAGTCCTTTACAACAAGGCGATGGATGAACTTATTTCAGACTCTGCAGTGGATGAGCTCCTCTGTAGGAGGCCGGGTGAGATTTTTCATTGCGGCAATGCCGTGGGATGCAGGTGCGGTGAATCCAATTTCTGTGCCCAGTGCGGGGTAATGACAGCCATGTGCGAAGCCCTTGCCGGAAGGATCGGGACTGAGGAATGTACACTGCTCACCGAAACGGACGGCATGGTCAGCTCATTTGTTTTTAAAGTTACAGCCGCGCCACTCGTGGTAGGGGAACAACGTTTCGGAATTGTCTACCTGACTGATATTTCCGACCGCAAAAACAAGGAAGTGGTGGAAAAGATATTTCTCCATGACCTGATGAATGCTGTAAACGGGATCGCCAGCGCGGGAAGCCTGCTCATGGAGGAGGCAATCAAGGAGAGCACAAAACAGCTTGCCGCGATGATTATCGACCGGGTCCGTTTCATGGCCAATGAAATAAACGCCCACCGTCTTTTTGTCTCTGCGGAAAACAAACAGCTGGAAGTGCATAACGAGAAGTTTTTCCTTGCGGGGATTGTTGATTCCATCTGCACTCTCTTTTCGGCCAGCCAGATGGTTCTTGATAAGAAAATCAGTATTGTCAAAAAAGTGGATGATTTTGAAATCACCACAGACAAACGCCTGCTTTACAGGATTCTTGAGAATCTAATCAAGAATGCTATTGAAGCTTCACCGACAGGGGGAACTGTGACTGTTGAAGCTGTTCGTGAAAACGATTCGGCATTGCTTATTGTCAACAATCATGGCGTAATTCCCATTACTGTAGCCAGTCAGATTTTCAAGCGTTCTTTCTCGACAAAAGGGAAGGGGCGCGGGCTTGGAACGTACAGTGTCAAAATGTTCACCGAAAACTATCTTCAGGGTAGAGCCTGGTTTGATTCTTCCAGCGAAGAAGGGACCAATTTCTATATCAAGCTGCCGATCACATCCCAGTGACCGTTGTTCATCCCCAACAGGAGGCTACTGATGCTAAACAGATCACGTTCTACTGTGCTCTTTACAGCCCTTGCCGCTTTGATGACCGTTTTTCTGATCATTCCTTTTTTCCTGTTTTTGGATATCCCCGTTGCGCAGGCCGTACATCCGTTGAAAGGTACTTTTGCAGTAAAGGTCGGTAATATGATCAGTTGGCTGGCCTCAAAGAATGTGATCCAGACGGTGACCTTTTTTCTGTTGCTGGCCGGAGCCCTGGACGGAATGATCTATGGCTTCGGCAGGAGAGCCCGCTCAATCCTGCTTCTGGCACTTGCGCCCATGGCCGCCATGCTGATCGGCGATGAGTTGAAGTGGTTTTTCGGGCGGTACCGTCCGCCGGTGTTCTTCGAAAACGGATCTTACGGCTTCACCTGGTTTTCATCCGAATATATGCAGAATTCCTTTCCTTCCGGGCATACCCTGCGGGCCTTTTCTCTAGCTTCGGTTCTTGCATTTGTTCTGTCCCGCAAAAAGTATATCCCGCTTATCGTCGCTGTGCTGGTCGGCATCAGCAGGGTGGTGGTAGGAAGGCACTATCCTTCCGATGTTATGTTCGGGGGCTTTATAGGCGTAACCTGCGCTGTCTGGGGGCACTACTACCTGTTCAGGGAAGAGTAGATTTTTCTCAGATCTCAGACAAATATTCTTATTGCTTCAGCTCCGCATGACAGAATTCCGTGCGGCGGTTTCAAAGGCAATAGCTTGAAACTAATAGGGATTCCAAAGGGGCTTAGCTCCTTTGGCCGCCGGAGGCATCCCCTGCTGAAATATCCGTGCTAAGAAACTCTGCTTGTTATTAAAAAATATATCCCGCGCAATCTCAGTTTGCGCGGGATATATTTTTATGGATTGGTCCCGTTGGACCGCTGTTCGAGCCTTATCATGACTCTTTCGAGTCGCCCGTATCCTTTCCGGACTTACGCTGGACCTTGGCCAGCAGCACGTAGAACAGGGGGACGAACAGAACTCCGAGTATAGTTGCTGCTATCATGCCCGCAAAAACAGATGTTCCCAGCGCATGGCGGCTGGCGGAACCGGCTCCCTGAGCTATGACCAGCGGAACTACTCCGAGAATGAAGGCAAACGAGGTCATTAGAATCGGGCGGAAGCGAAGTTTGGCCGCATCTACTGCCGCGTCGACGAGTGACTCTCCCTGCTCGTACTTATGCTTGGCGAATTCGACGATAAGAATTGCGTTCTTGGCCGCCAGCCCGATGAGCATGATCAATCCGATCTGGGCGTAGACGTTGTTGTCCAGACCCCGCACGAACTGACCAGAGATGGCTCCGAAGACTCCCAGAGGCACGGCAAAGACAATCGCCAGCGGAATGATCCAGCTTTCGTACTGGGCCGCAAGAACCAGAAAGACCATCATGACCGCAAGAGCGAAGATAACCACGATCTCGCCGCCGGATTTCTTTTCCTGATAGGCGATGTTGGTCCAGTCGAAACCATATCCGCGGGGCAGGGTCTTGCGCGCAATTTCTTCCATTATGGCAATGCCCTGACCGGTACTGTAGCCGGGGGCCGTTGCAGCGGTTATTTCGATGGCCCTGAACAGGTTGTAACGCTGGATGTATTCCGGGCCGTAGATCTTTTTTTGGTCCAGCAGAGTGGAGAGCGGGATCATCTTCCCGGTGTCTCCGCGCACGTAGAATCTGGAAACGTCATCCGGACTGGTGCGGAACTGGGAATCCGCCTGGGCCATGACCCGGTAGGTCCTGCCGTATTTGTTGAAGTCGTTGATGTAGTACCCGCCGAGGAAGGTCTGCAGTGCGCTGAACACTTCGTTCAGGGGGATACCCAGCTTGCGCACCTTGTCACGGTCCACGTCAACATAGAGCTGCGGAACGTTGGCGCTGAAGGTGGTGAATATGTTCATCAGCTCGGGACGCTTGTTAAGTTCTGTGATGTAATCGTTGGCGGCCTGGGCCAGTTCTTCAACTGTTCCGCCTGAGCGGTCCTGAAGTTCAAACTGGAGACCTCCGGTGGAACCGATGCCGTTGATGGGCGGCGGGTTGAAGCAGATTATGCGGGCTTCCTGTATGCCCATGAGCTGCTTCTGGACTTTACGCAGAATGGCGTTCACGTGCAGAGACGGACTCTTTCGATCTCCCCACGGCTCAAGGATGGCGAAAATGGTTGAAGTGTAGGAAGAGTATGCTGCGGTGATCAGGTTGAACCCGCCAAGCGCGAAGAAGTCCTTTACCCCTGCTTCATTCTTGAGAATTTCCTCAACCTTCTGGACCACGGCGTCAGAGCGCTCAAGGGAGGCTCCTTCAGGAAGCTGCACGTTGATCATGAAGTAACCCTGATCTTCGTTGGGAACGAAGCCGGTTGGTACGGTTTTGAACAGGGTGAATGTTCCGAACATGAGTACGGCAAAGATTCCCAGCGCGATTACCGACTTTCTGATGATAAGCTTTACCCCGGTGGTATATCCGGTGGTTATCCTGCTGAAGTATTTGTTGAACTGCTTGAAAAACCAGCCGAGCGGGCCGCGCATGTCATGTTGAGGCTTGAGCAGCAGTGCCGACATGGCCGGGGAAAAGGTCAGTGCGTTGACCGACGAGATTGCCACCGAAACCGCAAGGGTCAGGGCGAACTGCTGGTAGAGCTGGCCGGTGATGCCTCCCATGAAGGCAACAGGAACGAATACGGCGATAAGTACAGCGGTGGTGGCTACAATGGGGCCGGAAACCTCTTTCATGGCTTCCTTGGTGGCGGTCCTGGCATCCATGCCCAGTTCATCAATCTTTGATTGAACGGCTTCCACCACAACAATGGCATCGTCAACAACAATACCGATGGCCAGAACCATGCCGAACAGGGTCAGGGTGTTGATGGAGAATCCGAGCACCTGAAAGAATGCGAATGTGCCCACCAGTGAAACCGGAACCGCGATCATGGGGACGATGGTTGCCCGCAGGTTCTGCAGGAAGATGAAAACCACTATGAAAACAAGGGCCATGGCCTCGTAGAGGGTTTCCAGAACCTCGTCGATGGATGCGGTCACGAACAGGGTGGTGTCGTAGGGAATGTCATAGACCATGCCGGCAGGGAAGTAGCCGGAAAGGTCCTTCATGGTCGCCCGGACGTTCTCGACGATGTCCAGGGCGTTGGCGCCGGGAAGCTGGTAGACAAGCAGCATGGCTGCATCGGACTGCCCCTGACGCCCGAACGCGGAGTAGGACTTGGACCCCATTTCAACGCGGGCCACATCGCGGATATGTACAGTGCTTCCGTCCGGGTTGGCCTTGATGATTATATTGCCGAATTCATCAGGCTCGCTCAAACGGCCTTTGACCCTGACGGTGAGCTGGAACTGCTGGCCCGATGCTGCCGGGGGCTGACCAACCTGTCCTGCCGGTGCCTGCAGGTTCTGCTCCTGAACTGCCCTGACGATGTCGTCGGCAGTGATGGACATGCGGGCCATTTTGTCAGGATCAAGCCAGATACGCATACCGTAGTCCTGATCACCGAACAGGGCGACACTTCCTACTCCGGGTATGCGGGAAATGGCGTCAAAAAGGTTTATTTTTGCGTAGTTGTTCAGAAAAAGTGAATCGTAAGTCTTTTCAGGAGAGAGAAGACTGATGACGCAGATCATGCTCGGGGACTGTTTCTTTACCGAAACCCCTGATTTGGTTACTTCTGCAGGAAGCTGCGGAGAGGCCAGGCTGACCCTGTTCTGAACGTCGACAGTGGCAAGCTCAAGGTCGCGCCCCAGTTCGAAGGTGACGTTGAGAACCATGCGTCCGTCGTTGGAGCTGATGGAGTTCATGTAGAGCATGTCCTGCGCTCCGTTGACCTGCTCCTCAATGGGGGCGGCTACGGTCTGTTCGACAACGTCAGCGCTTGCACCGGTGTAGACCGTGGAGATCTGTACCGTGGGCGGGGCGATTTCTGGATACTGGGCAATGGGAAGGGTGAAGATGCTGAGCAGCCCCACCAACGTGATTATGATGGATATAACTGATGAAAAAATGGGTCTGTCGATAAAGAAGTTGACCATGACTCTTTCCTGCAGGGTAAATACGTCTCCCCGTCAACGACGGGGAGACGAAGTTGTATTCAGTTCTACTGTGCTGTTCCGGTTTGAGGCGTGTCTTGAGTCTGCGGAGTGACGAGGGTTCCGGGCCTGATCCTGTTTACCCCGTCGGCGATGATCAGCTCTCCGGATTGAATCCCGTTGCCGATCACGGAGTCGCGGTCATTCTGGTATTCTATTGTGACCGGTTTTTCCACGACAGTCCCGTTGGCAGCCACAGTCAGGAGGGATTTCCGGCCCTGTACGTCAAGTACTGCCCGGGATGGGACTACGAGCGCGTTCTCGAAATTCTTGAGTATGGCGACAACTTTTGCATACTGGCCATCGCGCAGAATTTTTTCCGGGTTGGGGAATTCCGCCCTGATGCCCAATGTTCCGGTAGAGGGATCCACCGCGCGGTCGGCCATATTGAAGGTCCCGTTGTGTTCGTAAAAGCCCCCGTCGGCCAGGATTATCTGCAGAGTGGTATGCTTTTCGGGAACGCCTTGTTTCCTGGCGGCTTCGATGGCCCTGATGGCTACCAGATACTCTTTTTCGGGAATGCTGAAATTCACATAAACCGGGTCTGTGGCCGAAATGGTGGCCAATACTGTTGATTCTGCAGTTATGAGTGTTCCCGGGTTGACCTTTGTACGTCCGATTATTCCCTTCATGGGCGCTGTAATCTGGGTGAACCCGAGATCCAGTTTTGCCTGCTCCAACTGAGCCTTTGCGTTGTTCACGTTGGCTTCAAGAACCCGACGGTCGGTGATTTTGGAGTCGTATTCTTCGCGGCTGACCGCTCCCTGATCAAATAGGGCCTTGAAACGGTCGTAATCCTTGACCGCCTTGCTCAGTGAGGCCCTGCTGCTGGCTAGTTCGGCTTCCGCCTTTTTCAGAGTCTCTTCGTATGGACGGGGGTCGATGACAAATAGGAGCTGTCCCTCATCAACTATCTGTCCTTCCTCAAAAAGCCGTTCCTTGAGATGCCCCTGCACCCGGGCGCGAATATCTACCGTTTTCATTGCCTCGATCTGGGCAACATATTCTCCCATGACAGGATATGATTGTTCCTTGATTTCAAGCACTTTTACCGGGACGGCCTGAGCCTGTTTCTGATCCTTGCCTTCATCGCCGAAGCAGCCGAAAAGGCCGGTGGTGGCCATGAGCAGCAGGGCTAGGGCCGAGAGTCTTAAATTCATATTAACCTTCTCCGTCGAGAAAAATGACATGCAGGTCATCTCTGTTCGCTTGATGTTGTTTTCTGCGGGCACAGCTGTTCCGCGAAAGCAGCCGCCCCTGTTTTCCTTGGAGTTCAATGTGAAATAATTGACATACTAGCCAATTATTATTGTGAAAAAAAGTAAATTATTAATGTTGCGGTTCCGACTTTTACCTAGTGGTGGAGCCGGTCTTTTACCCTTCCGATGGCTTTGGGAATTTCGGCTGCCGCAGCATCCCTCAGCTGAGTAAATCCAGCCTTGAATTCCTGGGAAGGGTATGTCCTGTCCGCAATGCTGGACGTGTACATGCTGGGAATGTTGTTGAGGACAACGCATGCTATATCGCAAAGGCATTTGTCGCACTGGCAGAATTCCACTTCCTTTTTGTCGATAAAGGCCTTCAGTTCGAGGTATACAGCCTCTTCAGCGAGATTTATTATGTCACCGTTCTTGAAGAATTCATCCATGTTGAGCATGTCGGCCTCCCTTAAGTGTTGTCGTTTGCGGCAAACTTTATTCCTGCATTTACTATATACCATTGATTCGTTCATTCAAAGTCAATTCAAGTATTGGCCTCAAAAAAGAAGGCCCCTGATTATTATCAGGAGCCTTGCAACTGGCAGTATCTGAAAGCAGTCTATTCGCATACAACCCGGTTGCGTCCGGATTCTTTAGCTTCATAAAGCATGCTGTCCGCACGGCTGATCATACCTGAAAGGGCGCTGCCCTTTATTCCGGTACAGCCGATTGATATCGTGAACCGGATTGTCCGGCCGTTGTAATCCAGTGAGTGCATTTCAATTTTCCTGCGGAATTCATCGAGGAAAGGAATCAGTTCGTCCTCCTTGACCGCATCAAGAATAACCGTAAATTCCTCTCCTCCGAATCGTGCAGCAAGGCCTTTGCTGCCGACATGTTCAGTGAGCATGGCGGCAAATTCCTTCAATACTCTGTCCCCAGCGTCATGGCCGTAGGTGTCGTTTACTTTTTTGAAGAAGTCTATGTCCATCAGAGCAAGGCATAAGGGAAGGCCGCCTTCTGCATAACGCCTGTACAGCGGTTCGGCATATTCAAAAAAGTAGCGCCTGTTCCATATGCCGGTAAGAAAATCCTTGTTGGCCCTGTCTCTTGATTCCTGAATAAGCTCAAGTGTTTCCAGGTTGGAGTTTACGCGACAGAGAATTTCTTCGAAGCTTGCGCTTTTGTGGATGAAGTCATTGGCACCGGTTTTGATGAAAAGCGGGGCAGTGCGCGATTTTGAGTCGGAGGAAAGGACGATGATCGCCAGTTCGTCCATGGGCATGATCGTGCGCAGATGAGCAGTCAGCTGGAGTCCGTCCATTTCCGGCATGGTATAGTCGGTCAGGACAAGTTTTATATCGGGATTTCTGTTGAACAGCCTGCTTGCTTCTCGTCCGTCGGCTGCGGCAAGGACTTCCAGTCCCTGTCTTTTGAGAATGGATGAAATCCAGTTGCGGACCGAGCTGGAGTCATCAACCACCATGACCTTCAATCCCCGGTTCTTGTAAATCCTGCAGACGATCCGTTCGATGTATTCGGCGTGCTCGCGCTTTTTCAGTACATAATCAACTATGTTTTTCTTTGATATTTCTGTGAGAATGCTTTCATCAAGGGTCGAAGTCACGGCGATGGCGGGGATGTCGTTTTCCAGCAACAGGTCGATTCCCCGACCAGGTTCCACTCCGTCAAGGAAAATGCTGCTCAATCCTGCGAAGTACTTATTGATGGCAATCAGCGATTCGGCCTGCTCATAGTTGTAGGCCATATCGCAGATGAAACCTGTTCTTTGCAGTGTTTTGGCAATAAATGAAGCAGTTACTCTGCTTGAATCAATGATCAGAACTTTTTCCACCAGTCTGTTCCCTGGGATAATAGGTGTAACACATGGTCGGATATATATCTGTGTGCAGCAGGACGGGGCAACGTATACAGGCCCTGTCTACTATCAGTTTACTTCTGTTTTTCTATTATTAATTGATAGAGAGAGCAACTTACTCTCGCGGGCATGAGTCACAACCGCATACTGCATATTTCCCGTCAGCCCTGTTCTGTCCGAACAGCAGTTTGATTTTTTTGCGCAGCCTGTCGAGCAGTTCAGGGTCTACCTGTGAAACAGGGCAGGAAACACCCATCTTGGTAAGACAGAAGGTGTGCAGGGGCTTGATTCCGGCTTTTTCGAGCAGTTTCTGGGAACAGGCCTTTTCGCATCCGTCTATAACTATCAGGTCTCGAACATTGCTGGCTTCGGCTATGCACTCTTCAAGTCCGGCGCCTATCCCGGCCAGGCAGACCATGCGGGCGAATCCGCTTCTGTCCAGTTCCCGGGCAAGATCATTTGCAGCCTGCCCCGAACCGGAGCCCCCGGAACAGCTTACAACAAGAAAACCAGTTTCAAACTTTTCATCCATATTTACAACCTCCAAGGGGTATTGGATCATAATAGCACAGTCCTGTCGTTGAAATAAACAATTTCATAAAAAAGCCCGCGCAACTGATTTTGCGCGGGCTTATCAGATAATAATCTGGAATGGCTAGATGATCATATTGAAAATGTAACCGACAATGAGAATTCCGCAGGCTACCACACCGACAAATACTGCGATGAGTCTGGGCTTGAGAACTTTGCGCAGGATTACCATTTCCGGGAAGGACAGGGCGATGACACTCATCATGAACGCCAGAACCGTTCCGAGTGCAGCTCCCTTTCCAAGCAGTGCGTCCACGATGGGGATAACCCCGGCGGCATTGGTGTACATGGGGATTCCGAGCAGAACCGAAGCAGGAACAGCCCACCATGCTTCCCTGCCCATGATGGATGCCATCATGTCCTGGGGAACATATCCGTGAATGGCCGCACCGGCAGCGATACCCATAACAACATACAGCCAGACCTTCCCGACGATGTCACGTACCGAATCCAGCCCGAACTTGATACGTCCTTCAACGGTCATCCCTGATGCAGGACCACCGTTTCCGGCATTTGCCAGCTTCACCCAGCTTTCGACGTGCTTCTCCATTTTGAGCCGGCCTATTACCCAGCCTGCAACAACGGCTATGGTTATGCCGGTAATGAAATACAGTGCGGCGACCTTCCAGCCCATGAGCCCGTAGAGCATGATCAGGGCAACTTCATTGACCATGGGGGCTGAGATAAGGAAGGAAAATGTTACTCCGAGGGGCACTCCTCCAGCCACAAAGCCGATGAAGAGCGGCACAGCCGAGCAGGAGCAGAATGGGGTCACAACTCCAAGCAGGGCTGCCAGCACGTTTCCTGCAGATTCCCTGCGCCCGGCGAGTACCTTGCGTGTCCATTCCACAGTAACATAGGACCGGATAACCCCGATTCCGAATACAGCCAGAACCAGCAGCATCAGAACCTTCGGGGTGTCGTAGATAAAGAACTGGATTGCTTCGCCAAGATGGCTTCCAGGGGTAAGGCCCATCAGGTCAAAGGCAGCGAATTTTGAAAAACCGAGCAACTGGGAATAAATTGCGTACCAGCAGATAAGTGCAGCTCCCATTGCCAGCCATAGTTTCTTGCCGGAAATGGGAAGCTCGGGGGCTATGGAAATCTGCTCCGGTTCAGCCTTTGCCGTGCAGGCGCAGGGTTTGAAATTCAGCTCTTCCATTACGTACTCCTTTTGTGGTTATTTTGCCAAATACGAAAGTTTAGATTCGAATAAAAAGCAGTCTTCGACTGCTCTGGTTGGTGACTACAATCTTTTCAGAGAATCCTTGGCATAGGCCTCGGCCTGTGCAGCAAAGCGTCTGCCGAAGAATTTTTCCAGGCAGTTGAGAAAACCGGGTACGCAATCCATCACTAGGCTGTAATAAACGTTGGTTCCCCGTTTGCTGTCCTGGAGGACCCCTGCTTCTTTAAGCAGGGAAAGGTGCTTGGACACTGTTGAAATGTCGCGCCCGACAACTGGGACAATGTCACATACGCAAAGTTCCCCTTCACTGAGGGCTTCAACTATTGCCAGTCTGCTTGGGTGCCCCAGTGCCTTGAAGACCTTTGCTTTTGCTTCCAGGTTCACAGTCATGGATGCTCCTTAATTTTCCTGTTTGGCAAAATATAAAAATTAATCGTTTCTTGTCAAGATGCCGGGGTACATTTTCAGTTGAACCCCGGCATACTGTCGGAAGCTAAAGTCTAGGCCTTGTGGCGCCCAGATTCCATTTTCCAGTCGCGAACAGCTTCCCGTACCTGCGGATACAGTGGGCTTTCTTCTTTGTAGTGCTCTGCAAAAACATGCAGGCTGGTTCCGCCACGGGGAGAGAATATCCCTTTCACGCGCATCCACAGGGGTGAGAGAGCTCCGACAAAGTGGTCAAGAATGTTGTTGGTGATTGTCTCCATGAAGGACTGGTGGTTGCGATAAGCACCCATGTAGAGTTTGAAGCTCTTCGACTCAACACAGAGTGCATCGGGGATGTATTCCACAATGATGGTGGCGAAGTCGGGCTGGCCTGTGACCGGGCAGAGGGAAGTATATTCCGGGAATTCTATGCTGATGATATAGGGGCGGCCCGGAAAGTTGTTGGGGAATGTTTCGAGTATTTCCGGGGAGGGAGAGTTGTAGTTGTATTCCGTTGATCCGGCTTTGCCGAGAGATACGAGCTGGTCGGTCTTGTCCTGACTTTTAGTAGTTTTCATTGTTTTCTCCATATTTTTATGCACTTACTGCCAGATGGCGGTTTGCGCGAATTAATTTCACTTAAGTTCCTGCGGGCAGATAGCAGTTTGCAGAATAAAAGAAAACCGTGTGGATGTCTTCAAAATCGGGATTTGTTTTCGCATAGGTATATTTTGACTTCCCCTGCAAATGCTGGCAAGGCAGTGGGCCTGACAAATGCATCGAAACAGGACTTCACAGGCGCGGGACTTTCTCCCTTTTGCCCGACCGGGTTGATTCTGTCTCACAACACTAACTTTCAACACAAGGGAATCGAATGTTCTCCTCAACTTTTGAACGCAAGGCGTTCACTCTTCTGACCAGCCTGTTCATAGGGTCTTTGGTCATCGCTGCCGTACTGGCCTCCAAGATTATCAGTATTTTCGGGTTTTATGCCCCTGCCGGCGTGCTTGCCTACTCAGTGACATTTATTGTCTCTGACATAATAAGTGAGATCTGGGGCAGGGAACGCGCCAATGAGGTAATTCATTGCGGGTTTCTTACACTGCTTACCGCGATAGTCCTTTCATGGGCGGCCCTGCACTGGACTCCTGCTCCGTTCTGGAACGGTCAGGAAGCCTTTGCCGCTGTACTGTCCAACACTCCGCGAATAGTTCTGGCTTCGCTTGTGGCCTATCTGGTCAGCCAGACCCATGATGTCTGGCTGTTTCATCTGTTGCGCAGACTGACAGGCGGAACCCATCTCTGGCTAAGGAACAATGTGTCAACAGTCGTCTCGCAGCTGATTGATTCCGCAATATTTGTATGTATTGCCTTTTATGGTGTCATGCCTGTAACCGATATTGTTTTCGGCCAGTGGGTCGTAAAAGTGGCTATAGCCCTGATTGACACTCCTTTTGTCTATCTGGGAGTTTCGATTCTCCGGCAGCGGGTAGGATTTGTTCCTGCCACGTAATTGACCATATTCCAAGCTGCACACGTTTAAGGCATCCTCCGGGATGCCTTTTTTAGTCTTTTAAAGCTCTTCCTACCCCTTACATTTATAGACAAGTCTGGTATACTGTATCAAAGCATCATATTTTATGGGGTTCATATGAATAAAATCCGTGCATACAAGATAATGTCAGTTGGCGTGGCTCTCCTTTTTTTGAGTATAGCCGCCCTGCCAGCAGCCGCAGACGGATATTATTCCACCGATGATTTTTTTGCCGCCTATCCGGAGGAAAAGGTCAAGCTTGAGTCTTTCAGCCGGCAGGTAAAACGCAATTCCGTAGCACCCCTGAAGGATAAGCTGGATGCGGTGATAGCCATAGTTTATCCCGGAGACCAGATTTCCGATTACTGGCGCAGAAGTTATGTTTCTTTTCTTAAAAGGCTGGAATTGTATGGAATCAAACCCAAAGTCCATAAGTTTTTTATAAAGCCTACAGCCCCGCTTAACCGTCAGAGCGAGATTTTCCGCCGTGCATTGGAAACAAATCCGGACTACTTGATATTCACTTTGGACGCCATGAGGCATCAGCGTATCATCGAGCCGGTACTGATCATGTCAAAGCCTGAAATAATCCTGCAGAACATCACCACCCCGCTCAGGTCCTGGGATGGAAAGCAGCCGATGATGTACATCGGTTTTGATCACGCCACCGGGGCCGAGATGCTGGCAGAGTATTTTGCGCGTGCAACCGGGGGGCGCGGAAAATACGGGGTTCTGCTGCCCGATCCCGGCTATCTCAGCACAGAGAGGGGAAAACGATTTGTTGACTGGATGGCCAAAAATACCGCGATGGAGGTGGTTTCCGTTTTCCGCACCGGGATAGACAAGGAAAAGGCCCGGAAGGCCACAATTGAAATTGTCGGTAAGCATCCGGATGTAAAGTTCATATATGCCTGTTCCACCGACATAGCTCTTGGGGCAATTGAAGGGTTGCGGGAGACCGGAATGCTGGGAAAGATAATGGTCAACGGCTGGGGAGGCGGTTCACCTGAGCTTGAAGCCATCAGGAAGGGCGAGATGGATGTAACGGTGATGCGTATCAACGATGACAACGGTGTGGCCATGGCTGATGGTATTGTTCTTGATCTGCTGGGCAGGAGGAATGTCTTGCCCCGTGTGTATTCCGGGCGTTTCGAATTGGTGGAGAAGGGGATAGATCCGGTCCGTCTTGATTTCCTGCAGAGTGAAAGTTTCAGATACTCTGGAAGGTCCACGGAGAATTGATGCAAAAGCGCCCCGTAAGATCGTACGGGCTGACGGCCCAACTGCTGATACCCATGCTTGCCCTGGTAATGGTCATGGGAATATTTATCTTTTCGTGGTCGTTTTATCTGTCCAAGAGTACCCTTGAAAACGAACTCGCGATTGATATTGAGAAAGCTGAAAGCATTGTCGATCTTGCATTGGACAACATTCTTGAAGACATAAAGGATGATCTGATTGAAATGACCGTCTCTACGGAGTTTCGCAGTGCCGTTGAGACGGATAATGCCGATTATATTGATCAGAAACTTTATGATTTCATGAGTTCAAGACAAGGGTATCTTCTGGATGTCCTGACTGTCTACCGAGATGGTCGTAACTGGATCGAGGCCGGTATAATCGAACTGCCTATCGTGCAGTTGCGCAGCAAGTTCAAGAATACGATGAGCAATTCACCTGCGTGGGGGTATCTCTCTTTCCGGGCCCTTAATAACATACGGACCATGCTGATTTGCGCCGTGCCCATTTTCAACGATAAAACAGGAGAGGTCACGGGAGTCCTCTACGGCGGAATCGACCTCAATTCAAACGTGTCTTTCATTGACCAGTTGAAAAAAGTTTCCTCCTCAATCAATGCGGCGCTGATCAGCCGCCAGCGCTTGATTATTTCCACTGCCAATCCTTCCGGTCAGGATATGAAAAGACTGATAGACTGGTCGGTAGGTGCCGATCCCGGTCAGTTTATGATAGACGGAGACCTGATCTTCTCCACTATCCAGTTGCTTTCTGATCAGGCTGACAGTCCCCTCCTGTTTACTTTTTCCCGCATGAATCCGGCTTTTCAGTCGTTGAAGAAAAATTACATGCAGAACCTGGCTATACTTTTAACTTTTGCCGCACTACTGGCTATTCTTACCGCCTGGGCTCTGCAAAAACGGATTCTCTTCTCCATGAAGAAGCTGACCGAGTATGCTCAGGGTGTATCATCAGGAGATCGCGAATTCGGTTTTGAAACCGGCAGGGTTACTGAATTCAATCAACTGGGAAATATGCTTGAAAGCATGGTCGCTAAGCTCGATGAGAACAGCACGTATATCTCCCGTCTGTTTTCGTCCGCCAAAGCTCCGATTATCAATTGCGATCTTGAAGGTAGAATTCTGGATATGAATCCGGCCGCAGAAAAGCTGGTCGTGTCATCGGTTGCAAACAAGTCAGGGCTGACCCTTTCTGATATTTTCTCGGTCGGCTATGAGAACAAGCTTAAATATAACCTTAAGCTTGCAGCAAGCGGGGAAGTCGCCCCGGTTATAGAGGTCCCGGTTTTATCGCCGGATGGCGGCAGTAAGTTTTTTGTCTGGACTTTCTCACCCGTGCAAATGGAAAAAAGTGAAGGTCCAAGCTTCATTCTGCTTCAGGGACAGGATGTTACCGAGGGCCGGGAGGCCATGAAGAAAGCCCGCGAAAGTGAGGCGCGCCTCAGGCAGGTTGTAGATCTGCTGCCGCAGGAAATTTATGCCAACGACATAGATGGCAAGTTTCTGCTGTGCAATCGTGCCAAGGCGGAACGTATGGGGCTTGAAGTGGATGATATTTCAGGAAGATATCTTTCCGATGTAATCCGTGATCCGGTCGAGGTCGCCCGGACTCTTGAGGATGATCGCCGCGTTCTCAAGCGCAATGAAAAACTGCTGACAGAGGAAAGTTATCTTGATGAAGCCAGAAACATCCACTGGGTGGAGACAACGCGCGTTCCTTATTTGTCCACTGAAAGCAACACCCCGGCAATTTTGACAATATCAATGGATATTACCCGGATCAAGGAGGTTGAGCAGGAACTGCAATCCCTCAACACTGAGCTTGTGGAACGGGTTTCCATGCGCACAACCGAGCTGGAAAATGCAAACCTGGCCCTGTTGAAGTCCATGGACGAGTTGCGGCAGACCCAGGATAAGTTGGTTGAAACTGAAAAGATGGCCTCCCTCGGAGAACTCGTGGCCGGGGTTGCCCACGAGATCAACACTCCGCTCGGCATAAGCGTAACGAGTGCGTCTTATCTAAAGGAAATGGTGCATAATCTGAGGCTGAATTTTGAAGCAGGTACAATGAAAAGATCGGAGCTTGAAAAATGTTTGAGTACCGGCGGTGAAGCGATAGAAAACATAGTGAAAAACCTTGAGCGGTCCGCCCGGCTGATCAGCAACTTCAAGCAGCTGGCTGTAGACCAGTCTTCAGATGATGTAAGGCAGATCAATCTTAATGAATATATACAGGGTATTATCTTATCCCTTAAGTCCAAGGTCAAGGAACTGAATCACGAGCTGCGGTTTGAGTGCCCTAAAGGTCTGGAAGTCTACATCTCGCCAGGTTCGCTCATGCAGATAATCACCAATCTGGTCAGCAACTCCCTTACTCATGCTTTTCCGGGCCGAACCGGGGGGAAGATGCTTATTACCGCCAGCCGCAGTGGAAACGGTGTGCTGCTCACATATGCGGATGACGGTATCGGAATGGGGCAGGAACAATTAATGAAGGTTTTTGAACCGTTTTACACTACAACCAGAAGCTCCGGAAGCGCCGGACTCGGTATGCACCTTGTGTACAACCTTGTGACACAGGGAATGAAAGGGCGCATAAATTGTGATAGTTCCCTCGGAGACGGAACTTACTATGAAATCTGGTTTCCCATCAAAAGTAAATCCTGATTAGTTGGGCGGTCTGATTCGGGTTTCATCCAAAGTGTTTTTCAGAAAGGCGCGGGGATCTTGAATTCCATTCTTTCCTTTGTTTTCGGGTGAGTGAAGCACAGGAATCCTGCGTGAAGCTTCAATTGCCCCGGTCCTGTTCCTGATCCGTACAGTCTGTCTCCCACAATGGGGCAGCCCAATCCCTGAGGGTGCGCAGCATGAACCCTCAACTGATGGGTTCTTCCGGTAAGAGGGGTGAACTCCACCCTTGTACAGCCGTTTTCTATTCCCAGCTTGCGCCAGTGGGTAATCCCCAGTTTTCCGTGAATCGGGTCGAAAACCTGATACGGGCGGTTATAGGGATCCAACCTGAAAGCCATCTCAATGACCCCTTGTTCCTCCTTTACAATTCCTTCAAGCAGGGCTTCGTACCTTTTTTTTACCTGTCTGGTCTGAAACTGCTCCACAAGTTCCCGAACCGCCCGGGCGGTCAGTCCCAGTACCAGCAGTCCGGAGGTATCCATATCCAGTCTGTGCACTGTCGGAAATTTGCGGCATTCCGGAAACATCTTCTGAACTCTGGTTACAACGCAATCCTGATTCTCAGGCCCCTTACCCGGTACAGACAGGAGCCCGCTGGGTTTGTTGACTACGACTATTTTTGTGTCCGAATAAACTATATTGAGAAGTGCTGAATCGCTCATGACAGTTGATTACATATTTGGAGGTTAAAATTAAGTATCAGTCTTTGTGATGGGAGTGTGTTGATATATCAAATCAATCTTTAATGGAAGAAATAACTTTTATGGCGACCAGTTAGAATTATAGCCATATATCATGGTATCTACACGAATAATATTTTTTTATTCCGTCTAATTCTTTCTTTTGTTTGCGATTATGCTTCTGATCTCGAATTTGTGTGTATTATATACTTATGTAGTATGAAACCTGTGCTTAAATAAAGTCAAATTGGGGTGTGTTGAATGAGCGTATGTAGTGACACGATTCTTAAAATGTTATACATATGGGCAAAAACAGGTTGTGAAAAAAATATCTTTAAGTAAAATGAGTGGTTAATAGATATTTTGTAAAAAATTTCACAAAGCCTGATTATTTTTGATTGCATAATCAAACAGAGGGATGTATTTACTGATCAACGAATCAACGAAAGGTTCTGAACGAAAGAAACCGAGTAACTGATTCTCAGTATTTAGTCAGGAAGAATATAAGTTTTAATAAATATCGTTTTTAATTTTTACTTCCACACTAAGTGGAACAGGTAACAAGAGATGAAAAAAATGAGCGTACTTTTTCTTTTACTTCTGGTTATCGTGGCCGCAGCAGCAACCTCTGAAACTCTCGAATTCAAGGCCAAAAATGTAACCACTGTAGCGGAAGCCCGTGTTTCCGGTGCAGACACCAAGGCGGTGGTGAAAGGCCACATCGTCAGAAAGATCAACGACAACAAATACGTTTTTCAGGACAAGACCGGTGAAATCATCATCGACCTCAGCCCTAAGGCAGGTTCCCTCCCTGCTGACACCACCGCTGAGATCGAGATTGAAGGCAGGGTCGAGCAGGACCTCGTCTTCGCCGGAATCGAAGCCCAGAAAATATCCGTCCTCAACTAGTACGGACCTCACAGGAATATCTATTCCACATTCAGAAAGGCCGCTACTTGGCTTACTTGAACTGAATTGTCAGCAGTATCAAGGCCGCGTCAATGACGCGGCCTTTCTGTTTTGTATGGATTGGGAACTACAGTTCTCTGTTTCCAGCCGATTCTTCTGTCAGATTTCCCGGTTGTCACATGTCTTTTCGCATGACTTTATGGTCAGCAGGGCAACTTCTCTGACATACAGTTGAAGTCGAATAAAAGGATACGCTCCGGCGAAAGTAGCTTGGTAGATTCTATTCTGCTCCAGTGTAAGGCGTACAGAAGACTTTCTGATAAGGTTGCCACAGGCAGGGTTGTAATTCTCTACGGCTGGAACAGATAGGATTTAGGCTTTTGCCTTTCTTAAAGCAGACATGGGTGAAACGTGAAGCAGGATTTCCTGTTTTTACCGGGATGAAAGCGTAATTCAATTAATTGCGAGACACGGAGAAGTGTCACAGGTTACTCGCAGACAAGCGGGAACAGCTCGTTGATTGTGTTGATGATCTTTTCTTTGGAGATGGGTTTGGTAAGGAATGAATCACAGCCGGCAGCGATGATTTTTTCCCGTGCTTCTGTGAGTGCGTGTGCGGTCAGAGCTACAATTATGCTGGGTTTTGTGGACGTATTGCCTTCCCATGTCCTGACTTTCCGGGTGCATTCATAGCCGTCCATTATCGGCATTTCAATGTCCATAAAAATCATGTCGAAATGCTCACTCTGGGCCTGGCTGTACCCTTGCTCTCCATTGTTGGCAATGGTCAGCTTGTGCGGAAGGTCTTTGAAAAACAGCTGGATAAGCAGGCAGTTGGCCTTGTTGTCCTCAACCAGAAGAATGTTGAGGGCGCGTGTGTCGATGTTTCCAGAATCATTCTGCTGGGCATTCTCCGCCGAGACTTGACCGGAGTTGCGGGAGCCCTTCTGCCGCAGGCTGATGCGCTCGAACATTTCGGAAGCGGATTTCTCCAGACTGAACATGTCCAGAGGAGAGATCTGTACAGACCCTGAAAAATTGTCGATGTAATCGTGCCCTACGGTGGTAAGCAGGACGATGCGTTCCTCCGGTACTCCGAGGTCAGTGAGCGAGGTTACTGTGTGCTGCCAGCTCCAGTCGTGCAGAGTGTCCCGAACGAGATAAAGGTCGTATGATGGCTGCTGTCCGGGATTATCAAGTATGAAGCTGCGACCCAGTTCAAAGTTCTGGGCCTTGTCTATTTTCCGCGTGCGCGACCCCAGCCTTCCGGCAAGAGCGTGTCTTGAATAGTCGTGATCGTCAATAATGAGCACGGACCTGTCTCTAAGGGGAGACCTGCCCACGGACCCGCGGGGATCCCTTTCAAAGGGTATTTCCAGATGTACGGTTGTACCGAACCCTTTTTTACTGTCAATCCAGATTCTTCCGCCCATAGCCTCGCAAAGCGACTTGCAGATGGACAGGCCGAGGCCGGTTCCGCCGTATTTGCGGGTGGTCGAAGAGTCTGCCTGAGTGAAGCGGTCGAAAATCGAATCCACCTTGTCTTCGTCAATCCCTATCCCGCTGTCCTTGACCGCAAAATGAATCGCAAGCTGATTGGGCGAGGTCGTCTGCGCTGAGTTGTTCAGGGTTGTTTCGACCACCACAAAGCCCCGGTCGGTAAACTTGATTGCGTTGCCGATGAGGTTCACGAATATCTGCTGCAGTCTGGAGGGATCGCCGATAACCTGAACAGGAACATCTCTGCTGATGGTGTAGGCCAGCTCAAGTCCTTTCCCGTGTCCGGCAATGGCCGTTACCTTGAAGGCCTTGCCGATGACACGATCCAGATCGATGTTCTTGTTTTCAAAAGCTATTTCCCCGGCTTCAATCTTGCTCAGGTCCAGAATTTCATTGATCAGGTGCAGAAGGGCTTCCCCTGATTCCTGAAGGATTCCCACGAAGCGACGCTGTTCCTCATCCAGATTGGAGTCGGCCAGGATTTCGGCCATTCCCAGAATCGCGTTCATGGGGGTCCTTATCTCGTGGCTCATGGCTGCCAGAAACTGGGATTTTGCCACTGTTCCCTTGGCCGCTTCCACGGCCATGGCTTCAGACCGGGCGATGGCCTTGACCAGCTGTCTGTTGGCGGCTTCAAGTTCAAAGGTCCGCTCCTGAACATTGACTTCAAGGTTTTTATACAGGCTTTCCAGGTTGCGGCTCATGTGGTTGAAATTCAGGGCCAGAATTCCCAGTTCGTCCATACGTGAGCCGAGGTCAACCGTGACAAATTCGCGTCTGGCAATTCTGCGGGTGTTGTTGGCCAGCAGGCGCAGTGGAGAAATTATGATTCGCTGGAAAAATGCATCAAGTGCGATGATTGTGCAGAGCATGCAGGTGCTGAAAATAAGGATCAGGCTTATGGTCTTTTCTCTTATCTCGTCTTTTGCTTTGTCCATCTTGAGCCCGATTTCAACTCTTCCGATATTCTCGTTGTCGCTGATAATGGGGCTGGAGACGATCATGATGTCGTCGCCGTAGGAGGGCCTTTTCTTCTGGGTATGGGTCTTGGAAACAATATTGCCGGACTGGAGCAGGGAGATCCCGTCCCGGTCATAGACTTCACAGAATGCCACCTGCGGTGATTGCTCAATGGAAAGGGCCAGATCCTCCGCCAGAAAAAAACTGAAGCGGGGAAGATATTCGGCGCAGGAGCGGGCGGCAAGGGCAGCAACCCTGTTGCCGTGCTCGTAGAGGTTGTTTCTTAGAAGCTTCTGCTGGGAGTCGATAATGTAGTAGCCCAGCAGAAAAAAGAAGAGCAGCAGGATCAGGCCGGTGCCTATGGAAATTTTTAACCGTAAACTGTCTGTCATTGGGGTTTGTCGGAACCGCCTGCTTCCGTTATTCTGGCTGTTTTGCAGTGTCTTCTGGTTCTATGCGGATTTCTCCACGGATGATTTTCTCTCTTGCTTCAGATATTTTTTCCAGCACTTCATCAGGAATCAGGTGACGGGTGTAGAGCATACGGCTTAGGCCGACTCCATTCTCTTTAAGGCCGAAAAATGACGGGCCGGGGGAAAAACGCTGTTCCATGATGGCCTTCAGCTCTGCATAGCAGGCCACATCCAGCTTCTTGATCATGCTGGTCAGGACGAAGCCCTTTGCCAGCGAGTCCTGATCGGAATCGACGCCGATGGCGAATTTTCCGGTACGTCTGGCAGCCTCAATCACTCCGTTTCCGGTTAATCCGGCGACAGTGAAGATGGTGTCGGCACCATCCCGGTACTGGTTCATGGCCAGAGCATGCCCCTTCTGGGGTAGATTGAATCCCGAAAAATCACCCAGCGGACTCACGTAGTCAACTTTTATTTCAATATCCGGGACTGCATATCTGGCACCTCTTACGTATCCGGTCTCGAATTTCCTGACCGGAGGAACCGGAGTCCCGCCGATGAAACCGATTTTGCCGGTCTTGCTCATCAGCGCCGCCAGTGCGCCGGCCAGAAAAGAGCCTTCTCCCTGCTCAAAGGCAACGGACGAAACATTGTCTTTACCTTCAATGGGAACTTCAATGAGTATGAATTTCTTTTCGGGGTATCTTCCCGCATTTTCTTCTACAAGTCTCGCATGCTGGGCACCTATCAACAGGAGTATGTCGCACTGCCGGATAAGCTCAACGAATTCCCTGTCAGTAGATTCGCCGCTTTTATCCGGTTCAAGGATGATAAGTTTGAAGTTGAACTCCTGTTGGGCTTTGCGAACCCCGCCGTAACTCATGTCATTGAAAGAAAGGTCTCCGAGTCCTGAGGCCCCGGTGACAAATCCCACAACAGGCTGTTTTGCCCATGAAGGGATGACAGTTGCGAACGTGATCAGCAATGACAGGATAATTGCTTTCATCTCTACCCCGTTTCGTTTGATTGATGCAGAATCCTGATTTGGTGCGTTCTCAGGTGAACCGGACAATTTTATATTTAATAGATCATCTTCATATCTTTAAAGGAACTTTCAGGCAACAATTGTGTTTAGAATATAAGTAATGTCGGATGTCTGCGGGGCAGCTGCAGTGACGGAAGATAAACGGTGACGTGAATAAAAATCCCCGCAGGTGTTGAAGCGGGGATTTTTTTCAGAAGCAGCAGTTTGGATCAACTGGCGGAATTAAGAGGCGGTTTCCGTTCTCCCGGAGTTTTTTACAAGGGACGAGATTGCTCTCAGATCCTTCCGGATCAATTCGCCACGCTGGGCCAGCCCTACTCCGGCGAAGATCAGGATGGAAGCCATACCCTGCAGGACTGTCAGGGTTTCACCGAGTATGATCCAGCCGAAAAAGGCCGCGATGGCCGGGACCAGATTGATGAAGGCCGAAGCCTTCCCTGCGGGAAGACGGCTCATCCCCACGTTGTACAGTCCGAAAGCGCCGAGAGTGACGAATACTCCGAGGTAGGCTGCAACAATGAGGATGCTCAGCGGGTCCTGTCCCAGTCCGTCACGCACCAGCAGGTACAGCCCGGGCAGAAAGAAAATGCATCCTGCTGCGTTCTGAACCGCCGTAAGGGTCCACGGTCCGTAGTTGGCGGCCAGCCTTTTTACCAGCAGCATGTATCCGGCGGCACAGGCCATGGCAATGAGTTCAAGGGAATTACCTAAAGCCGGGTTGCTTGCACTGTCAGTGGGAGCGCCGCTCATGGTAAGCGCTGCAACACCTGCAATGGACAGGGCCAGTCCGGACCATCCCCAGAGGGTGGTTTTTTCCTTGAAGAAGATCCCCGCTCCCACAGCTACCATCAGCGGCAGCGATGCGGATATCAATCCCGCCTGAGTGGCTGATGTGTAGGTGAGGGCGTAGGATTCGAACAGGAAATACAGACAGGGCATGAACAGGGCCATTATGGCCAGGGCAAAGCGGTCCTTTCCGTTCCTGACCGGGCCTGCAAGCCTTGTAGTGAACGGGGCCAGAGCCAGTGTGGCAATGCCGGTTCTCATCCACATGACCGCCCAGGGGTTAAGGGTTGCCACCAGATGTTTCATGGCCGCAAATGCGCTTCCCCAGAGCAGAACCGCGCCCAGAATGGCCATTACCGGTACTATATTTGAGTTGGTCTTGCTTTCGTGCATATTATTTCTCCTCTGCAATCTGATTAGCTGTATCCGTTCTGCACGTCTTGGAGAATATTGCTGTCCCCATCACTGGTTCTGTCCATAGAGGGGTAGATAAGTGTCTTTCGTCTCAGGTGGGCTTGAAAGTCGTGAGTCCTTTTCAAAAGGCACGGAAAAAGAGTACCTGATCAGATACAAGTGTACTGCGAGGGAGTCGCTCCGGTGTACTTGCGGAAGGTGTTGCTGAAATGGCTCTGGTCGGAAAAACCGCTCTGCAGAGCTGTTTGAGCGAACGGAAGCCCTGAGCGCAGCAGCTTTTTGGCGTGTTCTATGCGCAGTTGGAGGTGGTAGCTGTGGGGTGGAAGCCCTGTTGCTTCCCTGAAAACCCTGAGCAGATGATAGCGTGAAAGTCCGGCTATGGCGGACAGTTCCTCAAGCGAGACATTGTCGGAAAGGTTCTCGCTTAAGTATTCACGCACTCGTTTAACTGCTGCCGGCTCCGCTGTTCTGGGTACTTTGGAGGTTGTATCACAGTGCCGGGTCAGCAGGGCTGCGGCTGCACGCGCAAGGGCCGTATCCAATGCAAGGCGGCTGGCTCTTCCTGATGCGACCACGTTGAGCTGAGTCAGGGTTGCGGTGGTCAGGTTGTCCTTGATCACGACGGAATTGAATTCGGGCAGTCTGTCCTTTTCCGCCAGATCGCGCAGGGCTTTCTCTATAAGCGGATTTTCAAAGCTGAAGACCCGGTAGGTGATGCGGGTTTCGGAATCCTTGATTACTCCGGAATGGACCAGTCCGGGATTGAACAGGGCGATCTCTCCTCTGCTCACAAATGAGCTTCCCGACCCCGGCTGACGGCAGTAGCATCCGCCTGCATCCATGACCCCTACGGAATGGAATCCATGGGTATGGTTGGGGAAGGAGTGGTTGGAGTCAATCACTTCCTGTATCTCAAGGCCCTCTATTTCCTGAGGACGGATATATCTTATTGATCCTTTGCTCATGCTTTACGTCGGGATATGCCTAGGTGGTTTGTCTGATTATTGCCTGACAGATTAGCTTTGAAGGCGCATGCGGTCTTGTAAAATATTGCTGTGAGCGTCAATCCTTTTTTCGCGGCCTGCACTTTATGCCCCGTTCTTTCATGGCTCTTACTATATCGTTAAATTCATCCAGCGCATTGGCCATGACTTTTATTTTGCGTCCACCGCGTTCATGGATGCGGATTCCGTGTTCCTCCTGCCCGCGGAGCATCAATCCCATGCCTACTGCCTGTAGGGTGGTGCCGAAAATGAGCAGCAGCGTGGACAGTTTCGAGCTCAGCGTTGTCCGGTAATACTGGCAGTATTCTATGTCCTCCCACCTGAACAGGATGTCCCTGTTGCCTCTGAGTTCATGGAAGCCTTCCTTTGTAAGCCTGTAGCGCAGCGAACTGAATCTGAATGCGGTGATCAGCAGCATCATCCAGACGGCGGCCAGAAGCCACATTGCCCCGGTCAGCCATATCCAACCCTTGGATACACTTAATATGCTTGTGCCGGAGTCGATCCCCCAGACAATCAGGAAGGGGAGAAGGAAAAATATCGGAACCAGAACAAGGCCCATCATGTCGGGGACGGTCACGGTCGCACCCCGCGGATAGTGTATCTCGTCTTCTGCAAATTTCATCCGCGGAAGCACGAAGTAGAGCAGGAAACCGCAGGCTATCAGACCAAGTCCGTGGTGGAAATACGGGTAAAGGAACCTGTCCGGCAGGGCGTAAATGTATCCGGCGTGGTCTGAACGTGCTCTGATCCAATTCTGCCCGTTTCCGACTGATATGTACACGGATTCCGTCGGGACCGGTCTTATCTGATCGAAGGGCGGTTCCTGCGGATGAAATATGTAACTTTTTTTACTGAACCCGTATTCACGGTTTTTAAGGTCGGGATATTTATCAGGCTCCTTTACTATCTGCGACAGCCTGTGCCATTCAGGGCCGGAGACGATGAGCTTTCTGCCGTTGGTTTCGGAGTCTATATAGTCTGACAGCGTACCTGCTTCCTCCTCCGCCACCAGAGCTGAACTCAGGCTCGTCTGAGTTGTCTCTTCGATGCCTTTTCTGGATGCGGCTGCAAGCTTCTTTTCATATCCGGGACGGAAGTCGAAAGGTTCAGCAATAATGAGTCGTCCTCCGGGCCAGATGACCATGTATCCGCCCAGACAGATGAGAAGCAGGGCAACTGCCCTTCTGAAAAATTCAAGCATGTGGCCTCCGCCTGTAGTGCCTACGGTTGATGCTGCGCTGGATCATATCATGAATGGTTGCCGGTATGAACCCTTTGGAGTGGCTATCCGTAGCTGTTATCGCAGGTTTTATAATGGGACAAATCCTTTCCGGTTACTCATGCGTTGAGGGCCGGTAACGTCTGTGGTATGCTGCGTAAATGGCGAAGCAGATGTTTACAGCAAGGGTTATTGAGGTGCTCCGGCGCATTCCCCGTGGAAAGATCGTTACATACGGGCGCGTGGCAGCGCTTGCAGGCAACCCGTGTGCTGCACGGCAGGTGGTGAGGGTGCTGCATGTCTATTCGAAAAAGGAAGGGCTCCCATGGCACCGGGTACTCAACCGTGAAGGGGCCGTTTCCCTTGAACGGGGGCATGGCTACGAAGAACAGCGAGCCCTGCTGGAACGGGAAGGGATAGTGTTCGGTGTCGACGATCGTGTTGACCTTGAGAACTGCTTATGGATGCCAGCACGCTCTGATCTGTCTGAAATAGAAGCGGAGGTTTTGTGATGAGTGAAGTTATCGTTCCAAGCATATCCTTGAATGACGGCACATCTATACCTGCTCTGGGATTCGGCACTTATAAACTCAACGGTTCCGCCGGGGTGGATTCAATGGTCAGTGCCATCAAGGCCGGATACCGGCTGCTTGATTCCGCTTTCAAATACGAGAATGAAGGAGCTGTGGGGGAGGCGGTCCGCCGCTGCGGGATCGCCCGTGAGGAGCTGTTCATCACTTCCAAGATTCCCGGATTGCGTCATCGTTACAACGAAGCCCTTTACACGATAGAGGAATCCCTGTTCCGGGCCGGGCTTGATTACTATGATTTTTATCTGATCCACTGGCCCAACCCAAGTCAGGATCTTTACGTGGAGGCATGGCAGGCCCTGATTGAAGCCCGTCGGCGCGGGCTGGTCCGTTCCATCGGGCTGAGCAATTTCCTGCCCGAACATATTCAGCGGTTGATTGATGAAACCGGGGTGGCCCCCTCGGTAAATCAGATCGAACTTCATCCCTATTTCCCGCAGCAGGAACAGCGAGAGTGGCATGCGCAGCAGGGTATTCTCACCCAGTCATGGAGTCCGTTGGGCAGGGCCAACGCCGCCCTGCAGGAACCTCCTGTTGTGGAGGCTGCCCGCATGCATGGAAAAACAGTAGGGCAGGTAATCCTGCGCTGGCATGTGCAGCTAGGCGCAGTTCCCATCCCCAAGGCGACCTCTCCGGAACGCCAGCTTGAGAATCTATCCATCTTCGATTTTGAGCTGTCCAGAGAGGAAGTGGAAGCCATAACCGGCCTTGGTCGTGCGGACGGGAGACGCAAGGATCAGCATCCCGCCCATTATGAGGAGTATTGACCGGATCTCAGGCTGTTCAGGTTTGCCGCCAGATTCGTAAGAATCAACAAAGGCCGTATCTCAGATGCGGCCTTTTTATTTGAGCTGTGAACGGCTGGCTGTTTTTCCGCCTTTGCGCAACGGCTGTCAGGAGGTATACTGAAGGAAATCTGTTTCACTTATACTGGGGAGGTTGCGTGTTCAAAGGTAAATTTATCCTCGGAGCCGGTCTCTATCTCCTACTGGTTGTATTCATTTTTATGTTCATGCAGGCACTTATCATACTGCTTCACGAGTTTATGCACAGTACTGTGGGCTGGCTGATCGGGGCCGGGAATTCTCCGTCAGGGATAGTCTGGGGAAATCCCGTGACAATGACCGGCTGGGATGAAGGGGTTGATTATGAGCGGCTGTTCGTTTTGGGTAAGGGAATGACAGCCGCAATTACCGGGGTGAGCCCTTTGGTCATGCATGCGCTCTTTGTGGGATGCGGACTTGCTTTTCTCAGCGGAGACCGTTTGCGCGGACACAATGAGCTTTACCCGTTGCTTTACTGGTTCATGACCGCGCATCTGATGGAGCTGGTCGCCTATCTTTACATGCGTCCGTTCTCCGGGCATGGCGATACCGGGCTTTTTGCCCGCGGCACGGGGTTGTCCCACTGGTGGCTTTTTATCGTTGGCACTGCATTGCTGAGCTGGGCTTTGTGGGCTTTTTACAGCAGGATTCTTCCTCGCATGCAGGAAATAGTCTTTCCCGACAACAGGCTCGGCCAGTGGGTGCTGCTGGCGCTGACTTCATTTATAATATTTTTGTGGGGAAGCGGCATCAGAGTGATGCTGTATGTTGAGGGCCCGCAATGGCTTTTCGGTCTTGTCGGTATTCTCCTTATGTTTTTTACGCTGTTCCGGTTCAGGCCCGGCGCTGGATGCAACTAGCCGTGTCTGATTGCAGAAAAGTGCTCCGCTCTGTCGGATTTTATGCCGTATGCGAAACCTTTTATGTGTGTGAAGTATGAAAAAATAGTGCATGTGTTTAGATTGTTCCGTAGAAGCATGCCGTAGGCCGGTTGCAGTTATTTGCTAAACCGGCGATTCACTGTTTCAACCGGAGTGCAGATATCCTTTCCCTCCGTCAGGGAGTTCCTTCTTATCCAAGCGCAATGTTATGGAAGATAAATCATTCAACAGATGGTGTTACCCGAGAAAAGAACTGCGGGCTTATGTAGATCGGTATTGGGAGTGGTCCGGGTCGTTTTTGTCCGGAGGCGGTTCCCCCCGGCTTCTGCCGGGGACAGGGAAAGAGCTGTTTTTTCATTATGGTGAGCCTGTTACTTATGAGCTGGGTGCCGGGCAGAAAGAAATTTTACCATCAAGCCATCTGGTTTGTTTGCGTTCAAGGACGGCAACTTTTTATCCCGCTGAAAATTCCGGATTTATTTCGATCAGATTTAAAACAGGAATGTTCAGGTATTTCTGCAGAATATCGCCATTTGAAATGATTGATACACTGGCAGGCGGAGTTGATTTGTTCGGAAACAGTGCCGCAGTTCTCAGTGAGCGAATTGTGGAGACTGAAGGATTTGAGGAGCGTGTGCCTCTATTGGAAGAATTCCTGCTTGAGAATCTGGCTTCCGAGTCCGTTGAGGATAAGCTGATTTCTTTTGCCACGAATCGACTGTATTACGGGCATTCCGTCCAGAACTCGAAATCGGTGTCTGAAAGTGTTGGCTTAGGCGTCAGGCAGTTTCAGAGACGTTTTAAGGACGGGGTCGGGGTGACGCCAAAGCAGTTCATGTGTCTATCCCGGTTTCAGCAGACCGTGCGGGATCTTCTTTTAGGCAACCATGCCAGCATGCTTGATTGTGTTCTTGCGCACGGATATTACGATCAGGCCCATTTCATTCACGAGTTCAATGGCTTCACCGGGCATTCTCCATCGTGTCTGCTGGGGGGCGAGACACGGATGACGCATTTTTACAATACCAGCCGACCGCTCCTTGGGTAGTAGACGACCTTCATTAACTAAATGGAGGTTCACATGATTTATATGAGTGCGTCTTTTCAGGCTCGTGAAGGAAAGGGAGCTGAACTGGAAAAGCTGTTGTCAGGCATGATTCCGGAAACCGCCAAGGAAGAAGGGGTACTGGAATACAGGCTGCACCGGTCATTGAATTCGGATAGAGATTTTTATTTCTACGAAACATATGCGGATCAGGCGGCTCTGGATTCTCATCTGGCTTCTCCGCACTACAAGTCTCTTGTACAGAATCTTGAAGGGGTTTTGGCCAGTGATCCGGTAGTTGAAATGTATACGTTTCTCGGGTCTGTTCCCGAAAATGGCAACCGGTAGGCACGGTTAGTTCGGGCTGGACTGTTCAGGTCTGGTTGTTCAGAAGGGGCTTATCCGGGATAGGCCCCTTTTTCTTTGAAAGTGGCGAAGTGATCTATGACATTCTTATGATCAACAGTTGGTCTGGTATCTTCCGGTGTAGCCTGAACTTTCGCTCTAAACCAGCGGTCATGTTCTTCCTCGGTGCAGGTTAAGCCTGCTGGCAGACCTTTCTCTTTGGCGATTCTGGTTAATAAGATTCTTACTGCATCGGAAAGGCTGAGCCCTACACCAGAGAGAGCTTCGGCTGCTTCGGCTTTCAAGGCGGGGTCAACCCTTACATGGAGCATTGTTGATTTTGACGGCATGATTTTGTCCTCCAAGTGAAGCGTATTTCATTTGAGATATGGAGGCAAATCTAATGATTATGATTGAAGGCCGGGGCGGGAGCTTCGGTCTTTTTTGCTGGTTTAAAGGCGAATCTGACTTGGCTTGATGGTTGTGAAGGTGTACCGGCTGCTTGCCAACATAGTGCAAACTCATGATGCTTCTTGATTTATATAAGAAGGGTTAGGGATACCAGGCTACCCGAAAAAGCAGCAGAGCGCATCTTCCTTGATAACACCCAGAACATCATCAAGAGTATCGGCGTATGGTGCAGGCTCATAAAGGTGCCACTTAAGGTCTGCTCTCATCCAGTAAATAAGCCATTCCTTGCGACCTTTGATATATCTTGCCTTGAAGATATGATTCTCGACAAGTTCCGATGCATCCATGAAGTATGGGCGAACTTCACATAGTTCAACGCTTTGATTGCGTGGATTGATTTCATACTTCCATTTCAGTTCATGGGCGATGTCTTTCGGTGGGCCGGCTTCATTGATGAAGTCTTCCATTGTTTTTGAGTATCTGAATGTTTCGAATTCGCTGAATGCCATGATGATTGCCTATATCGTGAGTTGTCCTAGTCTTTAGTTTGAAAAAAATAAGTGTATTGAGGATACAGAATGTGTTGCCTACGAATACGATGATCTTCGGAAGTCGTACAATTAGTCCTGTTAAGAAATTTTAGATTAGCAGAATCAGAAAGCATAATTCTCTTATCACTGATGCTACTGACTATCGTCCAGTGATCATATGTTTTTCCAAGGCATAATAAAATAGATGTTCTATTTTTATCTTTAGTGTTTAAAGAGAGGTGAGATTGCATAGATTCCCAGAACTGCGCAAGAGGCACTGCTTTCTGTCCTCGAAAAGGCATTTTTCTTGTGATGACATCGTCACAGTTTAATTCTTTCAGAATGCTTCCCATAATGTTAATATTCGTTCCTGATGTAAGGACTGTTGATAAATGACCTTTATTTTCAAGATAAAATATTATTTTTTCAAAGATAGGTTGTGCTTCTTCTCCTGTTAATGTGCAAACTGCATTTATGATGCTATAGATTCCACAAAGACTGTCGAGAGAACCTTGTTGTTCTGGTTTTACCATGATTGTGTCCTATGAAAATGGTTTAAATTTCTACCAACACCGCAACATACAACCGTTCCTGAAACCCGACAATAACATTCCTGATCTCGGCAATCAGGTGGCCTCGCGTTGTCCCCTTCTTGGACGGAGTTGTATTTAAGATCCAAAAATTAAGATGTTGGCATCGCTAAGTTAGTTTTTTCTTCCACTATATGAATAAAGTTCGATTGGTCATTAATTTCTATAGGAATCCATACGGAACTTACGTCTGAACACAATACATAATATTTATAGCCAAAAACATTCTTGATCTGGACCGATACAATCTCATCCCAATCAAGTGATTCGTATTTATTTGAAAATGGATTCCGGGCTGACACCTTGTGTGGTTCGACAATAATTTTATTCACAAGTATTCCGAGAACGGCAATGCACAGTATTACTGGAGTCATGGTTGCTAACATAAGGCCACACGCATGAATCATTGTTATATCAAAGGTCATGTTTTGTTTCACAAAAATCCGCAACGAGAAAAAACACAGTCGCCAGCAGCTCAAGTCTCAGTATAGGTAGGATTGTTGGCCTTATTCGGCATGTGAAAGGAATTTCATTCTTCTCCATACATTTCACAAATTGTCCTTTTAGTATTTGGGGGCAAGATTATTGTATACATCTTCGTATACGCTAACACCCTGCTCTGTATCAGCATTTTGCACAGATAGTCTACTGATCAAATTGGCTCTATCTCAAAGGAGGGGGCGATGAAATGGTTAGCAAAAAAGAAAAAGGCATCAATCATAAGATTGATGCCTTTCTCTTGAAAAGTGGCGGAGCCGACGAGACTCGAACTCGCGGCCTCCGGCGTGACAGGCCGGCGTTATAACCAACTTAACTACGGCTCCGCGTATTTTAAGCGTGTTAAGCTACGCTTATAATCTGAGGTGGTAGGCGGAACAGGGCTCGAACCTGTGACCCTCGGCTTGTAAGGCCGATGCTCTCCCAACTGAGCTATCCGCCCTCAGTGAGGAATTAGTACTAAAGAGACTCGGTCGAATTGTCAACACGAAATTTTAAAAAGTTCCATTTTTTATTCTTTCACCCATGCTATCGCCTTTTCTCTGTCTTCTGGATTGAAGTGGCGTATCTCGATGGAAGGAAAAAGCTTGTCGCTGATTTTGGCCAGCGGCTCATGCCATTTGACATCTGAGACAACGGCCTTCTTGGAAAAGCGTTTGAAGTTGGGCAGGGCGAACTTCAGGTCTTCAATAAGTGCGCCCCAGGATATGCCTCCCATGTCGATGACTTCCACATACACGGCGATGCGCTCTACCGATTGCAGTTTCTTTTCGCACACCTCTATCATCTTGTGCATGTCCGGCTCGGTGATCTTGCCGTCAATTTTCAACCCCAGTACCTTCGGTGCAATTTCGATGAGTTCTATCATGGAGTACTCCTTGTTATTAAATTCTTATCGGTTCAGGCCTTGGTTGGCAAGGTTATGGTGAAAACGGTTCCCGTCACCGGAGAGGACTTGAATGAAACCGTACCGTTCAGATAACTCTCGGTCAGCAGTTTCATACTGTAGGTCCCTAACCCCCGGCCCTGTCCCTTGGTGGAGAATGACCGTTTAAATATCTGACGTTTGACCTTTTCGGTCATGATGTGGTCGTTGTGCACCCAGAATTGTATTTCCCCGTCCTGCGCTCCGGCCCCGATAGTGATGCCGGAATTTTTTTCTGAAGCTTCCAGTGCGTTTTTTATCATATTGCCCAGTATCCTGTTTAGGATTACCGGATCGGTCTCAAAATCAACAATGTCGCTTTTTTCAGATATGGAAATGAATTTATCCTGACAGAGGGTGTGCGAGGAGAATATCTCCCGCATTCTGGTCAGGATTGCCCCTGTGGAAGTCTTCTGCGGATGTACGGCCAGTTGTCCGTCTTCGGCCCGACTCAGTGCTTTCTGTGTCTGTATCTCCTCTGCAATCTGAGTGATGGTTTTATCCATTACCCGGCATTTGTCCTCCACAAAGCCGGAAGTGGTTGTTTTGCAGACCATTTGGGCCGTATATTTAAGTCCTGTGACCAGATTCATGACATCGTGGAAGAATATGCGTTCGAGGCTCTGCTGTCTCTTCTCGTGACTGATGTCCAGAACCGTGAAAAGGATGAAATCAAAGCCGTTGAATTTGAAAGGAGAGGTAAACACCTGCAGGTCCAGAGCTTCTTCCTCAAGGTTTTTTCCGCGCAGAATTCGACATTCCTCGGTGGCATGTTCCCCTTCAAGTGATTTAATGATGGCCGATGCCGCTCCGCAGTCACGGCAGAATTTGCTGGTACCGCATCCGCCTTCATGCACGTGGGAATGGATGCATCCAAGGGCTTCTCCCGGACGCATCCCCAGAATTTCATCGGAGGTTTTGAAGACTGAGGTGGACTGGAATACTGCATTGCAGAAAACGATCTGGCGGGATGAGTTTATCACCAGCAATGGGACAGGGATGGCATTGAATAATGCCGTCATGGGGTTGCCCTTTAATTCTCGGGCAGCCTGAATGATTTCAGCGGTCTCTGCACGTTCGGCCTGAGCAAAGTCTGTCGGGAGAGGGCTCTTCATTGAATTCCTCTGCGATTGTTTTTTTCTGGACGTTGCTTGGTGTTATCTTTGGTCTAATCTTGATAACCTAATTTTGGCGAACTGCAAAGCTGTTGACGGATCTCCGGTCATCGGCTCTGCCGAAAACAACAACGGCCGCTTCATGGGCGACCGGTGTTGCGGTGGATGGTTATCCGAAAAAGGCGTTGTCTTCGGGAAATGATTGCAGGTGAGGTTTCATCGCTGCGCCGAGCCAGGCTATGGTTTCTCCGAGGTTTTTCATGTTTCCAAGTCCTTCGGAGTCATTGTTCACGTCGCCCTTATCAAGTCCCATGCCGAGGTTCCAATACAGGGAGCCGGGCACGATCATCTGGGACATCAGGTACATGTGGTTTATGGTGTCGAAGACGTGCGTGCCTCCGCCGCGTCTTACAGCAACAACAGCCGCACCGATTTTGCCGCGGAAAAGGCGTCCGTTCGCAAGGGCAACCATGCCGGAGCGGTCCAGCAGGGCTTTCATTTCAGCCGATACATCGGTGAAGTACGTGGGCGAGCCGAGGATTATGGCATCGGCCCGGAGCATTGTTTCCATGACTTCATTGAATACGTCATTGTCGACAATGCATCTGCTGTCTTTGTTCTCCCAGCATTTACCGCAGGCCATGCAGCCCCTGATCCTTTTTGATCCGAGCTGGACCAGTTCGGTTTCCCAGCCTGCTGACTTGAGCGGTTTAAGGGCTTCTTCAAGCATTATTTCTGTGTTACCACCCTTGCGCGGGCTTCCGTTAACTGCAACTACATACATGATGGTCTCCTTTGTGTGTTGGCTATATGAATATTTGAGACGACTTTAGCATGTAGAAATATAATTACAATTACTTACAAAAAAGACTGCTGCTTACATCGGTGTAAGGAATGGAGAACATATGATCAGAAAATGTCCGGCAAAGAAAATCGGAAACAAGGAATACCGCTGTTTTTTTGAGCTAAGCCTTCAGGTTTTAGGCGGGAAGTGGAAACCGATAATTGTCTATCATCTGGCCCGCTGCAAGGTGCTCAGGTACGGAGAGCTCAGGCGTACTCTGGACGGAATATCGGAACGTATGCTGGTAAGGCAGCTCAAGGAACTTGAGGATGACGGTGTGGTCTTCAGGAAGGCCTACCCGGAAGTTCCGCCCAGGGTGGAATATTCGCTTACGGACATCGGGAAAAAGCTGCTTCCCATTCTTCTGTCATTGCGAGAATGGGGAATCGAGTATGAAAGGCATCTTGGCGGCGGAGAACTTGTGTTTGACCCGGATGAGTATGAAAGCTTGCAGAGTCCTTTTGAAAAGGAATAGATTCAGGGGCAGCTGGGTGCCCCTGAATACATAAGCTCAGTCTTCGTTGTCGGAAGAGATAAGTCCCCGCTCCAGAAGGTATTCGGCTACAATGAGCGATTTGCTCCAGGCCAGAGAACCGCCCATGCCGATTGCAACCTGACAGGCTTCGAAGATCTCTGGCACTGTAGCTCCGGCATCCAACGCTTTGGATGTCTGGGAAACCATACCGTCCCTGCAGCCTGCCTGAACCGCAACGGCAAGTGCGATCAGGCGCTTTGTCTTCTGCGCCAGCACGCCTTCTCCGAAGGCGACTTCTTTCACATGCCGGGAATACGCTTCGTTGAGATCGGGCATTTCTGCCTGAGACACCTTGAACAGTTCCCACATTCTTTCTTCATATTTCAAAATGGAATCACTCAAAACCTGAACTCCTGTTGGAAGTCGTTTCTGTACTGGCGGCTGAAATTTCAACCTGTACAATTTCGGAGAAAAAGGCAACAGGTGCGACTGGTGGGGTGGTGACAATAACGCAGACAAAGGCAGAAATACCCGTAAAGTACGATAAAAATAATTTTTTGCATTGAGCTGCAGTTCTATGCGCAGTCGATGTACGTTTTTCTTTTGAATTCTTACCGGCTGGGTTATTGTTGCAAAATAGAGTTACCAGCTTAACTTTTCGGAGTGAATATGAAAGTCTTTATTGCCGATTTAAAGCCGGGAATGCAGCTTGCCGCAGATGTTAAAGGATCCAATGGCCGGTTACTGCTGCCAGGCGGGACAGTTCTGGAGGATCAGCACCTGCGCGTGTTCAATATATGGGGTGTCAGCGAAGTTGAAATTTATGCCGGTGCCGGGGTCGATGCCGGAGACGGTGAGAACGGCGCTGATGATGCCTTTCTGGAACTGGCTGCTGAGCATGCTGAAGTCCTGTTCAGGCATGCGGACATGAGTATTGATCCCATGCCTGCATTCAGGCAGGCGTGTGTGAAGAGTTATGCGAAAAAACTTGCTGAGTCGGGAAAATTGCCTGCTGAACCGGCACTGAATGAGAAGGGCGCGGAAATCCCGAGTTCCCCGCTGTTTGCCGATGCGGGAGCTTTTCTTGATAGCGGAGTGCGGTTGAGTTCGTTTCCGGATATCTATTACAAGATCATGGATGCCCTTAACAATCCAAGTTCAACCTCAAGCACACTTGCCGACATTATTTCCAAGGATTCCGGACTGAGTGCCCGGCTGATCAGTCTGGTCAACAGTCCTCTCTACGGTTTCAGCAACCATGTGGAATCATTGAGCAGGGCAGTTTCCCTTGTGGGAACCAGCGGGTTGAGCCAGCTTGCTCTCAGTGTCTCGGTTATGGACTCTTTCAGAGGGCTGGACAGCAAGTATTTCAGTATGGCCGATTTCTGGAAACATTCTCTGTCCTGTGCTGTCTTCTGCCGCATCCTGTCCTCCCAGGAGCCCGGAACATCACAGGATACCTGCTTTGTTGTCGGGATGCTTCATGATCTGGGGCGGCTGGTGATGTTGCAGCAGGCTCCGGAGGAGACGCTCAGGGTTTTTATGATCGCCCGACATCACGGGGTGAGTCCGTGTGAAGCTGAAAGGATGGTCTTCGGCTTTGACCATTGCGACCTTTCACAGGAATTGTTCCGGCTATGGAATTTCCCGCATTCGCTTATTTCCGGTGTGGCCGGGCATCACGGCGGGGCCGGTAAGAATCTGTCCATGGAGTCGGCCATCTGCTCCATCGGGGATCTTATGGCAATCGGTATGCAGTATGGATCGAACGGTGTCGAATATGTTCATGCTCCCTATCCCGGAGCCTGGGATATATTGAATCTGCAGGAAGGTGCCATCGCAACTACCATGCTCAAGGCGCAGCGGCAGATTGCTGACATTCTCACCATTTTCGGGGGCTGATGTGGATGACAAGTTACTGATCAATTTTCAGCGGCAGCAGATTCATACGTTGCAGGAAGAGAAAGCCGCGGCACTTGAAGCTCTTGATATGGCTCGTGAGCTGGGTGCTTTTGCAGCCTTTTCGCAGCAGCCTTCGCTTCAGGATCTGCTTATCGAAATCTGTGTCCGTGCCGACAGGATGATTCCGTTTCAGTCCTGCGCGGTGTATCTGGTGGATAACGATACGCAGGATTTCATTCAGACAGCGGTGTTGCCTTCCCATGCCGGAGAGTTTCTTGAGCGCGAGGTCAGCGGGCTTATAAGCGACCAGTCATTTGCCTATGCTTTGCAGTCGGACGGACCGGTGTTTTTTCTGGATTCTACGCGAAACAACTATATCCTGCTTCATGCCCTGTCTTCTCCGTTTCGGGTCAGGGGGATGTTTGTCGGGCAGATGTTCCAGAGTAAGGAGGATATTCTGGATACGACTCTGAAGCTGTTTTCTGTGGTAATGCTGTCAGCCGTGAATGCCATTGAGAACCTTGAAACACATGCCCTCATGCGTAATCACAGTCAGGAGCTTGAGCGCAAGGTACAGAAGCGTACGCAGGAGCTGCTGGACGCCTATGATCGAATGAATGTTGCCATGAACGGTATGCAGGCCGGTATTCTGGTTATTGAGGCCGCAACGCATAAGATTGTGGACGCCAATCCTATGGCACTTAATATGATGGGGTTAAGCTGGGATGAACTTATCGGCCGGGAATGTTTTGGAGTCGTCAGTTCGTCCCGCAGAGGAGAGTGCCCTATAACGAACTTGGGGAAGGAAGAAAATATCTGTGAGTCTGTCATTGTCAGACCTGATGGGACAAGATTGTATATTCAGAAAGCTGTCAGCAAGGTCATGATCGGCGGCAGGCTGCATATGGTGGAAAATTTCATCGACATTTCCGAGCAGAAGAAGCTGGCTGACCTGAAGGAGGACGTGGACCGGATAATGCGGCATGATCTTAAAGGACCGCTGAACGGAATTATCGGTCTTCCAGATGTGCTGCTGATGGATCTGTATGATGTGCTGGACGACTCACAGAGAGAGATCCTGGAGCATATCAAAGGTGCCGGCTACAAGCTCCTGAACATGATCAACCTCTCGCTTGACCTGTATAAGATGGAAACCGGCACCTATGGGTATCGCCCCTCTGAAACCGACATCTATGGAATTATCCGAGCTGTGACCAAGGATCTGCAGGAATATGCCGGCTGGAAAAATCTTGGATTCATAATCAGATTTGAAGGCGCTGAAGTTGCGGCGGATTTTGCGTTTTCGGTTCCCTGTGATGAATTACTTATGTATTCTCTGCTCGCCAATCTGCTTAAGAATTCCGTTGAAGCCTCCCCCTCACAAGCGGCAGTGACAGTTGATGTATTGAGGAAAGAAGATGTTTTCGTGTTGAAAATTCACAATATGGGGGCGGTGCCTGACACCATACGGAAAAAATTTTTTGATAAGTATGTCACGGCTGACAAAGCCGGGGGAACCGGGCTTGGCACCTATTCGGCCCGGCTTATCGCGGAAACAATGGGCGGCGGAATTGGTTTTGAAAGTTCCAGCGAGGAAGGGACAACTGTTTTTGTGGAACTGCCACTGCATGCAGACTGAATTGTTTGGACTATTTAGCTTTACATTGTAAATTGTCCTGAGTTGAGTGCTTCTTTCATGGTTGGGATATGTATGGTGCGTCGATCTTATAATTTGTATCCAGAGATTTGTATGCTAGTGAGGATGCGATGAAAATACTAGTTGCCGAGGATGATTTTGCCTCAAGAAATTTTTTGCAGTTCTTTCTCAGGAAATTCGGCGAAGTTGATATTGCAGTGAACGGAGTTGAGGCCATTGAAGTTTTCAGGGACGCAATTGAACAGGGAGAGCCCTATCATGTTGTGTTCATGGATATAATGATGCCCGGCAAGGACGGGCTGGAGGCTGCAAGGGAGATCAGGGAGATTGAGCGGGGGTTTAAAGTGCCCCCGGCAGGTGAATCCAGAATTATAATGGCAACGGCCCTTTCGGATGTTAAGACCGTGTTCAAGGCATTCAACAAAAGTGAAGCAACTGATTATATCGTAAAACCTTTTACTGTAGAGGCCATGACGGCCAAGCTCAGGGAGCTGGGTATAATAAATGAGTGATGGATTCGATCTGGATTTGTTCCTGCTTGAGTTTGTTTCTGAGTGTCGGGAAGCGACTGAACTTGCTGTTCAGGATGTTCTCAATCTCGAGCAGGGAGGCGATCATGAGTCTGTAGCCCGTATTTTCCGAGCCCTGCACAGTATTAAAGGCAACGCTTCCATGTTCGGACTTATGGCCCTTTCCGAGTTTGTGCACAAGGTGGAGGATGCCTGTTCAGATATAAGATCAGGCCAGAGGGTTGTAGACAAACAGGTCATCAACGTACTGCTCAGGAGTTTCGACCTCATTGAGGATGCGTTTGAAAACATTACGGCTAAAGGGTCGGACAATATTGATTACAGCCGCGGATACGTCCTGCTGAAGGATCTTGCGCCTGATTCCGCAATATCTGAGCCTGTCGTAGCGGAGGAACAACCTGTTCCAGCCGCTGAGCATCCTGTTGAGCCTGAACTGCCGGTCGGGAAGGATGAACCGCAGGAAAACTTTGGACGCAAGGCAGATGCTGAGGAATTTTCTGAAGGGAAGAGTGAGGATGAAGATCTTCTCCGGCTTGAAGAAGAGTTCCGGCGTACAGTCGGGCAGCAGAAGGCATATTCGGTTTCCGTTGAATCATACGTTGCCAGCGGGAGGGTTTGCCCTTTGCGGGTTAACCCTACGGCCCTGATTGTTGATGATGATTTTGCCACCCGCAAGGTTTTTGTGTCATTTCTATCCAGATATATGCCCTGCTATGTCGCCAAGGACGGGGTTGAGGCCATTCAGGCTGTCACCGAAAGTTATGTCGGGCAGAGTCCGCATTTCGACCTGATAATTATGGACGTGATGATGCCTAACATAGATGGCTTGCAAGCATGCAAGGCCATCCGCCAGATAGAGCGGAGCAAGAATGTGGATTCTTTTGCATGCGAATCCAAAATTTTCATCGCCAGCACAATGAGTGACGATAAAACCATGCTCAAGGCCATGTATGAATGCGGGGCCGATTCATATCTGGTCAAGCCGGTCGGATTTGATGAGCTGCGCAGACAATTGGTAAGATTCAGGATTATTGCACCGGAATAGAAGACGTTTTTTGAATAAGCTAGATAAGGCAGCCCGGAATAATTCCGGGCTGCCTTTTTTTGTGGTTTCGATTCGTCAGGTATTCTCGTGCAGTTGATACGGAGTATGGCGGATCAGGGTAAGGGCGTAAAGCGCCTGCGCCTGGCGATCTGTCGAGGTCCGAAGTTCCCTTCTGGCGGCGCGTCGGGTTATTTGATCCTGATCATATCAAATCTTGTAATCGCGATATTCCTGCGGGTGCCCGGACCGGTTTTCAAAAGCTGTACTGCGGCCTGTTCGGTGTAAAGGTCTGCTGCCGAAAGGCCGTCCACAGGGAGAATCAGTTTGAGTTTGCGCTGACCGATTGCTGTTGCCGTGTGCATAACCGCTCCGTGCGCAGCCGTACCGCAGACGATCACCTGTTTGATTCCATTCTTGGTAAGGAATTCATCCAGTGTGGTTCCGTAAAATTTGTTTACGCTGGCGTTAACGATTGTTTCGCCTCCGCTCGGCTTGACTTCCTCCAGAATTGTGTCCGCCGTACCCCGTGTTGTCAGGCTGTAGGCCACAGGCATGCCTGCGGCGCGGGCGCGTTGCAGAAACTTGGCTATGCGGGGAACCGTTTCAAGGCAGCGCGGTCTACGGTCCTTGTTGCAGGTCAGCTCCTCAATATCCAGAATGAAAAAGGCTGTGTCGGCAGGGATTACAGTCACTTCCGCCAGTTCCGGCGGGGCCGGTGTTTTCGCTTCCGACCACAAAGTTACTACATCGTCGTATGCCCACGCGTAACCGGCTGATGCGGCGATAAGCATAAGAAACATTATGCCGGTCCGAAAAGCTGATTTTGCCATGTCTGTCTCCTGACGGGTAAGGGTGCTGGGGCTCACCGTTTGAATACCACATTAGGGAGTTTGTGCGCTAGGGGGCGTTGAAATTGGATGGAGTAGTATACCCGAACAGCTGATGGCCAGAAAAAGAACCTGAAGCTTACGAGTCGCAACCGTCTAGGGGCTGGCATGCTTTACGGAGTACGGCATGACGTTTTTGTCCGAACAACTGATAATTCATGAAGCATTTGTATGCATTAACCAGTGAGATTTCAGTTCGTGAAAAATGTCGGCTCGTTTACCACATCCTTAAGGCGGGGCACAACGGGCTTGTGGGTAAAACCAATTTTATAAGGGTTATATTTTGTGATAGTTTTCGAGTCGTGTATTGTTTCCTGATAGGGATACAGCAACTCGTTTAAAAAGGGGCTTTTGTAGCACGGATTGGAAAGGGCCTTATCTAGTTCTGACTGAATCATACCATAACCGTCCAGTTTGAAATGGCACAAGGTGTTATTTATATCATCCCACTCTGCGATGGGCACCTCTTCCTCATATGGATAATTGGCAAAATTTTTTCTTCCCATATTCACATAGCTTAGAGAATTATGTGCTTTTTCAAATTTTTTATTAATTGCTTTCAGGTAATCCGCTGCCATGACTTCACTCAACACATTTATAAGGTCGGTTTTTAGTGGGCCTTTAACTATATTCAATACTGTGTTGCCGGCAAGCCAGGATGCAACATCAAGATTCACGCTCCATCCGCATCCGCAGTCAATCACTTGTGCCGGGGTGTGGCTCTCTTCAATATAATTTGAAAATGCAAACTGAGCAGCATCTGAAATGCAATCCCGGAACTGATCGCTTAATCTAGAATGTCTTTCTTTTTTTACAATGCCCAGCAGCAGACCTTTTTCAATAAAATGAAATAACAACGATGGGTCAACAACCATTCTTCCAAGATCTTCAGAGTATTGGCTGTCAATACGTTCATGTACTTGTTTTTTGAACCACAGCGGCATGCTGTCAGTGATGCCGTAATCTTCTCTTATTAATCTCGCATTCAGGATGCAAACGTCAATGTGTCTGGGATTTGCCACAAGATTTCCAAACTCCACGGTTTGGCAATTGTCAGCATACGTGCCAGTCAATAAAACGGTCAATTCCATTAATTTCGCATAGCTTAATGCAATAAAAGGGAGATGCCTGACATCGGAATTTTTTGATATGCCCTCCAGCACGACCTGTTTTGAAGTGATGAATTCCTCATCCAATTTTTCTGTATCTATTTTTGAATCCAGGGACTCATTAAATTTTATTAAGTCGCCAAGTATCATATCCATCTGTCACTCCATATACCAAGTGGGAAAACTCAGCCCTGTTCTGTTTCCACCAGTTAGTCGCTCTTAAAAACTGCTTGTATTTGCCGGTCATCGTTGTCCCGTGTTCTTTCTGGGCAGTAGAAATGCCAAGAGATTACAAATGCCGCCCAGGGCGTTCATTCACTGCCTCAAGTTGAATAATGATACGGTGTTCATATTGGATAGCTAAAAATAGTGATATAAATTAAGATGTTAAATGGCGCGTGAAATCTGTTTCGTTTTAAGATAAGCTGTAGAACGCTGCTAAGTATAGTCGGCGTAATATATGGTTAAATTGACACAATAAGCGCCGCGAACAAATTCAGTTGGAGAAAAGTTGTTAATCGGAGGATGTGGGGAAGTGCAGGTTCTAACTGTTGGTATTGCAAGATAAAATAAATGCCGCGCTCAAGGAATATGTGCGGTCAATTTTTTACAATTCACAAAAAGAGAAAGGCATCAATCTCACGATTGATGCCTTTCTCTTAAAAAGTGGCGAAGCCGAAGGGACTTGAACCCTCGCCCTCCGGCGTGACAGGCCGGCGTTATAACCAACTTAACTACGGCTCCGCATATATTTAAGCGGGTTAAGCTCCGCTTAAGTGCATTTGTTGAAAGACTTCTATGGAATCCGGCGCTCATTCGCAATGATAATGTTTTGAATTATATATAATGCTGCTCGAGGCAGAAAAACTTCAGCATATTTGATCATTTCCGAATCTTCTTATATTCATCAGGGTATGAAAAAACCGCATCTTTCAATCATAATTCCAGTGCTGAACCTTTGGGAAATGACCTCCCGCTGTCTCAAAAGCCTTCGCGAGAATACTCCGGGTGGATTTTTCGAGGTCATTGTTGTTGATAACGGTTCAACTGATTCAACGCCGGTGGAATGCGAAGATTTCGGACGTAAGCTATTCGGGGAAAGATTCAGGTTCGTGCGAGTGGAGGAGAATATCAATTTCGGACCGGCCTGTAACCTCGGAGCAGCGAATGCCGGTGGCGAGCTGCTGTTTTTTCTCAATAACGATACCCTGCTGACCAAGGGCTGGTTCGGGCCGCTTCTGGAAGTTTTCAGGGGTGATCCCGGAGTAATGGCGGCAAGTCCTTTGTGCCTGTTCCCGGACAATGGCCGGGTGCAGTATCTTGGTATCGGCTATAGCGGCAGCCTTGGGGTGCGACATCCCTATTTCATGTTTCCCGGCGGACATGCTTTGGTGCGCAGGAAACGCAAATTTCAGGCTTTAAGCGGTGCTGCCCTGATGGTTCCGTCCGCGGTTTTCAACGGTCTGGACGGCTTTTTCCCCGAATACGCCAACGGTTTCGAGGATATGGACCTGTGCTGCCGCATACGTCGGGCAGGGGGCAGGCTGGTGCAGGAAAACAGCAGTACAGTGCTCCATTGGGCCAGCATGACTCCGGGGCGTAACCGGTTCGACCGGGAGAACATGAAGCTTGTGAACAGCCGCTGTGCCGGTTGTTTCAAGCCGGACCTGCACCGCATTGCTCTGGACGATGGTTTTGTTTGTGAATTGACCCCGTGGCTGGAAATGGTCATTCGCGAAAATGGTGAAGGGAAGTTTGCTGATCTAGATACGTTGTCCACTGAAAGCGAGATTCGATCCGCACTTGAAGAGCATCCCTTGTGGGAATACGGTTATGAGAAAATTTCCGTCCTCTGTCTGACTGCAGGGTGTACTGGCGATGCCGCCGAGTTCCTGCTGTACGGGGCTACCCTGTTTCCTGACCCGGATCGTTTGGAGCGGCTGGCCGTTATTTCGGAGAAGGCTGGAAAGGCTGAATGGGCACGGCAGGCCGCAGGAAAAGCCGCCGGAATCCGGCAAGCCATGTCTGATTCCAGAAGCTTGCAGGTGCAGGCGGAGAATGTGCTCGATTGGGCAAAAGCAAACAATGACGGTGAGCTGACCGCAATTTACCAACGCTGGATGGATGGGCGGGCAGGCATGACGGAGAGAATATGACTAGTGATACATTTGCCGCATCTGTCTGTATTAGACGTTTTGCAGACGATGATGCTGAGGCAGTCTGTGTACTGATGGGGCAGCTTGGGTATACGGTCCCTGTTGCCGAAGTTGCCGTGCGTGTCAGACAGATAAGAATGGCCGGAGGGGAGGAATTAGTCGCGGTGACGGCGGGCGGAGCAGTCGTCGGTTGTGTGCAGGCTGCAAGGGAGCAGCGTCTTGCCGAAGGAGAATTTGCCGAGCTGGTCAGTCTGGTCGTGCATGAGAGCTGCCGGAGTGCGGGAGTCGGCGCGATGCTGGTCACAGCTGTTGAAGGCTGGGCTAGGGAGCAGGGGTTGGTTCGTCTAAGGGTGCGAAGCAACAACAAACGCGAAGGGGCTATCAGGTTTTATGCCAGGGCCGGCTTCATACAGCGGAAGGAACAGGCTGTTCTGGAAAAAGGTCTGTGAGCCGTCCTGAAATAGATTGGGGGTTGTTCGGTTTACAACATGACTGTGGGGGATTCTCCTACAGTCATGCTCGTGTATTTGTGGTTGTGTCTTCCTTTTCAAGCTACGATGAGGACTTTCTGAATTATATATTTCAATAGATTCATTTACGAGTAAATGTATTTTAACGTAGCATCCACGGTTAATCTCTATGACTTAGCCCTTGCTCTTTGAGTCTCATCCTGTTTTATAAAATAGGCTCTTTGTGTGTAAAACTATTTCAGGACGGGACAACGCAATAAATAAGGCCCGGATTCAGGTTAATCCGGGCCTTATTTATTGGAAATACATGAATTGTCCTAGGGCAGTTCAAGTTCTCCCCTGCTGATCATGTCCTCAATCTGGGCCACGTCTTTGTCTCCGCGGCCGGAGAGGTTGACGACGATGATTTTGTCCTTGTCGAGCTGAGGAGCCAGTTTCATGGCGTAGGCCAGCGCGTGGGAGGATTCGAGGGCGGGGATGATGCCTTCGGTCTGTGAAAGCTTGAAGAATGCGTCGGTTGCTTCCTTATCGGAGGCGTGAACGTATTCGGCACGGCCGAGGTCTTTGAGGTGGGAGTGTTCAGGTCCCACGCTGGGGTAGTCCAGACCGGCGGAGATGGAATACACCGGGGCAGGCTCACCGTTCTCGTCCTTGAGCATGTAGGAGTTGAATCCGTGCATTACGCCGGGCTCACCGAGGCAGAGAGTGGCAGCGTGGTCGCCGGGTTCAAGGCTGCGTCCGGAAGGTTCGACGCCTACGAGCTTGACGGATTTTTCATCAATGAAATCGGCAAAAAGGCCGATGGCGTTGGAGCCGCCGCCGACACAGGCGATGCAGTAATCAGGCAGGCGGCCTTCGTCTTCGAGGCACTGCTGCTTTGCTTCCTTGCCGATGACGGACTGGAAGTCGCGGACCATGACCGGATAGGGGTGGGGGCCTACTGCCGAGCCGAGCAGGTAAAAGGTGTTTTCGGCATCCTTGATCCATGCGGCAAGGGCTTCGTCCACAGCTTCCTTGAGGGTGCGCTGTCCGGACTTGGCGGCGATGACTTCCGCGCCCATCATGCGCATGCGGAAAACATTGAGCTTCTGTCTTTCAACATCAACTTCGCCCATGACAATGGTGCATTTCATGCCCATGAGTGCTGCTGTTGCCGCGGTAGCTACACCGTGCTGTCCTGCACCGGTTTCGGCGATGATCTTTTTCTTGCCCATGCGTTTGGCCAGCAGAATCTGTCCGATGGTGTTGTTGACCTTATGCGCACCGAGGTGGTTCAGGTCTTCACGCTTGAGGTAGATCTTCGCGCCGCCGAGTTTCTCGGTCAAGTTGGAGCAGAGATAAAGGGGAGTTGGGCGGCCGGAATACTTGGTGAGGTAGTAGTTGAGTTCTTCAATGAACTCCGGGTCGTTCCTGTATTTTTCATACGTATCGGCCAGCTCGTTCAGGATGGGGAGAAGCTGGTCGGGGACGAACTGTCCACCGTATTCACCAAAAAAACCTTTTGCATCGATAGTTGCGTTGTCAGTCATTTTTCTACTCCTGAAGATCAGTTTTGCGACAGTGTACCGCAGGCAACAAAAAAACCGCGATCAGTTTTCACTGTCGCGGTTTCATGAAATTCTTTTTGCTGCTACACGTTTTTCGAACGTAACCAACCGCGACGCATCAGCTGCGCCACCACCAGAAAAAAAGGGTAAAGTTGGTAAAAGAAACGTTCATAATGCGCAAGTGTTTACCCTTGCCGGCTAATCTTGTCAACATGGGTTTCTGTTCAAAATAGCATTACAGGTTCGAATCAACGGAATTCAGTGCTGTTGCAGTATTAAATTTTGAAAATGACGGTTTCATTCAGAATTGGTTAACTTACCGAGCTATTTGAATATAGTTCTTTTGCTCAGTCGCAATTTATTATATGAAGATGACAAAGTATTCACATAAAAGGAGAAAATATATGGAGTTCTTTCTTGATACTGCGAATCTGGATGAAATCAGACGTGCCAATGCTCAGGGGCTGATGGACGGAGTCACCACCAATCCAACGCTGCTTTCCCATGAAGGTGGAGACTGGCGTTCCCAGATGGAAGCCATCTGCCAAGAAGTGGACGGGCCGGTCAGCCTTGAGGTTGTAGGCGAAAGTGCCGAGGAGATGATCCGTGAGGCCGAGGACCTTTCCGCATTCGGTGATAACGTGGTCATCAAGATTCCAATGACCTCTGAAGGGCTGGTTGCCACCAGAACTCTGTACCGCAAGGGTGTGCAGACAAATGTAACTCTTGTCTTTTCTCCGTTGCAGGCGCTCATGGCTGCAAAGGCCGGAGCCACCTATGTAAGCCCGTTTGTGGGCAGGCTGGACGGTATCGGGCACGACGGGATGGAGTTGATCAGGCAGATCCGGACTATTTTCGACAATTATGATTTTCCCACCAAGGTGCTTGTCGCATCCATCCGTCATCCCATGCATGTGCTTGAAGCAGCCCTTATCGGTGCCGATACTGCCACCGTTCCTTTCAAGGTGCTCTCCGAGCTGGTCAAGCATCCTTTGACTGACAAGGGGCTGGCCCAGTTCAATGCGGATTGGGATAAGCTGAACAAGTAGGAGTGTTGCTGTGACCTGTTCAAGGCTGCAATTGATATGTTTTTCCCCTACCCGCACCACCCGTAAGGTGCTGTCTGCAATTGCCGAAGGTGTCGGGGCTGAGGAAACGCGGATGATTGATGTTACCCGTGCTGATGACTTCCCAGTTTGTTACGGATGTGATGATAGTGATCTGGTGATCATCGGTGCTCCTGTATATGCCGGAAGGTTGCCGATAACTGCTGTGGAGCGGTTTGCCGGTCTCAGATCATCGGGCAGGCCTGCGGTACTGGTTGTAACTTATGGAAACCGTGCATACGAAGACGCACTGCTGGAACTACGTGATCTGGCTGTAGAGGCCGGATTTAAACCGGTTGCGGCAGCTGCATTTGTCGGTGAACACTCCTTTTCATCAGAGGAAACCCCGGTCGCGGTCGGCAGGCCGGATGTATCCGACAGGGACGCGGCCGGCAAATTCGGGCAGAGCATTAGGCAACTGCTGTCTGCCGGAGATCCCGACGGGCTTCCGGAGATAGAGGTTCCGGGAAACAGGCCGTACAAGGAACGGGTCGCACGCCCGCCAGCCTCCCCCGTGAGTAAAGATGGGTGCGAGTTGTGCGGTGCCTGCGAGCGGGTATGTCCCACCGGGGCAATCAGTGTCGGGTCCCTTGTTGATACGGATGCAGCGCAATGCATCCTATGTTGTGCCTGTGTAAAGGTCTGCGCTTCCGGGGACAGGATTATGGATGTTCCAAGGGTTATGGAAGTTGCCCGGTGGCTTGCGGAAACCTGTGAAGAGCGCAAGGAGCCTGAAATTTTTATTTAGCTGGAGGTTGCATGAACAGATATTCGCGCATACTGGCACTGGTGGTTCTGCTGGTCCTTGTTGCGGCAGGCGGATGCACCGCCGGAAAGTGGAACAGGTATGAATTGTTCATGGGGCAGACCAGCAATGAAGGAAAACACCGGGTCAGTGCCCGTGAGTGGCAGTCTTTTCTGCAGTCCGAAGTCACCCCCAAATTTCAAAGCGGATATACTGTCTACGATGCCGAAGGATTCTGGGCCGGTAAAGGCATGACCTACTCGGAAAGAAGCAAGGTGCTGATGGTAGTGTCTCCTGACAAGGATGCCGAGGAGCGTATTGATTCCATTGCCGCAGCCTACAAGGATAGATTCAAACAGGACTCTGTTCTGAAGATAGTCACTCCTGCGCAGGTCGATTTTAAATAGCCGGGCTGATGGACGCTTATCGATAACAGCTTCCTCTTTGTGCATGGTGTACAGAGAGGAAGCTGTTCTTTTGTGGGTTCATCCCACAGTTAATCTGCAGCCAGTTGGTATGGATCATTTGCCGGCAGTAATTTCGGCATCTGATTCAATCAGTTCCAGAAGTTCTTTGCTGATCAACCGGACTATTTTGCGGCATTCGTCCATCTGGTCTTCCGGGCCGAACTTTTCCCGCAGGTCAATGCATCTGGTTGTTGAGTATGCTTCCACAAACTCATCCCGGATCATACCTGCAAGGGCGGCAGGATAATCCCAGTTCTGGTCAGCCTCTCTACGTCCGTACAGATGTCCGATGACAAGTAGCGCCCCGCTCAGTGCCCCGCAGGCTTCCTGAAATGTTTTTCCATATCCGCCCCCGAATGCGGTGGCACAGGCAACAAGCTCCTGCGGGTCCCGGCCAAGATGTTCCATAGCGGCTTTGGCCACTGCTTCTGCGCAATGGTATCCGCCTCCGAAATATTCTCCGGCTTTTTCTGCTGCTGATTTGCATTTGATACAAGTGTTCATGGTAGTCTCCTGTTGTTGAATTGATCTGTAAAAACTATTATTGATTGCAAACAATCAGGTCCAACGATTGTTTACGATCACAGCAATCGCTTCAGGCGATGGAGGGTATATAATGGAGATGAGGCAGCTTAAAACTTTTTTGTCCGTGGCTGAGAGGCTTAATTTCACAAGAGCAGCAGAGGAGCTTCATCTGGCACAATCCTCTGTTTCCGCCCAGATCAAGCTCTTGGAGGATGATCTGGGAGTCATGCTTTTTGACCGTGTCGGGCGGGGAATTCTGCTTACCGAGTCCGGGGAGAAGCTTCGTGATTATGCCCGGCGCATGTTGCAGATGAGCGAGGAGATCCGAGGCGAACTTTCCGGGAGTGAGGACTTTTCCGGGACGATTAAAATCAGGATGCCGGAAACCATCGGAGCAGAGTACATGCCGGATGTTGTGGAGCGTTTCGTGCGGGAATATCCCAACATGGAAGTCATGTTCATCAACTGTGATGACGAGCGGCTTAAAGAGGAGTTGAACACAGGGCGCATTGATGCAGCTTTTCTGATGACCGGGTCACTCTCTTTCAGCAATGTATCCGTAAAACCATTGCGTGCTGAACCCTTGGCGCTTGCCGCTGCCCCGAAACACCCTCTTGCCGGGAAGGGAGTGGTCTCTACCTCAGACCTGCAGGGGCAGCGGGTGCTGCATTCCCGGGTGGACTGAAGTTACCGCAGGGATTTCGGGCGGTCGCTCGAAGAGGAACGTGTGCATACCCGGTCAGTGGTTTTCTCAAGCGGCAGGGCTCAGCGTAACTGTCTGCTGAGGGGGCTGGGCATTGCCTTGTGTCCGGAAAGGTTGCTTGCTGACGATTTTGAACATGGGAGGCTGGTCAGGCTTGAATGGCCTCCGGCTCCTGCTGAGACTATGATCATGATGGTTTCCCATGTTGACAGATGGTGTTCACCCCCGCTTGAGAGGTTTATGGAGCTGGCCGAACAGGCCGTTGTAAACGGGTGACAGATTGTACACTATTGTTACTGAATTGATCTATACGGCTGCGAGAGAAGTGAGCCAAAGTAATTTCAATAGGACTGTACTTTTTTTGCTGACTATGCCATTTGATTATATAGTAAAAAAGTAATTTAATTATTTATGGCAGCTGTCCGGAGGATGTCATGCGTAAGGTTTTGTTTCTGCTGCTTGCTGTTCTGCTTGTCTTTTCAGTTACAATCCTTCCTGGGTGTTCACGGAACAACGAAAAAGCGCAACTGCGTCCATTGCGGGTGGGATGGTTTCCATGGACCGGATGGTATCCGCTTATAATTGCCGATAAAAAAGGTTTTTTCAAGAAACATGGCGTGGCGGTGGAGCCGATCCTGTACTCGGCATACACTGATATTTTTCCGGATTTTGCAGCCTCAAAGATAGATGCCGCCCACGGAGGGCTCTATGAGTTGTTGAAAAGCAATGTGCCGGATATGAAAATTGTGCTGGCTACTGATTATTCTGAAGGTGGCGAGGGGCTGGTGGTAACTTCGGACATAAAGGCCCCTGTTGATCTTATCGGTAAAAGGATCGGGATTCAGGGAGCATTGTCCGGAAGCGAATTCATCATTACCACCCTTCTGCGCAAGTACGGTATTTCGCGTACCGATTTAAGCATTGTCGACGTGGGGCCGGAGTTGGTGCTTGAAACCATGCCCGAACAGATTCAGGGAGGCTATACCTGGGAACCTTTTCTCTCCAAGGCCAGGGATAAAGACTACAGAGTCCTTTTCACTACCGCCGACACTCCGGGGATGATACCCGATGTGATTGCTTTTCAGGGCAGGACTGTCAGTGAACGCCCTGCTGATGTGCAGGCTTTTGTCGATGCCTGGTTTGAGGCTCAGGAATATTGGCTTGCCCATAGGGAAGAGTGTGATGCCATTATTGCCGAGGCGACCGGTCAGACTCCCGGAGATATTTCGCTTGAAGGATGTCGTATCCTGTCTCGTAAGGATAACGTGAAGGCGTTTACGAAAGAGACCTGTCCGTCATCTCTATTTGATATTGGAGGAAAGCAGATCGATTTTTTCATAAGCGTTGGCGATGCATCCACTGCACCTGATCTGGACAGGATTCTCGATCCCCAGTTTGTGAAGGGGAGGGGAGCAGTTCAGTAATGAAAACCCAATCTCGATTGACCGTTACAGCAGGTTCGCTCATGGGCTGTATTGCCCCATTTTTGCAGGCAGTTACGGCAAATGCTGATGAGGGTACTTTTTCGTGGCCGGTTTCAGCTTTCGAGATCACCTGTTACATGCTGTCGGCCCTGGCCGCTCTGCTGTTTATTTTTGCCTATGTGTCTTTTCGCAGGTCGGCTGGTCTGAGGCAGCGACTGCTGAGTACATTCCTGCTTGTGTCCCTGCTGCCGATGTGTTTTCTTGCCATCCTTGATCAGAAAGTAACTTCCGATGCTCTGGTTGATAACAGCCGTCAGGTAATGCTGGCGGCGGCAACCCAGACCGCCGGTGTTGTCGATTCCTTTATTCTTACAAATCTTTCAACGGTGCGTACCGAGTCTTCAATCCCCCAGTTTGCCGAGTACCTGCGCATGCCGCCGGAAGAACGTGTAGGTTCACCGGAAGAGCTTGCGGTTATGGGAGTTCTCAGCTCCCTTAAAAGACGTGACCAGACATACATCACCTCCATCGCCATTCTTGATCTTTGCGGACGGGACGTGGCTGATACATACGGACCTGACATAGGAAGCGACAAGGCGGATCGGGATTATTTTATGGAACCCCTGCAAAGCGGGCTTCCTTACGTTTCCCCTGTAGGGCTTTCCGAAACTCCGAGCCAGCCTTCCCTGTATTTCAGTTGTCCGGTTCGGGACACGTCCGGAGAAATTCTGGGGGTTATTAGATTCAGATTCAACGCTGCTGTATTGCAGCAGTTGCTTTTCCCAAGGGGATTGTCCGGGGATCATTTCTACAGTTCTATCCTCTTCGGCGCAGAAGGGTTGCGGCTTGCAGATACGCAGCGGCCTGATCTTGTGCTTACCCCCGCCTTTGGTCTCGGTGAGGATGGAGGCGAGAAGCTGCTCGCCCGGAGAAGGATACGTGTGGAGGGGAAAAATACTGTCGGTACAGGGCTTGAACGGGCAGAGTTCTTTGAGCCCGGATTGACTTATTTTTATTCATCCCTGTACGGCCCGGACTGTGCACCGACCCTTAATGTCAAGGTCCGGATGCGTTATGCCCCCTGGACCCTTGTGCTGGGTTACTCGGAAGCTGCCAATCTTTCCAAGATGGCTACTCAATCCCGTTATGCCCTTCTGGTCATTCTCGTCATTGTTTTCGGTGTTGTTGTTACTGCATTCCTTGTCAGCCGCAGTATTACCGACCCCCTGCTTTCGCTGACAGAAGCTGCCCGCAGGTTGTCAAAGGGCGAAGAGGAAGTTTCTGTGCAGATCCATACCGGGGACGAGATTGACGAACTGGCGGAGACCTTCAACAGGATGAGTTCTGCGCTTAACAGTTCAAGAAGGACTGTTCTTGCGGCTTCTGAAAGGCTGCAGACCCTGCTTGATACTCTGCCTGATTCCGTTTTCATCCATGATGTGAACGGCCGAATTCTTGATGTCAACAAGGCCTTTGAAAAGACTTACGGCTATTCCAGTGCCGAGGCTCTTTCTCTTTCCATAAAAGACCTGAGCGGTGAGGGATTCACACAGGTAGAGGCCGAAAAACTTGTCGGCAGATGTGTTAACTCGGAAATGCAGGCTTTCGATTGGATTGCACGTCGAAGGGACGGAAGGGAATTCCCTGTTCATGTAAAATTACGCAGTTTCTCCCTTCCTGAGGGTATTCACGTTCTTGCGCTTGTTTCGGATATTACAGAGCGTAAGCAGTTTGAGCACGATCTGTTGCAGGCCAGGAACTACATCGGCAGCATCATTGATTCCATGCCTTCGGTCCTAGTGAGTGTGGATAAGGAAGGTGTAGTCACCCAGTGGAACAGTCAGGCTGAAAAGGTAACAGGAATTCCCAAGAGTGAGGCCCGGGGGAGGTTGTTTGAACAGGTACTTCCATATCTTGCTGATGAAATGCATAAGATAAGGGCTGCGGTGAAGAATGGTACGCCGCTTGAGGACCTCCGGCGGGTTCATAATATTGATGACATGACCAGATACGAGGATGTCATTATTTTCCCCCTGTATGCCGAAGGAATAGAAGGCGCGGTAATCCGTATAGACGATATTACCGAACGGGTTCAGATGGAACAGGTGATGGTGCAGTCTGAAAAGATGTTGTCGGTCGGCGGGCTCGCTGCAGGCATGGCTCACGAGATAAACAACCCACTGGCTGCTATCATGGGCGGCGTGCAGAATATGCGCAAGCGTCTGCTTGGTGATCTGCAGAAAAACAAGGATGTGGCACAGGCCTGCGACTTCTGTCTGGATAACCTGAAATCCTATCTTGAACAGCGTGAAATTACCAGGATGCTTGACGGAATACAGGAGTCCGGAGCAAGGGCCGCGAGGATCGTCAGCAATATACTCAATTTCAGCCGCAGGGGCGGGGAAGGTTTCTTCCGCTATGATATGGCCGAGCTTATGGATAAATCTCTAGAGCTCATTGCCAGTGATTATGACTTGAGGAAGGATTACGATTTCAAGAATATTGTGATTAAAAAAGAGTATAAGCCCGATCTCCATCCGGTTTATTGTGAAGGAAATCAGGTCCAGCAGGTTTTTCTGAATTTATTCAAGAATGCAGCCGAAGCATTGTCGGAGAAAAAATTTATCGACGAAAAACCGCAGATAACTGTCCGTATTGCTGAAGAGGAAGGCATGGCGGTTATTGAGATTGAAGACAACGGGCCGGGAATGCCTGATGAGATCGTCAGACGAGCTTTTGAACCATTCTTCACTACCAAACCTCCGGGGAAGGGAACCGGACTCGGTCTTTCGGTTTCCTATTTCATCATCACCGACCAGCATGGTGGAACCATGGAAGTCTTTTCCGAGATCGGAAACTGGACCAGATTTGTAGTCAGATTGCCGATTGGAGAATAATCAGTAAAATATTAAAAATCCCCCGCAGCGTATGCTCCGGGGGATTTTTAATGTTTACATTTGAATCCATTCAATTTTCTTCCTGTCGGCCAGATGGCAGCAGGTCCGGTGTCCCGGAACGATTTCCTTATCCTGCGGAGCCTTTTCCCGGCAGATATCCATGGCATGGGCGCATCTGGGATGAAAATGGCAACCTTTGGGAGGATCAAGCGGAGACGGAATCTCGCCCTTAAGGGGGGCAAAGTCGACAGCACGCTTGTCCAGTCTTGGCACTTCGTTCAGCAGGGCCTGGGTGTAGGGATGGAATGGCGCACTGAACAGTTTCTCCACCGTACCTACTTCCACTACCCGGCCCAGATACATGACGGCGATCCGGTCCGAGATGTGTTCAACAACCCCCAGGTCATGGCTGATGAACAGGCAGGTCAGATTCAGTTCCCTGCGCAGATTCATGAACAGGTTCAGGATCTGGGCCTGAATGGATACATCCAGAGCTGCCACTGATTCGTCGCAGATGAGGCATTCCGGCTGCATGGCCATGGCCCGCGCAATCCCTATTCTCTGGCGCTGACCGCCGGAAAACTGGTGCGGATAACGGTTCTTGTAGCTTGGATCAAGCCCGCAGCGCAGCATTACGTCGGCCAGATAACGGTCGAATCCGGCCTTGTCGGTAAGGCCGTGGTAAAGCGGTGCCTCGCCGATGATGTCCTTGACCCGTTTGCGCGGGTTCAGCGATGCAAAAGGGTCCTGAAAGATCATCTGCACGTTGCGGGCATATTCCATCTTTTCCGCTGAGGGAAGATCCTTAACATTTGTTCCCTTGTAAAATATCTCACCGCCGGAAGGCTCAAGTATTTCGCAGAGCATGCGGCCCAAGGTTGATTTTCCGCAACCCGATTCTCCGACCAGCCCCAGCACTTCCCCGGGCATGATTTCCAGATTGACGCCGTCCACGGCCTGAACCCGTTCCTCGCGCATGTTTGAGCCGAGTTTCTGGGCAATCTTGCCGGCAAAGTCGAGCTCTTTGACGAAAACCCGGCTGAGATCCTTACAACTCAAAAATGGTGTCTTGCTTTCATTCATATATCAATCCTGTATAATTAGGATTTACGTGTGTTTCATGCTTTCTCATCTCTGGCTTCCTACAAAGGATGATGGCAGCGAACCATGCGTCCGTTATCAAGCTCTGTACGTTCCGGTGGTTGCAGGCACAGCTCGTCGGCATAGGGGCAGCGCATCCTGAATGAGCAGCCTTCAGGAATGTTGATCAGCGACGGGGTCATGCCTGGAATCTGGAACAGCGGTTCGCCGCGTCTGTTGCGGCTGGGCACTGATCCGATCAGCCCGTGGGTGTACGGGTGCATGGGCTTGTCGAGGATTTCCTCTACGTTGCCCTGCTCGATGATGCGTCCGGCATACATTACCGCCACCTTGTGGGCCAGGCCGGCCACGACGGTGAGGTCGTGAGTGATCCAGATGAGGGCCATTCCGGTTTTGCGGCACAGGGTCTGCATTTCGGAAAGGATCTGGCTCTGGATGGTCACGTCCAGTGCGGTAGTCGGCTCGTCGGCGATGATCAGGTCCGGCTTGTTCAGCAGCCCGATGGCTATCGCAACGCGCTGGCGCATTCCGCCGGAAAACTGGTGCGGGTAGGCCTTGATGCGTTCTTCCGGTGAGGGAATTCCGACCATGGCCAGTGCCTCAATTGAGCGGCGTCTTGCTTCGTCCTTGGAGACTTTTTCGTGGGCGGTGATGGCCTCCATCATCTGGGTGTCGATGCGCAGAACCGGGTTGAGCGTCATCATGGGGTCCTGAAAGATCATGGACACCTTTGCGCCGCGGAACCTGCGCCATTCTTCCTCGGACTGGCCGATAATTTCCTGTCCCCTGAATTTGATGGAGCCCCCGGCGATCTTGCCCGGATGGTCAACAAGTCCCATGATGGAAAATCCGGTCACGGATTTACCGGACCCGGATTCACCCACAATACCGACGATTTCACCGCGGTCAATGTCCAGCGAGATGCCGTCCACAGCCCTGGCCACGCCGGCGCGGGTATAGAAGTAGGTCTTAAGGTCTCGGATACTGAGAAGTTTATCACTCATTTTTTCAACCTCGGGTTCAGAACGTCTCGCAGCCGGTCACCCACAAGGTTGATGGATACGATGAGAATTAGCAGCGCAACACCGGGATAGAAGCTGATCCAGTAATAGCCGCTCTGCAGGTACTTGAAGCCGTTGGCGATGAGCAGGCCTAGCGAGGGCTGGGTGATGGGCATGCCCAGTCCGAGAAAGGAAAGGGTCGCTTCAAGGGCGATTGCTCCCGCCACCTTTACCGTGGAAATAACGATCAGTTCCGGCGTACAGTTGGGAAGCACGTGCCCGAACATTATCCGGTACCGGGGCAGGGCCAGGCATTTTGCGGCTTCCACGTATTCCTTCCTGCGTTCCACCAGCACGTTACTGCGGATGGCCCGGGCATAGTAGGCCCACTGCACGATGACCAGCGAAAGGATGATCTTGTCGACCCCCTTGCCGAGAATCGCCAGCAGTATCAGGGCCACAAGTATGGCCGGGAAGCTTAGCTGCAGGTCTACCACGCGCATGATGAATGAATCCGTGCGCCCGCCGATGAACGAGGCCCAGAGTCCGATTATGGACCCGATGATGAGCGCGATGACGGTACTGAGAACCCCGACCCCGAGACTGATGCGCAGCCCGTAAAGTATGGAGCTGAGCATGTCGCGGCCTTGACTGTCCGTCCCAAGCCAGTAGGTCAGGGATTCGTCCATTGATTTCTGGCCCGGCTCAAGCTTGGAATCCATGACGTCGATGGACATGAGGTCATATGGATTCTGGGGCGAAATATAGGGAGCAAGCAGGGCCACGACGATGATCAGGGTCAGAACGGCCAGTCCGATCGTGGCGGTCTTGCTTTCAAAATATTCCTTGAGCGACTGTATGAGCAGGGACTCGTCCTTGGCCGGTACGTATTCGGCTGCGGATATGTCCGGCTGCTGCATCTGTGTTGTTTCTGCCATAAATTTATTCCTTTTATGCCTCCGGGGACCAAAGAAACTTTTAGTCGGGTATTGCCTTACGATGTGGCGAAGCCAAATTAAATGTTTCTGAAGTGGATGGGGTCCGGGGAAGGGGAAGCTCTTACAAGAGTTTCCCCTTCCCCGGCCGCCGGGGGCTTCTTCAATTACATCAGTTCTGGTCCCCCAAACGGACACGGGGGTCCAGAATGGAATAAATCACGTCAACCACGAGGTTGATGATGATGAACATGGTTACGGTAATGAGCAGGTAGGCCACGATTACCGGCCTGTCGAGGACCCCGATGGAGTCAATGACCAGCTTGCCCATGCCGGGCCATGAGAAGATCGTTTCGGTTACAACCGCGAAGGCGATCAGCCCGCCGAACTCCATGCCCAGAACGGTCACCACCGGAATCATGATGTTTTTCATTACGTGCAGTCCGATGATTCTGGTGTTGGTGAGCCCTTTGGCGCGGGCGAACTTCACGTAATCCATCTGCAGGTTTTCCTGTACCCCGGCACGGCTGAGCCTGATGGCCAGCGAGGTCTTGAACAGGGCCAGGTTCATGGCCGGAAGGATCAGGTGGCGTATGCCGTCCCAGGTCAGGAAACTCACCGGTACACCGAACAGCTCGACTGTTTCACCCCGCCCTCCTGAGGGCAGCCAGCCGAGATAGACCGAAAAGATGATGATGAACATCAGGCCGACCCAGAACGTGGGCAGACTGAACCCGAGAATGGAGAAGCGCATGATACTTCGGCCCAGCAGGGTTTCCGATTTGATCCCTGCGATCATGCCCAGAGGAATGCCGAAGATAACGGCCATGAGCATGGCGGTAACGGCCAGTTCCATGGTGGCTGGCAGGCGCTGCATGATGAGTTTCAGGGCCGGTTCATTGTATACAAAGGAGTTGCCAAGGTCGCCGTGCACGGCATCGTTCAGGAAACGCATGTACTGTTCCGGCAGGGGCTTATCCAGCCCAAGTTCCTTGATGGCGCGGTCCCTTTCTGCCGGGGTGGCGTCCGGGGCGATCAGGATGTCGATGGGGTTGCCGATGCAGTAAACGCCGCTGAAGACCAGCACGGACATGACCAGCAGGACCATGACGCTCTGGGAAATTCTACGAATCAAAAATGCGAGCATCTATTTTGCTCCACGAAAAACGTTCTGACGAAGTTAAGTAAGGCAGGCTGCCGGAAAATTCCGGAGGACAGACACAAGAAAACACTGGAACGGTGCGTATTGATGGATACGTGAGTTTCAGTGTTCTTCCCGGTAACGCCGCTTGCGGCATTTTCCGGCAGCCAGAGGGGCGTACTATGACGCCCCTTTATATTAATCTCAGTTATATTTTGCAGCTATTTGACGGCCTTGATTTCGCGGGGAAGGGTGTACCCATCTGTGCGGCCGTTGTATTCAAGTCCTTTCCTGGAACCCCATACGTTAACCTGATAGTGGATAGGGATGATACCCAGATCTCCGATACCCATTTCAGTCGCCTTGATGATGAGTTCGTTGTGTTTTGCAGGATCAACGGTGATCAGTGCTTCTTCGAGGGTGGCATCAAGGTCGGGGTTGGAATAGCGTCCGCGGTTGGATGCTCCGAAGCCCTTTTCCTTGTCATAAGTGTGCAGCAGTGATGCGACGCAGTTGGACTGTTCGCCGGTGTCAGTGGCCCAGCCTACGAGCATGAAACTGAATTCAAGGGCGGAGGCTCTGGGGAAGTATACACTCTTGGGCATGGTGTTGACTTCGGTCTTGATTCCGACCTTGGTCAGCATCTGGGCGATGGCCTGTGCGATGTCGGCATCGTTCACGTAACGGTCATTGGGGCCGTGGATGACCAGCTTGAAGCCTTCGGGGTAACCGGCCTGCTTGAGAAGTTCAACAGCTCCCTTGGGGTCGTAATCTTCAGGCTTCAGGCGGGAACTGGTGCCTTCGTAACCGTCAGGAACCATCTGGCTGGCGGGCACTGCGAGGCCGTCCATGATGCGGGCGGCAATGGCACGGCGGTTGATTGCCTTGGAAATGGCCTTACGTACACGGAAATCCTTGAGGGGGTTCTTGATCTTTTCGCCGTTGTTCCCTGTTACAGTGGGGGAATCGTCACGGTCGGTATCCAGATGGATGTAGATCAGGCGTGTGGACGGAGACTGGGACAGGGTCAGCTTTTTATTGTCGGCAAGGTGGTCCACGTCTGCCGGGGGAACGAAGTTGATCAGGTCCACGTCACCCGATTTGAGGGCAGCCACGCGGGTTCCGTCGTTGGTGATGGGGCGGACGATGATTTCATCCCAGGGCAGTTTCTCGCCCCAGTAATTGTCGTTGCGTTTGTAGATGATCTTGTCTCCGCGTTCCCACTTGACGAGAGCGTAAGGACCGGTTCCGATGCAGGCCTTGCCGGAGTTGAAATCTTCAGTGGTTGCACCTTCAGCATTCTTCTTGGATACGATGGCGAAAGCAGCCAACTGACGGGGAAGAAGCGGTGCAGGTGCTTCGGTGGTGAAACGAATGGTGTGGTCGTCAACAACATCGATCTTCTGGATGGCGGCAACGAATCCGGTGAAGGAAGACGGGCTGTTGGGTACATTGGGAATGCGTTCAATGGTGAACTTTACATCTTCGGCAGTAAAGGGAGATCCGTCATGGAACTTTACGCCCTCGCGAAGTTTGAATTCCCAGACGTTATCGGAAACGGGTTTCCAGGATACGGCCAGACCGGGCTGGAGTTTCTGCCTGTTGTCCTGCCGGATCAGCTTGTCGAAAACATACAGGGACTGCACGTTGTTTGCTGAAACGTTGTGGAAATGAGGGTCCAGAGAGGTGGGTTCTCCTTTCAGGCCCAGGGTCAGGGTTTCTGCGTGGGCCACGGCAGCACCGAAGGCGATGCAGACCACTAGAGCAAGAGTTAGTAACAGTTTTTGGCGCATTCTATTCTCCTTGTTTCCTTACAGGTAAATTCGAATCTACCTTACACAATTAAACCTTGAAATCAAGGAATACCCGGTTTTGAGAATGTGCGATGCGCAATAAAGCGGTTGTTGTTTTTGTTGTTGCTTAATATTTTAAACAGCAAATTGATTATTCAATCAAGAATTATTTTTGCTGTTGCATAATAATGGTGATGTAATTTGCTGTCCCTGAAGATGCATTTCGCAGTGAAACCATGCCCAATTCGCCAAAGAAGATTTCAAGAACGAAATAGTCCTGACCTGCTGCTCGAAAAACATGATCGTGATTGTGCGAGAGACATGGCCTGATTTATGCTCAGCACAGCTTTATTAAGTCGTTGTGCTGCTGTTCCGGAAATCCTGTGAACCGCCAGCCCCCTTGATTCCAGCTCAGATACAAACAGCTGCTGCATGTATTCTCGCTCATGTCCCATGTCGCGCTGACCATCAGCCGTCCATTCAATGTCCATGTCGCAGAGAAGGTAGAGGGAAGGTGTGCGCAGCCGGAACTGTTCCTCGAGCCAGTCCGGACATATTCCGAAGTAATGTTTTGCATATACGATGGAGGATATGATGTCTGTATCGCAGATGACCGGATCGTCTCCCCTTGCCTGCGCCTGGGCTTCGAGTTCCAGTTGCCCTCTGGCAATGGGAATCACATCATCCGGTGTAAGCAATCCGTTTTTTTGTTCGAAGTAGCTGCGCAGGTATTCGGGAATAAAGGTCACCTTGTAGTGATCTGCGAGTTTTGCGGCAAGGGTGGTTTTTCCTGTGCATTCCGAGCCGGTAAGTACTACTCGCAGCGACATTCCTGCATCCTGTCCGCCTTGTAGGATTTGAGCCAGTGCATGAAGCCCAGAACCGCCATTGCCGTGTATACGGCCATCAGCCCGCTGTATCCGGCCCAGCCTTTTGCGTAATATATGCCGATGTACATGGTGTCGGCCACAATCCACAGAATCCAGTTTTCAAGGTACTTCCGGGCCAGCAGGTACTGGGCTATGAGCGATAGCACGGTGGTCAGGGCGTCCCACCAGGGATACGATGCCTGAAGGTAGTGTTCCGCAATGTATCCGGCCGGAATGAATGTAACCAGTCCCAGGGCAAAAAGGCGTATGCCCAGTTTCCGGTCGAGCTTCTGCACCTTCAGCGGTTTATTGTTGATGCCGCCGCGCAGCCACTGATGCCAGCCGTAGAAGCCCAGAACAACATATACGAATTGTAGAATTGCATCGGAATAGAGCCTGCCCTGAAAGACAACCACCATCCAGATTCCCACACTGATTATGCCGAAAGGCCAGCACAGCGAATTCTGACGCACACTTAGAAAAATGTAGATGAGCCCTGTTACTATGGAGATCTGTTCGCCGATGCCCATTGAACGGATGAATTCTGCTATGAAGTTAATGAATTCCATTTTTATTCCTGTTTCTTGATGTCATTGTGCGTGCGCTCAGGCATGTTAACACTTTTTTCCGGAAAGTCTAATGGTCCCATTTAGTTCCTGCCCTGCTTGCAGTACCGGGCAGGGGGGAGTGATGACCATTGGCGCTAAAAACATGAACGCTCCCGAGTGGATCTTCTTGGGAGCGTTTATGCTTTCCGGTGTTACTGGTGCCCGATGGGCACGGCAAAGTCTTTATGCTCAGGATTTATTATCCGCGCGCGGGAAGGTAATGGTGAAGCAGGCACCCATGCCTTCCCGTGACGAAGCCTTGATTGTCCCGTTGTAATCCTTGATTATCCCGTAGCTGATGGAAAGTCCCAACCCGGTTCCCTTGCCCACATCCTTGGTGGTGAAGAACGGTTCGAACAATCTTCCCTGAATTGTTTCCGGAATGCCCGGCCCGGTATCGCACACATCGATAATCACTTTATCGTCCGTAAAGGTTGTGGAGATGTAGATCTTTTTATCATCGGCTAAAGGAACTTTTCCGGCCCAGTATTCCTCTATGGCATCGCGGGCGTTTATAAGCAGGTTGATGACTACCTGTTCAAGGCGGTTGGAATCGGCCATGATTATGGGCAGGTGGCTGTTCAGATTCCATTCCACGCTGATATTGCGCACGGTGAGCTGGCGGCTGAAGAATTCGAAAGCACGCCTGAGCACATCGTTCACCTGCACGGGCATGGTCTTCAGGTCGGACTTGCGACCGAATTCGCGCATATGGTCGATGATTTTGCTGGCCCGGTTGACGTGCGTATCAACCCCTTCTGCCATTTCCTTAAGCATTTCCGGACCGATGGGTTGCCCGCGCGAGACTTTGCGCAGCATGAGATTGCTGATTGTCTTGAGAATTGCCAGCGGCTGGTTGAGCTCGTGGGCTACCCCGGAAGCCATTTCGCCCAGTGTGGTCATTTTGCTGGCCTGAATGAGCTGCTGCTCGGCTTCAAGTTTCTTGGTCACGTCACTGCAGGTGATAATCAGTGTCCTTGTCCCGTCGAATTCAGCAGGTGAAATACGCAGCACAGCGTAGATGGGCACACCGGATCTGGTAATCTGCGAACAGGGGCCGATCTCCTTTTTGACCTTGAGAAGGTGTGCGTAGTCGGATCTTTCCTCTTCCCTGAAAAACTGCAGTATGGAGCTGCCGAGAACTTCGTCCCTGCTGTATCCGTACATGCCTTCTACCGGATCGTTGCAGTTGAGAACATCAAGAGTCTCCGCATCAAGTACGAATACTGCACCGGGGATGGAATCGAAGATGGCGTGATAGCGCTGCTCGGAGGCTGCGAGGCGAACTTCGAGTTCCTTGCGCTTGGTAATGTCGATCATCATTTCCATGGCGGCGACGATCTTGCCGCTACGGTTCTTGATGGGAGAGGTGTAGACTATCCAGTGGATGGGCCTGCCGTCCTTTGAGAGTCCGGACTCCTCGCTCATGTGCGGGTTGAGGTCGAAAAATGTTTTTTCCACCGGGCATTCTTCGCATTTGCAGTCCCGGTTCTTGTTGATCTGGTAGCACTGCCTGCCGCGCGGTTTGCCGAAGTGAGCCTCATAGGCCTTGTTGTGGCGGATTACCCTGAAATCGAGATCGACCACGCTGACAAGACAGGGCACGTTTTCAAACAGGTCACGATATTCCTCTTTCTGTTCCAGCAGGGCCTTGTGCTTTTCCTGAACCTGTCGGCCCATCATGTTGAAGGCATCGGACAGGGTCCCTATCTCGTCGGTCTGGTCCAGTTGTACCCCGACGAAATCCCTTGCGGACCCGATGTCTTTGGTTGCCTTGATCAGGGCGCGGATGGGCTTGAATATGAAATTGTACGAATAGGCAAAGAGCGCGGCAAAGGTTGCAATGAATACAATCAGCGCGATACCGAAGTTGGCCTGCTTGAAGGTGGCCAGCATGGAGCTTTTCTTTTCAGTGGAAACAACCAGATCGAGAAGACCCAGCAGCCTCTCTTCCTTCCCGTGGACATGACAGGGGCCGGGGGCGCATCCTTCGGAGTTGGGGATTGGTGTCATAATCCCCATGTAATTCTTGCCGTTAACCGTCTTAAGCCTGCTGCGCTCCTTGAGGCTCATGGTGGAGGGCGGTGGATCGAAGCGGTGACACTGCCAGCAGGGGCCGCTGTTGATGTCCATTACATCGTTAATTTCCTTGGGATCGTTGGAATAGATTATCTGCCCTTTCTTGTTTATGACCCTGATGGCTTTGATTTCGCCCTGTCTGCTGATGTTGTTGATGTCGTTCTGGATGAATTCCTTGGAGTCCGTCATCATGGCGTGGTGCAGGCTGAGAAGCACCGTGTCGGAAAGCATGGCGATGTCGGAAATTACGTTGTCTGTGACGTTTTTCTTGAAAAACAGTACGTTGAAGCTGGTCCACAGAATGACGCTTAAGAGCAGGGTTACTCCCCCGGTGAGGATCATTTTCATGATCAGGCTGTGACTGAATTTTTTGAACAATTCACGGCCTCCTTAAAGCTTTGCCTGCTGTCCTCCTGCGGAGGGAAGGATTACCCTTCGAGTAGTTGGGACCGGGCTGAACCGCCCGTTAGTTTATTCCGGCCTGTCCATGGGGCAGAGGCGTGCGTCCTTGATGAGGTCCGCCAGAGTGTAGGAGTCGAGCATTTTGTACATGGCCTGATTGGCATCATCCCAGATGGAGCGGCGCAGGCACACTGCCGCACGCGGACAGGTGGTTACGTCCCCTTCGCAGTCCATAAAGGACTCGTCCCCTTCTAGCAGTCTGGTCAGTTTGCCGAGGGAAATGTCCTCAGGTTCCATGGTCAGCACGTTGCCGCCGTTGGGACCGCGTTTGCCGACGATGTATCCACCTTCTTTGAGTATTTTAAGAATTTTTTCGAGATACTTCAGGGAAATGTCTTCCCGACGGGCGGAATCCTTGCTGGGAACCGGGCCGTTGGTGGAGTGAAGAGCTATATCGAGTAGCAGCCGGGTTCCGTATCTGGAGCGGGTAGTCAGTTTCATGCGCTTGTCTCAGAATTGTTGAGTTATGAAAAAAAGGCTTCTAATGTTTATAATGTATCAGGATATGAAAATTTTTGAAAGGCGCAAAGTTTTCCACCAATATAGTCTGTTAATTGTGCTTGCAGACCTCTGAGGACGGCTGTTTCCTTGTTTCTACTGTGCGCGGAAGGTTAATGGTAAAAGTCGTTCCTTCTCCGGGCTCGGATTCCACGCTGATTTTTCCGCCATGCTGTTCAATGGTCTGGTTGGAAATGAAAAGCCCAATTCCGGTCCCCTTTTTGCCTTTGGATGAAAAGAAGAGGGTAAAAATCTTGTCTCTGGTCTCTTTATCCATGCCGGTTCCGTTGTCGCTTATTTTGATCTCGACATTCCCGTTTTTGTCACAGGCTGAAACCTTAATGGCGTGCGTCTTTCCGGGAACAGGGGTGTCGCATGCATCCACTGCATTTTCAAGAAAATTTACCAGTGCAGCGGACATGGAGCTGGAGTCGATCTGAAAAGTTCCGAGTTCTTCGGGTATCTCCGTGGAATAGGCTACCCCTGCGGCTGCGGCTTTGTTGTTGATGAGTGCTGCCGTATCCCTGAGGAATTGTGAAGCCTGAATCTCTTCGGTTTCAATCTCGCGGGATTTTGCATAGTAGAGGATATCCAGCACCATCTTTTTGACCCGGCCCACAACATCCTTGAGTGTTTTTGTGGCGTCGCTTACGCGCTGGGCATCGCTTTTGCGCAGCCCGGATTCGAGCCTGTAGATGCCTCCGTCCAGAGCGGTAAGCATTCCCTTGACTCCGTGGGACATGGAACCGAGCATGAATCCGAGTGAGGTCAGGTGGTCCTGCAGCCTGCGGATTTCCGTGATGTCGGTGGACATCTCCATGACCTGTTTGATGTCACCATAGGCATTGCGCAGCGGAGCCGACCAGACCAGCATGTTCTTGCGTTCACCGTTTCTGGTGGTGACTACGGTCTCCATCTGGTGGCTTTCCCCGTCCCGGAAAGTCCTCTGAACCGGACATTCCTCACAGGGAGTCTCACGGTGCTTGTAAGCGGAGTAGCAGGAAAGCCCGATGGGTACGTCGAAATCATCCTTGAAGCGGCGGTTGACCTCGGAAATGGTGTAATCGGGATTCTGAACCGAAATATAGCACGGGGCTTCGTCAAAGAGTCTTTGAAATTTGTACTGGGTCTCAAGAAGTTCGTCGCGCAGTCTTTTCAGCTCGGTCATATCCACCGAGATGTCGAGGACCAGTTCGATTTCGCCGTTCTTGTTGGGTATGGGAGCTGTGTAGACCGTTACGGGAATTTCCTCCCCGTTTTCGGCAATGAAAGTTTCCTTGCTGCGCTGGCCTTTTCCTGTTTCAAAGGTAAGCTGCACCGGACAGGCATTTCCTGCGGAATAGCGGTCTGAATAAATATCGAAACTGTTCTTGCCGACCACGTCTCCGAGCCGTTCCTTGAGCAGCTTGTTGGTGGCGACAATTTCCAAATAGCGGTTATGGATGGAAACAAGACAGGGCAGCTCGTTGAACATGCTGCTGCCGGTTTCAATCTCGTCGGCAGCGCTGGAAAGGGCTTCGCTCATGCTTTCCACAACCTGACAGGCGGCGTTCTGGCGTTCCAGTTCGATGATGCGTCTGGTCTTGTCTTCAACCAGTCGTTCCAGATTTTCCGTATATTCGCGGACCTGACGTTTGAGCAGGATCTTTTCCATGACCCGTTCAAGGGACAGTTCCAGAACTTCGTCGTTGACAGGTTTGGTTATGAAATCCGCAGCTTCAAATTTGAGTGATTCAATCGCAAGATCCATATCACCATGTCCGGTGAGCATGATCACTTCTATGTGCGGGTAATCTGATTTGACCGCCTTGAGCAGATCAATGCCGTCCATGCGCGGCATTTTGATGTCGGTCAGGATTATGTCGGGTTGGAATGTTTTGAGAAGTTTCAGGGCCGCTTCCCCGTTTTCAGCGGTCTCAACGGTATAACCAAAATCCATAATAGTGAGTCCGAGAAATCGTCTGAGACCTTCCTCGTCGTCAACGAGCATCAATTTCCTGCCAAGCATCAGCGCACCCCCGGGAACATGAAACAACAACCGGCCCTCGCAGCCGGGAAAAGTGAGAAAGGCTCCTCCGTCGACAGTTTGCCTTTAGTCGTCGGTCTCGCCCAGAGCCTTTCTTACTATTTCGATGACTTCAGTGGGATCAAAAGGCTTCTTGATTGTCGCAACAGCTCTTTTGATTGCCATGTGGATTCCCGGCAGACCGCTGATGACGATAACCGGGATGGTTGAAAAATCTTCTTCAAGCGTGAGTCGGCGATAAAAACGCGGACCCCACTCGTGCGGCATTTCCAGATCAAGAGTGATCAGGTCCGGCTTTTCAGCCATGGCCACGTCGTAGGCAGAGACACCGTCGGAGGCTCTGCAGGTTAGATAGCCGTGGTCCTCGAAAACGCTCACGAGGTAGTCTACGATGTACGGATCGTCATCCACAACCATTATTTTTTTGGGCATTCCAGTCACCTTTGTAATGATTTAAGTGGGTTATGTTTCCCAGTGGAGAGAAGCCTACACCTTACCACAACATCTGTTCAAGCTAAAAAAATTTGGCCGGTCGGCGATGATTCGCCGACCGGCCCTTATTTCACTTACAGCTAGCCGATTGTTTCTTTTACAATCTTGATAAGCTCTTCAGCGTCGAAGGGCTTGGTCAGAGTGGCTACAGCTTTGGGGATTGCGTACTTGTTGGCATTAAGTCCGCTGATTACGATGACGGGAATTCTCTTCAGCTCATCGTTCTGGGTCAGCTTGCGATAGAAGCGCGGGCCCCATTCGCTTGGCATTTCCAGGTCGAGAGTGATGAGGTCCGGTCTTTCCTTGTCAGCAACTTCGACAGCAACGGAACCGTCTTCTGCGGTAACAGTTGTGTATCCGTTATCGGTGAAGAGTTCGCTGAGGTAAGAACGGATATCCTGATCGTCATCTACGATTAAAATCTTCTTGGACATAATAACTTCTCCTGTGAATCTATACCCTTTAACACATCGGCGGCAGGTAAATACCGGCCGCCCGGACATGCGGATGTTTATCTCGATTCAGTTATCAACCTAAACTTTATCGGGCTTGCTGACGCTGACCACGGGGCAGTTGGCCCTGAGGATCACCTGTTCAACAGTAGAGCCGATACGTGCTCTTTCCGGATCAAGCTCGTTGGTATGGTGAGCGAGGCAGACAAGGTCCACGCCCTTTTCACGCGCGAGTTTGACGATTTCGACGTAAGGAATTCCTTCCCAGACTTCGATATCATAGTTCTTGAAATCACCCATGAGCGGTACGTAGGTATCACGAATACGCTTGCGGGCAGCAATGAGGCGTTCCTCGATTTCATTCTGGTCCAGAACCTTGCCGCTGATGTCCAGGGCATGGAAGATAGTCAGGTCGCAGTCGAGTTCACGGGCTGTGGACAGAGCGAATTTGAATGCGCTCTCAGCCTGCTTGGAGAAGTCGGTACCAAAAAGGATGTTGGAGAACCCGCCCCAGTAGGAGGCAGATTCACGGTGTACTGAAAGGACCGGGCAGCGGGCAGCCTTGGCTACCTTCTGCAGGGTGCTTCCGGGGTAGCCCTTGTGGAAGGATGCGTTCTCACCGGAGCTTGCAGCCATGACGATGAGATCGGAATCCGCCTTGCGGGCTTCGCGAAGGATTTCGCGGGCAGGAACACCGGTGGTCAGAACGATCTTGGCGTTGTCAGTACCTTCGAACTGTTTGGCAAAGGTGGTCTTGAGTTCCTCTTCGACCCAGGAGAGATAATCTTCGTCTATCTCAATTTCTTCACCGGTACGAACGTCGTTTACAACGTGGGAGAATGCCTTGGTAGGCACACCTACAACATGGAAGATCGTTACTTCAGAGCCGTAGCGCTTCGCCATGTCGAAGGCTACGCGGGCGGCTCCGAAGCTCGCAGGAGATCCGGTAGTCGCCAAAAGGATTTTCTTAAACATGTGACACCTCGTTCGTTGCGGACAATATCAGATAATCACCGGCCCTTGCGGGCCGGTGCCACTACCATTCGACGCGCATGCCTTCGGGCAGGTCCAGCATACCAATAACCAGAGGCTTCAGGAAGGACCAGCGGATGCCGATCTCATACTCTTCCTCGAGGTCACGGATAGCATCCCAGCAGTTATGGCAAGGTGCGATAACAAGCTTGCAGCCGGTTGCGAGGATCTGATCCATCTTTTTACGCAGTGCAACGTTACGCTGAGGGCGGTACAGGCCGACTCCGTTGAATCCGCCACCACCACCGCAGCAGTAGTTGTGTTCTTTGTTGGGTGCCATTTCCACGAAGTAGCCGGGTTCGACTATGTAGCTGATGATCTCCCTGGTGATTTCCTTCAGACCGTGGTTACGCACGTAGTTGCAGGAGTCCTGCAGGGTTACGGGTTCCTTGATCCGTTTTGCGGGGTCGATCTTCAGCTTGCCTTCGCGCAGAGCTTCGGCCAGCCATTCCACGTAGTGGATGTAGGGCTTGGGGGGAAGTCCGTCAGGACGTCCGACCCAGTAGGGGCCTTCGATTACGGTAGCACGGTGTGCGTGGCCGCACTCGGTACCGATAACCCTTTTGGGGTTGAGGCGCTCAATGGCGGAGTACACGTTATTGACGTTGTCCTTGCAACATTCCCAGTCGCCGGCAAACATGGAAAGTGAGGTCTGTTCCCATCCCTCGGAAGGAACGGTCCAGTTTTCACCGGCCACGTGGAAGAGGATAGCAGCTTCTGCCACGTCTTCCGGATAGTGCTTGGGCTCACGGGCGTTACAGGTGTACATGATGTCAGCGTCCTGCTTGTCCACGGGAATTTCCAGGCCGGGCCACTCTTCAGAGGTTTCTTCGGCCATCCATTCACATGTTTCAACCCAGTCCTCGGTGCTGACGTCCATCTGTGCACGGTATACGCGGTGCATACCGGAACCGATTTTCAGTTCCCAGGGAACGAAGCCCTGAGAATAGAGAAGGCCGCGCAGGTAAGAGAACATGACGCCCATGTCGATGCCGTGGGGGCAGTACATGCCGCAGCGGTTGCAGCAGGTGCACTGTGACCACGCCACTTTCATGCAGTGACGCATGAACTCGTTGGATACTTGTCCTTTCTTCTTGACGATGTGTCCGAGGGTGGACTGGATCTTGTACGAGGGTACCTGTTCGGGTACGCAGTCGTTGACCTGATAAAGGAAGCAGCTGTCGGCACAAAGTCCGCAGTGAGCGCAGATCTCAAGCCAGGTTTTGGTCCTGGACTTCATGGTCTTCTGGATGGTGGACCACAGCAGATTGCTATCTACGTCCAGCTCTTCCATTTCAGCATAATATTGCTTGCCGCTCTTGTCCGCCAGAGTCAGCTTGAGCTGCTCTTCGGTATTGATCGGCTGTCTGTTACAAAGTTTACCTTGAGGCATTTTGCTTCTCCTCTATGTGGCTATGTTGGTCCTGTTACCAGGAGAAGGTGGAGCCTTTCAAACCGCCGCGCTTGATGCCGTAGTCCATTCCGAGCTGTGCACGGGAACAGAAGAAAAGCACGCAGTGGCTGAGTTTGGTGAAAGGCAGACACAGCAGCCAGATTTCTCCGGTGATGATGTGTGCCAGCAGCCAGAACTGGTAATCACCCATCTGGTAGCGGGCGATGAGTCCGGTCACGAAAGGTGCCACAGTGATCACCAGCAGCAGATAATCATAAGCTGTGGTGAGAATTCTAACTTCCGGGAGTGCAATGCGGCGCAGGATGATGGCAACGCAGGCCACGATTACAGTCCAGGACAGCAGGTCGGCCAGGAACGCAGGCATCTGCGGCAGGCTGAAGCCCAGGTTTTCCTGCAGCATGGTGTTGTGTGCAGCAAGGAAAATGGGGGTTGCGAGCAGTCCGATGTGGAAAGCAAAGAATATGAAGGTAAAACCGGGCTTTTTTCTCCAGCCGCGGGCACCCACGGGGTTAAGCCAGGATATGATTGATCTGAATGCACCTTTAAGTCCATAGGACAGATGGGGCAGGTATGCCACGCGGTCGAGCTGCTGGCTGAGGCCCTTGAAGTAGAGCACTATGCGAACCAGCAGGCCGCCGAAGCTGATCGCGAAAACCAGCCAGAGCATGGGCCCGGTCAGAAGTTCGTACATTTTGTTTCTCCTCGAGTGTCGGCTTAGTGGTGGTCGCCGTAGTTCTTCTTGTTTTCGTCACGGTAGGCCTTTCCACCCATGAGGAACTGCCAGAACAGGGTGACGCCAACCAGTGCTCCGCCCATGAAAAGGTATACTATGCCTTTAGTGAAAGTGTAGTATTCCTGAAGGTTATGTGCTTCCATTTGTGTGTCTCCTTGGACGGCCTAGTGGTCGCCCTTGTAGTCGGGATGCTCAAAGAAGATAGGCATCCTGGTGGTGATGAAACGGAAAATCACTACACCGAGGGTAACGATGAATACTGAGATTCCGATTTCCATCATGCTGGGGAAGTACCTTTCGGCTGAAGGCAGATGGTAGTTGAACGCAACCATGGACACGTTGAACCTGTTGAAAACGATGCCAAGCACGGTGATGATGGCGGCTTTCTTGATCAGGCCGATGTTTTTGTCGCGAACACCCACAGCATAGAGGAAGCAGGGCAGGGCTACGAAGCCGAGTATTTCGGTAAGGAACAACAGGCCGTAACCGGTGGTCAGGTAGTGCCAGTTGTTGTCGTACGCAACGCCGATCATCTTGATGAAGAAGTAACCGAAGAGAACCAGGGAGGCGGCTTTACCGAATCCGAGGATAACACCGTCGTGGTGCTTCAGGTATTCTTCATCCATCATGCGGTGCATGGCCTTGTGGGAAAGGGTTCCCTCGAAGATGACCATGGACATACCTGCTGCGATACTTGAAACGAAGAAGTAAAGCGGCATGTATGGGGAGTACCACAGCGGATGGAGCTTGGAAGGTGCGATTGTGTACAGTGCGCCAAGGGAAGACTGGTGCAGGGTGGAGAGCACAACGCCGAAGATGGTCAGAGCCAGAGTCAGTTTGACAATCACGCCTCTGATTTTCTTCCAGCCCAGCCATTCGAACATGGCCGGAGTGAACTCGATGAAGAGCACAGTCAGGTAGAGCATAACGCACAGACCCACTTCGAAGAGCAGAGAGGTTGTACCCTGCTGGTAGAAGATGGGGTAAGGCAGGCGCCAGGGACGACCAAGGTCGTACTGCAGTGCGAATACAACCAGGGCGTAGCCTAGGAACGCGGTCAGGATCGCCGGACGTACAGCGGAATGAAAGCGCTTGAGTCCGAAGATGTAGCAGGCTGCGGAGGTGGTGTAACCGCCGGCAGCGAGAGCAACACCGCAGAGCAGGTCGAAACCGATCCAGATACCCCAGGGGTTGTTGTCATCAAGGTTGGTTACAGAGCCGATACCCTTGGTGAACCTGATCACGGTGATGACCAGACCCACGAGGATGATAGCACCGGCTACCAGATTGAAGGTATTAAAGGCCGATTTAGGGCCGTTGTTTGCGGGAGTAGACATTAGGATTCCTCCTTCTCGCCGTTTTCAGCCTTTTCTTCCTCTTTGGGATTGAGGGCTTCTTCCACGGCTTTCTTGACCTCTACTTCGATCTTGCGCTTGTTGGCCACGTCAGCTTTCTCAAGAGCTTCGGCGAGGGTCTTTTCTGCTTCAGCACTTGCTCTTGCGATTGCTTTTTCCACAGCTTCCTTGCGCTCTTCATCGGCAATCTTGCTGTTGCGTTTGCTTACAGCGTAGATGCCGCCGAGAAGGACGGGCCACAGGCCTGCAACCATGGGAACTGCTGCCAGTGCTCCGGCAGTGAGTTCAGGAGCGGACTTGGTGCCGAGGTCTTCACGCATGCCGATTTCGCTGAAAGGAACACCGGAGAGGTACATCCAGCTGGTTCCGCCCATTTCACGCTCACCGTAGATGTGGTCAACGTAACGGTCGGGGTTGCGGCGGATGCGCTCGCGGGCGATCTTGATAAGTTCATCCCTCTCACCGAAAACAAGTGCTTCCTTGGGGCAGCCCTCAACACAGCCGGGCAGTTTGCCTTCGGCCAGACGGGGAGCACACATGGTGCACTTCATGACCCTGGGGGTCAGGGGCTCGTCATATTCGTAAGTCGGGATTTCAAAGGGGCAGGCAACCATGCAGTAGCGGCAGCCTACACAGACCGACTCATCATAAACAACTGCTCCGTTGGGCAGCTTCTTGAATGCTTTAACAAAGCAAGCGGAGGCACAGGCCGGCTCAAGACAGTGGTTGCACTGGGACTTGCGGAAAACGGGTTTTCCCTGTCCGTTGTACTTGTTGACCACGGTGAAGGTCTTGGCGTCGGTTCTGCGTTTTTCGTCCAGCACGGAAAGGTCGTCGAATTTCTTCTCGGGTTCGGGAAGATTGTTGACCTTGTTACATGCTGCTTCACACTTGCGACAGCCGATGCAGCGGGTAGCATCGAAGAGTACACCCTTACTTCCGGGATAACCCTTGAACTCCTTGCCTGCGGCCTCGGCACCTGCGGGGAGTGCGGCTCCCACGCAGGTTGCGCCCAGCACTCCGAGGAATGTTCTGCGTAACATTTATCTGTTCTCCTTCAGGCTATCCGTTACTATTTCTTCGCGTGACATGCGGTGCAGTCAGTTGAAGCAGGCTTCTTGAGGTTCATGGTGTCATGACAGGTCATGCACTGAACGTGGTAAGCAGCCTTGAGGGCCGGACGTCCGTCCTGAATTTGGCCTCCGTGACAGCTTGCACAGCTCGGCGGAGTCGCGCTGGCAGGGCTGTTGTGGTGGCAGCTTCCGCACACGGTGAGAGGTGTGTTGTGGAAGGTGTTGGCCATCTGGTCATTTTTCATGCCCTCGACCAAGCTCATGATGATCTTGCGGTGGGGCAGCTTGCTGGCCTTGTATTCATTTTCGAGGACGTTGATGGTCACGAATTCAGGGATGTCCTTTTCTGCAACCAGAGTCGGGGAGGAAGGACGCTCCAGAATCAGCGAAGAAGCCATGGCTGCCTTGGCGGAGGCATCCATGGAGACGGGCTCGCTGGAAGTGGAGGCGGGGCCGTTATGACAGGCCGCACAGGTTTCCTCGGACTTGACTGCATTGCTGGGCATCAGCTCGTGACAGCCTGCACATTTGGGGTCTTTCTGTTTTACAGCGTGACAGCCAACACAGGATTTGGTGCTGTCAACTTTGTGCATGGCCTTCTCAAGAGTAACGAAACCGCCTTCCTTGGAACCACGAACGGTGTGACATGAGGAACAAGCCTTGTTCATGGTTTCATGGTGACAGGAGCTGCAGGAGTCAGTGTAGTTTTCATGAGCTTTGTGGTTGAAAGCTACGGAAGCCATGGTGGCTTTTACTGCTGCATTTTCCTGTACAGGTGCGGTGAGCAGAACTGCGTCAGGCTGTTTTCTGGGCAGTCGGGGCAGAGTGCCTCCCAATTTTTTCAGAACAGCGGCGTTGTCTACCTTGAGTTCTGCAGCCTGGGTCTGGCCATGACAGCCTGCACATTCGGCAGGACCGGTCTTTTCGGCCTTGGCAGCTTTCATTTCAAGGTGGCAGGATACGCACTGGCCGTGGTAAGCTTCGGAGGTGGTCAGTTTGACATCGCCTTCAGGCTTTGCAGTGTGGCAGACGCTGCAGTTGTCTTCCTGACCTTTCACGTACTCAAGCTTTTTGCTGAGCTTGTTGTACTCGTGGTGGCAGCTTCCACAGTTGGTGTCCTGACCCTGATCTTTGGCGATGAGCTTGGAACCCCAGTGACGGTAGTGGAGGATGTTCTCCATACTTGCGGGAGCCCTGTCAGCGCTCAGTTCGGGGTCAGCAACGTGACAGCTGCGGCATTCGCCGACCTGAGGTCCGGTTTTCTTTCCGGCCTTTGCATCGGCAGCGTGACAGCTGATACAACCGTTGTGGTAAATTTCTTTGAGCTGTTCAGGAGTGCCGTTTTCAAGTCTGTTGAACTTGTAAGAGATGGCACCATCTTTTTTCTGGTGGCAGGCAGTACAGTCTTTGCCCTGCTCGGCCACCGCCTTGCTGTGTGTATCGTGGAGAAACACAACCGCAGGCAGTTCCAGTTTTTCCTGAGCGGCGATAGTGTCGATCATAATAAGATCAGGACGCTTATTGCCATTTTCCTGGGGGGTTCCGACCATGCTCAGCGCTTCCATGTGGAAGCCGAGCACCCCTGCCAGGACAATCAGGATACCGGACAATCGCAATAGTTTCTTTCCGTTTGCCATGATATCGATCCCCTCTCATGCAATTGGACTCTAAGCCTTATGCTTAGGACCTTTGTTGCCCCGTCCAGTGTCAGCCCTGTTAATCTTCGCGGCTTTATCCTCCATGGAAATCCGCTCTAAATAGAAAAACGGGACACACCGATCCGACGCGCCTCATTCCCCATTCGTTGGGGGGGTATTAATACCCCCTCTCTAGATGGGTTTTTATACCTGCTCGATAGGTATGTTATTAATCAAGGTCACGTCAAGGGGGTTTCGCAAAAATCGAAGGCTTGAATTCAGCTGACGACAGTACCTGCCCGCATCGTCAGTTTTGATATGTGCTTTGAGATTGTTTAATCTTTATGATACTAAAATATCAGTATAAATTTTATGTAACGCTATATATTAGTTTTATGATTAATGAAATATATATGGTCGGGTTTATCCCTACTGTACTGGTGTGAATTGGTGGTAGTCGGAGATAATTATTGCGCTTTCCATAATGCAATTTTTCAGCTTTGGTATGGCAAAATAATCCACTAAAAATTATAAATTTGAAACTGTACCTATTGGTATGGGTGTGTCTGTGTGTTGAGCAGTACAGCAAGACGTGCTATTTTTGATGATCAGTGGGAGATAATTTTATGAGAGGTAATTGATGATGAGAACTCTTGGAATCGTGGGTGGCATGAGCTGGGAATCGACCGCCACCTATTACAGGTTGTTGAATGAGGGCGTCAGGGAGCGGGCAGGGGGACTTCATTCCTGTCCGATGGTCCTGCACAGCGTAGATTTCGCACCATTTGCGGAGAATATGGGTGTTAATGACTGGGAATCCATTACCAATGGTTTGGTGCATGCTGCGAAAAGCGTCGAATCAGGCGGAGCCAATGCAGTCGTTATCGCTACGAATACTATGCACAAGGCTGCTCCGGAAGTTCAGGCGGCTGTAGACATTCCTCTGCTGCATATGGCTGATGCAATTGCTGCCGGCGCGAAAAAAGCAGGTGCCTCCAAGCTGGGACTGCTTGGAACAGCCTTCACCATGGAGCAGGATTTCCTGTCACGCCCGCTTATGGAAAAATACGGACTTGAAGTCATTGTACCGGGCAATGAGGGGCGTTCCCTTGTGCACAGGACCATTTTTGACGAGCTTTGTTGCGGTAAAATTATCGATAAGACCAGATGTGATTATATATCAATAATTAATAGCCTGATTGAGGCTGGAGCAGATGCAATTGTGCTCGGCTGTACCGAGATAGGCCTGCTGGTCCGTGCGGAAGATGTCTCGGTTCCGCTTATCGATACGGTTCATGCCCATGTTGAGCTGGCTCTGGAGTATGTGTTCAGTTAGCTTCGTGCAGTTTAAAGCCGGTATACTGTAAGTTATACCGGCTTTATTCGGATTGCATGGGTGTGAAACGGCTATTTATCGTAGTTGCTCAATATAAGACTGGCGTCAGCTTTGGTGTCAAAATCGTTAAAATAGTCGATTTGTTTTTGAGATAACTGGCCATTCACAACGTCTTTAACAAATAAATTTTCCACTAATTCCTGATTGGTATTATCTACGTATCCCAAGACGATTTTCTTTCTATTTGAGATTAATTTGTTGCATAACCGGACGGTGGAGTAGTGCGGGAGTTCTTTTCCTAGCTCGATAAAATATTTTTCAATATGTCCGGTTGGATTTGGGCTGGTAACGAATATCCTGCAGTAATATTGGTCTTCGTCGATTGTTTTGGTGAAGATCCCGCTGTTGGGAAGCTCTGCACCGTAGAGGTGCTTAGGATAGAGGTAATAACCTGGATTTATAGTCATTAGCTCGACCTAGGAAGCATCTTCCAATTTACTGTCAGAGTTTTTTGATGCGTAGAAATATGTTTGAGCCCTTGTGGGACCTTGGCTGGTTTGCTCCTCACCAATAAATTGCATGTCATTATTGAATGTGACAGTCAGTGATGGGGAGTTGGTTGAAGAAAATACATTGTCTTTTGCAACCCGCTCTGCCACGCAGCCACTGATAAAAAATGCATAACATGCAATAAAAATAAATAATTTCAGTTTCATCAAAGGTACCCCTCTTTTTGAGGTGTATTATTGATGTTGCATGATTATTGTCAAGATAAAACATTTTATTTCATTATAATCAGCACAATTTGGGGAAACTTCGAATGGCTTTTTTTAGGGTGTTACTCTGCGGCTACAGCAACTCCTGCCCCCAGAAGAACCGAACCGGCACAGCGGTTGGCTATTTTCCAGACTTTGGGGTTGCGAATGGCATTACGGCTTTTGGCTCCCAGCCATGCATAAGTGAGCAGGATTGCGAAAACAGTTGGAATTACGGCGCAGACCACGATCACCACGTCGGTTGCAGTCAGCGCCTGCAAATCCATGAATCCCGGCAGGAATCCGCAATAAAAGGCGATTATCTTGGGGTTGCCGAGTGACAGGCACAGCCCGGCGATAAACGTCCTGATAAGCCCTTTCTCTTTCGGAAGCGTTGCCTGTTCCGCATCAGGCGGGGCGGACGTCCAGCATTTGATTCCCAGATAGACCAGATATGCTGCGCCGATCCATTTCAGGATCATGAAACCGGCACCGAGCTGCTGGGCAATAAATCCCATTCCGAAAATGGCCAGCAGCAGGTAGACGAGATCTCCAAGCACAAGCCCCACACACCATAGAGCGGAAGCCTTGAATCCGCGTGATACGGACTGGGCAATGATGGACATGACTCCCGGTCCGGGAACGGATGCGAAAAGCATGACGGTAAAAATCAGCGTTATGGTTGAAGCTATGGTCATTGTTTTTGAATATCCGATCAGGTTAGCGTTTCTGTTATTTGATATTTATCTACAACCACTTTCCTTACTGGTCCAGCCAAATATTCGTTGGCTCCCATGGCCAACTCGGATATCTCTTTTGCATCCCCCGTACCATTAAGATTCAGGTAGTTTATGACCACACAATCCAAGGGACTTCCAGTTTTTGAATTTTTGATCCTGTGCAGCGTTGTTTTTCTCGCCGTCTGCAACAACTCGGTTTATTACAGCCTTCATGTCTATTTACAGGGGCTGGGATTTTCCAAAAGCGCATCCGGGTTTATCATCAGTATTTATTCGCTGGCAGGCATGTTCATGTATGCGGCAGTGAGCAGCTTTATCTCGATTTACAATGCCTACAGGTTCATGTCTGCAGGTATGCTGCTGGTTGTACTGGGTGGAAGCGGGTATTTATTTGTCAATGATTTCTGGTTGCTGTGCCTGTTGCGGGTGGGGCAGGGTGTGGGAATGTTCATGACTCTCGCTCCCTGCGTGGCTCTACTGGTTTCAATGATAAGCACGGACAATGCCGGATCGGCGTTCAGTCTTTACTCAACGGCCCTGCTGCTCCCCTATTCCCTGCTACCGGATATTTCCGAGCGGCTGGTCCCGCATCTCGGAGGATCGGCAATGATGTATGCGGCCACCGCATCGTTGATCCCGGTTGCTTTTATGATGACACTGTTCCTGCGCTGGCGGACTGCCCGGATGCATCTGCGCGAGGAGAAAGCAAAGACAGGGCCTTCCCTGCGGGAGTCATATTCCAATGTTGCCCGGCTCAGTATTATGACCGTTCTGGCGGCAAACGGCATATATTTCATGATTTTTACCGGGGTATTCTTCCTGTTTCAAGACTTCGCACATTCGCGGGGGATTGAAAGGGCCGGGTATTTCTTCTCTGTGCAGATGGGGGTGATGATTGCCCTGCGTCTGTTCGGAGGAACTGTTTTTGACCGCTTTTCCAAGCGCGGACTTATTGTCGCGGCATTCCTGATCAATGCTGTGGGGTTTCTCATGCTTATGGGGCTGTCTGACGAGGCCATGCTCTTGCCGATTGCCGCTGTCTTCGGCATAGGTATGGGGCTGAGTGCTCCGGCTTTGAACTCATTGATGTTTACCGTGAGCGAGCCCCGCTTCCGCAGTTTCAACGTGAATATGATGATGTTCACGGTTCATATGGGATCATTTTTAGGCCCATTGTTGGGGGGAGTCATGGTTGATATGTTCGGTTACGGCGGATTTCTGCAGATGGCCGCTATCGGTACTGGCGTGGCTGCACTGGTTTTCCTGTTCATGAGCAGGGGCGGATTGCAGGTTGAAACGCATTGAGAACTGTGGTTGAAATAAAAATAGCAGTTTGAGCAATCTTGCAGACTTATAAGCCAGAAGGAGTTTGTCGTGCTTGATAAGGATGTTGAATTTATGAACGAGGCCTACAGACTGGCCAAAAAGAGTTATGACGAAGGCGGACTGCCAATCGGCGCGGTGCTTGTACGTGGGGGAGAAATTATCGGGCGCGGGCACAATCAGCGGGTGCAGAAGGGTGACCCCATTGCTCACGGCGAGATGGATTGCCTGCGCAATGCCGGGCGTCAGAAAACATACAAGGATACAGTCCTTTATACGAGTCTGTCACCCTGCATGATGTGTTCTGGAACCATTGTTCAGTTCGGAGTCCCGCGGGTGGTCATCGGTGAGAACAGGACTTTCGGCGGAAATGAGGAATTTCTGAAATCAAGGGGAGTGCAGGTGGATATACTGGATCATCCCGAATGTATCGCCCTTATGGAAACTTTGCAGGCGGAAAAGCCTGAACTCTGGGCTGAAGATATTGGCGAGGATTAGTGCTTAATCGTTCAAAAAGAAAGGCGCCCTGCTTCTTGCGAAACAGGGCGCTTGATACTCGCTGGAGCTTCCGAGCAGGATTGAACTGCTGACCTCGTCCTTACCAAGGACGCGCTCTACCGACTGAGCCACGGAAGCATCCGGTATATTTTGGCCTTCTTTAGCGTTAATGCCCTTTCAGGCATGCTCGACTGCTTTAGCAGGAGCTTCGTCGAAAGCCTTGGGTGACGGTGTTTCAAAAGAGGGGAATCGATCTGATCCCGGGGTCTCTTTTTGAAGTGGTCGGGATGAGAGGATTTGAACCTCCGACCCCTTGAACCCCATTCAAGTGCGCTCCCAGACTGCGCTACATCCCGACGTCACGAGGAGTGTTTCTATGGAAATGTGCTGGACAAGTCAATATTTTTTTGGGGAAATGTTAAATTTTTTTAAAAATAAGCAGGTTGAAGGTCAAAAAGACTGAGACCACCAGCCCTGATGTACCATGATTCGGGCGAAAAGGCCCAGTCCATGCGGCCGGGGTATTTGTTTACGAAGGCGGCAAAGGCAAATCCGGCATAGTTTTTCATGCCCGGATGCAGTTCAGACAGCGGCCATCTGGGGCAACCCGTCCGGCCTCGCCGTAGAGCACGAACTGTATCCAGTCCACGTGGGCTATTTTCAGGTCCTTGAACGGATTCCCTTTGGAGATTTAGCGGTATTCCGCACTGTGTATATGTCTGCCTTATCCCAGAGCCTGTAGCCGTCGTAGCCCTTCATGCGCTGGCGGCCGCCCAGTGTGGCACCATCCCACGGCGGGTGCATGTTGTCGGACTGTACCGCACTGATCCAGAATCCCAGTGCAATTACCTGTTGGCGGGCCTGCTCTATACTATTCATGAATATTCTTCGGATAAGCAGGATTTTGTGTCCGGTTTTGATTGCAGTGCATATCCGTTGAGAGATATGCTTATACTGCACAGATGCAATCTGCGTTATCAAGGCTGAATTGTTGTGTCGTACCGTGACGTAAGAGGTTGATTATTCATGAGTCTGTTCGACTGGCTGCCGTTCGGCAGGAAAAAAGTACGTATTGATCCGGAAGAAGCCCGAAATCTGCTGACTGCCCGCTATAATAATTTCCGTCAGCTTATTCAGGCCAACACCAGAACTCACGAGCACATTGCCGAGCTGGAGGAAGCTCTGCGCGGGGTCAGCCCGTACGGTATGCATTATGTCCGCGCTCTGTGTACCAGAATTTCTGTGTCCACTTTCAAGATGGTAAAGCATCTCAATGAACTCAATCCGGAACGATATTCGCGGCTTTTTGAACGGTATAGCGAGATACAGGACAGTATTGCCGCGGAGATAGAACCTGCCCACTATTCCGGGGAGGGCGAACTTGTCCTTGAGTTGGACCGTGTGGGCCGCGATCAGGCTGACCTGTGCGGACCCAAGATGGCTATGCTCGGGGAAGCTGGGCACAGCCTCGGGTTCAGGATTCCGGCCGGATTCGTGGTCTCGACAGCGTCATTTCGCAGGTTCATGGAGCAGAACGGGCTGCAGACTGAAATAGACCGGAGGATTCAGGCCACTGATTACAAGAATCGGGATGAAGTCTTTCAGGTATCCTCTTCGGTAATGGGACTAATTATGGAGTCCCCTCTGCCTGAAGATGTCGCTGGGGCTATTTACGCCGCCTATGATCGACTGAGTGCTGATCTCGGCAGGCCAGTGAATCTGGCGGTGCGTTCAAGCGCGCTGGGAGAGGACCATGAAGGAGCTACCTTTGCAGGGCAGTACCGGTCAATTCTTAATGTCGAGCGCGGTTCTCTTCTGGAAGCGGTCAAGGAAGTCATGGCGTCCAAATATTCCATGCAGGCCATGGCTTACCGTAACAACCGCGGTTTGAGGGATGAAGACGTGGCCATGAGCGTCGGTTGCATAGAAATGGTTGCCCCTGTTGCGTCGGGGGTTGCTTACTCCCGGAGTCCGGTGAATGTCCGGGACAGGAACGTCACGGTTTATTCCGTCTGGGGTCTGCCCAAGGCAGTGGTGGACGGCTCTGCGGAGACGGATGAATTCTCCGTCAGCCCGCTTTCGAAAGGGCAGGTGCTGCGAAAGATTATTGCCGACAAGAGGGACCGCTTTGTCTGTGATGCAGGCGAAGGTGTGTGCAGGACTGAGCAGCTTGATGACAGCCGTCTGGAACCGTCCCTGACCGACGAACAGGCTATTATGGTTGCAGAGGCCGCAGTGAAGATTGAGGAGCATTTCGGTGCGCCGCAGGATATTGAATGGGCCATTGCCGGGGACGGTACTTTTTATCTGCTGCAATGCCGTCCGCTCATGCTCATTGAAGACGGTTTTGACCACAGCATTGATAATCCTGATCTGCCTGCCCCGTTGCTTTCCGGCGGGCGCACCGCGAGTCCGGGAGTCGGTGTCGGACCGGTGTTTCCCGTACGCAAGAGCGCGGACAAGCTTTCTTTTCCTGATGGCGGCATCATGGTTCTGAAGCAGGCTTTGCCCAGCCGTGCGGCACTGCTGGACAGGTGCAGCGCGGTTATCACCGAGCAGGGCGGTATGGCCGGGCATCTTGCGAACGTGGCCAGGGAATTCGGTGTTCCGGCCCTGTTCGGAGTCACGGATGCCCTTGAAAAACTGCAGCAGGGGCAGATTGTGACCGTTGATGCGGACGGTCATGCAGTCTACTTGGGTCCGGTTGAGGCCCTGCTGACCGAAAAGCCGCGTAAACGGCTCATGAAGGGAAGCCCCGTACAAAGGGCTTTGCGCATGGCGGCACGCCACATTGTCCGCCTGAATCTTACCGACCCGGATTCTCCGGACTTCCGGCCTTCCAAATGCAGGACCTACCATGACATCATGCGTTTCTGCCATGAAATGGCCGTGCGGGAGATGTTCGGATTCGGGGCCAGCGACGAGCACCTGATGGCGGCATCCAGACAGCTTGTCTGCAATGTTCCCAAGCAGTTCTGGATTCTGGACCTAGGTAACGGTGTCGGCGCGGAAGGGGATATAAATCAGAAGTGCGTGTTCATGGAGCATGTCCGCTCCATACCCATGCGCGCACTTTGGGCCGGGATGCAGGCTGTTCCCTGGGACGGTCCTCCGGCAATTCATGGGAAAGGGCTGATGTCGGTAATGTTTGAGGCGACCATGAACCCGAACCTTAACGTGGCATCAAGGTCCAGCTATGCCCAGAAAAATTATTTCATGATTTCAGAAAATTACTGCTGTCTGCAATCGCGCTTCGGGTTCCATTTCTGTTCCGTGGAATCCCTCGTGGGGGAACGCACATCCGAGAACTATGCCAGTTTCCAGTTCAAGGGCGGGGCTGCCAACCCGGAACGGAAGATCCTGCGCGCCCGTTTCATCGGCGGAATTCTGGAGGAGTTTGATTTCAGGGTCCGCATCCGTGAGGACAACCTGAATGCCCGCCTTGAGGGACTCACTCGCGAGGACATGGAATACCATCTCAAGATTCTAGGTTACCTGATAACCCATACCAGACAACTGGACATGATCATGACCAATCAGGTTCAGGTGGATAAATACCGGAAACGTTTTTTCAGTGATTTTGAACAGTTCAAGCCATGATGCGCCTGATGCTTTTCGGGCTGAACGCTGCGAAAATGCAGCACGTTAAATATTCATGCCGGAGTTGTGGCAATATCCGTATTGAAAAAAGCACCGTAAATAATGCCCTGCATATTCTTTTCTGTAGGTGCTGATCCATGAATGAGCGCAATAAAGTATGCTGGTGATTTAGCTTTGTGTGTAAGTTTGTGCTCACATATTTGAGGTGCAACTGTTTGACTGTTCTTGAGAGTTTGTTGACACAGTATAATAATTTTACATATTGAATCCCGACCAAATGTAAGTCGGAGATTACTGTAGTGCGTTTACCCAGATTTGCCGTTGTTTTATGCCTGTGCATTTTCATGTGCATAGTGTGTCTGCCTTTCTCCAGCTCCGCCACCGATGAAGAGGACAGTTCTCCTAAACTTTTCCTTCGAAATAAGCAGGTAGATCCGGTCCATGGCAGCCTCGAACCGGTCCTGCTGCCTTCATCCGAAAATACATCCGGCAGCTCAACTGATTCCGGCACCCAGTCTGCAGCTCCCAGCTTTTTTGCCCGCCTTTTTTCGTTTGCTTCACCGGTTGTCGTTGAAGAACAATATAATTATTACATCGTACAGTTCAGCGGACCGCTACAGTCCGGCTGGAAGGAGTCCGTTTCAGCTCTGGGCGGCAAATTTTATGATTATATCCCGCAGTACGCATTTATAGTCAAAGCCGGTGAGTCCAAGGTTGATTCCATCCGGGCCCTGGATTTCGTCCGTTACATCGGCGAGTATGCGGCGGACCTTAAGCTGTCCGACGGAATCTATGACATAACCTCCGATACATTGCAGGAACAGGGCGGAAAGCTTGATGTCCGTGTGGTGGTATTTCCCGGTGAGGATGTTCCCGATATCGGTAATGAAATCGTTGCCGCAGGAGGACAGGTTGTTTCAAGTTCCTCTTCGGAGTGGAACAGTGTCCTCACCGTACGTATACCTGTTGCAAAGGTTTCGGGCCTGAAAGATATCTTCGGGGTGAAGTGGATTGAGCGTGCCCCGAAACACCGTACCGGAAACAATATTTCAACCGGGATAAGTGAAATCCGCTCCGAGCAGTCCAAGACCTGGCCTGTCTCAGGCACCAGACTTCTGGGAAAAGGACAGATTGTCGGGGCCTGCGACAGCGGGATTGATACCGGAGACAGCAGCAACATGCACCTTGATTTCAGTGACGGACAAGGTGGCACACGGGTGATCGGCTATGTAACCCTGACCGGCGCCGAGCAGGTCGATTACAGTGGGCACGGAACCCATGTTGCAGGAATAATGTGCGGCAACGGTTTGATGTCAGGAGCCTCGCCAGCGACAAACAGTTTTCCATCCACCTGCTATGCCGGAGTGGCCCCAAAGGCTGAAATATATTTTCAGTCAGCAGGAGTGGCTGCCGGCAACGGGGCTCTTACCGGAATACCTTCGGACCTGAATGAATTGTTCCAGCCTGCTTATGATGCCGGGGTCAGAATACATACCAACAGCTGGGGAACCAGCGGGGTCGGCGACTATTCCAGCGAGAGCCTGAACGTCGACCAGTTCATGTGGAGCAACAAGGATTTTCTCGTCCTCTATGCTGTGGGAAATGCCGGATACGACAAGGATATGAACGGGGTTATCGATAAATATTGTATAGATACCCCGGCAACGGCAAAGAACTGTCTGTCTGTCGGAGCCTCCGAGTCCTACCGGATGGCGGAGGGCGAGGGTTTTTCAACCAGGGTCTGGTCAGATTTCAGAACATATGCCGATCCGGTGGGGTCCGATCTTTTATCCGACAAGCCTTACGGCATCGCTGCTTTTTCCAGCCGCGGACCGACTATCGACGGCCGTTACAAGCCGGAAATAGTCGCTCCCGGGACCAACATACTTTCAACACGGGCGTCACAGCAGCTCGGAAACGGCTGGGGGGCTTTCAACCAGTACTATTACTGGTCAGGTGGAACCAGCATGGCCACTCCGCTTGTGGCCGGAACAGCCGCCATTATGCGTGAATATCTCATGAAGGAGGAGGGTTTTTCCAACCCCAGTGCTGCATTGATCAAGACGGCACTCGTACACGGTGCTGTTTCGCTAGTTCCCGGGCAGTACGGAACTGGGGATACGCAGGAAGTTGTTTCTGCTCCTGATTTCGTTCAGGGGTGGGGCAGGCTGGATTTTGAAGCATCAATAAATTCCGACAGCAGCTATAAGATAAACTATTACGATATTACGGATTCTGCTCCAGCTGCTACCGGATATTCCAGAACATTTTCCTTTCAGGTTGAGAATGATGAGGAACCGTTCAAGGCAACCCTTGGCTGGACCGATTATCCGGGGACAGTTGCTGCTGCCGGCGGGCTGGTGAACGATCTTGATCTGCGGGTCAAAAAGCCGGACGGAATCTGGGTCTATCCGGACAATGCGGTTAATTCCAGCCCGCTGACCAAAGTTCAGCTCGTCAGCAGTGTGAACGGGTTTTATACCGGGGAAGTGATCGGGCTTCATGTTACTCCGCCATCCTATCCGTGTACGCTGGAGTCGGTTGTACTCGCATTTTATAACAGCGGATCACTTCTTTCTCCCGTATCCGTAGTCGTTTACAAATACGACGGTGGAGTAGGAGACGAGATATTCAGGAAATCCTTTGCCTATATTCCCAGTGGGGAATATGCCCTGCCGGTGGGGCTTGACCTGACTGATGGAAGTATCGTGATCTCGGTGGAAAAGAGCAGCGAGCAGCTCGGAGTTTATTATCAGAACGGTAACCCCACTGCCCGCGGATTGATCAAGTCATCGGGAATCTGGCAGGAGGCTTCCGTCACTCCGGGGCTGATAGCGAACTTCAGAACAACCGTTCCATCCACCGGGTTTGACCGTCTGAACAATACGGTTTCAGTGACCGTGGCCAAACCTCAGTCCGGGACCTACACGGTTGAAGTTACGGCTTACAACATACCGAACGGGCCGCAGCCGTATGCTCTGGTCGTCAGCGGTATGACCGGGGAAACCCCGACTAAAGGCGATATCGGGCTTAATCCTGATCAGCCCGGTGCTCCTGTCTCCACATTTCTAAGCAAGACAAGCCAGCAGCAGAGTGCCCAGAGTGTCAACGCAGGTTACGGAACAGCGTTTGAGGATGTCTACAGTCAGGAATCTTCCTTCAGGCTGCAGACTTCGGAAAACGGAACTGTAAGTGTCCGTTACGCCGTTGATGGCCTTCCTGCGGTCAAGGCCGGAGAACTGGGACTTTCCAAACTATACAGCAACGGGACCAACAAGCCGTTTACCTACGCCGGGTTTGAAGATTACAGCGATGGAAATTGGTGGCTGACGGATGTCAGCGGAGGTTTTCTGGACAGTGTAACTTCATTGAATGCGACTACGACGTATTATGTCGTGTCGGTTGTGAAAGACGGCGGGCTTTACGATGAAAACCCTGAAGTCGGAATCATAGACGATCCCCAGATACTTGGTCTTTCCTCTTCGGGCGGGGCCAGCGGCTGTGTGATTGGGTCCGGGGATGATTACGGCAGCGTTCTCCTGCTGTTTATCGCAGTATTTTCCCTGCTGCTTCGCATGGTTGCCTCAGAAAAAGCGAAACGGCGGATGGGGTGATCCGCCGTTTCCTGTCCGACATGTGGTTGTTGGTGTGGTCAAATGTCGGGCTGTGTATGTCGATCCGTGTGTCTTTAGGGCAATGGTCTGTCTGGCTGTTAAATCTGTTCCCTGGGAGCAGGCAGCTTGGTTCCGCATTTGGAGCAGGTGACCGTTTTAAGCTTGTCTCCGTATTTGATGATATTTACTGTCCCGCAGTTGGGGCAGGTTCGTTTCCGGTGGAAAGCCGCCTTGAGTGCCGAATAAATTCCCCACATGATGAATCCTTTCAGGTAAATTTTATAGCGTTCAACAGGGCGAGTTTCTCAAAATAACCTGCTCAGAGCAGGTCGTTATCAAGTATGAGCGACTCCAAGGTGATCATGCCGACGATCTCACCCATGTGTTCAACCGGGGCACGGTGAACCACTGTGCGATGCAACAGGCGTACAGCATAGCGTATATCCATATCGGCTGGAACCGTAATTACGGGCTTGGTCATGATTTCATATACATAGGCTGAGGCCGCATCCCGGTCCGGGACGATGATCTTGCTTACAAGGTCACTGACGGTCACGATCGCCCAAGCATCATCGCTGTTTCTTTTGCTGACCAGCAGTTCGGAAATCTTTGCTCTGCGCATCATCTCCGCCGCTTCCTTTGCCGTAGCCATGCCGTCTATGCTCTGAACGTCACAGTGCATCACATCACGCACACGAACTATGAGTGAACTCATCACTTGATCTCCCTAAAAATAACTGTCGCGGACTTTGTTTTTGAAAACTTCGATCTGGCTTTCCATGCCGAGGACGTTTTCCACGGGCAGGACAAAGGCGATGCCTGTTCCCGGCTTGTGAAATTCCCCGGCGGTCCTGATAGCCTCCATGACCGGCTTGACCATGTGCTCTTCAAGCAGGAAGAGCACTATGTCGGTCTGGTCTTCAAGGGTCAGCCCGAAAAAGGTCTTGGCTTCGCGCATCCCGGTTCCCCTTGCAGGGATAATGGTTGCGCCGGTTGCTCCGACAGCCTTGGCCGCGTCTACTATCGCATCGGTCTTGTCCGGTTTTACCGGGGCAAAGATGATCTTGAATCGCATGTCTTATCTCCCTGATGTTTTCAGGCCCGCACGTGCTCTGTCCTGTTGTCAGGATGCAGAAGTCTGTATTTTTGATTCGCCGCAATAGCCGACACTGCCGACCGGTTTACTTGCCGGTCTGCGCTTTGCCCTGCGTGCGGCCATGAAATGGGTGTACTGAGCATATCCCATGACAGTTATGATTGGAAACAGACTGGCGAAGGCGATCAGTCCGAAACCGTCCAGTGCCGGATTTCTTCCGGGAACTGTTTCGGAGAGTCCCAGCCCGAGGGCCGCAACCAGCGGAACGGTCACTGTGGAGGTAGTCACCCCGCCAGAATCGTAGGCCAGTGGGATAATCTGTTTCGGCGCCAGAAATGTCTGGATGATCACAATCACATATCCGGCCAGAATATATATGTAGAGCGGGGTTCCCGTCACAATGCGGAAGGCGCCCAGCGAAATGCCTATTGCTACTCCGACAGCCACGGTGATGCGCAGCCCCCATTGGCTGATCACCCCGCCCGAGACTTCTCTGGCCTTGAGTGCCACTGCCAGCAGGGAGGGCTCCGCAATGGTTGTGGAAAACCCTATCATGGCGGCGAACAGGTATACCCATCCGTAGTCAGTCCAGTCGTTGAGTGCGGCGACCCCGCCTTCGCCCGCCAGCAGCGAAGGCGCGGAGAGTTGGGTCGCCATGATCCTGCCTATCGGAAACAGCGCTTTTTCCAGGCCGATCAGAAACATTGCCAGTCCTATAACAACATACACTCCCCCGATTATGAGGCTGCGCAGGTTGGGAATGGACTGGCGCAGAACAAAGAGCTGAAAGCACGTAATCAGAATCAGTATGGGCAGGATGTCCTTTATGGTGGCAAGGAACACCTGTCCGAATTCAATCAGGAATGCCATTATAGTGCCTTCCTCTCTTTGAAATTTATATCAGGCCGTTCCGGGCACCTTGGAACGGCCTGATTATTAGAAAACGGTCAGTCCGTACCCCATGACAAAGATCATAGGAAGGAGGGAGGCAAAGGCGATCAGTCCGAAACCGTCCAGCAACGGGCTGCGTCCTTTGATGATTGAAGCCAGACCTACTCCCAAAGCCGCTACCAGAGGAACGGTGACGGTGGAGGTGGTAACACCACCGGCATCGTAGGCTATGCCCACGATCTCTTCGGGAGCGACAAGGGTCATGAGCATTACAACCACATAGCCGCCTATGATCAGATAGTGTACGGGCCAACCGCGCAGTATCCTGAGAACTCCTATGAGTATCGCCACTCCGACGGAGAAGGCCACCGACAGGCGAAGTCCGAGTGCGTACCTGTTGAGTGACTCTTCTCCGGGAGCGATCAGATTGCCTTGCGCGGCAATATTGGCAGCCTCAGCTGAAACGGCGATCAACGCGGGTTCTGCAACCGTAGTCGAAAAGCCGAGCAGAAAGGCGAAACTCAGCAGCCAGAACAGGCTTCCCCTGCGGGCCAGGGCACGGGCCATTTCCTCCCCGATCGGGAAGAGGCCCATTTCAAGTCCCTGGATGAAAAGCATCAGTCCAAGAACCACAAGGACGCCGCCGTAAACGACCTCCCCAAGGTTCGGCAGGGGCTGTCTGAGAACAATGATCTGAAAAAATGCGATCACCAGAATGATGGGCAACAGGTCCTTGAAGGAGCTCCACAGCTTTCCCAGGATACCCACGGTAATTCTGCGCAAACAAAATGCCTGTTTATTTCCGGTCATCAATTGAATCTGTTTTTATGCAGTTAGACTGCTTTGTCTCTGAGTATCTGACTTGATCTCGCCGCATCGACGATCCTGTTCATCAGGATTTCGGTGTTGGCCGGTTTGAGCATGAAGTCGAAAGCACCGGCAGTCATGGCCTGCACTGCACTGTCCATGTCCGCATTGCCTGTAAGCAGAATTACTTCCACCTGCGGATAACGGTTTTTGATGATCCTCAAGACCTGCAGACCGTTCATGCCGGGCATTTTCATATCCAGCACAACCACCTGAAACAGTTCGGTATCAAGACATTGAAGCGCTTCCTCTCCGCCCGCTGCGGTGGTCACGTCCACAGCCCTCCTTCCAAGCCGTTTGGCCAGAACCGAGGAGAAGCCGTCTTCGTCATCAACAAGAAGTATCCGAATGTTTTTCATGACCTTTCTCCGTTGCTTTGAATCTGCAGTTACAATGAGCATGCCAAAATCAGATCTATTTGGTCGATAAATATGGCTGCTCACACGGCTGTTTTGTATTAATCATTTGATTTATTTGGTTTATTCTGGCGGGTATAAATGTCCCGGTTGTGTGCTCCGGCAATGGATGTAAATAAAAATAATGCTCTCTGAGATCCCCGGATATGCTTCCAGATACGGTTGCATATGGTGAGCGGGGTGTTTTGCCCCGCTGCTTTGCGGATGGGTACTTGTTTCCTTGTGAAAAAGGTAACAGGCGTGGGCTGTGGGCTTGCAACTGAGAATGTGGGGCGTTTTGTGCCGGTGGGGTGAAATGAACCGATATAGCCCTGTGTGAGTGTTGATAAGGTATTATTCCGGGCATCAGTTTGAGCCTGCAACATTATATAAGCGAGATTTAAGTTGTCTGTATAAAGTCTTTAATTTTGTGTGGTTATGTATAGAAATTTGTGCCCGGGGCGGATCTGCCCGGATGATGTTTGTGGCACACCCTTTGCTCAAGGGGGATTACGGACCGCCCACACGGGGCAGGCGTAAAACAACGTAAAGAGCAGAGTGGAACAAAAGCATGCAGATTGAAAACAGAACCCCCTACGACAAGCTTTCCCGCAAGATCGCGCTTATCGTAATCACGGTTTCCATCGCGCCTCTTATTCTTGTGGGCGGGCTGATTTTCGATCAGTTCCGTTCCATCTACCGCTCCAAAGTTTATGCCCACCTGGCCGAAGTCGTTGATAAGCACAAGGACAACGTAAACAACTTCCTCAGCGAAAAGCAGGGCGAGGTACAGTTTCTCACCCGTGCGTTCACCTACGGGCAGCTTACTGATCCGCAGTTTCTGGAGAAGACTCTCAAGTCCATGCAGCAGCAGTACGGACGTATCTTCGTGGATTTCGGAGTCATCGACAGGGCCGGCAGGCAGGTTGCCTACGCAGGTCCCTTCGATCTCCTTGGTGCTGATTACTCAAACGCCGACTGGTATCTCAACAGCCGCGACAAGGTTACCGGGATAAGCGACGTTTTCATGGGACTGCGCCAGTCTCCGCATTTCATAATCGCCGTCAACAGCGGTGAAGGCGAACACAGGTGGACCCTGCGCGCCACCATTGATTTTCTGGCTTTCTCCCATCTCGTAGAGAACATCCGCATCGGTGAAACCGGCTATGCCTACATTCTCAACAGGAACGGGGTGTTTCAAACCAAGCCTCCGGCCAGCCGGGACAGCAACCTCGTCCTTACCCCTTACGAAACAGTCCGCAAGCCGCTTACGGCTGAAGGCGTGACCATCCAGCTCTCCAAAGGCAGTGATGGTGAAAAGTATGTGACCGTCAGTTCCCAGCTCAAGGGCGGGGACTGGAAGCTGGTCTATCAGCAGAACGCCAGCGATGCCTTTTCCGCCATGATCCGCAGCGAGTTCTTTACCCTGGTTATCTTCCTTACCGGAGGCCTGGGCATAATTGTGATGGCTCTTTACCTCTCAAGGAAGCTCGTGACCCGTTTCCGTATCATCGACGAGGAAAACGCCATGATGAACAGGCAGATGGTTGAGACCGGCAAGCTTGCTTCCATCGGAGAGCTGGCAGCCGGTATAGCCCACGAAATCAACAACCCGGTGGCCATCATGATTGAAGAGGCCGGTTGGGTCAGCGATCTGCTGGAAGACGAAGGCAGGGACATGTCCTGCTATGCCGAAATCAGCCGGGCTCTGGAGCAGGTGCGCACTCAGGGCGGACGCTGCAAGGACATCACCCACAAGCTGCTCAGTTTCGCCCGCCAGACCGACTCAAGGATTGCCGAAGTTTCTCTGCCTGCACTTATCGAGGAGGTCGTTGAAATTTCAATGCAGCAGGCCCGATACGCGCAGGTCAGCCTTTCGCTCGATCTGGACCGCAACATGCCGCTGGTGCGGGCTTCGGTATCCGAGCTGCAGCAGGTCTTTCTGAATCTTGTCAATAACGCCATTCAGGCCATGGAGTCTGAAGGGGGGAAGCTTACGATCAGCTGCCGTGCTGAAGACGGACAGGCTCTTGTCACAGTGGCGGACACCGGTCCGGGAATTCCCGAATCCAATCTCGGGCGTATTTTTGACCCCTTCTTCACCACCAAGCCTGTGGGCAAGGGAAGCGGTCTGGGGCTGTCCATCTGTTACGGGCTGATTCACCAGATGGGCGGAGAAATTGAAGTTGAAAGCGGAGTGGGGCTCGGTGCCAGATTCTATATCAGGCTGCCCCTGCCCCGGTCCGGTAACGGTCAGGAATATAACAAGGAGGATTAAGCATGACGGACGCAATTATTTTGTTCGTGGACGATGAGGAAGCTTTTGTCGAGGCTATGTCCAAAAGGCTCGAGAAGCGCAACATGAAGGTTCATCAGGCATTCAGCGGAGAAGCTGCCATGCGCGTTCTTGAGGAGACTCCCGGAATCGAGGTGGTAATTCTGGATATGAAGATGCCGGTCAAGGACGGGCTCGGAGTTCTTCGGGACATCAAGCGGGATTTCCCAACAGTGGAAGTCATTATGCTTACCGGTCATGCCACTGTGGAATCGGCCATCGACGGTATGCAGAACGGAGCTTTCGATTATCTGATGAAGCCGTGTTCAATTGATGACCTCATAGCGAAGATCAGGCAGGCCGTGAAACTTCATCACGACCATGAAGAGGAAGAGGTCAAAGCACGTATCGACGATATCACCCACCGCATGGCCTAGGGCTGTCGGTGTCACCGGAGGGCCTGCGGAGTGATCCGGGGGCAAGCGAGTTGAAGATGAAAGACGGTGAAAAACAAATAAGACTGCTCATGGTGGACGACGAGGTCGGGTTTGCCGAAGTTCTTCGCAAACGCATGGGCAGGCGGGGCATTCTCGTTGAAACGGCCTATCGCGGCGAGGATGCGGTGAGGATGCTCCGCGAAAAGCAATTTGATGTGGCCGTACTTGATTTGAAACTCGAAGGGATGGACGGGATAGAAATTTTAAAAGTGTTCAGGATGCTGGATCCGGAATTGCCGGTGCTGATGCTTACCGGGCATGGCTGCGAAAAGGCGGCTGCCGAAAGCATCAGGCTGGGTGCGGCAGAGTATCTGTCCAAGCCGGTGGATTTCAACCTGCTGCTGGAGAAAGTGCGGCGGGCGTGCACCCGGAAGGAGGGAGTCCGTGAAAGGGATAAGGGTTCTTCTGGTTGACGATGAAATTGATTTCTCCCGTGTGCTGTCCAGAAGGCTGGAGAAACGGGGGATGTGTGTCAGCACGGCTTCATGCGCGAGTGAAGCCATGGAGACACTCAGGCTTGAAGAAATGGATGTTGTTCTGCTGGATGTCAGAATGCCAGGCAGGGACGGTGTCCGGCTTCTTGGAGAAATAAAGCGGCTGTATCCGCAGGTTGCGGTCCTGATGCTCACAGCCCACATCAACTCGGATATTGTCATATCCTGTCTGGCTATGGGGGCCTGTGACTACCTCCTTAAACCGACTGATGTGGAAGAGATAGAAGGAAAAATCAGCGATGCAGCCGTACGCAGGAATAAAGGTCCGTTCGGTAAGGCGTAAGAGTCCGTTCGGGTCAAGGGTACAACAACCAAATTGAACATGTGAGGATAACCATGGGTTTTTTCAATCAATGGGGTAAGTTTATGATGGCAGGGGCCGGATACATGGCCCGCTGGGAGATCGACAACGCCAAGGCGATCATGGGCAGCAGAAAGCTGCGCATGCTGCTCGGGCTTATGCTCATCCCCGTTATTCTGGGCGGTATAGCCTTTGCCGATGACATTGCTCCGGTGCTCCCGGATCTGCTCGGCGGCAAGAAAGCCTACAGCCCGGCTTTCTACAGTCTCGGTATTTTCATGGTCTCCATCGCCATTGGTATTGGAGCCGGACTTATCACCGGCTGTATCGGTGCCGGCGGCGGATTCATCATCGCTCCCGCCCTCATGAGTGCCGGTATCAAGGGGATTCTGGCCGTTGGTACCGACCTGTTCCATATTTTCGCAAAGGCGATCATGGGCAGTGTTATTCACCGCAAGATGGGTAACGTTTCCGTGCCGCTGGCAGTGGTCTTCCTTATCGGTGCCATTCTAGGAGCTACGGCCGGTGGTGTTATCAACCGCGTGCTGTATGAGATCAACCCGGTGCTGTCTGATGCGTTCATCACCACCGTGTACTCTCTCATGCTCGGTTTCCTCGGCACCTATGCCATGTATGACTACCTGAAGGCCCGTAAGTCCGGATTCGGCGGAGGAGCTCACGGAGGTGGAGAAGGTGCTGAACTCGGTTCCCTGAGCAAGTCCCTGCAGTCCATCAACTTCCCCCCCATGGTGAAGTTCGATCAGGATCTTACCCCCGGAGGCCGTCAGATCTCCTGGATCTTCCTGGTGCTCTCCGGTGCGCTGGTCGGTCTTGCTGCCGGTATCATGGGTGTCGGCGGCGGCTTCCTGACCTTCCCCATCTTTGTATACGTGCTCGGCGTGTCTTCCATGACCACCGTTGGTACCGACATCTTCCAGATTGTCTTTACCGCAGGTTTTGCATCCATCAGTCAGTACGCCATTTACGGCTTCATTTTCTACACTCTGGCCATGGGCATGCTGCTCGGTTCCCTGCTGGGTATCCAGATAGGTGCGCTTGTGACCAAGGTCGTTCCCGGTGTGACCATCCGCGGTTTCTACGCCATGGCAGTTCTGGCCGGCTTCGTAAACCGTATCTTCGCTCTGCCCGGAAAGCTTGGCGAAATGGGCTACATTCCCGTCTCTCCTTCGTTGGGTCGAGTGCTTGATTCCATCGGAATCTGGGCCTTCTTCATAGTCATCGGCGGATTCTCCATATGGGTAATCGGCACCTTCCTCAAGAATATCCCGAATCTCAAGTCAGAAGGAGCGCACTAAAATGATAGTCAACAAGAAAGAATTTACCGGCGGTCTGGCTCTTCTCGGGCTCTTCTTTGCAGTGCTCGTGGTTATGTTCCAGCCCATATTCGACGGCAGAAACGCCATGGCTTACCTTGACGCGATGTACAACTCCATCTCCAAGGGCTCTGTAAACTACATCCCGGTCATGCGTGAGGATGTAAAGAAGCTTGGAACCAAGGACCTCACCCTCAAGCTGAATTACACTTCTTCCGTGCAGGCCGAGCAGTCCGCAAGGCAGTTCGAGAAGGCCGGAGTCAAGACCGAGCTGAGCGGAAGGGAACTTCAGGTAAGCGGATCAATTGCGGCAATACTGAATACCAGCCTTGATGATGCGGACCTCATGTATCACAACAATGCCAAGGCAATTGAAGACAAGTACGGTATTGAAGCCCGTCGGGCCACCTATAACTGGTGGACCAGCCTTAAGCTGATGGAAAAGGCACTCAATGGGCAGGAAGAGTTCAAGGTAGCAAAGGTTACCGCGAACGTAATGAAGAGAGCCGTGGAAACAGCATACAACTATTATGAGATCGAGCCGCTCAACATCATGGATGAACTCGGTCTGGTAATATTCTCGCTGATCTTCTACGTGGTTTACACATTATGGTACGGATTTGCCATCCTGTTTGTCTTCGAAGGATGGGGACTCAATATCGGTCATTAATAATACGGTAACGTACCCCCAAACGCGGCGGACGGTCCGGCTACCTCCAGCGCCGGACCGTCCGCTACTACTTTACTCGCATATAAATTCGCCTTATTCTTGATAAATGAGGACGGACATATGAATCTTCAGGAATATTACGACACCATAATGCAGCTCAGCCACGGCATCGTGGTCACCCTTGATCTGGACGGCGGGATAATTCACGGCAACTCAAGACTCGAATCACTAACCGGCTATACCATGAAGGAGCTGGCCGGACTCGACTGGTTCGAAACCTTCGTTGTTGAGGAACGGCGTGAACAGGCAAGGAAGGACGTTCTTGAAAAAGCCGGACATCGTGATATTTCAAGAATTTCCGGAAAAATACGTTCCCGGAGCGGGGACAACATATATATAGATTGGCACCTGAAGGCCCTCAGTGATTCTGATGGCAGCACTATAAGCATTCTCTGTGTCGGGCAGGATGTCACTTCGCATATGCTCAAGCAGAAAGGGCTGCTCCGTGAAAAGTTCACGCTTATTGAAAGGAACAAGGAGCTGAACTGTCTTTATGAGATCAGCAAGCTTGGTGGTGATGTCGAACTGGGCCTGCAGGAAACCCTGGAAAAAATAGTCCATCTGCTCCCTTCCGGCTTTCAGAGTCCGGAAAGTACCCATGTGCGGTTGCGGGTCGGCAGCCTGAGCTGGGAGACAGACGGTTTCCGGAAAACTGAAAATATTCTGGTTGAGCCGGTTGAATCAAGCAGTGACATCCGCGGTTCAATAACCGTTGCCGTGGAGAACGGCGAGCGGGTAGGAAAAGGAGAATCCGTATTCATTGAGGATGAAAAGGATCTGCTCTCAACCGCAGCCCAGCAGATATCCATTATTGTTGCCAAGAAGGAAATCAAGTCGGTCAAGAAGCAGCTTGAGCAGCAGCTCAGGCAGGCGGACCGTCTGGCCAAGATCGGTCAGTTTTCCGCCGGCGTAGCACATGAGATAAACGAGCCGCTGGCCAATATACTGGGATACGCACAGCTTGCCCTGCAGACTCCGGACCTGCCGGATCAGGTCAGGATGGATCTCGGTAATATTGTTGATTCCTCTCTGCATGCGCGGGAGATAATCAAGAAGATAATGTTTTTCAGTCGGCAGTTGCCCCCGCAGTTCATCCCGACCAACCTTAATGAGACAATTACTGAAGCTCTGCGTATCACCGAGACTGCGGCCAAGCGCAGTAATATTGAAATAATCTGTGATTTTGATGAAAGTCTGCCGCCCATTTCTGCTGACCCGCAGCACATCAAGCAGGTCATGGTAAACCTCGCGGCGAATGCCATTCAGGCTATGGGCGATGGCGGGCGATTAAACATAAAGACACTGAATAATGCTAACGATGTTTATATAATAGTCGAAGACAACGGGCCGGGAATTCTTCCTGACAACCTTAAGCAGATTTTTAATCCTTTCTTCACCACCAAGGATGTGGATAAGGGAACCGGGCTGGGCCTTTCGGTCGTGCTCGGTATTGTAAAGGCTCACAAGGGATTTATTCAGGTGCATAGTGAGCCGGGACAGGGAACCCGTTTTGAGGTGGCTTTTCCCTGCCTGCAGAGTAACCAGCCAACTGAATAGCTTGATGGATACGAAATGACGGAAAAGATAAGAATTTTAGCAGTTGATGACAGCAAGAGCACACTTGAGGTGCTCAAGCGCAATCTTGAATCCCGTGGATACGAGGTTCTGACCTGTCTGCGGGTGGACGAGGCACTGCCCCTGCTCGATGAATACAGGATAGACATTGTTATCACGGATTTCAGGATGCCTCAGGCGACCGGTCTGGATCTGATCCGGCACGTGCGCGAAAACCACCGTGATGTGGAGATAATGATGATCACCGGGTATCCGTCCATTTCCGGGGCTGTCGAGGCCATCAAGGACGGAGCCGGAGAATATCTGCCCAAGCCGTTCACTTCCGAAGAACTTTTGAATGCCATGGACCGCATCATGGAGCGGGTCAACCGCAGAAGGGCGGTCAAGGTCGTTGAGGTCCCGGATGAAACTTACGGAATAGCCGGAAATTCTTCAGGAATGCAGCTGGTTTTCAGGCGTATAGGCAAGGCCGCGGCAACCAGTGCAAATGTGCTCATATCCGGTGATTCAGGAACCGGTAAGGAACTTGTTGCCCGTGCCGTGCACTACCATAGTGATCGCAGGGCCGCTCCGTTTGTGCCGGTCAACTGCGCTGCCATTCCCGATTCACTGGTTGAGAGCGAGCTTTTCGGCCATGTGAAGGGAGCTTTTACCGGAGCGAAGGAAGCTCGGGCCGGATTTTTCGAGATAGCGAACGGCGGTTCGATTTTCCTTGATGAGATCGGCGATGCCAGCCCCAACATGCAGGCCAAGCTGCTTCGAGTGCTGCAGTCCAAGGAATTCTGCAAAGTCGGATCAAGCGTGGTCCATACCGTTGATACCCGTATTCTGGCTGCAACCCACAAGAATCTTAAGCGCCTTGTGGAAGACGGGTCTTTCCGTGAAGATCTTTATTACAGGCTGAATGTGGTCGACATCCCCGTGCCGTCCCTTGCAGAACGTGGTGACGATATTCTTACACTGGTCAGCAATTTTCTGGTCAAGTTCTCAAAGGCCATGCAGCGGCCCACTCCATGTATGACCGATGAGGCTCTTCAGGCCCTGCGCAACTATTCGTGGCCCGGAAACGTCCGTGAACTTGAGAACCTTATTCACAGGCTGGTGGTCATCGTGGATCACGATCCCATCGAGGTCAACGATCTTCCCCCCAACATGCGTTTCTGTCTGCCGGTAGAAGGCCGGGTGGACCGTTCTCTGGAAGATGTGGAGCGTGAGCATATCAAGAACGTGCTGGCAATGACCAACAACAACAAGACCCGCGCGGCCGAAATTCTCGGCATCAACCGCAAAACCCTGCGCGAGAAGCTGAAGCGTATGGAATTGGAGCTGTAGTCTCCTTTGATCTTGCGATGGAGTCTGAAAAAGTGAGGCCGCACTATCCATGAGATATTGCGGCCCTTTTTATATTATCTGCCGCAAAGGTCGCGGCAGTTTGTCAACTGAATGCCGTCTATGGCAATCAGCATTCAACTAACTTATCAATGCCATTCACACCTCCAGCCGGCATAGCCTCCTTCGGGGAAAAGCTGGATTTTGTATATGCCCGGACTTACGGTGATGTGCTCGGACATGCCTACAACGCGTTCCTCTACCTGCTGACCGTCCCTGGTCGTTATCCTGACCCTGTAACGCTGCTGACCCTTGTTGTAGGGATCGGTAAAGCGCAGGGTGGTTCCAGAAACAGTGCTCAGTTCCCATTCTCCGTTGTCATTTGGGTGGCTCGGATTCAGACTGCCGTGGGCCAGCCTCCATTCCGCTCCCATGTTGCCGCTTATTTTTTTTGCATAGTTCATTTTCGGCATGGCCTGCTGTGCCGGAGGAGGCGGAGGAGCCGACTGTGAAGGTCCGGACAGCCTTGTTCCCCAAACCCGGTTTCCGATCTGATTCTTTCCATCCAGCCTGTTGCCGTCCTGAGTCATGGTCAGGGTGTCTATATAGCGGCCGTTACCCCAGGTTATTTCAAAGGTCCGTCTTTCGGGATCAAGGCATCTCCAGCTGTTGCCGTTTCCGGGCATTCTGCCTCCCTGTTGGAATTCTGCAACAGAACCGGTGAACCAGCGCCATTTCCCGACGAGCAGATCACAGTTGTCGTGTGCTGATCCATAGGGATCGTTGTTTCCGTATGGAGCTGCTCCGGAACCGTACGGATCGTTTGAGCCCATGGTCGGTGGCGGAGAGAAGCGCAGACTGTTGACGCTGTTGTAAACCAGATTCCTGTACTGCCCGGCAAGTTGTTCCACATAAACGCCGATGGCTACGACAGCCCCTCCACGGGCATATGTGTACAGGCCGTATGCGTGCAGCCTGTTTCCGTTGTAGTTTGAGCTGTATTCCCTGAATATACCGGGATGTCCGTCAACCTGTACGTTCCGGCTGGAGAGCCTGTTCTGGAAATATACTCCTCCACGGTTGAGAATGCCCTGCTCCATACCGTCCGCAATGGCCTGCAGACCCGGGTTGTTGCCCCTGGCTGCATATACTTCAATGAATGCATTCCGGTCGGGGGAAATAACCTGTTTTTTAAGATCGTTCGAAAGGCCCTGTGTGTTCTCTGTCCATCCGTTAGGTGTCTGTATCCAGAAGTCATAGTCGTCGTAAGCTGTTGCATTGGCAGCTGAAAAAATGGTTACGGCCAGCATTAAGGCTAGTATGGTGGGTGCAGTGAAGTATTTCATTGTGCGCATTGTTCCACCTCCGGCAGAAGTTGGTTTATAGACTTAATACATAGTAAGCCTGAATCTGTTTTATTTGTCAAACCATATTCAGTCTTCTGCTGATTCCTTATTTGGTGCATGCAATAATGAATCTAAATAAAAATTAATATAACTTAATAATATTGGGAGTGTATTTTGCTGCATTGCATCGTGAACGGGAAATGAGGCACTTTTTGCCCCTCCCAAAGGAGCGCGAAGCAGGGAGCAGAACGTGAGTATTTCAGCTTTGGGCAGTTCCACTGCCAGCAGTATGTTCTCAATGGATCAGGTACGCATGAAGCGGCCTGAAGATTATGATTCACCGGAAGATTTCGTCAGTTCCATTGTCAGCGACAACGATGCGGACGGCGACGGTAAACTCAGTATTGATGAAGCCGGTTTTCTGGATGATCATTTCAGCGAGATTGATTCGGACGGTGACGGCTACCTTTCCCAGGAGGAAATGGTTGCCGACCTGAAAAGCCGCCAGGAGCAGAAGGCCATGATGGGGCAGATGTCAGTCATGATGCAGAGCGGCTCGGAAAGCCTGATCGATTCTCTTATGAGTGAGCTTGATTCTGACGGAGACAGCCTGATTTCACAGCATGAGTCCGGGCTGGATGATGAGCTTTTCAGTGTTCTGGATACCGATGGTGATGGAAATCTTTCCAGTCAAGAACTGGAGGAAAGCATGGCATCCATGGCTCCGTCGGAAGGTATGGGAACTACCGTTGCGGCTTCGGGTAGCGGATCTTCTCAGTCCAGCTCTGAATCGAGCGATGATTCTGATGAAGAATATGACGAGTTCGATTACAATAAGGACGGAGTCGTAAGCTTTTCGGAATTGCAGCAGGCTTTCGCCAGTGGAGTAGCCTCTCTTGAGGATGTCGTGGGCAAAGGCAGTGATATGAATGGTGAGATGAGCGGTCAGGAGCAGGAAGAAGGACAGTCCGGACAGTCCGTGCTGCAGCGAATGGCCATGCGGGCATATCAGGGCCAGACCGGTGCAATCTATACCGGTGATACTTCAGGAACATTCGTCTGATTTATGTTGAATCAGGGCATCTGATCGTGAAAGGAGTCGCGGTCCGGCGTATTAAATATTGAGACAAAGGAAATATGTCGTGAACATGGATGTGGAAAAGGCTTATCTGATTGAAAGATAAGCCTTTTATTTTAATATGACCGCCTTAAAATTTTTATGAGTTCAGCTTGTGTCAGCTCAATGGGGTTCCCCTTCATGCTGCTGGCGCGGGCGGCCTTTTCTGCCAGTTCCGGGAAGTCCTTGTCAGTAATTCCCATTGCTGCCAGCCCCGGTATCTGCAGGTCGGAGCAGATTTCCATAACCCAGTCAATACCGTCAGCTGTTGTGGCGGAACTGTTTCCGGTCAGGATGCGGGCAGTTTCTGCATAGGCTTCAAGGGCCGGGCTTTCCGGTGCCCGTTCGGAAAGGGCCCGGATATTTGTTCTCATCACCTGCGGCAGCAGGGCGGCACAAACATTTCCATGCGGAGCGTGGAACTGTCCTCCGATGGGGGCTGCGAATCCATGCACCGCCCCCAGTCTGGCATTTGCCAGGACAATGCCTGACAAGAGGCTTGCCAGAGACATGCTGCTGCGGGCTTCAATGTCTGCTCCGTCAGTGTATGCAGTCCGCAGGGCGCGGGCGATATGTGAAAGACCTTCCCTGCACAGGGGACTGGTAATGGGGGATGCGAATCTGGAAACAAATGCCTCCATAAGCTGGGTCAGGGCATCAAGTCCGGTCGCCGCCGTTACGTTGGGGGGCATGGACAGGGTAAGCTCAGGGTCCACTATTGCCAGATCCGGGATCATGTCAGTGGAGCGCATGCTGATTTTCACACCGTGCTCAGGGCTGAGCAGTACCGCATTGCTGGTGACCTCCGACCCTGTCCCGGATGTGGTGGGCACGGCGATCAGCGGAGCGGGTCTGTTTTCAAGGGGCAACCCCTTGCCGACCACTTCAAGGTAATCAAGCACGTCTCTGCTATTGGTGAGCAGCGCGGCCAGAGCTTTCCCTGCGTCCAGCACGCTGCCTCCGCCTATTGCGATGACCATATCGCAGGACTGCGACCGTGCCTTTGCGGCACATTCGGAAATGAATACGGTATCCGGCTCTCCCTTCACGAAAATCAGTTGCAGTTGAAATCCGTTGTGCTCAAGGCTGTCCATGAGCCATTGGAATTGTTCAGGCCTGCTGCCGGTTACAAGGCAGGCTCGGCGGCCCATTCTGGATACGTGGTCGGGTATGGCTTTCGCCGTTCCCGGGCCGAAAATTATTTTTGGTGCGGTGGAAAATTGAAATTGCATGTATGGAAGGTAGCACTGAGGAATAGGGACGGCAATGTTTTTGAAATGGCACGTAATGCTTCAACGAACAGATTTAAATAAAAAAGGCGTACACCCTTAGCAGGGTACGCCTTTCTTTACAGAGTGCACTGTGAAGAGTCTTGCTACATGTGCTCTGCAAGAGCGGCACAGAGCTGGTCCCCGCAGGAAGTGTTTTTCTTTCCGCAGGTAATCCCGCGCAGCTTGGAAATGATTTCTTTTACTTCCATGTTCTTTACCAGCGCTGAAATGGCCTTGAGGTTCCCGTCGCATCCCCCGGTGAACTGAACATAGGTAAGTCTGTCGTTTTCAACTTTGAAGCGGATCTGCTTTGCGCAGACTCCGGTGGGGACGAAAACTTCGGTTCCCTGGGGGAAATCAGCGCCGCTCAGCGGATTCATGATTGTGGGCTGAAGGGTGATGTTTTCCATAGTATTATCCTTGCTTGTTGATTTATGTCATGTCTGCGGGAACATTGCGCAGGCATAGTGATTTGAAATCGGGTTGCACTGCTGTTTTTGATCATGAAATCAGCGTTGCGGTCAAGCCCGCTGTAAGGAGTAATTAGGTCAGGAAATATATAATTTTGCTAATTGGCAAAAAAAGAAAATTCTGCTTAACTGCTTATGTGCTGTGGGTGGAGCCCGAATACGGGTAAACGTGCGATATAGAGGAATTCAATATGTCTTACTATGTGGAGCCGCAGGAAGTATGTTGCGGTGCAGATAAGGCACTCGGAGTTCGCGGGGGGGCTGCAGTACGGCCTTTCCCGTCAAAACTTCAGGTGGAGGTAACCACCCGGTGCAATATGAAGTGTTCCATGTGCGTCAAGTACGCCCCGGACAGCCGGATAGGCGAGACCGACCTCAAACTGGATGCGTTCAGGAAACTGGGGCCCGCACTTGAACATTGCGAGGTGCTTGTTCTTAATGGAATAGGCGAGCCCCTGCTTCATCCCGATCTTGCGGAGATGGCGGCCTTTGCCCGGAAGCGTATGCCGAAAAACGGTTGGATCGGGTTTCAGACAAACGGGCTTTTGCTGACGGAAAGTCTGGCTGAAAGGCTTGTTTCTGCCGGAGTGGATACTTTCTGTGTTTCTGTTGATTCTCTTGATCCACAAGGCCTTACCTGCGGCGAGCTGCACGGTCAGGCGTGTGTTGACCGGCTTGCGCGCAGTTTTCGTCTGCTGCTTGAAGCTGGTGAAAAGTATGGCCGCAGACTCCGTCTGGGCGTCGAATTTGTGCTCATGAAGGATACGTATGAGCAGCTTCCGGCTGTGCTTGACTGGGCGGCGGAGCAGGGCGCCGGGTTTGTGGTCTGTTCCCATGTGTTTGCCTATAATCCCGCCATGCAGGGACAGTCGCTGTTCAACCCCAATACGCCATCTGCCACGGAGATCTTTCAGAAATGGCAGCGTAAGGCAAAAGAGCAGGGACTGGATCTGCATGATTATTTTGATGTGCTATGGAGAATCAGGACGGACGGTTCGCGGGCGGAATATTCCGAGCTTGGTCGAATGATGAAGGCCGAGGCCCGTGAAAGAGATGTATGGTTGCATCTGGCAAGTCTTCTCGAGTGGGACAGGAAGGAAGCCGTTGCCATGAGCGCTCATGTCCGCTCCGTATGTGCCGAGGCTCGCAGGAAGGCTGAGTCTAATGGCATAGAGCTTGATCTTCCCCCGTTGATGGCTCCGGATGAGCTGAAATGCGCATTTGTGGAGGAAGGGGCAGCGTTCGTTACCTCCGACGGAGATGTGAGTCCATGTCAGTTTCTCTGGCACGGCTATACCTGTTACATGGATGGCAGTGAAAAGGTGGTAAGGCCGAAAGTTTTCGGCAACCTTTCGGAAAGTGACTTTGTGGAGATCTGGAGGTCGCAGGAATATGCAGGCTTTCGGAAAGAGGTGTTGGAGTACGATTACCCATACTGTTCCAACTGCCCTATGGTTCCGTGCGATGATATTATCGGCAGGTCATATGATTTCGAGTTCGACTGTTTCGGGGCCAGGGTCCCGTGCGGGCATTGCCCGTGGGCCATGGGAGGGCTGAAGTGCCTGCTGTGATTCACTGAGGCCTGCAGGGCTGCATTTGTTTCCGGTACATATGTTTGAAAACGAAAAAGGGTTGGTGCCTGAGCGCCAACCCTTTTTCGTTTTAAATCTTTCCTGATGAAATCGAAGTTACTGTTCCCGCCCACCGGTTTCGGTCACGTAGAGTTCGACCTCCTTGGCCTTCATCAGGTCCTGAAATACCTGCGGAGGCTTGCGGTCAGTGAAGATCGCGTCGATTTCAGAGAGATCGGCAATGCGAACCATGGCGTTGCGGTTGAATTTGGTGTGGTCGGTGACAAGGAAGATGTTTCGGGCATTGTTTATGATTTCGCGGGCTACACGGACTTCGTGGTAATCGTAGTCGAGCAGGGTTCCGTCCTCATCTATGCCGGATACGCCGATGATGCCGTAATCAACCTTGAACTGCTTGATGAATTCGACGGTTGCCTCTCCGGTCACTCCCTTGTCGCGCTGCCGGACCATTCCTCCTGCCACGATTACTTCGCAGTCGTTTTCGCTCATGGTCAGGGCAACATTCAGGTTGTTGGTGATAACCCGTAAGGACTTGTGTCCGGATAGGGCCTTGGCAACTTCTTCGGTGGTGGTTCCGAGGTTTATGAACATTGAGGCGCGATCCGGGATGAGTTTGGCCACCATCTCTGCGATCAGCCGCTTTTCCTGGTGAAGAATGTTGCGACGTGCACTGTAGTCAACATTCTCTACGCTGGAAGAACGTCCAGCTCCGCCGTGGAAGCGCTGAAGCAGCTTGTGCTTGCAGAGCTTGTTTATATCGCGCCTGATTGTCTGGGGAGTTACTTCAAAATGCTGGGCCAGAGTCTCAATAGGGGCAAAGCCCCGTTCACTGACAATGTCGAAGATCTCCCGTTGTCGTTTGGAAAGAGCATCAAGGTTGAATTTGGTACCTTTCAGCTTCTTGGTTTTACTCTGATCAGTCAAGACGACCGTCTCCTTGCTTTCAAATATGAACAAACTCGCATGCTTGAATCGAGTTGCGTTTGTGGTGAAATGTTTTCACATCGACCAAAATGTTTCATTTGCGCGGGAAAACGAAAATATAAACCCGCCCAATTTTTATTATCTACCAGCTCAACCTCCGACAGGCAAGGCAAAGTAGCTTTCTCGATCACTTTATAAATGGTATTATCCCTTATTTGAGTGGAAGTCTTGGGCGCGAGCACTGGTTTGTTTGAATTTGTTTACATTATGTTCGTTTATAACACACTGAAAAAACTTAATAAACATGACGAAATGGCCCTGTATGATTATTTTTTGACGCATAAAGGTTCGTTTTTGTTTGCTTTTAAAAAATATATTCAATTTCGAAAATATTTCCTTGTCATTTTGTGTTCAGTATGTCACATTTTGATCAAAAGCGAAACGAGATAGCGAAGTGGATGTCGACAACGAATGTTTCGCTGATAAATAGTTATTGGGGTGGAAGTCGTAACTGCGTGGGATTGCAGTAAAAGAGGTCCGACTTTCGATTATTTAAAATATTTGGTCCGGCGGAACCGGCCGGAGAGAGGGTGGTTGTTGTTATGAAACGTTCAGATTTTATCCAGCAGGTTGAAGACAGTTCAAAAGTGTGGGATTTCGTTATTGTCGGCGGCGGCGCGACCGGCCTTGGTTCCGGCCTTGACGCAGCTGCACGCGGCTATTCCGTACTGCTTCTTGAACAGGGTGACTTTGCCGAAGCCACCTCCAGTCGCAGCACCAAGATGGTCCACGGCGGTGTGCGTTATCTTGCTCAGGGCAACATCTCCCTTGTTATGGAAGCCCTGCATGAACGCGGCATTCTCAAGCAGAATGCTCCGCACATGTGCTACAACCAGAAGTTCATTGTTCCCGATTACAAATGGTGGGGTCTTCCTTACTATGGAATCGGTCTGAAATGCTATGACATGCTGGCCAGAAAATACAGCTTCGGCCCCTCTCAGATTTACTCCAAGGGTTCTGTTCTCAAGGAAGTTCCCGGTGTTCTCGCCAAGAAGCTGAAGGGTGGAGTTACCTACCATGACGGCCAGTTTGACGATGCCCGTCTGGCTCTGACACTTGCCCGTACTATGGCTGATTTTGGCGGCTGCCCCCTCAACTATACTCGTGTGACCAATCTGGTTAAGAACTCCACCGGCTACGTATGCGGCGTGCAGGCTGAAGATAAACTGACCGGCAAGACCTACGAGATTAAAGCCAAGGCAGTAATCAACGCCACCGGTATTTTTACTGACGACGTAATGAACATGGACAATCCCGGCCACAAGAAGCTCATTGCTCCCAGCCAGGGCATCCATATCGTTATCGACCGCGAATTTCTCGGCGGTGAAACCGGTATCATGATTCCCAAGACCGATGATGGTCGTGTGATCTTCTTCGTTCCCTGGCATGGTAAGGTTGTTGTAGGAACCACCGATACTGCCCTCAATTCCGTCTGTATGGAGCCCAAGCCCCTGGAAGAGGAAATCAACTTCCTGGTTGAGCATTCCGCTCGTTATCTTTCAAAGGCTCCCACACGTGATGACGTTCTCAGCGTATTCACCGGTATTCGTCCGCTGATTGCTGCAGGAGACGGCGAGTCCACCTCCGCACTTTCCAGAGATCATTACCTGACTGTGTCTCCCAACAAGCTGCTGACCATTGCCGGCGGTAAGTGGACCACCTACAGACACATGGCAGAAGACTGCATTGACAATGCAATCCAGATGGGTGGACTTCCCTTCCGTCCTTCCCCGACTCAGAACGTAAAGCTGCACGGTTACACCACTGATTTTGATCACAATGATCACATGCATGTTTACGGAAGCGAAGCCTCCGAAATCATCGCGCTTGCTTCTGAGTATCCTGAACTCAATGATCGCATGCACGCCAACCTTCCCTATTCCTGGCTGGAAGTTGTCTGGGCGGCTCGTCATGAATGGGCCCAGACTGTTTCCGACGCTCTTGCCCGCAGAACCAGAGCGCTGATCCTCAATGCCAAGGCTGCAGCTGAAATTGCACCCAAGTGTGCTGAAATTATGGCTAAAGAGCTTGGTAAAGATGAACAGTGGGTCAAGACCCAGATCGAAGAGTTCGCAGTACTGGCTGAGAACTATATAGTAAGGTAATTAAGCTCTGACCGTTTCCGCAGGCTTTGTGGACGTGTGCACTGCGTCCGTTACAGAGTCCTGTCGGGATTGTGTCTGTCTCCTCAGCCGCTTGTGACAAAAGGGCTTCCCTTTTGTCACAGGTGAGCCGAAAGAAGAATATACAGTGGAGCCGGGTATGCGCACTGTACTGTTTATGGAGTCAGGTAGGTTGGATTTATAATAAATTTGCATCGTTATGATGCTCGATATTCTCCAAAGAGCGACGGGGGCTTCCCTCTCCCGTCAACCCCTTCCCTTTGCCGTCGGTTACCTGGGCCGGCGGCTTTTTCTTTTTCAAAAATAGTCTTGTTATATTCGCAGTTGATCATATACCCGAACCTGCCCTGACAAAGGTGATTAAGTGATGGTGATGGTTTTTGTTTTCATTTCTGAAACGGAAAGACTGCTGTTTCGGCTTATATGTTCAAAGTTAGTTTCGATACAAACTGTTGAAACACAATGCTTTGCTGTATTATATATTCAATGCAGGTGTTTTGTATGTCCCCAGGCAGCTCAAAAAAAAATTACATACACATAAGTCTGCAACTGTTTAAAATCAGTATAAATTTGCTAATCCGAAACACGTTTTTGAAAATTTATTTTCAAATTCGAACATTATGGGGTTGATTTTTTGTTTTTTACAAAATAGTGTCAGGGCATAGGAAATGGAAAAGCGTTGGGCCCTACCCCGGCGCGAGGTGGTATTCGTTTCCGAAAAGAAACGGATTTGTCATTAACTGCTTTAAGAGATGTGGGAGTGATTGATTATGAGTCCTTTTTTAGGCGAAGTGATTGGTACTTTGATTCTTACCCTTTTCGGTTGCGGCGTAGTTGCCAACGTCCTTCTTGAAAAATCAAAAGGCCAGAACGGTGGATGGATCGTCATCACAATGGGTTGGGGATTTGCAGTAACATTTGCAATTTACGTAGCCGGTAAATACTCCGGTGCACACATCAACCCTGCTGTCACCATTGGTCTTGCTGCCGGCGGATATTTCCCTTGGGCGAGCGTTCCCATTTACATTGCAGGCCAGATGCTCGGCGCATTCCTTGGTGCTGTAATTTGTTTCTTCACCTACAAGTGCCATTGGGGCCCCACTCAGGATCCCGGCCTGAAGCTGGCTGTTTTCTCCACTGGCCCTGCTATCCCCTGTACTGCTGAAAACTTCCTCTGCGAATTTATCGGCACCTTCTTCCTGGTATTCATCATCCTTGGTATCGGCGCCAACGAATTCACCCAGGGTCTTAACCCCCTTGTTGTTGGTTTCTTCATCGTATCCATCGGCCTCTCTCTCGGTGGCCCTACCGGTTACGCTATCAACCCTGCTCGTGACCTCGGTCCCCGCATCGCACACGCCCTCCTGCCCATTCCCGGTAAAGGCGGCAGCGATTGGGGCTACTCCTGGATTCCCGTAGTAGCACCCATCTGCGGCGGTGTTGCCGGCGCTCTCGTGTACAAGGCCCTGATAGGCTAAGTATCGCGACGTAAGGTTATAAGAAAACATACCATGTAATGCAGGGGGTGGAGCGCACCTTCACCCTCACCATAAAAAAGACATAGGGGAAATTTAAAATGGAAAAGAAATACGTTCTTTCTATCGACCAGGGTACCACCAGCTCTCGCGCAATCATCTTCAACAAAGGTGGCGAGATCGTAAAAGTAACCCAGAAAGAATTCACCCAGATTTTTCCCAATCCGGGCTGGGTTGAGCACGACGCACTGGAAATCTGGTCTTCCGTCCAGTCCGTAGTTGCTGAAGCCCTTGCTGAAATTCCTGCTGCCGAAATCGCAGCCATCGGTATCACCAACCAGCGTGAAACCACCGTTGTATGGGACAAAAACACCGGCAAACCCGTTTACAACGCAATCGTATGGCAGTCCCGTCAGACCATGGACATCTGCAACGACCTCAAAGCTAAAGGTCTTGATCCCATGGTTCGTGAAAAAACCGGTCTGCTCATTGATGCATACTTCTCCGGTACCAAAGTAAAATGGATTCTCGACAACGTTGAAGGCGCCCGCGAAAAAGCTGAGAAAGGCGACCTCCTCTTCGGTACCATTGACACATGGCTGGTATGGAAGCTCACCGGCGGCGCAGTTCACGTCACCGACTACACCAACGCTTCCCGTACTCTCATGTACAACATTCACGAACTCAAGTGGGACGAAGAGATCCTCAAACACCTCACCGTTCCCGCTTCCATGCTGCCCGAAGTCAAACCTTCTTCCGAAGTATACGGCTCCACCCACAAAGATAAGTTCCAGGGTCTGGAAATCCCCATCTCCGGTATGGCCGGTGACCAGCAGGCTGCTCTGTTCGGTCAGGCATGCTTCGAAGAAGGTATGGCCAAGAACACCTACGGTACCGGCTGCTTCATGCTCATGAACACAGGTGAAAAAGCAGTTCCTTCCAAGAACGGCCTGCTGACCACCATCGCATGGGGTGTTGACGGTAAAGTTGAATACGCTCTGGAAGGTTCCATCTTCGTTGCCGGTTCCGCTATCCAGTGGCTGCGCGACGGTCTGAGAATGTTCCGTGACGCCAAGGATTCCGAACTTTACGCAACCCGCGTACAGGGCACCGACGGCGTTTACATGGTACCCGCATTCGTAGGTCTCGGCGCTCCTTACTGGAACTCCGAAGTTCGCGGTGCAGTATTCGGTCTGACTCGTGGTACCACCAAGGAACACTTCGTTCGTGCTACCCTCGAGTCCCTCTGCTACCAGACCAAAGACGTTCTCTCCGCAATGGAAGCTGACTCCGGCATCTCCCTTGCAAAACTCCGCGTAGACGGCGGTGCAGTTGCAAACGACCTGATGCTTCAGATTCAGTCCGACCTGCTGGGCGTTCCCGTTGAGCGTCCCCTGTGCATTGAAACCACCGCTCTCGGCGCAGCTTACCTCGCCGGTCTGGCTGTTGGTTTCTGGGCAGACAAGAACGACATCAAAAAGAACTTCGGTGTTGACCGTGAGTTCGGACCCAAGATGGATGCTGAAAAGTCCGCCAAGCTGTACGCCGGCTGGCAGAAGGCTGTTGAAGCAACCATGGCTTTCAAATAAGACAACATACGCAGCTTACGCTGTATCTCACTGTATACAAAAAGGGCACCGCAAGGTGCCCTTTTTGCGCAGCATTACTTTTGCTGAAGTCCTGTTGCAGTGTTATTTCTCTCAGCAACTTGTCGCCTTATTCCAGCAAGAGATGATTTTCACCGGCAGTCCACGTCTAAGAAACTTAAACCAATTGGTCGGTCACGCTAAGCTTAGCAAATTTTAATCTGCGGATATATCGTCCGCAGGGATACTTCTTGTTGAGTTCCAGCTGCCAAACCTTATGACTTGGCAGATTTTTCAGACGCGTCCAGAGGCAGCCTGATGGTAAAGCGGGTCCACTTGCCAGGACTTGAATTGACAGCCATGGAGCCCTGATGCTGATCGGCAATGATGAAATATGAAACGGAAAGCCCCAGACCGGTCCCTTTCCCCAGTTCCTTCGTGGTGAAGAACGGATCAAAAATCCTGTTGAGCGGGGTGAAATCTATTCCCGGACCATTGTCTTCGATTTCAACTACAGCCATTTTATTATCTTCTTTAATTCTGCAGATGAAACGGGGGCGGTCCTCGGCATACTGCTTTTCGGTCATTGCTTCAGCCCCGTTCTTGAGCAGATTAAGGAATACCTGCTGAATTTCATTGCCGTCGCAATAAACCGCGCGCGTACTGCTGTCATATTCCCTTATTATTTCAATTTGTTTAAAGTCGTAATATTTTTTTAGGTTATAGTCGCTTGCAGCCAGTTCTATGGTTCTGTCCAGCAACTCGGAAAGATGGTGATAACCATGTCTTCTCTCGCTTTTGCGGCTGAAGCTGAGCATGTTTGAAACAATTCTTGCGGCGCGCTGGCCAGAATCCATAATGCCGTCAAGCATCTTGGGGATCTGTCGACGCTCAAGATATTCGCGCATCTTCTCAAGGGAAATACCGCAGGATTCGGCCTCTTTCTGGTTGGCATCCATATCAGTGAAAATGCGTTTCTTCATGTTCTGGGCATGTCCAAGAATTCCTGCCAGCGGATTGTTGATCTCATGGGCCATTCCGGCGGCAAGACCTCCTACGGACATCATTTTTTCCGATTGGACCATCATCTGTTCTAGGTTGACCCTGTCAGTTACATTGTCAATGCGGATAACTGCCCCTTCAACTCCATTGGCAATCAACGGATAAATGGTGATGTCGTCGTAGCGGGTGCTGCCTTTGTCCGTTCTGGTCTGCATTGAGTCCGAGCGGATGGTTCTGTTTTTCATGGCCATAAGAACCTCATCAAGTTCCTTCTGCATACTGGGCAAGGCCATGCCCAGTGGAAGTCCGACCGCCTCTCCGGAGCTTAGGTTGCTCATTTTCTGAGCTTCAATGTTCCAGTGGGTTATCCTGCCGTCAGGGTCTACGCCTACGAGTATGGAGGGCATGGAATCGATGATGTTGCTGAGGTAGTTCTTGGTTCTTGCCAGTTCGGTCTCTGCATCGCTTCTGGCTTTCTCAAAGCGCAGGAGAATGGCTATGCCGCCAAGTATGGCCCCGATTCCCACCAGCCAAATGGTCATAAATGATGTGCCTGTTTCAGTCACAAAGGACGCGAGTGTCTGTTCATAATGAGACATGGGGACTGTTACGCTGATTCCGCCGCGAATGTCTCCCAGCTTGTATCCCTGCTCAGCATGGCATTTCAGGCAGTTTTTTTCCGTGATCATGGGGCGCATGAAATGAAGGACCGGCATACCGTTTTCAACGGATACGGCGTGGTACTCTTTCGGATCTGTTTTGAATGACTCAAGTACCTTAGCTTCCCATGGCAGCGGTTCGTTGCCGGGCCGAATCGGATCAAGACTGGTGATGTGGCCGTGAAGTCCGGCGTCTTCATTCATAATATTATAGACCATGCGCATCATGTAGGCCGGATTGATCATGGTCATCTTTTTCCCGGTGGTGGTAGTTACATCCCGGTCGGCAACATCAAGGTACCTGTTGGGTGCAAGTTTGGGTGAAACCTCGGCGTACAGGCCTCCCAGCCCGGCAACCCAGCGGCGGTAGGTAAGGTCTTTCTCATAGGCAACCTGAGCTTCCTTCAGGGCCAGTTCATGTATGTTATCCTTTTCGGCCAGGATGATTCGCGTATAGAACGAATATATCGAACCGCTCCATATCAAACAAAAAAATAGGCCTAAAAGGAGCAGCCTTTGAGAATACTTCACTGTATATTCTCCTGATGAAGAGTTGCTGTTTTATTTGCAGTATATCAGAGCGTGCAGCGGTCTGCCAGAATGAATGATGCTTTTTGATACCTGATTAAACCGGAGCAGGGCAGAGGATTAAAACCGGCTGGAAAGAGCCTCTTTCAGCAGGGCGTCGGATGCTTTCAGAATGTCGGATATTTCGTCCTTTCGGGCATTATCAAGATGAATTCCGCAGGAAACGGAAACCGTGCAGTTGAAATGTGTTGCCAGACCGTAGGCCATCTCTCTGGCCAGACCATCTTCCCTGTGACCGGTTACGGCAAGGAGTGATACCGTTGCATCGGCTTTAGCCCTGTCCTTGATACCGGAGTGGGGGACGGCAAGTGCAACCGCGCCGATATGCGGAGTGTCCCCTCCGAAAAGGGATACACACAGGTCTCTGCCCATGCGTATGAGAGTCATCTCCAATGTGAACCTTTCGGTTTTTCTCGTCAGGGTGAGCATTTTTTACCGTCCGGACAAAAGACAGAATCTGTTTTTCAATCTGTTCAGAAGCCCGTTTCTACCGTCTGTCTGCATCCATTCAAGATCCCCGAAACGCATATACAGGCGGTCCAGAAAGAAAGGAATGAAGCTATCCTGAACCAGCCTTTGCAGGTTTGACGGGAGTTTTTCAAAGTAAAAGCTGAATTCGTGCATGGCGAAATTTTCGTTCTGTTCGAATTCTGTCGAGTTGCGCAGGGCTGTCAGCAGGCCTTTTTCCGAAAGCGGACTGAAATCAAGGCGTGACATGCGGTCATGAATATCGTTGTCGGTAGAAAAGTCGTCAGAATCGAAAATAAAGGTCAGCACGAGGGTCCCGCCGTCTTTTTCAGGAAGGACGCTGATGTTCAGCAGCCCTTCCCGAATAGGGCAGCCCTTGCCGAACCTGTAACGGAACGGGGTATAGCCGATGATATGCTCACGGCATTTGCGCCTGATGGCGTGCTCCCGGTCTTTTTGCATCTCAGCCGAGACCCATGCCCGGTTTCATTTCCTGTCCGGTCAGAGGGGTGTCGTAGCCGCCGAGAGAGCTGATTGCTTTTTTGACCCTGTCCGACCTGATCAGTTCGATAAGTGCGCTGATGCGCGAATCCTTGAGAAACCTGTTCGGGATGATCAGATCATACCGCTCATGGGCCAGCGGGACAAAATCAAGATCAAGGGCCTTTGCAGCAGCATAAATGCCCAGTCCGCAATCCGCAGCACCGGTGAGGACGTTTGCGGCGACAGTCATGTGGGTGAATTCCTCGCGATCGTATCCTGAAATGTCATCCGGGGTGAGACCGGCCTTTTTCATGTGGTAATCGAAAAGGATTCTGGTTCCGGCTCCACGCTGCCTGTTGATGAAGTTGATTCCGCTCCCGCCCAGAGATTCGATTCCGCTGATCTTCTTGGGGTTGCCTTTGGGAACAATAAATCCCTGATGGCGGATGGCGAGGTTGATTACGGTGATTTCAAGGTCGGGCAGGTATTTGGTCAGAAACGGGAAGTTGAAGTCCCCGGATTCTGGATCGAAAAGGTGGGCACCTGCAAAGAGGGCCATACCGTTCTTAAGAGCGGTCAGTCCGCCCATGGAGCCTGCATGGGTGGAAACAAGGCGCAGGGGAGTGTTCCCGCCCATGAGCATGTCTCCAAGCATGTCCAGCGTGTTGTCATGACTGCCCACGTGCATGAGCACCTTGCTCAGGGCCGACCTGCATGAAAAGAGCTCCACATTGACAAGATCACCCTGTTCGATTCCTTCGCAATCCGCGTTTACCCGTGTGAAGCCCTGTGCCTTGGTCAGGGTGGTAATCATACCTGCTCCGCGGGAAAGGGGAACGCCGATGTATTCGTGACCCACCTCGCCCACCGCCAGACGCACAATCTCTTCAAGGCCCGGTTTTGAAGGGGTGCGCCGGGCAAGCCGAACCTGCACTTTCTCTCTTTCCGGGGCATATTTGCCGGAAAGCCATGAAATAACCGGTGTCAGCACATCTTCAAAGCACACCACCGCACTTACCGGATACCCCGGGGCACCGACAAGCAGCTTGCCCTGAGCAGTTCCGATAACCGTGGGTTTTCCGGGCATTACTGCAATCCCGTGAACCAGCACCTGTCCGAGTTTCTGGAAGACCTTGCGGGTGAAGTCCTTGCTTCCGGCTGAAGAACCAGCTCCGACCACAACAATGTGCGAATCCTTCAGGGCCTTGTCCACAGCCCGGACAAGCTTGTCTTCCCGGTCGCGGACGGGCGGCACGGCAGTGAATTCAATGTCCAGCCCGGCAGCAAGTCCTTTGAACACCTGTGAGTTGGACTCGATGACCTCGCCGGGTTTCGGGGTAGGGCGGTCGCAGAAAGGCAGAACTTCGTCGCCGGTGGGAATAAAGGTCATGCGGATTTTTTCGTGAACGCGGATGTCGTAGATCCCAGCGGAAAGCAGGGCTCCGATATCAAAGGCTGAAATGGTATGATTTCGCGGGAGCAGCATTTCCGTGGCGACAATGTCTTCGCCTATGCGCCGCACGTGCTGCCAGGGATAGGCAGGGCCCTCAATGGTGATGGAGTCGTCGGTATCAATAACGTTCTCAATCATGATTACGGCATCCATGCCGTCGGGCAGCGGGTTGCCGGTATTGACCGCAATACACTGGCTGCCTTTTTTCAGTCCCAGAGGCTGACCTTCACGGGCGGCAAAGGTAGTGTCGCTTTTGACCGCAAAACCGTCCATGGCCGCCGAATGATAGGTCGGCGATGAACAGCGGGCGGTAACGGCTTCGGCTGTAACCCTGTTCAGTGCCTCGTGGACGGGTCTGGTCTCGACCTTGACCAGTTCTGCACGGTTGAGGGCGTTGATAGCCGCAGCCACGGCTTCGGGGACAGGAACTGTTTTCAGGTAGATATTACGGTCACTCATTTTGTGAATCCTTTTTTAGATTAACCAGACAGAAATCTTTCCCCCGGCGTAGAACCCTTCTGTGTCAGCCGGGATGATCATCAGGCCGTCAGCCTGAATCATTGTTTTGAGCAGGCCGGACTTTCCGTAGATCGGCCTTGCCTGCGGTATATCGCCCTCGCGGTGGGTTATCTTCATGCGAACGTAATCCTCCCGGCCCGGCTTGGAAACTGTATTCCGTTCAAGTTCGGCCTGAATCATCGGACGACCCTTGGCTGAAAATGCTTCGGAGTCTCCCATAAGATGCCTGATGAAGGGCATTACCAGCGACAGCATGACCACCTGAACGGAGGTGACCTGTCCGGGCAGACCCAGCACGGGCTTGCTTCCCGATCGGCCGAGAATAGTGGGTTTCCCGGGGCTTATCGCTACGCCGTGAGCCATTATTTCCGAATCTTCCATGGCCTCGATGGCTTGAACAGTCAGGTCGCGCATGCCCACGGAGCTTCCGCCGGAAAGAAGCACAAGATCATTTTCCTCAATTGCTTTTGCCAGCATTGCTTTAAGATGTTCAAGGTCATCGCGGACAATGCCGTAGTTGACCGGCAGGGCTCCCGCCTGTGCCACAAGGCAGCGCAGGGTGTGCGAATTCACATCGCGGATGGAGCCGACCTTCTGCGGTGAACTTATCTCTACCAGCTCATCCCCGGTGGAGATGATGCCGACTTTTGGCCGGGCGTGGACAACGGTTTGGCTGATGCCCAGTGCCGCAAGCAGTCCCACATCCTGAAATCTGACTCCGTGCCCGGCCTTGAAGACTGTTTCGCCCAGGGCGGCGTCTTCGCCCTTGAGCATGGTATGATCTCCGGGGGCTGATGATTTTCTGATTTCTATTGTACCGGCACCCAGTTCGTGGGTGTGTTCGACCATGACTACTGCATCGGCCCCATCGGGCAGGGTTCCCCCGGTGGGGATGGCCGCACATTCTCCGGGTGCGAGTCTGAATTCCGGGTTCTGGTCCACCTTCAGCTCAGCCCGGCATTCCAGATAGGCCGGGTTGGATTCGGTGGCCCCGAAGGCATCCCGGGCATTAACGGCGTAGCCGTCCATACAGGAGCGGTTGGCCGGGGGCAGGTCCTCTGGGGAAACAATATCTTCGGCAAGAACCATTCCGAAGGCCTCGGCGATCGGCACCATAACAGTCCCGGTGGAGGAAAATGTTTTCAGCAGGTCCTGAAAGTCCTTCCTGCTGATGATTTTGAAGAATTCATGGCTCATGGGTCAGTCCGTTATTTCATTAGGCGTGTTTTTTATTAATGACAAATTGCGGATGACGTAGCGAATCCCTAATAAAAGGTATGGGATTCTTGCACCATCCCTTAGGCTAGCGGTCTTCCCGCGAGTCTTAGGGATGGCGACAGTGGAACAAACACTCTCGCAAATACGACTATTTCCTTAGCTCCGCAGGGCCGCCGGAGGCACTGAGTAAACATCAGATTTAGCTGCCGTTCTTGATGTTGATTTCAATGTCGCCGGGCACGAAGCCTTTCAACTGTTTGAGCATGGCGGTTATCCCGGCTGAAAGTATGTCGGAGACAAAGGGGTTGAAGCCCAGCTCACTGCCGTTGCAGGTAATGGTCATGCTGCCGGATTTAGCCTTGCAGCCTGATACGCCGGCCTTGCCGGCCAGTATGTCGGCCACGAAATCCATGCAGAATTCCCGTCCGCATTCCCCGCAGTTAAGGCCCGGAAGGAGGAATCCCCTGTCCATGACCAGATCGGCCAGTGCTTCGACGTCCTCGCTGGCTGGAGGATTGTCCCGGGTGCAGGCGGGGATCTGCTTCAGGGCCAGCTCGGGATAGAATTCCTTGTCATCGTTGTCCTCGCGGACCATGATGACTCTGGGCAGCCAGCCGACTTTGTTGCCGCCTTCCATGACGATCACGTCCACGTCCATAAGCGGAACCAGATCCTGTACCGTGCGTTCCTGCGCCCAGGAGACAAAGGACTGGGACGGAGAATAGGCCGCCACGGCAGCAGCGACCTTTTTGTATTCTTCGGTGTCGGCCCTTTCTGCCCCGTCAAAACCGTGGTGGGAATGTTTGACCACGCCCACTTTCAGTCCGCGTTCGGCAAGGCATTTTACAAGGGCAAGACCCATGGTGGTCTTGCCGGTCTTTTTCTTTCCGACAATGGCAATTGCTTTCATCCTGAGTCCTAAGCGGTTATTTCGGTTCCGATACCGCTTTTGGTGAAAAGTTCGAGCAGTACGCAGTTTTCGACTCTGCCGTCGATGATATGGGCCTTTTCGACTCCTTCGTGAACCGCTTCAATGCAACAGCTCAGCTTGGGAATCATACCCCCGGTGGCCAGACCGGAGTCGATTGCTTCGGCAGCTTCACGGCTGGTCATGGACGAGATGAGGCTTTTGTTCCCGTCAAGCAGTCCCTGAACATCGGTAAGCAGGTGCAGACGCTTTGCACTCATGGCGGCAGCAACTGCTCCGGCAACGGAGTCGGCGTTGATGTTGTAAGTGGAGCCTTCTTCATCCACTCCCACGGGAGCGATGACCGGGATGAACCCTTCGGCCAGCAGCGACCTGATCAGGGTGGTGTTCACCTTGGTGACTTCGCCGACCTTGCCGAGGTCGATGATTTCCGGTGCCTTGGCTTCGGACTCGACCACCAGTTCCTTCTGTTCGGCCTTGAGGAGCATACCGTCTTTGCCGGAGAGGCCTACGGCTTTGCCGCCGTTGAGGTTGATCAGGTTGACGATCTGCTTGTTGACCTGCCCGACCAGAACCATTTCCACGACGTCCATTGTGGCGGAGTCGGTGACCCTGTATCCGCTCTTGAAGTGACTGTCGATATTCAGTGCACTGAGCATTTTCTGGATCTGGGGGCCGCCGCCGTGGACAACCACCGGGTTGATGCCGATATACTTGAGCAGGATAATGTTCAGAGCAAAGGCCCGCTTAAGAGATTCGTCGATCATGGCATTGCCGCCGTATTTGATGACGATGGTTTCTCCGTAAAATTCCTTGATGTAGGGAAGGGCTTCGATAAGAAGTTTCGCCTTGATGATGTCCCGTTCCATATCCATATATTTCTTGTCTCCTGAAAATGAATTGGTTGATATTATCAGCCTGCTTTTTCAAAGCAATGCCTACCTATAATTTAAAATGGTCCGGAGGGAAACCCCGCTTTTATTAGGCTTGAAACAGCAACCATACGAAAAGGCCGCGAACCCGTTAGGGTGCGCGGTCTTTTGTTCATGAGGATATGGTGAAGCTTTGATTTAGAGGAATGGAAAGCTTTGTTTATTCGCCGATGGGCAGGACGGTGCGTCCGTATTGTTCATTGAGAACTTCGGCCATGGCAAGGTAGAATGCGGAAGCTCCGCAGACGATGCCTTCATAGCCCGCAATGGTGCCGATCAGGTGGTTGCCGGTGAAATCGCGGATGGCCAGCAGGAAGAAAAGCAGGGTGAGTGAGCCGAAAATAAATTTAAGCACGGCGTTGCTTTTAAGGGTACCTGCGAACATGAACAGGGTGAATATACCCCACATGACAAGATACCAGCCCATGTATGCATGGGGGGTAGCCTCGGTCCAGCCGAGTTTGGGCATAACGATCAGGCCTACGAGGGTCAGCCAGAACATACCATAGGAAGTGAATGCGGTGGTGCCGAAGGTGTTGCCTTTCTTGAACTCCATTATTCCGGCAATGACCTGGGCCATTCCGCCGTAAAAGATGCCCATGGCAAGGACCATGGCACTGATCGGAAAGAATCCTGCATTGTGGATATTGAGCAGGATGGTGGTCATGCCGAAGCCCATGAGCCCGAGAGGTGCGGGGTTCGCGAGTTTGGATTCCATTGTTTTCTCCTAGGGGTGGTATTTTTTTAAGAGACACGCTCCCCAAGGTCCCTCTGCCTGTGTGGGCCAGGCAGAGGGAAGGGATGGTTGGGTGCATGTATAGTGGAAATTTGTGTTGCTTTTGATTGGTAGTGGTTACTCATTCAACTATAGCGAAATTGTTGGTATGGCAAGAAAAAAGTGAATGGATAAGAGGTTTTCTTTTGGATTAAGGACTGGCTCATGATTGTCTCCAATAAATTTTACTGGTTATGCGTTCAGTTTGTTTGGGGGACAGGCCTTTGCCGATTGTGTTGTCTGCTGAAGGTTGAGTCATGCTTCTCAGGTCAGAACACAGGGATTCTTTTTAGTTTTCCATATTTCGTGTACAATGTATTCAAAAGTTTTGTCCAGTTCAGGTGAAATTTAATCGCAAAATTCCTGATAAAGAGCATGCCTGTCGGCGGGAGGGGATGTGTCTGTATCTGTTCTGACGTTGATCTCTCTGGGGTTGCTGTTCATTGTCGGATTTGTGGCCGATACCATAGGCAGGAGCACGCCCATCCCGCGGGTTTCGGTACTTATTCTTTTCGGCTTGTGTATCGGTCCTGCCGGGTTGAACCTGCTGCCCGAGTCCATTTACCGCTGGATGCCGGTCGTATCGGATATTGCCCTTGCGGTAATCGGCTTTCTGCTGGGCAGCTCTCTCAAATATTCGTCCATTAAAAAATATGGCAGGGTGGTTTTTTATATTTCACTCTCGGTCGTGGCAGTCACGGCTGTGCTTGTGGGGTGCGGGCTGTGGATTGCCGGAATGTCGCTGTCGCTGGCTGTGGTCTATGCCGGGATAGCCCCGGCCACTGACCCGGCTGCGACTCTTGAAGTGGTTCGTGAGTCTGAAAGGACAGGCGAGTTTCCCAATGTCCTGTTACAGATAACCGCAATAGATGATGCCTGGGGCGTAATGCTGTTCAGTCTTTTGTTTGCCGGAGCGCAGCTGCTGGTGGCAGGCACCGGGGGTGGGGCAGGTGTTCTTGAGGGAGGACGGGAGATTCTTCTTTCGCTGCTGATCGGCATCGGACTCGGGGTTCCCATGAGTTTTCTGACCGGACGCATCCAGCCCGGCGAGCCAAGCCTTGCCGAGGCCTTGGGCATGGTCTTCATCTGCTGCGGAATTTCGATCTGGGTTGAGGCCTCCTACCTGCTTTCTTCTATGGTGATGGGTACGGTTGTGGCGAATCTGGCCAGTCACCATGAGCGTCCTTTTTATGCCATTGAGGGGATTGAATGGCCCGTGGTCATTTTGTTTTTCATCTTTGCGGGCGTGAATATCCGTATCGAGCATCTTTCCGGTAATCTGATGTGGATACTGTTGTATATCGGACTGAGGATTTTAGGTCGTCTGACCGGTTCGGCATTCGGGGCCGTGATGAGCGGGCAGTCGTTCGAGTTCGGCAAGTGGATGGGTGTTGCGCTCATGCCTCAGGCCGGGGTGGCGCTGGGCATGGCCCTGACCGCAGCCCACCGGTTTGAGGTTTTCGAGCCTATTGTTTCAGTTGTTGCGGTTACAACGGTCTTCTTTGAGGTTGTCGGTCCAGTCTGTGCCCGGTTCGCCCTGAAAAAAATGAATTCGGCAGCAGCGGGGTGATTGCTGAAATTTTTGTGCTTTTGCCGCTTGTGCCACAGGTCGAATCTTTTGATTGGTATTGCTGGGTGGACAAATATTGATTAGTTAGGAAGCAGAAATCATATTCATCTTATCTTATGAAGTTACGGAGCTTGTAGATGGTTCAGAATAAAAGGCGCAGAACCCGTGTTGAGGCCGGCTTTACCGTGAAGCTGCACAAGGATGGAATTGATGCCGGTGCTGAAAGTCACAACCTCAGTCTCAAGGGGCTTCTTTGTGACCCGGTTCAGGGGTTTGCGGTCGGAGATGACTGTGAAGTTTCTCTTTCATTGTCTGAAGACGTGGAAATTTTTATCAGTGCGAAAGTTGTGCGGGCAGATGATACAGGGCTGGCCGTGGACTTCACTTCAATGGATGAAGTCAGCTTCACGCATCTGCGCAGATTGATTCAGTTTAACGCCCAGGATGCAGATGCCATTGACAGCGAGCTTACTTCGCCTGCTTTTGAGTCCTGATAACCGGCATACACAGGGTTGCAGGCTTGAACAGGCAGAGTTCATAAGCCCGGGCTATTTTCCTTGCCCGGGGGGACGGCATGCCGCAATCCATAAGTCTGCAATAGATATGGAGCGGGTTGAAGATGTGTTCGATGAATGCCTTGAAACCTGTTTTCATTTTATTACGGGCTGTTGTTTGTAAATCGAGTGCTGTGTTTTGCTCAGAACCTCAAATAAATGCTCAGAAATTGAAGTTTCGTCAATTGTTGCAGCTATAATAAAGGTTATTGCGCAGTTTCGACCTCAAATCCTTTCAGGAATCTTACAGTTATCAGAAACATTGTTACGGCCACGATTGATCCGGCATAAAAAACCGCATCAAGTCCCATTCCGGCATAGACAAGACCCATTATTATGGGGGCCATGGTCTGACCTACCCTTAAGAGCATTCCGTTTACCGACATGAATATTGCCCGTTGTTCCATGGGGGCTATTGCAGTCAGCATGGACATGGAGTTGGGCAGGTTGAGTCCCTGTCCCAGTCCGAATACGCAGACCGGAAGTATGCACCAGAGAGCTGAATCGGCACTGGGCAGCATCAGCATTGAGGCCCCGTATGCAAATGCGGAAATGGCAATCATCAGCGGTTGCGACATGAAGTGGGCCAGCCTTCCCATCTGTGAAGCTGCCAGTGCAGTGATGAAGGACGCGCTGGAAATGACAACGCCGATCATGAGCGGCGAGGCTTCGAATCGGGAGTTCAGCATTACCGGCAGGTAGGTCACTATGGGGCCGTAGAGAATGATGAAGGTCAGCAGTGATATGGCGAACAGGCTGAGCACTTCCCGGCTTTTCATTCCTTCCAGAGCCGCCTTCATATATTTCTTGAAATCTCCGTTCGAAGACGGTTCCGGGTTGTCCAGCTTGAACGCGACCAGCCATGCCAGCGGCAGCGCGGACAGGGACAGAAGAAAGGGTGCCTGCCAGCTCAACTGGGCCAGAATTCCGCCTATGGCCGGGAATATGGCCGTGCCCATGCTCAGAACACCGGCGTTGAGTCCCATGGCTTTGATCCGCTCCCTGCCGCTGAAAAGATCGCCGATAATGGTCAGGTTGATGACCCCGACCGCAGCAGCACCGATTCCCTGCAGAAATCTAAGCAGCAGCAGCGAGTTGAAATCAGAGGCGAAAAAGCAGGCCGCACCTGCGATGCTGAAAAGCAGCAGTGAAGGAATCAGGATTTTTTTTCGACCAATCCTGTCTGCGAAAATTCCGGCCAGCGGGGCGAAAATGATGCCCGGCAGGGTGAAGATGGTGAAAACCAGTCCCACGGTAGAAGGCGAGATTCCGAATTCCCTGATCATGAGCGGGAGGGAGGGGATTATGCTTGAAACACCCATGATTGCCATGAGGGTTACTGCGAAAACGATCTGTAAATTCTTGTTCTTATATAAGGCTGTCATCCGGGATAGAGTCCTTTTCGGGATAAATTGAACCACGAACGCTACTCCCTATCGGCAGGCTTAGCAACTCCTATGCTCTGACGTGCAATTTTCCATACCGGGGCCTGATTCACTGACTCTTTCTCGATAGCAGTGGTTTTTGCCAAACTGACTGCGGAACCTACCTTTTTGCCGGGCTGGCAGGATGGATTGATAAAAAGATATGGAATTGCATCCGGTTGTCGTTTAATAATGGCTCATGTTCAGATTATACCGCGTTTTCAAATACAGTCCTTCAAAGTTTACGGTCCTGCTCGGGTTTCTGGTGGTCCAGATTTTCATCAGCCCCATAGCCGGTGATTCCCTGTTTCTGCAGCAGATTATGTATTTCTACACATATCTGGTTCTGCTTTCTGCCATGGCCGCAATAGTCGGGAACAGGGCCAAGCTCTATGCCTATTTCGGGTTGTATGGGGTCTCTCTGGTCAGTTCGATCCTCTTTTTCAGGACCAGGTCTCTGGAGTGGCTGGCCGGAAGTGAGGCTGCGGACATGTTTATGCTCTGTATTGCCATATGGGGAATTCAGCGGTTCATGTCCCGGCAGGCAACTGTTACGCGCGACCTCATAGCCGGTGCGGTCTGCATCTACCTGCTGACCGGGTTGGCCTGGGCGGATGCCTATTCTCTGTGTGAAATATTCCGTGAGGGTTCGTTTGCAGGGATAGACATTAATAGCAGTGTGTTTGCCATACGTGGGGCGCTTACCTATTTCAGCTATGTGACCATGCTTACTGTAGGATATGGAGATGTGATTCCGGTCTCGCTCATGGCCCGGTCGCTTGCCATACTGCAGGGACTGTTCGGGCAGATGTACCTTGCAGTCTTCATTGCCGGAATACTTGGTAAATTCCTTTCCCAGAAAAACGGCAGTACCGGAGATGATTCCGGAAACGGTTGAGGCGTATCCTAGATTTTACGGTCTACTCCTGTTTCATCCTCTTTTTCCTTTTGGAAATCGAAAACAGTGCGGACAGCTTCCGTCTCTGTATTGCCGTAATATTCTTTGGCCTTAATTGGTGAATACAGCTCCATCTGTTCTGCGGGGTCGGCCATTTTCATGGTCAGCTCAACCGGGGGATAGTCTTTTGAATCAAGTACGGGCGGTGCGGTATTTTCGGAGTTGTTCAGGTAGCCGAATTCCTCTCCGTAGGTTGTGTCATATCTGCTGGCGAGTTTGAGATCACCGAGTTCCTGCTTGAGGGCATTGAGGTACTCCTCGCCGCCTTTGCTCAGGTATTGCGAAAAGGCGTCGTCCCTGCGCTTGGTTTCTTTGACGAATTCATCCACGGTTGCATCGGACGGGTCTCCCCCTGAAGCGTAGGCCTGCTCTTTGAGTTGTTCAATTTTCTTGCTGCTTTCCGCAAAAGCTTCTGCATTTCCGCCGAAGATATTGTTTTTTGCATTCTGAGCTGTTGCAGCAGTTACGCTTTCAGCTGTCTCTGAGTAGCGGTTCTGCCCCGCATTCCAGAGGGAACTCTTGGAGGCACCCACTCCTGAGGATATGGCGGAGGTCACTCTGTCGGCAAGGTCGTCCGGGGCTATGGCAAGGTCGGCTGAAGCCGCTTTGGCTTTATCTATTGCCCTCATTACATAGGGCTGGGCTTCTTCCGGCTTTTCCCCGTCCCTGTAGAATGTACGCGATTTGGTCACCGCCATCCTTTTGAAATTGTCGCGCAGGTTGTTCCAGAAATTTTCGCTTACCGAGTCCACAAGCGATTTGACACTGCCGATGACTTTCTCCTTGTCGCCTGTAAAGAACCTGTCGATGATTCGTTCCGCGTTGGAATAATCCTGACCGTCAATGGCGGAGGCAAGCTCCTTGATGTGCTGCCGGTAGTCTTCTCCTGATTTGCCGGACAGAACATTTTCGTTTCCCTGCCGGAAAATCTTTTCAAGTCCCTCCTGCAGTTCCACCGCGCTTTTGTCGACTTCTTCCGTAATTATGTATTCAATCTTTTTCCAGCGAAGCGGGTTGACCACGGTGATCTTTTCATCCGAACTGATTCCCGAGTTCTTTGCTGCCTGCCCGGACTGCCGGTAGGCTTTCATCGAATTGTCCGCAGAGTCGCTTTTGTTATTATTAAATATGAAGTTGCTGGTGTTTGAACGTAAAGAGGAGTTGATAATCATAGGTTTCTCCAGGGTCAGGCCACTGTTTTGAAATTGGAATATGATTCAGTGGGTTGTTTTTCAGCGTACGGGTCTGAGTTGCTCTTGTCCGCGGATTTTTGTTCTGGGACAATATTCTGCAGTTCTTCAAAATCCTTGATGCTTACGAGGCTCTGCGCCTGCTGTGATCCTGCCAGCAGATTTGTGGAAATTGTGTTTTCCGGTTCAATCTGTTCTGTCCCGGCTTCGGTTTCCTGCTCGGCTTCTTTTACCAGCACGGCCTTATGTGATAGTTCGCCGAAGACTTCCTTGAATCTGTCCGAGCGTTCCCGCATGTACCCGCTAAAGGTGTCGGTCTTGCGGGTATTGCGGTGTTTGATTCGATCTATCTGTTCCTGATTGATATTTTCGCCCTCTTTGAGAGCGTAGATGTCGGCCAGCTCCGTGTCGTCTTCCTTGATATTTATGTCGTCGGTATTGAAGACCAGATTGCGCGAGAAATCTGCTGCCGAGGCGGTAACACTTGCGGCATCTTCCGAGTATCTGTTCCGACCGGCATTTTTGAGGTTGTCCTTGGCATTGGCGACGGCTTCCTTACGGATGGAACCGATCAGCCCGGAGAAATCCTGCTCCGAGAATTTATCAACTTCACCTTTGGCCTGATCAACCGCGAGTCTGGCGATGTCCTTTATGCTTATATTCTTATAGAGGCGGCCATTGAATTCCAGATCATATTCGTTTTTGTTGGCCTCAAGATATTTCAGAGAATCATCGATGCCCTTCCAGAACTTGTTTTCCGCTTCCGATGCCAGAGATTTGACCCTGCTGACGATTTTGTCCGTGCTGCCGCCGAAGAACCGATCAATGAGCTTCTCCGCTCTTTTGTAGTCCTGTCCTTTTATGGCTTCGGAAAGTTCATCGATGTGCTGCTCATATTCGTGCTCGCTTTTGCCCGCCAGCAGTTTTTCGCCGCCGGTGAAGATGTCAACCAGCCCGTCATGGAGATACCTGGAGGAAGCATTGATGGCTTTCTCGACCATGAAGTCGAGGTGGTCCTGGGAAATGTTCTTGCCATTCTTTACCGTGTCATCAATTTCTTCCCGTACAGATGAGGCCAATAATGTCTTCTGATTTTTCTTGAGTTCTTCAGGAGAGGATTCCGGTGTGTCGTTGTCAGCAACCCCTACCTGCCCGAAGTTGTAAACTGCTGATTGTCCTGCTGAGCTGATACGCATTTAGGTCTCCATGAAGCGGGTTACACCCGGTAGTTCAAGGATGCTCCGCTTTCTGTGCCGCTTCGGGCGCTCTGGCGGGCTGAGTTGTATTTGTCGCTGTAGGCAATAATGGCGAAGGACATGACAGAAGTCATATCTGTACGGTATGCTTTCCAATTATCGTTTCCTGCAAAATCGGCAGGGAGATCAGGTGCTGCCACGGATAATTCCTGTTCTGTGAACTCCTCTACAGCTGCGGTTGAATCCTGCTTTACCGAGCGGTCCAGCAGAGACTTGAGTTCTCCGGCAACGGCCTTTCCTCTTTTGGAGAATTCCCTTGAAAGTTCACTCTCCTCGAACATTCCTACTCCGGAACTGCGGGAAAGCTGTTCATCAATGTTCTCTCCAAGCACATGCCGCGGGTGTTCAGAATGTTTCCTGCTGTTGATCTCGTCGGTTACATTCTGTTCCTGATCTGCGAACCTGTCAGTATTCTCTGTACTGTTGAGTATGAAATGCTTGGCATACACAGTGGCCGATTCGGTAATCCTTTCGGCCAGTTCCCTGGTGTTGCGCTGCCCGGGGTCTTTCATCTGTGCGGCAGCGTATTCCGCAGCACCGTCTTTGGCCGAATCAATAATGCTTCCGAAATCCATCTCCGTGAGCGAGTTGAATTTTGATCTGGCTTTTTTAATTGCCATATCAACAAGATCAAGGCCGGTAATGCCGTTCTGTTCTCTTATTCCATCACTTATACTCAGACCTTGAGTCTGACGCATCTGCCCAAGGGCCTTATCAATATCGCTCCAGAATTTCTCTTCAACGTCGGCAACCGTTTCTTTCATCCGGGTGATGATCTGGTCTGAGTCTCCGGCATAAAAGCTTTTCAGAGTGTTTTTTACGGCTGCATAGTCTTCGTTTTCAATGGCTTTCGTCAGATTATCAATGTGGGACTTATAGTCCTGTCCGGTATTACCGGAAAGAATTCTTTCCTTATCTTCCTCGAAGATCATTGAAATTTTGTATTCAAGGTATTCGGAGCTGTTGCTGACGACTCTGTCGATTTCAGCATCGATATCAAAGGGTGGAGGCCCGCTGGGGGTCTGCTTGTCTGGTGCGCGGTTGGTTGCGGAAGCGGAAAAGTGTTCCTTGTCGAATCGGGCCCAGTACATGGCTTCATTACGTCTGCCTTCGACCTCAAGTGATCCGATCCTCTCCTGCATCTTAGTCAGGGGATTGGCTGAGGTTTCGCCCTTGCTGTAGAGGTTGAAACCGGAGAAGGTGGATGTCCATGATGGTCCGCTGATTATCATGTTTGAATCTGCCGGTTAAGAGTGTTGTCCCATTGAGTTTTGAGCATGCAGAATGTGTCGCCTGTATACGTTCTATAATCGGCTTCTTCTTTGGTTTTCTTTAGGTGTACTTATAAAAATATACGATAGAAATAATCGATATATCGCGGCTTCAGTTATCGAAAAAAACAAAAAGACGGACATGCAGTTCGGCATGTCCGTCTTCATTCAAATGCGGATTCGGTTGAAATAAAATTGGCTGTTAATAGATCCGTCCAAGTCTGGCAGGTTCTGCTGTTCAGCCTTTTCTCAAAAAAAGTACCCTACAGGGCCGCGTCAAGCAGCAAGTTGTCGCGGTGAATGGCTTCAGGGTAGGGACATTTACCGAGTATGGGTTCAATGTCACAGGATTTACTGCCCATTATGCGGCGCATGTCGCCTGCACTATAACAGGCCAATCCGACGGCCACGGATTTCCCGTCAGCCGTTACCACCCGAACCAGTTCTCCGGCCTTGAAGTCCCCGGTCACATCGGTAATTCCAGCTGGGAGCAGGCTCTTTCCGCCAGAAAGCAGGGCCTTTTCGGCACCAGCATCAATGATCAGGTCCCCGGCGGGGTCGCAGTGGTAGGCAAGCCAGTACTTGCGGCGGGAAACGGATTTCTCGTCCGGGACGATCCAGGTTCCGCAGTCTTCGCCGTTGAAGACCCGCTCAATGATCATGCGTTCCTTTCCTGCAAGGATGAGGGTCGGCACACCGAGCTGGGCTGCGCGGTGGGCGGCGCGCATCTTGGAGAACATGCCCCCGGAACCTACCGCGGTCTTGCCGTCGCACATGGCGTCAAGATCAAGGTCGTGGATGTTCTCAATGCAGGCCAGCGGTTTTGCTTCGGGATTCTTGTCCGGGTTGCTGTCGTACACCCCGGCTGCGGAAGTCAGGTTGATGAACAGGTCGGCTTCCACAACGTTGAGAATCAGGCTGGCGAGGGTGTCGTTGTCGCCGAATTCCAGTTCCTGCACAGCAACGGTATCGTTCTCGTTGATGATGGGGATTACCCGCCATTCAAGGAGCCGCGAAAGGGTGTTGCGGGCATTGAGGAAGCGGGAGCGGTGCCTGAGATCGTCGCGGGTCAGCAGTACCTGTGAGGTTACCAGACCGAAACGGCGGAAGGTCTCGTCGTACTCGTGCATCAGGCGGGACTGGCCGATGGCGGACGCGGCCTGACGTGCCGGGAGATCGTCCAGTTTGTGTCCGCCGGGGATGGACCGGCGTCCGGCGGCAACCGCCCCTGAAGATACGAGAACGATGTCCACCCCGCGTTCGTGCAGGGTGGCCAACTGGTCGGCAAGGCGGCATATCAGCCCGAGGTTGATGCCTTCTGAGGTGGTAAGTACCGCGCTGCCGATCTTGACTACAATCCGTTTAGCGTTGTTGAGCGTCTCAATCCTGTTGCTGGTCCTGCTCATCTGCTTCCTCTTGATTCATAGCGTTGAATCTGTCCCACATATCTTTGAGGAGGTCTTTAACTCCGTCATCGTGGAGAGCAGACATGAAATATACTTTTTGATCCGCTTCCGCTGCCTTGGCCTTGAGCTCGGCAAGGTCTTCTTCGGAAAGCAGATCGATCTTGTTGATTACGCGCAGCTGGGTCTTTACGGCGAGATCTTCGTCAAAAAGGCGCAGCTCTTCGTTGAGCATGTTGAAACCTTCGAACGGGTTATCCAGGCTCAGGTCTTCGGCACTCAGGATGTGTACCAGAAAGCGTGTGCGCTCCACATGCTTAAGGAAGCGGTGTCCGAGTCCCTGTCCTTCGCTGGCTCCCTCGATAAGTCCCGGGATGTCGGCAATGACAAGCTTGTGGCCGTAATCGTCTTCCACTACGCCGAGGTTGGGAACCAGGGTGGTGAAGGGATAGGCGGCAATTTTAGGCTTGGCAGCGGAAATTTTGGAAATAAAGGTAGACTTTCCGGCGTTGGGCAGTCCAAGCAGGCCTACATCGGCAATGATCTTGAGCTGCAGGCGGATGCGTTTTTCCTCTCCGGGAAAACCTTCTTCGGCATAGCGCGGAGTCTGGTTGGTGGAGGACTTGAAGTGGATGTTTCCACGGCCTCCGTCGCCGCCCTTGCAGATGACCATTTCACGGCCTTCTTCAGTCAGGTCCGCGATAAGCTTTTCGCTCTCGTCCTCGCGGTCCACTTCGTAGACAAGAGTGCCGAGGGGCAGGTCAACGATGAGGTCGCCGGCGGCTTTGCCGTATTTGTCGCTACCCATGCCGGGCTGGCCGTTGCTGGCTTCGTAAACTCTTTTCAGGCGGAAGTCGTACAGGGTAAGAAGTTTGGAGCTGGCCCTGAAAATGAGGTCTCCACCCTTGCCGCCGTCTCCACCGCTGGGCCCGCCACGGGGAATGAATCTTTCCCTGCGGAAGGCAACACACCCGTTGCCGCCCTTGCCGGAGCGTACTGTGATTGTTGCTTCGTCTATGAATCTCATAATTTATACCTCTGTTGCCTCCGGCGGCTCTCCATGGTCCATGTCCGGGTGGAGCAGGTGCGCTGCGCGCTTTTGGCGGATGATTTCGCCTCCGGCGGTCAAAACGGGGAATTATGTCAAGAATTCCTGAGGATTGGGCCGGGAAAATTGGGAATCTGGTTATGGGGAAATGTAATTCGGGGCCGCGTTACCAGAAAGTATCTGAAACAGGGCCGTTGTGCCATACAAGAAAAGGCAGGGGACGCATAATTCAATGCGACCCCTGCCTGAAGAAAAGCTTTCGCCTGATTTCTAGGCTTCTGCAGGAACGATGGTTACTCTGGTTTTCATACGGTTTTTGCGCACGTACTTTTCGTACTTTACAACACCGTCTACGAGAGCAAACAGAGTCCAGTCTTTTCCGGTGCCTACGTTCTTACCAGCGTGGATTTTAGTGCCAACCTGGCGAACAAGGATGTTGCCGGCCAGAACTTCCTGACCGCCGAAACGTTTTACACCGCGTCTTTGGGCATTACTGTCGCGACCGTTTTTCGAGCTACCGCCCGCTTTCTTATGAGCCATTGTGAGCCTCCTTAGTAGATTCTGTCGTCAAGCTTAAGCCTGAATGGCTTCGATCTTGATTCTGGTGTAGTCCTGACGATGACCCTGTTTGGTCTGAGAGTCCTGTCTGCGTCTTTTCTTGAAAACGATGATCTTTTTGTCACGACCATGTTCAACTACAGTGCAGGACACTTTAGCGCCATCTACGTAAGGAGCACCGATTTTAACGTCTTCGCCCTGACCGATGAGAAGAATTTTATCCAGATCGACTTTTGTGCCTGCTTCAGCGTCCATTTTCTGGACATTGAGTTCCAGACCTTCTTCAACGCGGAACTGCTTGCCGCCAGTCTCAATTATTGCATACATTTTTACTTACCTCCGTCACGTAAGAGAGGGGAAGATATGCGTATCCGGGTGTAAAAGTCAAGTAGGTAATCAAACTTTTTTCACGGAATCTGTCATGGGATTCAGTAACTGGATTGCGGGTCTTCCTTTCCCCTTGTTATTTCGAATTACCGGGCAGTTAGGGCCCATGCATTCTTTATTTGTTTTCATCTGGTCGCACAGTATATGCGCATCTGCCTTAAGACGCAAGCCCAGCACTTCCTCTGAAACCTGTGCCGCTGCCTTGAGAGCCAGCCATGAATCGCGCTGGCAGCAGCGGGCCGCTTCTATGTCTGCTATATAGCCGAGGGCGGTGAGAGTTCCTTTCTGGGCGATGGATCTTTTTTCCGCCGTCAGGGGCGTTGCTTCCAGAATAGCACTCATGGCCGCCCCCACGCCTACTGCCGCTCCGCAGACACCCATGAACCCGCAGAAACCTCCGGCCACCTTGGCTCCCCTTGAAATGGCCGTTTCAATGGTCCTGTCGTCCACCTCACCGCCGCTGTTGCGGTATGCGGTAACAATTATTCCCGGAACCAGTGCATGGTGTTCTGGGCCGTGCATGGGAATGGCCGGGTGGCTGCGTATTTTTTTCAGCAGGGCAATCATATCTTTTTCGGTGCTGTTTTTAAGCAGATGGGGCAGAATTCCGATTCCGTCCTCGCTGTGGCAGCTGTCGCAGACAAAGTGTCCGTTCAGGCAATGGGCATTGGCTTCATGTTCCTGCCCGCAGAAAACGCAGGTCATCCTGCGGAATTCGGTCAGGTACTCAAGCTCGGACCCGCAGGCCATGCAGCCTTCACGCTGTTTCAGGGCAGACATATCCTGCTTCGGTCCTTCGTTGCCTTTGAGCTCCTTCATTTTGGAGTCACCGGTCTTGTCGAAGGAATCCGGGGTGGGGCAGCAACAGGAACCGCCGATGAAAATGTTGTCTACCGCTCCGCTTTCGTTGATGACGAAGACCTGTTCTCCAAGCCTGTCCGCTTCGCGTCTAGGGAGTTCGGTCACGGAACCGGGGATGAGCATTTCCCCGCCGGAAGTTACGGCCGTTTCAATGGGACCGCGGAACACGGTCTTGACCATCTCGTCTTCCATGGGCTTGAAGGCCGCAAAGGTCAGTGAATAGAAGGAGTGTCCTTCAACAGTGCGGTACGGGAACCTTTTTATTAAGATCACGGAGCCGAAGCCTGACTCCTCCAGCAGCCCGATCAGATTTTTCTGGGTCAGTGCTCCGGCTATGCATTCCCCGTGCAGGGTGTCATTGTTGCGGATTTCCGGTCCGGGTTCTGTTTCGCAGACCACATCGGAAACGGTCAGTCTGCCGCCGGGCTTGAGGATGCGGAACATTTCACTGAAAGTCCTGCGTTTGTCCGCCGAGAGGTTGAGTACGCAGTTGGACAGCAGCAGATCGGCGCATCCGTCCTCAAGGGGCAGTGATTCAAGATAACCCTTGCGGAAATCCATGTTGTCGTATCCGAGATTTGCTGCCACTCCGGCCTGTCCCTTCCGGGCATGGGTCAGCATGGGATCGAGCATGTCAATCCCGGTGACCCGGCCGTCCTTTCCGGTCATGCTGGCGGCGATAAAACACTCGATTCCACGGCCGCTGCCGAGGTCCACCACATGCTCTCCCGGCCTGATGTCCGCATCCATGACCGGTGAACCGCATCCGTAACCCCTGAAGCGGAATTGCGGTGGGATGTGTGCCATTAGAGCCGGGTCGTAACAGGCGGGGTTAAGGATATCTTCCCTGGCGGTGTCGGCAGCTGCGGTGTAGAAATCCTTGACCACGGAAAGGCTGTCGTTCCCGGCAACGGCGAGCAGGCAGTTGGTGTGGGTCAGGGCCACCGGACCATGACCGGAACATCTGTCCAGACGGTCACCCATTTTGAGCAGCAGTCTGGCAGTGTTGTGACTTCTTGATTCTGCGGCCTTTTCGGTGATCAGGTGCAGGGCCGTTTTTTCGTAAAGTTCCTGATACGGATCATCTCCGGTGAAGGTTGAACCGTGCATGTAGCTGTGGTCGGTATCCCCGCCGCCGTGGAAAAATCTGAACGGGGACTCCTGCCCCCGGCAGGTGGACGAACGGAGTTTCCCCAATACGCTGCTTTCTTTCCATGCTTTTTCAAGTCCGGCTGAAAGAGGCGTGCCCAGCTCCTCCATGCCCACTGTGGCGGCTGAAGGGTAGAGCATGGAGTCTGGACCTATTGCCAGTGATTCCCACCCGGCTGTTGAACCGTCGTGCAGGGTGCCGCAGGGAGCGAAGACCATGTTTTTAACGGCTTCGATGTTGTCGATGGTTACCCCGGCGCGTTGCCCTGCCTCGGCCGCCTCCATAAGATGTTGGTAGATGGTGTCGATGCTTGCGAACTGTCCCGCATCTCCGCGTCCGCGGATGAAATACCACATGAAGTGGACGTTGGAGGCTCCCTTTCGGGCCGCGAATTCCACCACGTCCTTCATTTCACCGACGTTTTCTGCAGTAACGCACATGGATAATGTGAAGGGGATTCCGGCAGAGGACAGCCATGAAAGTGATTTTTCGAGGGCTGCGAACATGCCTTTGCCCCTGATCCTGTCATGGGTCGTACCGATCCCGTCGACGCTGATCTGCAGGTGCAGCCTGTTGAAATCGTAATCCTTGCCGGAAAAGAATTTCTGCACGGCCAGACCGTTGGTCAGAACCGCTACATGGCTGCCGTCGATTTTCAGCATGGTGCGGATTATTTCATCCGCGCCGCTGTGGACAAGGGGTTCTCCGCCGGTAAGGGCAAACATTCTGCATCCCAGTTCCTGAGCCTGTTCAGTGAATTCCAGCACCAGCTCAGTGGAGAGTTCCCGTTTTGCCTGCGGGGAGGAGGAGAACAGGCAGTGGCTGCAGGACATGTTGCAGTTGTCGGTCAGGTGGAACCAGAGTTCCCGCAGCAGGTCGGTTTTGAGCAGTCCGGCCCGTCCGGGATACTTACCATGCACGGCATCGGGCAGCCGCAGCAGGAAACGCCTGTCCTCTAGGGAAAGGCTGCACTGCGGATTTTCGAGCATTCTACAGAGGACTTTGTCCCCAGAAGCGGTCGGTACAAACCAGTCCGGGGATTCAGGTCTGATGTATACAGGAAGATTACTGTGCTCAAGTCTGGTCCATTCAGTTATATCAAAAGACAATTTACGTTCTCCTTGGGATGCCTCCGGCGGCCATAGGGGAAAAAACTTTTGCAAAAGTTTTTTACCCTATGGACTCCCCTTTTTCAAAACCTTTCAGTAAGGCTTCGCCACGCTGTATGACAATTTGTCGTAATCTTTTTTGAAAGAGTTTCACCAGCCCTTAGGCGAGCGGTCTTTCCGCGAGTCTTAGAGATGGCGACAGTGGAACAAACCCTTTTGCAAAGGCTCTGTCCTCGTTAGGAGTTGAAAAATATCAACACCGTGTACTGCTTTGAATATTTCAATGACAGTTCGCTCTTCAAAGCGGCGACCCCCGGGGCATTTAATATAATTTCAACACAAACAGATGCCACAGCCGAAGCTATTCCATGGCTGGTGTTCATAGCAAGGCTCTTGCCAGTACCATTACTTCGACATCGGTTGCCCCGGCTTCCAGCAGGGTCCGGGCGCATTCATCGGCAGTTGATCCGGTGGTGAACACGTCGTCCACCAGCAGCACTTTTTTCCCGGCCACACGGGCGTTGTCTGCGGAAAAGGCCTGCAGCAGATTCTCTCTGCGTTCGGTTCCGTTCAGGGCGCTCTGGGGGATAGTCTTGCGGGTGCGTCTGAGTCCATGCGCTGCAAGCGGAATTCCGCTGCTCTTCGCTACATGTTCAGCCAGCACAAGGCTCTGGTTGAAGCCGCGCATGCGCAGCCGTGAAGGGTGCAGTGGAACAGGGACAAGAATGTCAGGCCGAAAGTCATCCAGCTCTTTGCCCAGCGAGGCGAGCATGGGCCTGAATGCCGAACTGAATTCAGTCCTGTTGTTGAATTTCCAGTCCCGGATCAGTTCTTTCAGGATTCCGCTGTACAGGCCGTAGTAGTGTATTCTGCTGAAATGGAAGTGGGTGCAGTCCGCATCCGGTCCCTGATGTTTTTTCTGCACTATGTCTTTGAGGCACTGTTCGCAAAGAATGCTTTCCTGCGTATGCACCTGTCCGCATTTCGGGCAGCGTCTGTGCCTGAAAAGTAGCATCAGGCAGTCGCAGATTTTTCCCGGAGAAAAATGTGAAAGGGTCTCTGCGAACATCATTTTATGTTCTTGTGTGTTTTCAGGATGATGTGAAAGAGTTCTTCTTTGAGGATCGGCTTCAGAAGGAATGAATTGAAACCGGCCTCAAGGCATTGGGCCAGAAGCGGGGAATCGTCTTCCGCGGTCATGGCCATGGTCGGTGTTTTCATCCCTTTTTCACGCATCTTACTGATTATTTCCATTCCGCTCATTCCGGGCATATGAATATCCAGAATCACCAGATCGTAACCGGCGGAGTTCAGTTTTTCGTATGCCTCATCGCCGGTTTCGGCAAACTCGGCTTCTATACCCAACTGGCTGATGTAGGTTTTCATCACCAGTCTTATCGGGCGGGAGTCATCGGCAACCAGAATTTTCATGGAGGAAATATCAACGCTCATGAGTGAGACTCCTTTGCCATGCTTCTGCACCGGCTGTGATAAGCTGACGGCATTTGTCAGGATCGTTCTTCAGGTCCTGTGGATTGTCTATCCCTCTGAAGGTCAGGGCCGGTTGCAGGTCGGCCTTGAAGAATCTGAGAAAGAATTTGAGGGTTAGAAGTCCTCCTTCGAACAGATTCTCTCCTTTGGGACGTCCTGCTACCAGACACGCATAAGCGGGCCGCTCCGGTAGTGAGGTTATAAGCTCTGAAGATGCGTTCATGGCTTCAAAACCCCACTGTCCACGGTCGATGAAGGTTTTCAGGCGCGAGGGCAGATGGTAGAAATAGATGGGCGAGGAAAAGAATGTGAACGGTGCGTGCATGATCTTTTCAAACAGCACCTGTGCACCATCCTTTTTTGCAAACATGCAGCGGTGATTCTCTGTTTTGCGGCATTTCAGGCAGCCTGTACAGTGGTTGAAATCCAGGTCGCCGAGCATGACTGTTTCCGCGTCTCCCCCGGCCTTGCGCATGCCCTCACGGAACAGGACTGCGGCATGGTCACTGTTACCGCCCCGTTGATGACTGCAGGCGAAAATTACCGGGAGTTGGTGCATCATTATTCCTTATTCTTTTTTCAATGGGGTAATCCTGTTGAATTCGGCCCGGACATGGTCCTCTTCCTGATAGGTCAGCAGGTTCCATTCCGGCAGGATTTCCAGTTGATGATATAGCTGGGCTACCGTGTTTTTGTCCACAAGGGCGATAACCTGATTTGTCTTCGCAAAACGGAGGTACCAACCTACCTCCAGTCCTACGCCTCAGCACTTGTTGCGTACGTCGACTATCTTGTCTTTTTCCATTCCCAAACCCGTCCTTTAATTTGCCTCCGGATGATTTTGTTTAATGTTCCGGGAGCAAAATTAAAATGTCTTAATTCCCATTGTGGCAGCGTCAACAGGTCCGCTGGAGTTGATATATTCCTCTTTTGGACAGTTTGTGCTGCCGACTGGTTCACTGCACTCAGGATAAACTAAAAATCCCCCGCTGTAAAAACAGCGGGGGATGAAAAAGCCGGCAGGCTATCCGGTCTAAATCTGCATTCCGCTGAAGAACGGGTTGTGGTTCTTTTCATCCCCCACACTGGTTTCCGGGCCGTGTCCGGAATACACAACAGTGTTTTCCGGCAGGGTAAAGATCTGTTCTTTTATGGAAGACAGCAGTTGCTCTGTGTTGCCGTAGGGAAAATCCGTCCTGCCTATGGAGCGGCGGAAGAGGGCATCACCCACAAAAGCGGCCTGCAGTTCCGGGAAGTAGAAGGTCAGGCTGCCCGGGGTGTGTCCGGGGGTGGCCAGCACACGGCACTTTAGCCCGATAAGTTCGGTCTCTCCGGCGGCAATGTTGTTGCTTTCAAACGGGGTTACCGTGGGAAAACCCATCAGTCCGCCGCGGCCGACTTCGGTATCCATGAGCACCAGATCGTCATCCGAGGCATAGATGTTTTTGCCGCTGGCATCGGCAAGAGCCCGGTTGCCGTAGATGTGGTCGAAGTGGAGGTGGGTGTTCAGGATGCAGTCCAGCTCCACCCCGCTGCTCTTAAGATAACCCATGGGGGCTGCGGGGTCTCCTCCGGGATCAATCACCAGTGCCCTGCCTTTGTTGACGACAACATAGCAGTTGGTCTGAAGCGGCCCAAGAGGGTATATTTTTATTTCACTCATCAATATTCCTCCAGCATCAGCTCTGAAAGCTCCTTGCGTTTGGAGCTGCCTTTCTGGGCCGGGTGACCGGCGGCGATCACAGCCTGCAGTTCGTATTTGTCTTCAGCAAGTTTCAGGACGTCCAGAACCTGCTTTTCCTGATTGATTATCTCGCCGAGCCAGACAGTTCCCAGTCCCAGCGAATGGGCGGCCAGCATCATGTTCTGGATGCATCCGCCTGCGGCCTGATGGTCCTTCATCATGCTGTAAATCTTGTCCTTTTCCAGGAAAAGGCAGATCAGCACTTTTGCACCGCGCACAATGTGTCCATATTTGGTGCAGTTGGCAAGTTCTTCAACACGAGGATCTTCACTGCGGATTACCAGAAATTTCCACGGCTGGTTGTTAAGTCCGCTGGGGGCCCAGCGTCCGGATTCCAATATGGCGGTCAGGTCTTCCCGGGTGACTTCCGCAGCAGTGAATTTCCGTATGGAGCGTCTATCCTTCAGGGCCTCAAGGATCGGATTTGATTTGGTCATGGTCTAATGCTCTCCGATTAGAAGGGAACGCCGCGGAAGATGTTTATCTTATTGATGGCCCGGTCGAATTCTTCCGGGTTGAGCTTCCGGTTCAGATCCTTGTCGTAGTCTTCAAAATTGGTGCGCAGCTGAATAGCTTCAGCTTCCTTTTCGTCGATGATGCCGTCTTTGTTGGTGTCGGCTTCATCAAAGGACGGCAGCGGCTGCCTTATCTCATATTTATCGACAATAGTGCAGACTATGTGGCGGCCATCGGTGTCCATTGTTACATCTATGAAAGTTCCAGGTTCGATGTAGAGTTTGGTGCAGGTGTCCCCGGACCAGAGGTCTATGCCGTTTTTATCTTCCATGGCCAGTTTTACCTTGGCCTTGCCGCCTTTCTTGTCGAAGCAGTCCTTGTTGTAAAGGGCGTTGCAGGTGCAGTCGGTGATTGTTCGTGGTTTGATGCGTCCGAACTTATAATCGCCGGATTTTCCCCAGACCCTGACGACGTTGTCAGTATGGTTGATCACGGTGAAGAGTTTTTCTTCGGCAAGGGCGGATGTCGCTGTAAAAAGCATCAGTACGGCGCAGAAGAATGAAAGCCTTATGGTCATTATTGTCCCCCGGAGATTGGTGTTTCCTGTTTCTAAGCATAGACGGTCCTAATTGCAAGGAGAGGCTTGTTCGGTTTTTATGGATGCGGGAATGAAGAATGTTTTCGGAATATGATTTGCCTCGGAAATATAAAAGCCCCTCCTGCTCAATGGCAGGAAGGGCTTGGGTCTCGGTGACTGTGTGACGGCTTGGAATTTTAAACCAGTTTTCCGAAGGACAGTATGATGTTCTTGCGGTAGGTACGGTTCTTCCAGACCTGTTCGGCACCGTCTTCGGCTATTTCCTTTACGAGGATCTTACGCAGTTCCTCTTTCTGGATTTCGCCGAGTCTCAGTTCGCTGATGTCTCCGAGCAGGGTAAGCGGGTCGGAGTAACTTGCCGGAAAAGGTTCATCTGCACTATCTTTGCAGAAGAAACAGATGGTTCCGGAATGGTAATTGCCGGTGGCTTTTTTTACGATATCAGTCATTGGTCTTTCTCCATGTTTGCGTCCTGCTTCCCTAGAAGAATGCCCTGAAGCAGTGGACGCCGGGTATTCCGCATTGCAATTCTTTTGCATCACAGAATATTCCTCATCCGGGCATTTTAGCTTCATCTGTTTTTCAGGTGGGATCGCAAGTGTCCATAAATCATCCCACCAGAGCTTCCGGCTGTGCCGGACCCCCCAGAAATCAAAAAGGCATTCCCTGTCGGAAATGCCTTTTTTAGAAATATATCTAAAATACCTCTCATGGGCCCCTTTACGGGGAGGCATTGGCACCTTGTCCCCTAAAGGGCAGGTTGCCGGATGGTCAACGGGCCGATTCCCTCGCATCCTCTTCATGAGTTCAGCTCTGTTACCGAGCTGTTGTCTTTTTGATTCAAAGAACGTGCAACTACGTTATGCACGCGGTGTTTCCACGTCAACACTTTTTTGACCATTAAGGGCAGAAAATGCGTCATCGGGATTCAAGGTCCGCAGTACCGGAGGGCAACCGCATGATGCGGAAACGAGTTCATTCTCGTAGATGATGCTTTCCCTGATGATTTCGGCTGTGATGCCGGTCACAGTGGCAAGGCTGGCGTGGCAGAGGGGAATGAAGAAACAAAAAAGGGAAGATGAAATCTTCCCCCAGTTGTTAAATCTGTTTCAGCCCTGTCGCTGAAGATTGTATGCCAGAGGCTAGCAGGGCTCGTAATAACAGCGCTTAGGGCTATGTACCTTGCCCTGTTTCTTGAGTTCCTGAATGGCTTTGGAAACTTCCTTGGGATCTTCGCCGATGGCTTTTGCCACGTCACCGGGACGAACCGGTTTGCCTGCATCCTGCATTGCTTTGAGTACTTTATTTTCCATTTTGTGCTCCTTATTTTTAGTAAAAATTACTATTAGTGTTTTATGTTGAATATGTCAAGCGACTCATCCAAACGACTGCTCCATAACTGTGGTAATTCGCATTATCCGGCTTTGTTGCCCATTTGTTTCTATTCAGGAAGTTCTTTAAGGCTGCAAAAAGGAACAGTTTCTGTTAGACTGATGGGAATGGTGTGTTTCTGTTAAACGGTAGAGGTGTAATAATAATCGATGGGAGTTGAAAACCCTTGACTTTTCAGGCGTACATCTCTAGTCCCCGCACTTGACGGCTGCCCGGTTCCGGGCGGCGACTCCAGCCGGGACGACATCCCGTATATCAATTCAATGGAGGATTTATGAGTGACCCCAATACTGGAAAGGTGGACTACAGATAAGTCCACAGAACTCTACGGCGTCCGTGAATGGGGCGCCGGCTTTTTCGGTGTGTCCGAGGAAGGTGCTCTTCAGGTTACGGCCGACCCCGGCTGTTTCGAGAATGCGGTCAGCATTCCTGAGATCATCGCAGGTGTGCAGGAACGCGGACTGGATATGCCGGTCCTTCTTCGCATCGAGAACATCCTCGATACTCAAATCTCACTTCTTAACGAAAGCTTCCTTACAGCGATCGGTAAACTTGATTACCGCGGCTCTTATCTTGGTGCTTATCCCATCAAGGTAAACCAGCAGCAGCAGGTGGTCGAGGCCGTTACCCGCCACGGCGAGAAATACCATCACGGTCTTGAGGCCGGCAGTAAAGCCGAGCTCATCGCCGCCATGGGTATGTGCCGTGATACGGAAGCTGTGCTCATCTGCAACGGCTACAAAGACGAGGAATTCATCGATCTGGGGCTTTATGCCACCCAGCTCGGGTTCAAGTGCGTCCTTGTAATCGAGATGCCCGGTGAGCTGCCTCTAATTATCGAACGGGCAAAAGCCAAGGGAATCAATCCGATTCTCGGCGTCCGGGTCAAGCTCTCCTCTCAGGCGGGCGGACTCTGGGCCGAATCCGGCGGTGACCGTTCCATTTTCGGACTTAACTCCACCCAGATCATCGATGTGATCGACAGGCTCAAGGAAGCTGAAATGCTCGATTGCCTGCAGCTGCTTCACTACCATCTAGGTTCGCAGATTCCGAACATCCGCGAAATCCGCGGGGCAGTGGCAGAGGCAAGCCGTGTATACGCCGGACTGGTTTTCGAAGGCGCCAATATGCGCTACATCGACCTCGGCGGCGGTCTGGCCGTTGACTACGACGGAACCCAGACCAACTTCATGAGCAGCCGAAATTATTCGCTCAGCGAATACTGCATCGACGTGGTCGAGGGTGTAATGACCGTGCTCGACGAGCAGGGCGTGGATCATCCGACCATTGTTACCGAGTCGGGCAGGGCGCTGGTAGCCTACTATTCCATGCTGCTCTTCAACGTGCTTGATACGGCCCGCTTTGAGCCGGACCCCCTTCCGGAGTCTCTGCCCGAAGATACCAACATCCATATCCAGCATCTTTTTGAAGCACTCAAGACCCTTAACCTGCGCAACATTCAGGAAAGCTTCAACGATGGCCTTTATTACCGTGACGAGGTCCGCCAGGCGTTCAGCGGCGGCAAGATTTCGTATCGGGAGCGTGCCCTCGGCGAGAACGTTTTCTGGGAACTTGTGCGTCGGATCAATGTGCTGATCAAAGACCTGCCCTCGCTTCCTCAGGAGCTTGAAGGCATAGGCCTGGCACTTTCCGACATTTATTACTGCAACTTCAGTGTGTTCCAGTCCCTGCCGGACGCATGGGCCATCGGGCAGCTTTTCCCGATCATGCCTGTGCACAGGCTGAATGAACGGCCTGTCCGTGAAGGCATCCTTGCGGATATAACCTGTGACTGTGACGGTAAGATCGACCGGTTCATCGACAGTCAGGGTGTGAAGAGGACCATGCCCCTGCACGACTTGAAGGAGAACGAGGAGTACTACCTCGGTGCCTTCCTTGTGGGTGCTTATCAGGAAACTCTCGGCGACCTGCACAACCTTCTCGGTGACACCAATATTGTCACCCTGAAGATCAGGGGCAACGGTGAGTTCGACTTTGTCAGCGAACTTGAAGGCGATACCGTGGAAGATATTCTTTCCTACGTGGAATATGATACCAAGTATCTCTTCACCCGCTTCCGTGAAACCGCTGAAAATGCGGTTCGCAAGAAGTTGATTACTCCTGTTCAGCGCAGGGAAATTCTGGAGGCCTACAAGAACGGTCTTCAGGGCTACACATACTTTGAAAGATAACAGACCCGTATTTACGGGATATATATGGGGATAAAACTATGTCCAAGGTTCTGATCATCGGTGCCGGTGGAGTGGGAAGCGTAACTGTACACAAGTGCGCCATGCTGCCCGAGGTTTTTACCGAAGTACATCTGGCGAGCCGTACTCTCAGCAAGTGCGAAGCCATTGCCAAATCCGTTAAGGAGCGCACCGGTGTCGATGTGCCTACCTACAAGGTGGATGCAGACAACGTTCGCGAAACAGTAGAGCTGATCAACAAGGTCAAACCCGACCTGCTGGTCAACCTTGCTCTGCCTTATCAGGATCTGGCCCTCATGGATGCCTGTCTTGAGACCGGCGTCAACTACCTTGATACCGCCAACTACGAGCCGCCGGAAGAGGCGAAGTTCGAATATAAATGGCAGTGGGCCTATCAGGAGCGCTTCAAGGAAGCAGGACTTATGGCTCTGCTCGGCTCCGGCTTTGACCCGGGCGTGACCAACGTCTACGCCGCCCATGCCATGAAGCACCACTTCGATGAAATCCACGAACTGGACATCATCGACTGCAATGCCGGTGACCACGGTCAGGCTTTCGCCACCAACTTCAATCCCGAGATCAACATCCGCGAGATCACCCAGCGCGGCCGTTACTGGGAGCGAGGCGAGTGGGTTGAGACCGATCCGCTGTCCTGGTCCATGGATTACATCTTCCCCGAAGGAATCGGCAAGAAGAAGTGCTACCTCATGTACCATGAAGAACTTGAATCCCTTGCCATCAACATCAAGGGTCTCAAGCGTGCACGCTTCTGGATGACCTTCGGTGAGCAGTACCTGACCCACCTGCGCGTGCTGGAAGGCATCGGCATGACCTCCATCGAGCCGATCGAATACAACGGCCAGATGATTCAGCCCCTGCAGTTCCTCAAGGCCGTGCTGCCCGAACCCGGCTCCCTCGGTCCGCTGACCAAGGGCCGCACCTGCATCGGTAACGTGATGAAGGGCATCAAGGACGGTAAGGAAAAGAAGATGTACATCTACAACATCTGCAGCCACGAAGAAGCTTACAGGGAAGTAGGTTCTCAGGCCATCTCCTATACCACCGGGGTTCCGGCCATGATCGGTGCCATGCTCATGGTTACCGGCAAATGGTCCGGCAAGGGCGTATTCAACATGGAACAGCTTGATCCCGATCCGTTCATGGAAGCCCTGAACAAGTACGGTCTTCCATGGAACGAAGTGGAACTGTAGTGAAAAAGAGTGCATACGGCTTCAACCCGTTTGAAGCGAAAACACCGTGTTATATAGTGGACGAGGACCTTCTGGAAAAGAATCTGGAGGTCCTCGCCTCCGTTCGGGAGCGTGCGGGATGTAAAATCCTGCTCGCTCTCAAGTGTTTTGCCATGTTCAGCACTTTTCCGCAGCTTGCAGCGAAGCTGGACGGGGTCTGCGCCAGTTCTCCGCATGAAGCGAGACTTGGACGGGAGGAGTTCGGCAAGGAGGTTCATTCCTTTGCCGCCGGTTATTCCGAATCCGATATTGCCGACCTGTGCGAAACCAGCGATCATATAGTTTTCAACTCCTTTGCCCAGCTTGAACGTTTTCGCCCGCTAATCCATGAATACTGTTCAAGCGAAGATCGCAGGATCGATCTTGCGGTGCGCATCAACCCGGAACATTCCGAAGGTGCTGTGCCCATCTACGATCCCTGTTCTCCCGGTTCACGCTTGGGGATACGCAGGGCCCATTTCGATGCCGACAATCTTGACGGTATCATCGGGTTGCACTGGCACAACCTCTGCGAGCAGGATGCTGACTGTCTTGAACGGACCATCGCCGCAGTTGAAGCCGGTTTTGCCGATGTGCTGCCGCGCATGCAATATGTCAATTTCGGCGGCGGGCATCACATCACCCGCGAAGGGTACGATGTGGACCTGCTGGTGGATCTGATCGTCCGCTTCAAGGAGAAGTGGGGCGTTGAGGTCTACCTTGAGCCGGGCGAGGCCGTAGCCCTGAACAGCGGTTTCCTTGTTGCTTCGGTCCTTGATGTGATCGAGGCGGACATGCCCATCGTGATTATGGATTCTGCTGTGCCCTGCCACATGCCCGATGTTATCGAGATGCCCTACAGGCCGAACATCGTGGGTTCCGGAAAGGCCGGAGAAAAAGCATGGACCTGCCGTATCGGCGGACCTTCCTGCCTTGCCGGTGATGTGGCCGGAGAATACTCGTTCGATCAGCCTCTCAAGACCGGAGACCGTATTGTGTTCACCGACATGGCCATCTATTCCATGGTCAAGACCAATACCTTCAACGGTATTCAGCTGCCTTCACTCTGCCTGTTCAATTCCGCGGACGGCAAGGTGAGGGTAGTGCGTGAGTTCGGGTACGAGGATTTCAGGAATCGTCTTTCCTGAGATTGGGTGCGCTATGCGCTTTTTGCTAGAGGTAAAATATATGGATTATTTTTTTCTTGAAGGTGAAATTCCCAATTGTGATCCGCAGAAGGCTGCGGTCCATGTAATCCCCGCGCCGCTGGAGACCTCCGTTTCCTATGGAGGCGGAACCGCAGCCGGTCCTGCTGCTATTCTTGAGGCTTCCACCCAGCTTGAACTCTGGAACGGTCGTTCATGTCCGGCAGAGGCGGGGATTTATACTGCACCGGTCACGGACTGTTCCAGTTCCACCGAGTCCGCGCTGGATTCCATTGAAAGTGCGACCGCTTTTGCAGTTGAATGCGGGGCTGTTCCCATGGTTCTGGGCGGGGAACATACCGTTACGCTTGGTGCGTTGCGGGCCCTGAAAAAGAAGCACGGCACTTTCGGAATTGTCCAGTTTGATGCCCACGCCGACCTGCGCTCCAGTTACGAGGGAGATCCGCTCAGCCATGCCTGTGTTATGCGCAGGGCGGTTGACGATCTCGGGCTGCCGGTTTTCCAGCTCGGTGTACGCGCTCTGTGCCTTGAGGAAGTGGAATTCCGCAAGGAGACTTCTTCAGTATGGCACATCGACGCCCGTGAGTTTTATTTGAAGGGAATCCCCGTAGAGCTTCTTCCTGCTGATTTCCCTGAGAGGATTTATATTTCGTTTGACGTGGACGGGCTTGATCCCTCTGTTATCCGGGCAACTGGAACCCCGGTTCCCGGCGGCATCGGCTGGCATGACGCTCTGACCCTGATTGAGAAGGCCGTGTCTGGTCGCAAGGTCATCGGCGCGGACGTTGTCGAGCTTGCACCGCAGGAAGGAGATCATGCATCGGATTTCGCGGCAACCCAGCTTGCTTATGAACTCATAGGATGCTGTGTGTACGGAATGCGCTAGCAGCCGAATTCTCCGTTTGAACTGATAGGGACCGGACTTGTTATGAGTCCGGTCCTTTTTATTTTATACAGAATGTTGTTTTCAGGCTTGATGAGCCTATTTTATTATTATGATACGCTTGTTACGAGTGTGCGGTGTTGATTTAAGGAACTGGTTTTAATTGTGACTTATTACTTGTTTTGTTTCTGGTGACTTTATTGTGGTTAGAATAGTGGCGGTCTGCAGGTGAGGGTCGATTGTAATTGTATCGTGTGCTAATGTATTGGTGAAAGCTGGTTTGAACAGCATTTTTTGGGTTTTATAGATATATGTAAAGTAGTTCATGTGGGTGAATGCTTTTTATTGTGCGGCAAAATGTTTAGATCATGTACTTTACTGTAATGCTATGGTTTTATCGCGGAAGTTGCCGAATTGAATGACTGGGGGGGCGATGCGAGAATTTTATGATGGCAAGTCAGTGCGGCTGACCATTCTATTGATTCTGCTGATCAGCCTTGTTGGAATTGTCGGTGGATTCAAGCTTTATTTTGATTCTCTGGACAGGCTTTCAGAAGAGAATTTGAAGCAAAGGGTATTTGTCTCATTGGAGATTGAGGCCGAACGACAGCAGGAAATGCTGGAGGAATATTCTTTTTGGGATGAGGCTTATGAAAAGATTATTTCCTCTCTGGATTGGCACTGGATAAAGCTCAATACAGGCGATTATCTTATCAACAAACTCGGAATTGATTTCTCAATGGGAGTCCTGCCTGACGGTTCACTGGCTTATGTTGCAGCCAAAGACTCCGCAGCGAGTATGAAGTATGCCTCTCTGCTTGAAGGCGGACTGGATAATGTTCTTGAAGCTTCGCGAAACAGCATTTCGACGCAAGGCATTGTTAGCGGCTATGTAGCACTGGACGGTGATGTATATCTTATCAGTGCGGGGCCTTTCATTGATGAGTCTACGGCAGAACCCCGGCCGGATTTTGCCTATCTGATATTAGGTCGGAAGCTTGATTCCGGGTTTTTGCAGTATGTTTCAAATAAGTACAAGCTGCCTGATCTCGTCTTCAGCACACAGTGTGATGCTTCAGGGAATGTGCTGTCTTTGATTGGTCAGGACGGAAAGTTCCTCGGATGTCTTGTGTGGGAACGATACAGACCGAGTCTGGATATACTTCCGAGGCTGGTTGTAATTGTATTCGCTTTTTATGCTGTGACTGTATGCCTGTGCTGGACTTTTTTGCGCCGCGAAGCCATGAGTATCAAGGAAGAGGAAGAGAAACTGTACTTCATGGCCACCAAGGATTACCTGACGGGAATCAGCAACAGGCGTCATGTGATGACGCTTGGGCAGCGAATGCTTTCCACTCACCGAAAGTGCGGGCGCAGGTTGTCGGTACTGCTCTTGGATATAGACTGTTTCAAGGCCATTAACGATGAGTATGGACACGAAATTGGCGATAAGGCACTCAGTTATTTTGCTCAGGTGTGTGCTAAGAAACTGCGTTCTTCCGATCTTTTTGGTCGTTTCGGCGGTGAAGAGTTTATTGCTGTTCTCCATGATACGGATTCCCTGCAGGCTATGGAAGTTACTGAACGAATTCGCAGTGCTGTTGAGAGTGCGTACGCAGACACAACAGGTACGATCCCCGACATGACGGTCAGTATCGGCGTTGCAACTGATGCTGTGGATACTGATTTTGAAGGAATCATCAAGAATGCGGATCAGGCCCTCTATCAGGCCAAGTCTACCGGACGTAATAGAGTGGTGCTGTTCGATCCGGACAATTCGTAAAAGGGTCTGAGTTGAACCGATGACGGGTGAAATTGAGATAAAGATAATGGGCTTGCGATGCTTGTCGTAAGTCCTTTTTTTGATTTGGTGTGGGAGAGCTGAGGGGAAATGAACGTTGTCTCCGGTGAATGTCGTGCTGAATCCTGAACATTCTATATTTGATCTGTTGGGAAAAACAGTGGACATGTTTTCCCGTATATTCTGAAAAAACACTTGGCTTATCGGTCAAATGTTATTAGGGGAAAAATATGGAGTCAACAGGATGATAAAATCACAAGGCCATTACACAGCAAGAGCGCGTGTAATGAAAGCAATGGCGCATCCCTCTCGGCTGATGATGGTGGATGAGCTTTCCAGGGGGGAACGTTGCGTTTGTGATCTTCAAGAGCTTGTTGGCCACGATATGTCTACCGTTTCCAAACATTTAACGGTGTTAAAGAAGGCCGGTCTTGTTGAGGATGAACGACGTGGAAAACAGGTTTTCTATCGCTTGAAAGTTCCATGTATTATTAATTTTTTTCATTGCGTGGAATCTGTGATTAAAGCTAACAACGGTTGATTTTTTTTTGTGAAAACAATTGGCTAAAACGCCAAATGAAAAGTGTGCATTTCTCTGTCGGAGGAGTCTCTGAAATCAGCAGGGGACTCTTTTATAACTCTCTATTCGGTATGCCTGTGATGACAGCCAGACATGCAGGATAGAGATAAACCATCTAACCGCTCCAAGGAGTAAACAGTGAAGATTCAAGTTATGGGACCCGGCTGTCCCAAATGTGCTAAGACCGAACAGATTGTGAAGGAAGCTGTTGCCGAGGCAGCCGTTACTGCGGAAGTTGTCAAGGTTTCTGACTTTCAAGAAATTGCTTCATTCGGAGTCTTCACGACACCTGCTGTGGCAATTGACGGTGAAGTAAAGATTGCTGGGAAAGTTCCAAGCAAAAATGAAGTTTTAAGCTGGTTGAAATAGCGGTTCAAAGGAGTTTTGAAAATGTCTGATTGTTCATGCGGATGCGGTGCTGCACCCAAATTTGTGTTTTCATGTTCAGGTTCTGCCGATGTTGGGGAAGTGGCTGATCAGGCTGCAAGAGAGCTCTCCCGCCAGGGAAAAATCAAAATGTTCTGCCTCGCAGGAATCGGGGGGAGAATTTCAGGAATGGTGAAAAGTACTGAGGCCTCAGATCAGATAATAGCCATTGACGGCTGTCCCCTGAATTGCGCACGCAACACATTGGAACAAGCCGGTTTTTCTGAATTCGATCATATCGAGCTTCATGCTCTTGGCTTTAAAAAAGGGGAATCTCCTGTTTCGCAGGAAAGTATCAATGCAGTTGTTGAAGAAGTAACCAAGCTCATCAAAGGATGAAAGGCATGCTAAGACATCTCGCTATTCTTACCTGCTGTATTTTGCTTGTGAGTGCCGCTTACCCAGCAGTGTCAGCCGAGACCACAGCACAGTACGACCATGTATCCGCTTTGGATTTAATTTCCGGAAAACCGCAGCAGCTCCCGATTAAAGGGATGGTTACAATGGTAGATCTCGGTGCGCACTCGTGTATTCCTTGCAAAATGATGACTCCAATAATTGAAGCATTGTCCAAAGAATACGAAGGAAGAGCTGTAATTGCATTTATTGATGTGTGGGAGCACCGGGAAGAAGGCTCTAAGTACGGTATAAGCTCAATCCCTACGCAGATATTCTATGATGCTAGCGGGAAAGAACAGTATCGGCATGTAGGCTTTATGGATAAGAATAGTATCGTTGCAAAACTGTCCGAACTTGGTGTCAAATAGATTCATGCTGGAACAGATTTTCATAACTGTAAATCATTGGATGGACGGCGGGGTTCTGGTCGGAGCGTTGGGATGCTTTCTTTGGGGCATGGTCAGCGTTCTGTTCAGTCCCTGCCACCTCGCTTCAATTCCCTTAATTGTGGGGTATGTGGCCGGGCAGGATAAGATAATAGAGGGACGTCAGGCATCATTATACGCGATTCTATTTACCTCCGGTTTGTTCATTACTATCGCATTCATCGGCATAGTCTGCTCCTTTCTTGGGCGAATGTTGGGAGATATAGGCTCCTACTGGACTATCGTGGTCGGGATGATACTGTTGTGGGTTGCTCTGGATATGCTTGGCGTGTCCAACTGCTCCATTTCAGGTGGATTGATGGCAAAACTGAAAGTGAAAGGAATGCTCGGGGCATTTATTATCGGGCTTGCCTATGGGGTTTTATCCGGTTCATGCACTTTCGGTTTTATCGCACCAGTTTTAGCAATAATAACAGTGCAAAAGAAGATAATTATAGGTGTTATCTTCATAATTCTTTTTGGAATGGGCCATTGTCTGCCTATTGCAGTTGCCGGTAGCTCTGCTGCTACGGTAAGAAAAATAATAACAAATTCGACCTGGCAGCGTGGCGGGATACTATTTCGCAGGCTAGCCGGGGGAATGATAGGTCTCCTTGCGATATATTTTATCGTACAACCTTTTATGACAGTGTCATAAATCAATCCGGCTAATCAATTTTTCAGTTCGGTACTTGAATCAGCGGTTGGAAATTTGATCAGTCGGGCTTCTGCCCCTTTGTTCGGTGTAGACCCGTGTAGACCCCGTTTAACGCAAAACTCATTACAACAAAAAAAGGATCGTATAGCTTACAAGCTAACCGATCCTTTTACTTAAGAACATTTCATGGTGGAGCTGAGGAGAATTGAACTCCTGGCCTCTTGAATGCCATTCAAGCGCTCTCCCAACTGAGCTACAGCCCCACTCGCTGTGAAGAATGTGTTTATAGAATAGTCAGTCTGCTGTCAACCGGCAGGCCTAGATTTTGATTAAATTTGTTTCCACTATTAAAATAAACCCGCACTGTTATGCTGAATAGTCGGGGGACTCTGCAGAATCATGGTGGCATTACGTATTGCGCAACTACTTCACGCGGCTCAGGGTTCCCCTGCCGCCGAAGAAGGGGGCCCATACATATCGGTAGGAATTGAGATCGACCGGGCTGTGCTGATTCATCTTGTGCAGGAGGCTGCTCTTCCGTGTTTTGATTTATCTCGAACAGCGAAGGGGCTTTTTGTTCAAAAATCTGATTATGATCTTCTGGATGCTTTTTTTAGGTTAATTAGGCTGTTAGAGCATCCCGAGCGGATACATATGCTGGCACCAATGATCATTCGGGAAATATATTACCTTTTGCTTATAGGTCCTAGCGGTGACAATTTAAGTTTGTTCCATATGCTGGGGTATAAAAGCAGTCAAATTGCGCAGGCAATAAGAAGTGGATCTATTTAACTGGACCACTCAGCGGCGTTTTTAAGGTGGACAGTTTAACAAGTTATGCCGCCTTGCGAGTGTCCAGATGGGGTACTCCATCTGGGGCGTTGCCCTTTTGATATATCTCCATTGGCTTCTTGCCGTCAAAAGCAAAATGCGGACGATGGTTGTTGTAGAAGTCAAACCACCTTGCCAAAGATTGTCGCAACTCGCTTCCAGACAAGAATTCACGTAGATAGACGCATTCATATTTTACTGAACGCCATAAGCGTTCGATCATCACGTTATCCATCCAGCGTCCACGGCCATCCATGGAGATTTGGACTCCTGTATCTCGCAGTGTTTTAGTGAATTCGTAGCTGGTAAACTGACTCCCTTGATCAGTGTTGAAGATTTCGGGGACACCGTATCTGTTCATTGCATCCTCAAGAGCGGCGACGCAGAAATCCGCATCCATGGTGTTGGATATTCGCCAAGACAAAACAGACCGGCTATGCCAATCCATGATTGCAACAAGATACAGGAAGCCTTTTTTCATCGGAATATAGGTTATATCAGAGCACCAAACATGATTTGGTCTGGAAATTTCTAAATTACGCAGCAAGTACGGATAAATCTTGTGCTCAGGATGTTTCTGACTGGTTCTGGGCTTCTGAAAAACAGCCATTAATCCCATCCGGCGCATAAGTCTTTTTACCCGGCCTCTTCCGACTTGATGTCCTTCATCTCGAAGCATATTGCGCATCTGCCGAGTCCCAAGAAATGGATAGTCCATAAACAACTCGTCAATCCGTTTCATCAGTGACAGGTTATATTCGGATTCTCCGATGGGCTGGTAGTAATATGTTGAGCGTTGCAAACCAAGAATGTTGCACTGTCGCCGAATGCTGAGACACGGATGCCCTTTGTCGACGACTTCACGCCTTCGTTCTGTGCTCAAATTTTTACGAAGGCTTGCTGCAAAAAATCTTTTTCGACCGTCAATTGCCCGATTTTGGCGTGCAATTCCTTTATCTGTTCAGCATTATCTTGTTGGACTGTATTTTTTTTGCCGGAAAACATGTCGACAAGCCCTTCCTTGGCCTGCTTCTTCCATTTCGAAATCTGGTTGGCATGAACGCCATACTTGGTGGACAATTCGGTAAGGGTATATTCACCAGACAAAGCGTCAAGTGCTACACGGGCTTTGAACTCTGCGGAAAAGGTTCTTTTCTTCTTGGACATGAAACAGCCTCCTTGGGCTCTTATATGTCCACCTTAAAACGTGGTCCAGTTTTGTGGACCCACTTCTATATCTATTCTCGGCAATCAGCTGGAGAAACCTTTTAGTATCGAAGAAATTGCAGGACAATTGAATATGGCTTCTTCGACTTTTCATAGGCATTTTAAGAAAGCTACTAATATGAGTCCATTGCAGTATTTAAAGAGACTGCGCCTTCATGAAGCCCAAAAACTGATGCTTACTGAAGGTTTTAATTCAGGAAGAGCCTGCGCGGCTGTCGGCTATGAGAGTATCAGCCAGTTTAACCGTGAGTATAAACGTCTTTTCGGAGCTCCTCCCCGTAAGGACATTATTAAACACAAAGTCAATGTGTAGAGGGCGCTGGATATTCACTCCAGGTGATTTTTCAGTATATTTAAATTTAAAGTGGAGGCTATTATGAATAAACAATCAATTATGGGTGTTAAGGAAGCAATTTCGGGTAGGCACAGTGTGCGTTCTTTCATTCCGAAGAGTGTGAGTGATGAAGACATTGATGCATTGATTAATGCAGCCCGGTTAGCTCCATCAAGTCTGAACTCGCAGCCTTGGCGTTTTAAGGTCGTTCGGGACAAAGAGATACTGAAAAAGTTCGGTGAGAAAAATATATCCAGAACCCAATCATGGTTGGCTGATGCCGGGGCAATAATCGTTTGTTGTGCAGATGTTGCTGGCTATGTCAAAGATTCGCAGGCAAGTGCTTTTTTCTATCGTGATAATGAGCTGATAACAGGCGATACAATGGATGGCATCGAAGATTATGTTGAGCGTGAATCCTCAGCAGACAGGGCGGCAAAATTCGGGGCAGCCGCGATGAATGTTGGAATTTCCATTTCTTTTATGATGCTTAGAGCAATGGAGTTAGGACTGGGAACCTGTTGGGTGGGAATGTACAATGAGCAGGAAGTGAAAAAAATGCTGAATATTGATAATGAAATCAGGATAGTAAGCTTGCTGGCTGTTGGGTATCCTGCTGAAGGGCAGCCTCATGAACACAATCGCAAAGATGTGAGTGAGATTTTACTGCCTTAGTTGCGTTATGACCATGTTTTTGCCTCTAGCCCGCAGACCATGAAATAGTGAAGTCTGGAGCATGTGGATCGTGGGTCTCCATGCGTGGTGGCTTAGCGCGGATTAAAGTGTGCATCATAAAAAAGGCCTTACGTTATATTGACGTAAGGCCTTGGGTCATCATGATCGCAGCAAGGAGGAGTTGGACCTCCAGCTGTGAGCTTCCAAAACCGTGTATTAGAGGTATACCGAATAAAATTATGGAATAACTTTTGCAAAGGGGGATTTTCCCGAATTTTTCGAGTGTTGGGGTGTAAATGTCCCCCTCCACCGTGTCGTCCATGTAATTAGTTGGGAGCAGTCAAGTTGGTCCAGGTGTGAATGTTTCTGGTGTTGAGTTGATTGGAACTCAGTTTGTATATTGACCGTCTGTTTTGAGAACAGTCGGTCAAATTTATTTTCTAGTTCCCGGCATCGTCGCCGCTAATTGCATTGAAGCCACATTCGGATTCGCATGCACCGCAGTCGGTGCAGTTGTCATTTATTTCGTAATAATTTTTACCAGAGGCGTGGAAGATTGCATCTGAAGGACAAGCACTTTGACATGCTCCACAAAACTGGCATTCATCGGGATCAATTGTATGCATTTTTTTCTCCTTAAAAATTACAATAATGATAAAATATCTATTTGTTGATGTGTGATTCAGGTGAAAGTATTTACACTTTGCGACATTGAGGTGTCAAGAGATAGGGTTGTGTCGTCTAACAAAAAAATAGGGGTCTACTCTTATGTCTAACAAGTCTCTAAAATAACGTATTTTATTGGTGTGGGAGCTACTCTTCAATCGGGCTGTATGTTCTAACCGAAGCGATATCTTCCCAGTTGTAGTAAGTGTTGACGCTTACGCCCTCTTTTTCTTCTGTGATTCTGATGAAATCATCTCCGAGGAAAAGAGTTGCTGACTGATAGGTTGGACCTTCATTTATTTGGATTTTAAGATTTTTTCTTAGCTTACGCGACAAAGTTCCGTGTAACGGCATTGAGGCATATTCGAAAATTTTTTCAAGGGTTCCTTTTTGCATTGTCTACTCTCTGGTTGCATGTTTATGAAAAAGTAAAAGTAGAATATCTATTTATCTTGTCGTTAGCAATGATATTTACAAAAAAGTCTATTGCTGTCAGTTTTTATAGGGATGTGTTGTAGGCTTATGACATTTGTAGACTTAATAAAAATATGCAGGCTGTGAATGAGATCCAAGTTTATCCTGCTGGATTGGTCGGGGGTGAAAATGCGTGGTTTAGATATCTGGTTGGAAAATAAGAGCAAATTTTAAGGTTGTACCAGTGTGAATGGTAAAGCGTTTTCTCCAATTGAGTTTCTACCAACTAAAAAAGGCCTTACGTAGTATTTACGTAAGGCCTTCTTCGTTCTCGGTGGTCGGAGCAGGAGGATTTGAACCCCCGGCATCTTGCTCCCAAAGCAAGCGCGCTACCAGACTGCGCCATGCTCCGACTTGTTTGTGCAGAAAGGGGAGATACTTGATATGAAAGCGGTTTGCAAGCTTAAAATTAATTTATTTTATTCCAGCTTGTTATCATGACTGTTTTTATCAGTATTTCCGCTGATTCTCCTTACTTGTATACTCCATCTATTTTGCAGCCGCAATACTTGCACATGCCGTGCTCCAGCCCTACGTTGGTCATGTCAAATCCGAACCGTTTGATGATCTCAGCCTTGCAGGACGGGCAGAAACTAGTGGAGTGCTCGTTGCCTGGCACATTGCCAACGTAAACATACTCCAGCCCTGCATCGACTCCGATTTTGCGCGCAAGACTCAGGGCCTGCATGGGGGTTACCGGGCAATCCTGCATTTTGTAGTCCGGATGGAAACGCGATATGTGCCACGGAACCTCTTCTCCCAGCTCATCAGCGATGAAGGCAGCCAGTTGCTTAAGTTCGTCCGGCGAATCGTTTTTTCCGGGAATGAGCAGGGTGGTTATTTCAATCCACCAGCCGTTCTTTTTCATGTGCTTGATGTTTTCCAGCACCGGACTTAGACGACCCGAGCATATTTCCCGGTAAAAATCGTCATTGAAGGCCTTGAGGTCTATGTTGGCGGCATCAATGAGGCCGGTCAGCTCTTCAATGCATTCCGGGCTCTGGAAACCGTTGGAAACCATAATGTTTTTCAGACCGTTACCATGCGCCAGACGGGCGGTATCCTGCATAAGCTCGAAAAAGATGGTCGGTTCCGAGTAGGTGAAGGATATGGAATCGCAGTTGTGGGCGATGGCCGCTTCCACTATAGTCTGCGGTGTTACCTTCTGGCCGGTTATCTGCCTTCCGGTTTTCGGGTGCTGGGATAGGGATGCATTCTGGCAGAATGTGCAGCCGAAGTTGCAGCCCTGCGTTCCCAGTGAAAATGTGCTTGTTCCGGGCAGGAAGTGGTAGAGCGGTTTTTTCTCCACCGGATCGATGTTTATGGCGGCGACCAGTTCGTAGGTCTTGGTCATCAGCTCGCCGTCAACATTCTGCCGGACCCCGCATTTGCCGTGCGCGGACGGTTCAATTATGCAGAAGTAACTGCACAGGCGGCATTGCACCTTGTTTTCTTTAAGTTTTTTCCAGAGTCTCGCTGGATGAAGCATGTCAGTATCCTAAGGTTTGATTTCCGGGACCACGAAAATCGGTCCAACGGACTGGTTTTCGTCTTCCTCTTTCTTCCTGGGCTTTGTGCTCATGGTGTTGGATTTTTTGTCTGATTTGATAGTTATTTCAGTATTATCAACATCAGTTCCAAACTTAATCGGCTTGCGCTCCTTGGCGGTATCCTTGTTGATGAATTTGGTTCCGGCGTATGCGGACCCGGCCATGGAAAGTGCCACGATAATAATCAGCGTTGTGAAAGTTTTCTTGTACATGGATTTCCTCCGTGTCATAATATAAGCTGTTATTGATTTTGTTGCAAACTGTAGTCCTTTTTATTGCGGATCCGGGGAAAGGGCGGGGATGTTTCTTGAACTCTTTGCGGATTCAGCATATACAGTCCGTTCTTAGAGACTGTTAGGAGATAATAATATGGCAAGTCGTTCTGATGCATACAAGGCCGCCGGTGTTGATATCGATGCGGCCAATGATTTTATAGGCCGCATCAAGGGAATGGTGGGTTCCACCTTCACCAAAGGCGTGGTCACCGATATCGGCGGGTTCGGCGGGCTGTTCAAGCTTGATCTTACCCAGATGGAAGAGCCTGTTCTCGTTGCCGGAACCGACGGCGTGGGAACCAAGCTCAAACTCGCTTTTGCTGTCGACAAGCACGATACCATCGGTATCGACCTTGTGGCCATGAGCGTGAACGATATCCTTGTTCAGGGTGCAAAACCCCTGTTCTTCCTCGATTACTTCGCAACCGGCAAGCTGGAAACAGGCGTGGCCGAAGAAGTTATTGCAGGGATTGTGGAAGGCTGCAAGATTTCCGGCTGTGCGCTGCTCGGCGGTGAAACTGCGGAAATGCCCGGATTCTACGCTGACGGCGAGTACGATCTTTCCGGCTTCTGTGTAGGTATCGTGGACAACACAAAAATCGTTGACGGTTCATCCATCACCATCGGTGATTCAATCATCGGTCTGGAATCCTCCGGGGTCCATTCCAATGGTTATTCGCTGGTGCGCAAGCTTTTTGACGAGTCCGGCCTCAAGGCAGACGACCTTCTTCCCGGCACCGACCAGAAGATTGGCGAAGCCCTGATGACCCCTACCAGAATCTATGTTGATGCCGTGCGCAACATTTCCCGCGATATCGAGATCAAGGGAATGGTTCACGTTACCGGCGGCGGTTTTTACGACAACCTGCCCCGCATCCTGCCCAAGCAGGTAACCGCGGAAATCAATTTCGGTTCCTGGGAAGTTCTGCCGGTGTTCAACTGGCTTAAGGAACAGGGCAACCTGAGCTGGCCTGAAATGCTCCAGATCTTCAACTCCGGTATCGGCTACATCCTCGTGGTGTCCAAAGACCGCGAAGAAGATGTGTTGAACCGTCTTTCCGGCATGAAGCTCAATGCCTGGAAGATCGGCGAAATTACCGCCCGCGACGGAGATTCCGAACAGGTCGACGTCAAATTCTAGTTTGTTGATACTGAATAAAAAAAATCCCCCGGAACGTGACGCTTCGGGGGATTTTTTTCGTCCTGTTGATTTCATCAACGGATGAACCGGTGTAATGTCTTATGTCATGTCCCGCAAAAAGTGCGGTAGACCTTTTCAGACGGCTCCGGCGGATTCCGGTATTCATCGAAGTCTGTGCGTTCTGCGTAGGGAAGACGGATTGCTTCAAGCAATCTGTCGGTAACACTGTAATCTCCGTGTTCCACTGCGGCGGAGATGGCCTGCTCAACCCGGTGGTTGCGCGCAATTACGGCAGGATTGCATCCGTTCATGATCTGTGCCGCCTTGTCCGGGGCGATGCCCTGCCGGTTCAGCTCTTTGCGCCAATCTATAAGCCATTTTCCCACTTCGTCTTTTCCGGAAAATCCAGAAAGGAATGTTTCGGGCGTATTTTCAACCGCAGAACTCAGCTTGCGGAAAGTCAGGGTGAAGTCTGATTTTCCCTGCTGCATTATTTCCAGCAGCCTGTTCAACAGCTCTATCGAAATGTCCTCATGGCTGGAAAAACCGATTTTCCTGCACATATCAGCAAAGTAATGCTGCTTGAATATGTCCTTGAACCCATCAATGATGCTTTGGGCTGCTTCCCTGGCAGTGTCTTCATTTTCGTGCAGCAGCGGCAGCAGGCAACCGGCAAAGGAAGCCATGTTCCACTGGGCAATGGCTGGTTGGCGTCCAAAAGCGTATCGTCCGTATGTGTCAATGGAACTGAAGACCGTAGACGGGTCATAGCTGTCCATAAAGGCGCAGGGCCCGTAATCTATGGTTTCGCCCGAAACCGTCGTATTGTCAGTATTCATGACCCCGTGGATAAAGCCGACGCTCATCCATCTGGCGACAAGGGCAGCCTGAGCCGCACAGACTTTATCCAGCAGGGCGGCGTATGGTTCGGCTGTTTCGGTCAACTCAGGGTAATGCCGCTCGATTGCGTAGTCCGTGAGGATTTTGAGGGCTTCGTGGTCGCTGCGTGATGCAAAGTATTCGAATGTTCCTACCCGTATATGGCTAGCAGCAACGCGGGTAAGCACGGCACCCGGGAGTTCCTCTTCCCGGAAAACCTTCTCTCCGGTGCTGACCATGGCCAATGCTCTGGTGGTGGGGATTCCCAGCCGGTACATGGCTTCACTTATGATATATTCACGGATCACCGGGCCAAGGGGCGACAGCCCGTCCCCGTTTCTGGAGAATCTGGTCCGGCCCGAGCCCTTCAACTGAATATCAAAACGCTTTCCAGTGCTGTTGACATATTCCCCGAGCAGCACGGCGCGTCCGTCCCCCAGCCGGGGCACGAAATGCCCGAACTGATGTCCGGCATAAACCAGCGCGACTGGATCGCAGCCTTCAGGAAGTTCATTACCTGAGAACAGTTCGGCCATGGCCGAGTCTGTTTCCGGCAGCGGGAATTCCATGCTCGCGGCCAGCTCCCGGTTTACACGGATCAACCCCGGATTTTTAACCCTGACCGGGGTGATCCGCTCATAGAACCGTTCAGGCAGTCTGGAGTATGTGTTGTCAAAGGGCATTACCCGTATTCCGCCTATTTTTTCTTCCAGCTGCCGTTTGCACTTTGGATGAACCATCCTGCAGGAGCCCGTTTCTGCCAGACTTCGGCAAAAATGGTTTTGACCTTATCAATCTCGCTGCCGGGAATATTCATGGAGGCGGCGACTTCCTCATAAAGCTGTTCACGGGTGTTGTTGTCCTGCGATACAAGGCGGCGCAATAGTGCCGTGTCTTTGAGGTTCAGGCCGTCTGTGTTGATTATTTCAAGGAAGCCTTCTTTGTTGATGCCGATGTTCCCTGCGTTGTAGTAGGGGACCAGTTGCTGGTGGTCGTCGGAAATTGTTTTCTTGAGGCCGCGAATGGCGGAATTGGACTGGTTCAGGCTTTCAATATCCGATTCGGTTACAGGTCCGGCATGGGCTGATGCAGGGCTTGCGAACGCAACAAGGATTTCAAGGGCAGACTGCTCGTCCTTACCTTTTTCTTTTGTCGGGGGCGTTCCGTAGACGTCTTCAACTATGTCTTCAGCGGCCTTTTCGACTTTGGCTGCCGGGAAGTAGATGTTTACGGTAACGCAGGCCACAAAACTGAGCAGGGATAAAAATGCCATGATGCGGGCTGATTTTTTAAGCATTCAGGACTCCTAAAAGTTTAGTTTTTAATTCCCGAGAACCCGTTTAACCCTCTTGAGCATGTCGGAGAATCTGATCAGGTTTTCAGGGTTGCTGTTGATGACGTTGATGCCGAAAAGAGGCGGTCGTTTGATAATGTACTCGATTCCATCATCCCTGATCAAGCCTCGTATCCTGAACATGTCGTTATCCAGTGTACACTCCAGTCCCAGACCCGCGTAGCCGAAGGCCTTGAAGAACTGTGAAAACACTCCCACGCTGGTTCCGGTCAACCCGGATCCGGTCCCGATGACCGAGAGCGTGTTGACGGCTTTAAGGCTGATGTCCCGGTCGGAATCAGATCCCGGCGTTGTTTCGGCGTGGAGCTCGAACCGGGCAGGCTGATCGTAGGCGATGACCAGATCGTTGAGGTCAAGGTCCACGCGTCCGGTAATGCGCCCGATATCGAGAGCCCTGCTGATCGGCTCCAGGTCCAGATTGTGGAATTCGAAGTCTGCTCCGTACTGGCGGGAACTCTCGAAAGGGTTTTCGGCATACATTTCTGAAATACTCATCTGCCCGCCGTAAACATTGCCCCCAAGGCTGCCGCTGGTGGAGAGGTGTTCCTTGATCAGCCAGAAACTCAAATCTCCGCCAAGCTGTCCTTCGATAGGCAGTGATGGTGGTGAAAGAGGCAGAAGGTTTACGGATTCAGCTTTCAGTCTGCCATGCAGCAGGAAGTCTTTGCTGAAGGGATTCTTCATGCTGAGTTCGGAAAGCTGAACAGTTCCTCCTTCCAATGCTATTTCCGGTATTGTTCCAAATTCAATTGCATTGGACGATACGGTCACAGGGATCAAAAGGTCACTGATTGTCATGGGGCCGGATCTGATCTTCTGCAGGTGTATCCTGCCGGGGGATGGGACGGTAAGATCCGGGTCGGTCCGGGGATGCATGCTGCCATCAAGGCTGAGGACAAAGGGGAGCATGGATTCCACTCCGGCAACGGTCAGAATGTCCGAGGAGAATCCTCCCTGCGCGAGGTTCAGTGTGCCGGTGATGCGGGTTCCATTTCGTTGTCCGTTGACAGAACAGTCTATGTCCATCTGCCCGGTTGCGGAAATATCTCCAAGAGATAGCGGGTCAACGGCGAAAAGTTTGAAAGCGGATTTCAGGTTGTCGGTCCGCAGTTTTGCTCCTGCTGTATAGTCAAATTTGCCATCGGTATAGTCGGCGGTTCCCTGACTCTGCATACGGAAAATTCCTTTCCAGTCCAGATTAAGCTTTGCGGCAATGGATTGTTTATTTGCGGGAAAATCCGAATTGAACAGGACTTTGAAAGGATGGCGGGCAAAATCCATGTAGAAGGTATCGTAGAGTGCTTCTCCCTTATTTACGGAAAAGTTTCCTGCAATGCTGGTAAAATCAAGGGGGGCAGTTGCGTTTACATACCCTGTTACACCATCAAGAAGCACCTTGTCGTCCGGAGATGCAGCTGAAAGCCCATTGAAAAGCAGTTCCAGATCTGCATGCGGAGTTGACTTCAGTCCTGCAAGCTTGAGTGTAAGCCCTAGTTCCCCAGCTTTGTCCCAGTTTTTGAATCCTTCCAGATATGCTCCGGCCAGAGTCTCCAGCAGCGGCAGGGGATCGGGGAAGGAGGCTGTCACAGTTCCCCCTTTCTCTGGCGAGTACTCCAGATCGGCGCGTATCTCCGGCAGGTTGCTCACTCGCAGGACGAGGTCCTTGAACTCAGCAGTGCCGGATAGAGTGTTTAGATGTCCGCGTCCTGTTATCTCTACGTCCGGGGTATTCACTCCGAGAGCTTCATGACTGATTCCCAGCCTGTTCAGCTTTATATGCAGGCTGTCCAGCGAAAGGCCGCCGTCTTCAAGCCTCAGCAGCGTATCCACAAATACGGGCCCGCTTGAGATAGGGCTCTCGGTGTTGATGTACTCGCCCTTGAACCTGAAATCCGTGTTCCGTATATGGCTGATACTGCCCTTGAGCTTTCCATAGATACCGGTTTGCGGAAGTGCTACAGCGAATTCCCAGCCCATGCTGAAGTTGTCACGCCCGGCAGGGACAGATGCCTGCAAAGAAGTGCAGAGCAGTAGCATGAGCATGGCGAAGGCCGACAGGAAACGGATAATCATTTATTGAATATACACTTGGCCCGATGTGAACACAAAAGAAAAAGACCGTAGTATATTCAAGATACTACGGTCCAAAAACACAGAGTGGTATTCTGCAGGTCTTTACAGTCTTGCGGCTAATCATCTCCCAGATACGGGTTGAAGTACCCGAATCCGATCCACGGACATTCCGTCTTGATGCGCTTGCGGAAGTTCACGAATCCCATTCCGGGTCCGAATTCGTACGGCTCCATAAGTTCCATGTACAGGTCCGGGTCGATGTTCAGGTTGCGCAGCTGGATGAAGTCCAGTTTACTTTCTTTCGCGATCTCGGTAAGCGCGCCGACTTCGAATTCGGTATCGCTTATTCCCGGGAAAAACAGGTAGTTCAGGGAAACATGCAGTCCTAGTTCCTTGGCCTTGTAGATGGTGGCCACCACGTCGGAGAATTTGTAACCCTTGGGACGGTAGTAGGCGTTGTAAACCGGCTCGCGCATGGAGTTCAGGCTGACTCTTATGGATGTCAGCCCGGCTTCTGCCAGAGGCTCCATGGCCTCGGTTATGGAACCGTTGGTGTTGATATTTACAGTTCCCTTGCCGCCTTCAGCACGGTATCTGCGGATGGCTTCGGTCAAAAGGACGTGCTCGGTAAGCGGCTCGCCTTCGCAGCCCTGTCCGAATGAAAATATGGGTCTGCGTTCACGCTTGGCGTGGTAGTGCATGATTTCGGTGATTTCATCGGCAGTGGGCGTAAATTTGATTCGTTCCTGAGTGGACGGGAAACCGGAATCCTCAGGCTGTTCGGAAATACAGCCGATGCAGCGGGCGTTACAGGTCCGCGAGGTGGGGAGTGGGGCTTCATAGCGTCCCAGCGCGAGGTTTTTGGCAGCCGGGCATCCGTAAGTCATGGCACAGCCTGCCAGATGACGGACAAGGCGGTTTTCGGGCATCTCCTTCATCATCCGCTGGGCACCGGCATCAATCTTCTGGCACGGAATTTTGGTGAATACCTGACGCTTGTCTTCATCCACCTGTTTGGCGGTAATCCAGAACCGTCCGTTGGCATATCCCACGGCCCCGTATGCGAACATGGGCAGTACGGGCGCGTCTTCACCGTTGGCGTAGGCGGCCAGACCGGTAAGGGTGTGACCCGGACAGGCAAAGGCTGCAACGGCAATTCCGTCCACCTCCTCGACTTCTCCGGTTTCGGGGTTGAGGCCGATGGGGTAGCGGCCGGGCAGCAGGAAATATTCGCTGTCCGGGGGCAGGGGCATGTATTCCTCCGGCTTGGGCTGTGCAAGCTCGTCACCGCGACGGCACATCATTTCAAGTTCCGGGTGGTCGTATATGTTTCCGTCTTTGTCTGCAAAAACAAGAAGCGGGCGTGGTTTCTTTTTGGTTGCCATTTTTTTATATGTCCTCGGTATACCTCCGGCGGCCCTCCGGGGGCTTAAACCCTTTTATTAAGGCTTCGCCGTTGGCGTGTTCTATTTTCAATCAATGAAATATGGTTTTACTGCCTTAGCTTTGAAAAAAATTATCCTGCGGTCACTTTTGCAAGCAATAACATGAACCTGAGGGTTTCCAAAGGCCCACTAGCCGTTAGGCGAGAAGCTTCGCTTCGAGCCTTACGGATATGGAGAGCAGAGATGGCTTAGCTCCTTTGGCCGCCGGCGGCGAAACCAGATTGCTAAAAGCGCAAAGCGCATCAAAATCAGCCCCGCAGGGCTGCCGGAGGCGAAGCACACCATGTAAAATCTTCGCGTTAAGGCTTTGGAATTGTCGCGATCAGGGTTGTGCCTTTTTCCTTGGACGTTGTAAACGAAATATCCCCGCCAGATGCTCTGGCAATGAGCCGTGCGCTGTAAGTTCCTAACCCTGTTCCGTTTTTCTTGCCGTATGTTGTGTAGCGGTCGAAGAAATTATTGCGGATGGAAACGGGAATTTCTCCATGGTTATGGATTTCGGTTCTTATGTAACCGTCTTCTTCCTTGATGGTGATGCTTATCCTGGAGTGTGAAGGTGCCGCTTCAGCTGCATTTTTGAGCAGGTTGGAGAACATGGTGATGATAAGCGCGGCCTCTCCGAAGCAAACAATGGAACTTTCCTCCTGCATCGGTTCACCGTCGCACATGCTGACAATTTCGAGTTGTTTATCGTTAACAAGCTGGCTGAGGTCGCCAACTGCTGCGCTTATCGCAGTGTAAAGGTTGAAAGGATATGCGTCCGGCTTGAGTGAGCCTGTTTCCAGCCGGATCAGGGTCAGCGAAGTGTCGATCTGCCGGATCATGCGTTCGCTGGTTTCCCGTAGTATCCGGGCAATGGGCAGAAATTCATCATTCAGGCCAGCTTCCGTTTCAAGGATACGGGACATGCCTACTATGGTGGCGGTTGGCGAGCGCAGGTCGTGCCGGGTGATGCGTTCCATTTCTTCCCTGAACTGCATCTGCCGGCGCTGGTCTGTAGTGTCAATGGCCAGCAGCATGAATACCGAAGGTGCAACCTGCTCTATGGTCAGATCCCAGTAACGGTCGTAAGCGGGTACCGAATTCAGGGAGTGGATGCGGTAGGCATCGATATCGGTGAAAAGGTTGTTGCGCACCTCATCGGAAAGGGCGGAAAGGAACGGTGCTTCGTCAGTGTAATCAAGGTCCTGCAGTTTGTCCTGCGCCGGTTTATTGGCAAATAAGGGCTTCAGGGATTTTTCGCAGAACAGTATGGCAGGGAATGGCAGACTCTTCAGGATCAGGTCATAGATTCTACCGTCCGCTTCGGTTCTCTTTTTTTGTGCGGTCAGCTTCATGAAGCTGTCAATGGTATCCAGAAATTTTTTTTTGGATGCAGAAGCAGGCACGAAAGAGACGTTGTTGAATTCAAGGAGCGGTTCGAAATAAGCAGGGTTGGCGGTATCGATTACAAGCAGGGCTTGTGCTTCCGGGTTGATTTCCCGGATGCTTTGAAACGTCGCAGCGACATCTTCCTGCTCAGCAAGAATAAGCAGGTCCGGCTGCTGGCTGGCGTAAGCGAAAATGGTGTCCCGCGGAGTCCGGGCTACGGAAACTGCGTGCCCCTGTCTGTGAAGTTCGGGAATAAGGGAATGGTTCAGCGGAATTTTTCCGGTGATCAGGATGGTCATTGCGGAATTGTCATCGGTACGGCATTCAGGCATCGTTATATTACCATCGCTTGAGGCGGTTGATTCCTGTAGTGGATTAAGATGCTTAGGCCGTGCGCGGCAACTGGTAGAAGCTGTTGGCCCAGCGGGTTGCATCGTAATAGCATTTTGAAACCATGATCGGATCTAGCCCCAGCTCTTCGAGAATAAATTCAAGGTTGTCCCAGTCCGCGTTCTCAAAGAAGGCCACCAGCTCAAGATACCTGTTGTAGAGGTTGTCTTCTCCGCAGAGTGCTTCGCAGATTTCCTCTTCCAGGGGAAGATACATGGTCAGCTTACGCATGGGCATGTCGAACATGGCACCCAGCAGGGAGAAAAGCCCGAGCAGGAACATCGAGTCCGGGTTGAGCCCTTTTCCCGAATTGGCAGAAACCATGTGCAGAAATCTTGCGCGCTGTGTTGCGAGCTGCGGGAGTTCCAGACTTTTTTCTTTCGGAGTCAGGTCGGTCAAGAGGATTACCCGCAGCCAGTTTTTGAGCATCTTCCATCCGGCAAGAACAATCGCCTGCCTGATTGAGCTGATCTTCTGGGAAAATCCGAAAGTCGGGGAGTTGAGAAGGGTTAACAGTCGATAGCTGATGGAAACATCATTCTGTAAAGCTTCGGCCAGTGCGTCAAAGTCCGGGGTCGGTGATTCGATAAGCTTCAGCAGTTTGAGCTTTACGGTTTCACCTGAACGGAGTTTGCGGCCTTTGATGTTTTCCGGCTTCTTGAAAAAGAAGCCCTGAAAAAAATTGAAACCCAGTTCCTGAGCCATGGTGAACTGGCTCATGTTCTCGACCCGCTTGGCTATGAGCTTGGTATCCCACTCTCTGCACAGGTTGCAGATTTTTTCTAGCTTGGATCTGTCGGTGGAGAGAATGTCCACGATGATGGCATCTGCGTAGGCGATGAGGAATTCTCCCTGCGGGCGTCCTTCGAAGTCGTCCAGGGCGATTGAATATCCATCCTGTAAAAGTTCCTGAAGGGCCTTGACCAGATTGGGGGTTGGGGGAGTGGTTTCAGGAATCTGGACCACGGTTTTCCCTGCGGGGAGAGAATAGGGAATTTTATCGATAATCGATTTATGTGAGAAATTGACTACCAGTTTGACATTGTCAGGAACGTCTTTACCCGGTGCGGCGCAGAGGTCGGCAGCAACCCTGAGCGTGGCCTTGTAGCCATCGGAGATCACGGCGCTGGTTGCCTGACTGCTATCGCGAAAAAGCAGCTCATATCCCCACACGGAGTGGTCGGACATGAGGATGGGTTGCCGGGCAAAGAATATTTTGTCGTAGAGCAGGTCTTTCTTGGGAGTCATCTGGTTGTTTCCATTACATGGTCAATTACTAAGCTTTTTTAGTAAGATATAATTTTATCTTTTGAATAGCCAGTCATTAGCGAAATGATGATTGCACTAACGTCCTGCCGTTGATGGATAAAATTATGGATTGCGCCAATCTTCGACCCCTGTATTTCTGTATAAGCTGTTTTGCCGATTGAGACAATGGTCGATTGTGGGTTCGGGATGTAGGGCGGAGCAGTTCTGGAGATCAGATAAACAAAAAAGGCGGAACCGCTTGAAGCGGCTCCGCCATAAGAGCATGCGATATTTCGCAGTACAGCTTAACGCTTGGAGTACTGGTACTTTGCACGTGCGCCGGGCTGACCGTATTTTTTACGCTCTTTCTTACGAGCGTCACGGGTCAGGAGACCAGCACGTTTGAGGATAGGACGAAGTTCAGGATCCATTTCGATGAGAGCGCGGGAGATACCGTGTCTCACAGCCTGAGCCTGACCTGCAACACCTCCGCCGTCAGCGTTGACTTTGATGTCGAACTTGCCGAGGGTTTTGGTGAGTTTGAGGGGCTGCTGTACAATCATCTGCAGGGTCTTACGGGGAAAGTATTCTTCGTAAGGCTTACCGTTGACGAGGATTGCGCCACTACCCTGATAGATGCGGGTGCGTGCAACAGCATTTTTTCTTCTGCCAGTAGCGTAGTTGAAATCATTGCTCATAATATTGCTCCACCCTTAATTAAAATTCCATGTTCTTGGGCTGCTGTGCAGTGTGCGGATGATCGGTGCCGGCGTAAACTTTCAGCTTTTTGATCATCTGTCTGCCAAGACGGTTTTTGGGCAGCATGCCGCGAACAGCAGTCTGAATAACTACATCAGGCTTTTTCTCCAGCATAACCTTGAGGGTTCTGGATTTCAAACCACCGGGGTGGTTGGTGTGCTTGTAGTAGTTTTTCTGTTCCAGCTTGTTGCCGGTAACTTTGATCTTGTCTGCGTTAAGAACAACTACGAAGTCGCCGGTGTCAACATGAGGGGTGAACATAGCTTTGTCTTTTCCTCTGAGTTTGTTGGCGATCTGAGTTGCCAGGCGTCCAAGAACCATATCTTTTGCATCGATCACGTACCATTCGCGAGCGATGTCTTCTTCCTTGGGAATATATGTTTTCATTAGAAATGCTCCTTACGTGAAATCTGGGAAGGGGACTTATACATGCCGTGACCGTTAGCTGTCAAGTCTAATATTCCACCTTTTCCAGATCTAGGACTCTGCAACGATTTTCTTGAGCGTTGCGAATGCGTTTTCAATTCCTTCGGGGTTGGTGCCGCCGGCCTGAGCCATGTCGGGCCTGCCGCCACCACCGCCGCCTACCTCTGCTGCAACGGGTTTGATCAGATCACCGGCCTTGAATCTATCGTGCAAGTCCTTGGTCACGGCGATGATCAGGGAAACTTTTTTGTCGTCGACCTCAGCAACCAGACAGAAGATTCCGGAATCCATCTTGGATCTCAGGGCATCAGCCTGATCGCGCAGGGCTTTGACAGTAGTAACGTCGAGTTTGGCTGCGAGCACTTTAACTCCGCCAATCTCTTCTACGGAACTCATAAGGTCCGCGCCTGCTCCGGATGCCAATTTTGACTGAAGCTGGTCATTGGCCCGGGTCAGTTCTTTCACCTGAGCCTGCAGTGCCGCAATTCTGTCGGCCACCTGCCCGGGTGCTGCTTTGAGCATTACGGAAGACTTTGCAAGTTCTTCACGCTGCTCCTGCAGGAATTTGAGAGTGTTCCATCCCGTTGCGGCTTCGATGCGGCGGATACCCGCAGCGACTCCGGACTCGGAAAGGATCACGAAAGTACCGGCTTCACCGGTGGCCTTGAGGTGTGTTCCCCCACAAAGCTCCATGGATTCGCCAGGAATTTCAACAACTCTGACTTTGTCTCCGTACTTTTCGCCGAAGAGTGCGGTCGCTCCCTTAGCGGTAGCTTCCTTGGCACCCATCTCCTGAACGTCCACTCTGGTGTCGGTCAGTATAGCACGGTTCACTTCATTTTCAACCTCTGCGATCTCCTGAGGAGTCATGGCTGCAATGTGAGTGAAGTCAAAGCGCAGTCTGTCAGGTCCCACCAGTGACCCGGACTGCTTTACGTGGTCGCCCAGCACCTTTCTGAGTGCAGCGTGGAGCAGGTGCGTAACGGTGTGGTTACGTTCTGTTGCTGCTCTGGAAGCAGGGTCGACCTCAAGCTTGGCTTCCTGATCGAGGAGCAGTTCGCCTTCGCTTACGAAAATTTTGCATGCGGTAAGTTCGGGGGAAGCCTTTACGGTTTCCAGTACGTCTGCATTACCGGTCATGGTGCCAACGGCACCGGAATCACCCATCTGGCCACCGGATTCACCATAGAAGGGGGTTGCGGCGGTAATCATCCAGCCGCCCTTGCCCTGAGTGATGCGGTTGAGGTGTTCACCCTCTTCGGAAAGAAGGTTCACGATCCGTGACTCGGTGGTCAGTTCGGAATAACCGGTGAAACTGTTCTTGAGACCAGCCTCAAGCACCTGACGGAAAACAGTGGCGGTGTCTTTTTCACCGGAACCTTTCCATGCCGCCTTGGCGCGGTCCTTCTGTTCTTTCATGGCTGCGTTGAAACCGAGCTCGTCAACGGTGAAGCCTTTTTTCTCGGCCACGTCGTTGATGATATCCAGGGGGAAGCCGAAGGTATCGTAGAGCTTGAAGGCGGTTTCACCGGAAATGATGTTCTTGCCTTCCTTGGTGAGCTCTTCCATCTCGTCTTCGAGAATGAGCAGGCCCTTGTCGAGGGTCTGGCTGAAGCGCTCTTCCTCTTCGCGCACCATGCGGGCCATGAAGTCCTTGTTGTCGTTCAGTTCGGGGAACTGTCCGCCCATCTGGTCAACCACCATGCGGGTGGTTTCGTGCAGGAACGGATCAGTAAGCCCGAGCAGGCGACCGAAGCGGAAAGCGCGGCGGATGAGGCGGCGCAGTACGTATCCGCGGCCCTCGTTGGAGGGCAGAATCTGATCGGTGATCAGGAAAGCTATGGAGCGGGAGTGGTCCGCAATTACCTGCAGTGCGGTATCGATCTCGGTGTCTTCCTTGTACTTCACGCCGGCCTTTTTGGCCACGGCCTGAATCATGGGCTGGAAGAGGTCGGTCTCGAAGTTGGACTGCACGCCCTGGCATACTGCGGTTATGCGCTCAAGGCCCATGCCGGTATCAATGGAGGGACGGGGCAGGGGCACGCGTGCGCCTGTTTCGTCCTGATCGTACTGCATGAAAACGAGGTTCCAGATTTCGAGGAATCTGTCACAGTCGCATTTGCCGATACCGCAGTTCGGGCCGCAGGTCATGTCTTCGCCCTGATCGATGTGCACTTCGGAACAGGGACCGCAGGGGCCGGTATCACCCATGGACCAGAAGTTGTCCTTCTCGCCAAGGCGGTAGATGCGCTCGGCGGGAAAGTTGACTACTTTCTGCCAGAGTTCGTTAGCTTCGTCGTCATCTTTATAAATGGTGACGTAAAGTTTTTCTTTGGGCAGCCCGAGTTCTTCAGTGAGAAATTCCCAGCAGAATCTGATGGCGTCTTCCTTGAAGTAGTCGCCGAAGGAGAAGTTGCCGAGCATTTCAAAGAAAGTGTGGTGACGAGCAGTACGTCCCACGTTTTCAAGGTCGTTGTGTTTTCCGCCCACGCGCAGACATTTCTGGGAAGTGGTGGCGCGTACATAATCCCTCTGTTCCTGACCGAGGAAGGTCTTTTTGAACTGAACCATGCCTGCGTTGGTGAAGAGCAGGGAGGGGTCGTCTTTGGGAATAAGGGAGGAACTGTCAACAACGGTGTGACCTTTCTCTTCGAAATACTTGAGGAATCTTTCTCTGATCTCACTGGCCTTCATGAGCTGTCTCCGTAAAAAATATATTGCCGACGGTGCTTCCACCGACGTTTTGAACAGGAACCCGCCCGGCAGGACGGGCTCCTAAAATATGCATATGGGCCAACTGCCTTTACTCTGCGTCGGCCTCGACGTCAACCTTATCGTCAGTTTCATCTTTCATGCCCAGATGAATGAGCAGCTTGTCTTCGATCTGCTGGCGCAGTTCCGGAGTTTCCAGAAGGAACTGGCGAACGTTTTCCTTACCCTGTCCGAGGCGTTCGGAACCGAAGGCGTACCAAGCACCTGACTTGTCGATAATGCCGTGGTCGACTCCGAGGTCAAGCAGCTCGCCTTCGCGTGACATGCCTGTTCCGTAGAGGATGTCTACCAGCGCTTCGCGGAAGGGCGGTGCGACCTTGTTCTTGATGATCTTGATTCTGGTGCGCGAACCGTAAACCTCCTCCTTGTCCTTGAGGGTCTGGATTTTGCGGATGTCCAGACGGATGGAGGAGTAAAATTTGAGCGCGTTACCGCCGGAAGTTGTTTCAGGGCTGCCGTAGCCGGTCATGCCGATTTTCATGCGGATCTGGTTGATGAAAATTACGACTGCGTTGGACTTATGGATGGTCCCGGTAAGTTTTCTCAGGGCATGGGACATGAGTCTGGCCTGACCGCCTACCTGTGTCTCACCCATGTTTCCTTCAAGTTCGGACTGGGGAATAAGTGCCGCAACAGAGTCGATGATGACTATGTCAACCGCACCGGAGCGGACCAGCAGGTCGGTTATTTCAAGGGCCTGTTCACCGTAGTCGGGCTGGGAGATGAGCAGCTCGTCGGTATTTACTCCGAGGCGTTTGGCGTATTTCACATCCAGTGCGTGTTCAGCGTCCACGAATGCGGCGGTTCCGCCCAGTTTCTGGCATTCGGCAATAACATGCAGGGCAAGGGTGGTCTTACCGGATGATTCCGGACCGTAGACTTCAGTGATCCTGCCCTTGGGAATTCCGCCTATGCCCAGAGCCATATCCAGGCTGATGGAACCGGTAGGAATAACCGGAATCCGTTGTGCTGCATCGGAATCAAGGCGCATGATCGAGCCTTTGCCGAACTTGCGTTCAATGGTGGTCAGGGCGGTCTGCAGTGCCGCCTTGCGCAGTTCTTCGGGATTTGCGTTGTTCTTGCTCATTTTTTCTCCGTGTGGGTTGGACATTCAGCGTATTTATTCCTGTTTATTGTCACATGAGCAGGAGCCTTGCAGCGGAAATACGGTGATCGTCCTCAAGCCTGCCGACATCATTAAAAAAGTGATTTTTGAGCGCACAGGCAATTGCATCCAATATCAAACAGCCATAAATATGGCAATCGCTAACAGACTGTTGAAAAACGGCGATCTGCGTCGTTGCTTCAAAAAGTTCAAATCCTCGCGTATGTGAAGTACGCTTCGGTCTTGAACTTTTTTTGCGCCTGGCATTTCACCCTACTTGAACAGCCTGCAAGTCAGCTGTTTTAAGCGAGGGCGGATTATGTTGCGGTTTGTAAAAAATGCAGGTACAGCCGCCCCATGGACAGACAGTATGACGCTTTAGCCCTATTTTCAGGGGGCCTCGACAGTATATTGGCATGCAGGGTCATTCAGGATCAGGGACTCAAGGTTCTGGGACTCCATTTTGTCACACCGTTTTTCGGTTATCCCGAAAAGATACCACACTGGGAAGAAGTGTACGGTGTGGAAATCATGGCTGTTGATATCAGTGAAAAATATATACAGATGATGCTTGATGTGCCTGAGCACGGCATGGGCAAGCTGGTGAATCCCTGCGTGGACTGCAAGATCATGATGATCAGCCACGCCAAGACGCTGCTGAAGGAATTCGGTGCCAAATTCATAATTTCCGGCGAAGTTACCGGACAGCGGCCCATGTCCCAGCGCGCTCCGGTGCTTAATGCCATCCGCAACAGCTCCGGTACTGCAGATGTTCTGCTGCGCCCGCTCTGTGCTCAGTCCCAGCCGGTGACTCCCATGGAGGAATCCGGGCTGGTGGACCGCTCGAAACTGCCTGATATTTTCGGGCGCGGTCGCAAGATCCAGCTGGATATGGCTGCGGCCTACGGATTTTCGGAAATTCCCACCCCGGCCGGCGGATGCAAGCTGACCGAGTACGAGAATGCGGCGCGCTTCTTTCCGCTGCTGCGCAGGCTTGAAAAGGCCGATGTGAATTCTTTCCGTCTGGCAACAACCGGGCGGCAGTTCTGGTCCGGAGATAAGCTGCTTTCGATAGGACGCGACCAGAAAGACAATGATCGGATCGAGGACCTCTATGAGGCGGAAGACTATCTGTTCGAGGTCCGCGGTTTTCCGGGGCCCCTGAGCCTTGGGCGGTCTTTTTGCGGTGCAGAGTGGGACAGGGAAAACATTCGTGAGGCGGCGGCTCTGACCGCATCTTTTTCTCCCAAGGCCGTCCGGTCTGGTGAAGAGATTCCTGTGGCGGTAATCACTCCTTCCGGGGAGATGGTCGTGAAGGTCATGCCTGAGCGCGAGACCGGTTTTGTTCAGCCCGGTCTTGACGGTCTCAAGGAATGGAAGATTGCCCGTGCAGAGGACAAGCAGGGCTGATTTGCCTGTGGTCGCTCTTCCGGGGCAGAATAAAATTTAAGGCTCCGCCTCTGCGTAAGATAAAAAATGCGCAGGGGCTTTTTTATAATCCGCGGTCAGGAAACCTTTTTGGGGCGGGATGGAAGTCGTCCTTTTGAAATCTGGAACAACCTGCTATTCTGATCTGAATGTACAAAATACGGCATTTCTTGGAGTCCTGAGGGCCGGGCCCTTTCGGCTTCAGTGTATAATTGGAACTTAAAAAGCGCACAGCGCATTAAATTAAAGCCCCGCGTTTCCGTAATGACGGTGGCATGTCAGCATGAGGTAACATGTATTTAAATATTTTTCTGTTTCTTTTGAGTATATTCCTGCTTTGGTTCGGTGCGGACTGGATTGTTGAGTCTGCTTCGAAGATCGCCCGGAAATACAAAGTCTCCGATCTTGTCATCGGCCTGACCATTGTCGCCTTCGGAACTTCGGCACCGGAGTTTCTGGTCACGGTTACTGCCGCGTTCAAGGGGCTGTCCGACATTTCCCTTTCCAACGTGGTGGGTTCGAACATTTTCAACCTGGGCTTTATCCTCGGATTGATGGCCCTGATCAAGCCGTTGCCCACCAACCGCTCGCTGGCATTGCGGGATACTCCGCTGTTGCTGGCAACAACAGCCCTGATTCTCGGTCTGGCCTATTTTGATATGCTGGACCGGTCCGCAGGCCTGATGCTGCTGTTCATTCTTGCCGGTTATGTCGGCTACCTGATGATCCACAGCAAGCGTGCAGCCAACGCCATGGCCGGGATCGTTCCAGAGGTCGAGGATGACGGTAACAACGAGGTCAACGCCAAGGTCTGGATCAAGTTGCTGGCCGGTTTTGTGGGCATAGCACTGGGCGGAGAGTTCATGGTTGATGCCGCCTCCGAGATCGCCCGTCACTTCGGGGTTTCCAACTGGGTAATCGGCATGACCATTGTTGCAGCCGGGACTTCGCTTCCGGAGCTGGTGACCTGTCTGGCAGCTTCCCTCAAGGGGCGCAATGAAATGCTGCTAGGTAACCTCATCGGCAGCGACTTCTTCAACTTTGCAGGCGTTCTCGGTCTGACCTGTCTGCTGCGCCCGCTGGAAGTCTCGCCCGATGCCATGCCGGGGCTGACCGTACTGGTCGGAATGGTCGCGCTGGTGCTGCTGTTTATCCGTACCGGTTGGAAGGTTTCCCGCCTTGAAGGTGCTATTCTCGTTGTTTTGAGTCTCGGACGCTGGGCGCATGATTTTATGGGCTAGGTCCGGATTGATTTGATTTACATGGCTCCCGCACAGACCTGTGCGGGAGCTTTTTTTAGGCTACAATGAGGCCGTACTTCGGGAGGAGTTTACGGAGAACGTAGTGGCGATGGTATGAGGCGGCCTGATAGAACTGGTAGATGGATTTATTCTTAGCCGGTTCCGAGTGCTTGTCCCCGTGCATTTTTGATTTTTCCTTGAGCCATTCTATTCCGAGGTATTCCGGGAAATCTTCGTTCTGCCCCAGAAGTTTGTTTTTTGTGACGGCTTCAATCCACTTGTTCGAGCGTTCCTCTTCGGTAGGGACCTGGTCGCCTTCGTTGGAACCGAATCTGAGGATTGCGTCCACTTCCGCCTCGATCGTCCCGAAAGGAATTGCTCCGGTGCCTGTGCTTATGGCTGGCTTGCGGGAGGCATAGTCTGCAAACATTTTGTGGAGTTCTTTGCAGGCTTGAAGAAAGGTTGCCGGATTGTCTCGCACCTGACTTGGTCTTTCCGGGTCTTCGTAAGTGAACTTCCATTTCAGGTACGGGCGGTCTGGAAAGGTGCATGCCGGACCGTGTCCAAGAGCTCCGGAAAGTGTTTCGGCGAACCATGATTTAATGTTTTCCAACCAGCCGGATTCTTCAGAGAATTTTTTCCTGAACTCTTTTTCCCGTTTATGCAGGTATGCTTTTGTCTCTTCGGGTAATGATCCGTCAACATCCAGATCAAAACTGTCGTTTACAATTTTATTGTAACGGGAACTGACACCACTGAATCCATAGTGCGAATATGTGTCTGCCAGTACGTGGGCCGTTATGCCGATGAGTTCATCGGAGAATTCTTCTTCATGCTGATCAAGGTGGTTGTTGACCATTGCTTCAGCTGTTTTGCTGCCGTTTCTGCATACCAGCTTTTCTGTGAAGTCCACCTTCTCAAGCGGCGTTTCCGGGGTATCCCCACAGCATCCCGGCAGGAAGTGAAACGGAACCCAGACAAAACGCTGGTCTTCCCGATCAAGGTTTTTGAGATGAACCGCATGGTGGGCCGTCGGTCGGGAATGCAGTGCCCCGCCATCTTTGAATTCCACCGACTTTTTTGCGGCGTTATCGTCCACGAACTGTGCCGCGCTCGCAATTATCCGGGCAACATCCTGCTTGATTCCTGCAGCCCGGGCCATGACATAGGTTCCGTAGTAGTGCATGTCTCTTTGCATAAGCAATTCTCCAGTGATATAAGATATAATTATGTATTTCTGATAAAACATGTTTTTTGAATTTTTAAAAGTCATTTTATTGTAACTACAGGCAGAATATGTGCCATTGACTATAAAGTGATGGCGGTGGTTCCGAGCCTTGTTGTCATAGTTTGTTATAATTTCTAGTATTTTTATTTTATCTGTCGTATAAGTCGGAAGAAGGTTTAACCTCGTCAGTTAAAGGAGTTCGCATGTCGCAGTGTTCAAGCGGAGCTTTCAGTCATCCGAAGCCGTTTTATCTTCTGTTCTCGGTGGAGATGTGGGAGCGGTTCGGGTATTACGGGATGCAGGCCCTTCTGGTCCTGTTCATGGTCAAAAAGCTGGGATTCAGCGATGAGCTGGCCGATACGACTTTCAGTGCTTTTGCGGCCCTTGTTTATGCATTTATCTGTGCCGGCGGATATGTGGGGGACAAGATCCTCGGAAACCGGCGGACCATGTTTTTAGGGGCAATTGTGCTGGCGGGCGGATATGCTCTGCTGGGGCTGGACTGCGAGAGGTTTCTATATCCTGCACTGGGGATCATCATTGCCGGGAACGGGTTGTTCAAGGCGAATCCCTCCGCTCTTGTCTCCAAGCTTTATGACAAGGGAGATTCGCGGGTGGACGGGGCTTTCACCCTCTATTATATGGCTATAAACATGGGATCTTTTGCGGCCATGTCCCTATGTCCCATTATACAGAAGCACTATGGCTGGAATGCGGGGTTCCTTGTCTGTTTCTTCGGCATGCTTGTTGCCATCACCAACTATATTGTTTTCCGTTCCCTGCTGGAGCCTGTGGGGTCTGAGGCGGATTTCCGTCCGCTGTCGATCAAAAAACTTCTCCTGACCCTGATCGGAACCGCTGTTGTGGCATCCGTTTCCGCTTTGCTGCTTACCCATCTTACCCTGGCTCATGAAATCCTTTATGCTGCCCTCGTTCTGGTGGCCCTCCTTTACGGACGAGAAGTTATGCGCGCGGAGCATCACGAACGGGCCAACCTGATTATCTGTCTGATTCTTATGGTTGAAGCCATCGTTTTCTTTGCCCTTTATCAGCAGATGCCGACTTCATTGAACCTTTTTGCTGCGCGTAATGTTCACCCCTACATTTTCGGTGTTCCGGTTGAGCCAGCCTCTTTTCAGGCCTTGAACCCGTTTTGGGTCATGGTGATAAGCCCTGCGCTGGCAGTTGTTTATGCCCGGCTTGACAAGTCCGGAAATGATCTATCCCTGCCCGGAAAATTTGCGCTGGGTATGATGATGTGCTGTGCTGCGTTCATGACCGTAGGGCTGGCCGCAAAGAATTTCGCTGATTCAACTGGTTTCATCTCCGGCAATTGGCTGGTGCTCAGTTATGGTCTTCAGAGCCTTGGAGAGCTTCTGGTCAGCGGTCTGGGGCTGGCCATGGTCGCCCGGCTGACTCCGGAAAGATCCATGGGGTTCATGATGGGGGCATGGTTTATGTTCCAGTCCGTGGCAATGGTTCTGGGCGGTGAAATAGCAACCATGGCAAGTGTGCCTGAACACGGCATCACCGCTCTGCAATCCTTGGATATTTATGATGACCTGTTCCTGAAGATCGGTATGGTGACAGGAGGGCTCGGACTCGTCATGGCGGCATTCGTTCCGGTGCTTAAAAAGTATATCCGGGAGTAGGGTGGGGCGGAATACCCCGCCGGAAATTGACCTAAATTCCTTGCCTCCTGTACGGAAGATGTCTATCTATACTAGGAAAGTATATTTAAAATTACGCAGGGCACGGTGCCCCTTTTAATTAGATTGAAAAACTTCGGAGGATTTGAATTATGAGTAGATTCGGTGCAGCCGGTTCCGTAAGCGCGAGACCGGAAGTCCTTAACGCTTTTATGCGCGGCATTTACAGCTGGATGAGCGCCGGGCTTTTGGCAACTGCTGCCGTGGCCTGGGTTACCCTTTCTTCCCCCGCTGTAATGAGCCTTGTTCTGGCTCAGAATCCCGAGACCGGCATGATTGCCCCCACGATGCTTTTCTGGGCGGCAGCCATCGGTGAAATCGGATTGGTGTTCTACCTCAGCATGCGCATCAGCAAACTTTCCGCCAGCGCGGCAACCGGGCTGTTCATGGCCTACAGTGCGCTTAACGGTCTGACCCTGTCCACAATTCTGGTCGCCTATACTGCGGCTTCAATTTTCCAGACTTTCCTCGTTACCGCAGGAATGTTCGGCGCAATGTCCCTTTACGGTCTGACCACCCGTCGCGATCTTACCGGTATGGGCGCGTTCATGATGATGGGCGTATTCGGTATCCTGATCGCCATGGTAGTCAATTTCTTCATGCACAGTTCCGCACTGAGCTTCGCCATCTCCATCCTCGGCGTATTCATCTTTGCAGGACTGACTGCCTATGATTCCCAGAAGCTTAAGGATATGGGCGAATACATTCCCGCTGACGATGCCACCGCAGTAAGACGCGGCACCATCCTCGGCGCGCTGACCCTGTACCTTGACTTCATCAACATGTTCATCTTCCTGCTCCGCCTTATGGGTAACCGCGAGTAGGTGCAGCTTTTGCTGATTTACAGGCACGTGCAAACCCATTAGGGTCTGCACGTGTTTTTTTATGTGCTTTTGGTGGCCTCCGGCGGCCTTCCGGGGGCCAAAGAACCCTTTGAAAAGGGTTCTCTGGACTCTCCTAAACTTTTTTAACAGGGCTTCGCCGCAATCTATGACAATCGGGTGTATGCCGTGGCTGAACCTTGGTATAAGGTTTTGGTATTTTTCAACAGCGAAACTAATAGGGATTCCAAAGGGTCGCGGACCCTTTGGCCGCCGGAGGCGAAATCAGATCGTCAAAAAGCGCGAAGAGCATCCTTTAACAGGGTAAGGAGATAGGCGTGTCTCTGCTTTTTAAAGCGCAAAAAATTTTAGGTCCGTTACTTGATCCTGCTTCGAAAGCTTATTCCGCTATGATGTCCTGTCGTGCGGCGAAGTATGCCCGTGGCGAGTATGAGCAGTTTCGTCCAGCCTGTCCGTGCATTTCCGTTGGCAATATCGGGTCCGGGGGCAGTGGAAAGACTCCTCTGTCCGGCTGGCTGCTGAACTGGGCGAAGGAGCAGGGGCACGTTGCAGTACTGCTTACCCGCGGTTACGGGGCAAGACCTTCTGCGCTTCCTTATCTTGTGGGGCCGCACAGCCCGGTCGGCGAAGCCGGGGATGAACCTCTCATGCTGGCGATGGAGAACCCGGAAGCGAGGATTGTGGTTGATCCGGTACGCAAGCGTTCCGGGGCATGGGCCACGGATGAATTCAAGCCTGATCTGATGCTGCTGGACGACGGATTTCAGCATATGGCCGTGAAGAGGGACCTCGATTTTGTGCTTCTTACCCCGGATGATTTTACACAGGGCTGGGACAGGGTAATCCCGAGAGGTACATGGCGCGAGGGTGCTGATGCTTTGTTCCGGGCAGATGTGTTTTTTGTGAAATGTACACCGGAGTATTTCAGGAAAATTAACGGGCTGGTAAAGGAAAGATTGAGCCGGTTCGGCAAGCCTGTTTTCCAGTTCGCGTTGCAGAGCAAAGGTCTTGTCCGGTTGGGTGAAAGTGAACGCATTGAGTTCGGACACGGTCCGTACCTGCTTTTTTCCGGCATCGGTAAGCCGGAGATGTTTCTTGAGGACGCAAAAATATATATGGGACAGGCTCCCGAAGATTTTCTTATATTCAAAGATCACCATTCCTACACTGCGCAGGACGTGGAAACTATAAGGCGCAGGGCCGCTGAATCAGGGGCTAAGAAAATCATATGCACCCCCAAGGACGCGGTTAAACTCGCAGGGATGGGTTGTGATGATTATTATGTGATCGACCTTGAAGTCGAATTTACGGAAGCAGTATTTTTTGACGATACAAAACCGGTTCCATTCAACAAGTGGTGGAGCCTAGAAAAGCTGGACACTAATTGCGGGCATTCCTAGCTCCTTTCAAAGTATCTTACAACCGCCGATGGATTAATTACAGGCGGAACAGGAATATAATATTATGGGAAGAAAGAAGATTACAAAGAGCAAAGGCGGTCTCAATCCGCATGAGATAATGAATATTTTCAAGGCCGGGAACAAGCCCCTTTCAGCCGCTGAGATTACCAAGCGTCTGGGGCTGATCAAGGCTCAGCGTAAACAGGTCAAGGATCTTCTCCGGGGGCTGGTGCGTGAAGGCAAGATCATCAAGATCGGCAGTGCCTACGGGCTGGTCGCAAGGATGAACATGGTTACCGGTAAGTTGCAGGTTCAGCGGTCCGGTGCGGCATTCCTTATCCCGGACGACAGTAAGCTCAACGATATTTTCATTCAGAGCAAAAATCTGCGTGATGCCTGGCATGGTGACCGGGTGACTGTTGCCATCACCAGCGCCAGCCGTGGCAGCAAGAAGCAGGAAGGTCGGGTCGTACGCGTGCTTGAGCGCGGGCGTCAGGTCTTTCCGGTGCGTGTTGTACGGCCCATGGGTGCGACGGCGCTGCTTTGTCATCCCACTGATCCGCGTCTGGACTTCGGCATTGTCGTTGATCCTGAACATGCAGTCACTGCGGGTCCGGTTGTTGATGAGGACGGTAGGGAAGTCTACCCGGCCGAGTCTATTGAGACAGAGTTCGATTTCTCGAGCATCGCAAGGGGCGATATCCTGCTGGTTGCGCCCGGTGAGCAGCTCAATCCAACTTTATGGGAAGGCCGTATCCTTAAATATCTCGGCGTAGAGGACGATGTGCTGGTTCAGGAAGCCGTGGTAAAGGCTAATCACGGTATTTCAACCGCGTTTCCGGCCGGTGCTGTCGCTCAGGCGGAGGCTCTGCCGGGAGTTCCGGGCGAGGAGGATTTTGTCGGACGTGAAGATATGCGGGACATCCCCCTGGTTACTATCGACGGAGCCACTGCCAAGGACTTTGATGACGCGGTGCATGTTGAAAGAAAAGGCGACGGATACCGGCTGCGGGTGGCTATTGCCGATGTTGCCCATTACGTGGCCATGGAGTCTCCGCTGGACAGGGAAGCTCTGACGCGCGGCAACTCCTACTATTTCCCCAAATCGGTTGAGCCAATGTTTCCGGAGGCGCTCAGCAACGGTTTGTGCAGCCTCAACCCGGACGTTCCTCGTCTGGCCATGACCGCAACCATTGATTTCAACAAGGCCGGTGAGCCACTATCTTCGTCATTTGCCCCGGCGGTGATTAAAAGCCATGCCCGGCTGACCTATGATCAGGTCTACAATGGAATCATCCTTGCCGAGAAGGAAGAACAGGAAAAGTTGGGTGATCTTGTCCCCATGCTGCAGCTTTGCGAGGAACTGGCCCGCAAGATTAACGCCCGCCGCAACGAGCGCGGAAGCCTTGAATTCGACCTCCCTGAGCCGGAGATTCTGTTCAATCTTCAGGGGCGCACTGTGGATATCAGGCCACGCTGTCGCAATTTTGCTCACCAGATCATCGAGGAATTCATGATCGCCGCCAACGAGGCAGTAGCGGAGTTCCTTACTGAGAAAGGCCTGGGCTGCCTGTACAGGGTTCACCCCGGACCGGACCCGGACAAACTTACCGCCCTGTTCAAGGTGCTGAAGAAAATCGGCCTGAGCAATCAGGTTCCGTCACCGGTGACGCCCCAGTCCCTGCAGCAGGTATTAAACGAATCCGCAGGGACAGATACGGAATTTCTGGTCAGCAGGCTGATGATCCGGTCAATGAAGCAGGCCAAGTATGAACCGGAGAATCTCGGTCATTTCGGCCTTGCTTCCGAGTGCTACTGCCACTTCACTTCGCCAATCAGGCGTTATGCCGACCTTGTGGTACACAGGCTGCTCAAGGTTGCGCTCGGCGACGGTCATCAGGCCATTCCGGGACAGAAACAGCTTGCGCATATAGGGTCTTCAGTAAGCGGAAGGGAGCGCGTGGCCATGGAAGCGGAACGCGAAATCCTGAAACGGCTGACCATTATCTACCTGATGGACAAGGTCGGTGAGAATTTCACCGGCGTGATTTCTTCCATGGCCGATTTCGGCATCTGGGTGGAATTTCAGGAAGTAATGGCCGAAGGCATGCTGCGCCTGTCAAGGCTTGATGATGACTACTACACTTTCTGGGCGGACAGGCAGCTGATTGTCGGGGAAAGAACCGGAAGGGCTTTCCGTCTTGGACAGAAGATTACCGTGAAACTTGAGTCAGTCAGCCTGGAAATGCTTGAGGCTGACCTCTCGCTGGTTGAAGGCGGGGAAGATTACAAGAAGTTCGTCTAGCTGACGGCGATCTTTTCAATGTGTCTGGCGATTTTGCAGAAGAGAGTCAGTCCGCAGACTTTTTCATCAATTTCACACTGGTATATGTCTTCAGCCTCAGAAATCGCATTCAGGGCTTCGTAGACCTGTACCAGTGTTTCCGGTGAGATTTGTCCGCAGACATCTTTGATCATTTGACGCAACTCGTCAGGAGCATCGTCCAGCAACGTCAGCTTGACGCCTTCCGGACCGAAGTCGAAATCAAAATGCCCTGCATATTCGGCAGCCAGATTTTTTACAGCCAGGTCATTGCTCATCAATGGCTCCAGAGTGAAAAACGCTTAACTATTGAAGTACATTAATACAAACAGCATTTTTTTGAAAGCACTCTATTGAGACAAAATGGTTGCGAAGTACTTTGAACTGAGTTAAGTCTAAGTGAACGAATATGTTAAATTGTAGTTAAGTAGAGGGAGTAATGCAGGGTAAAGATTTTGAATCTTTTTTTGAGCGACTCAGGGATCAGACAGATATTTCAACCCAGGCCCAACTTGCCCGCGAGCTGGGGGTGGGCCGTGCAGCGGTTTCGCTGGTTAAAAAGAAGGGGGCAGTTCCTCCCCGCTGGATTCTTGAACTTTCCGTGCGTTACAATCTGGATTCAACCTGGCTGGAATCCGGGCTGGGGTCGCCCCGTCCGGAAGTAAGTGCCGAGGAATTTGCAGATGATTTTGCCCGTATTCCCAAGGTTGCCGCAAGGCTTTCAGCAGGAGGCGGTTCTTTTGAGACCGGTGCTCAGGTTGAAGGATATTACGCTTTTCGCAAGGACTGGATTCAGCGTAAGGGAAATCCTACCGATATGGTGCTCATGGAGGTATACGGCAACAGTATGGAGCCGGAACTGAAAGAGGGAGATGTTGTCCTTCTGGATCAGTCCAGAAAGAACATACTGGCTGGCGGGATATACGCCGTCGGTGTTGAAGATACGGTAATGGTCAAGCGGGTGGAAAAGCGCCCCGGACAGATGGTTCTGCATAGCGACAACAAGGACTATTCCCCCATCTATCTTGGCGGAGACGAGCTGGAAACAGTGCGTGTTCTTGGGCAGGTTGTCTGGGTTTCCCGCGAATATCATTGATTTTAGTTTTGTTTATCAGTCGCAACAGTATGTACTTACTGTGTATGTGTCCTGAAAGTCTTTCTGGAACCTCCGTAAACGGAGGTTTTTTTATGGGTTTTGTTTGGGTTTGTTTATGTACTTGTTCTATTGGTTAACTTTTTTGTTCGATGTGTTTATTTTTGGTTGACTAAAGTTTTCCTGTGTGTTTAATTGAACTCGTCACATGGCAGAAAGGCAGCGGGAAGGTGAATCCCGTATATGGTTTAGATAGAGCAGAGTGAGCAGGAGGCAATCATGCAGGAAAGATTTTGCAGATGCGGCAACCGGGTCATGGTGCAGTATCACAATAAGAAAACTGAAAGCTGGTTTACCCGTTTCTGGGTTATGGGATCTACTTATGGAAAAACCATAAGAACCTGTCCGGAGTGCGGTAGCCCGCTTGATATAAACAGCCTGAAGTAGACTGCGCTCTGTAGCTAGTACAAATTTCGAGAATTTCTCCCGGCTCATTCCCCTGTAGCCGGGCAGAAAACAGCATCATCTCATCTAACACACTTAATCCATCTCTCATCACCCACCTTAAGGCAAACCGCCCGTCCGGGCGGTTTCCTTTTGGTACCTCAGTCAGGTTCGCGAAGGTCCTGACTGGAAGCCAAGCACGGCGCTCTGCGTTGTTTACAGCAGCGGGAATCCTCTCGTACGGGGTGGAAGCCTCGGCTGATCTTTCTTTTTTACGTTTTATTTCAGCATCATCAGCATACAGTTCTTTTAGATCCTTTCTGCAGGCTGCTTAAGCCGTGATCTACACCTGTCATCTGCTCTGGACCGGCGGCAAAGAGCTTGGTAAACAGTTTTCCGAAAAATGAACTCCGGGGCACCGGTGCGAAATATTCAGGAGGATGGTTATGGGAGACTGGCTGGTCGAATTTCAGGGACGCAATCACTCCACAGCAATCAAATTGAATTTTTTGTGGCAGCATGAAAACGTGTTTATCATGGATAACCATCGTGCTGCCCTTTGGTGCTGGCTTGCCGCCTTGAAGGAAGAAGGCGAACTTAATCTGTTCCACGTAGACCGTCACTTTGATGCACTGTTCTCAAAGCAGGACTATGCCCATTTTCCACACGCCGATTTTGAGGATCTGAGTATCGGCGAATATCTGGCCTGCGGATACGATAATGACTTTTTTGCCGTGACCCCGTTGTTCCGCTGGGACAACTACCTCGGTCTGTTTGTGGAAAAATTCAGGGAGCGCGTCGGAAGCTGGGCTTTTGCCACCCATGGAAAAGGAACTCCTCCTCATTCGATCCGCTATGCCGCTTATGAACCATGGGAGTTTCCGGCTGCAATTGGTGAACTTAAGGGCAAGTGGATTTTCAACCTTGATCTGGACTATTTTTTTGGCCGCATGGGTAACGGACAGATGGGCAGGCTTTTTACCGACGAGTATATTCGCGGGTGGGGGCAGGCTCTGGCCCATGCCGTTGAGCAGGGAACCGTACGAACTCTGACGATAAGTCTGAGTCCTGAATGTGCTGCAGGCTGGGAAGGCGCTGAAAGTGCATTGCAGGTGTTTCTTGACGGTTTCGGCGTGAATTTTTCGATTCCTGATCAGGGGTAGCGCAGGGGGCGGTAATTTGGGGGGCACACTTCATCCCAGCCCAAAGTTGTTACAGTGGCTCTGTCCCGGGTAGGTGTTGAAATGGTGTAACTAGCTATAATATTTTAAATATTTAAATTTAAGTTTAGCCTACAAAGTGGCGAAGACTTGCTAAAAAAGTTTGGGATTCTTGCACCCGCCCTTAGGCGAGAAGCTCCGCTTCGAGTCTTAGGGCGGGTGAGAGCAGTTATGTAGCCGAAGGCATCTAAAGAAAGCACGTTGCAAAAGGGTAAGGCCCCCGGCAGAACTGCCGGAGGCTTTTGGGGCGAAATATAAGGCTAGTCGCGATTCCAGACCTTGAATTTGTGGTTGGAGAAAAATTCAGTGTAGAGCTTTTCCGCTTTTTCCTTGAACTTGTCGTCGTGCATGATCAGGACGCTTAATGCTTCATATTTGAAGTAGGCAACCACGTCGTCCCAGTCCACTGTTCCTTTATCGTTCTTGAATCTGAAGCCGTGCAGGCCGGGTTCGACCAGCTTCTGGGTCATGGGATCATCAACGCCTGCGTTTTTGAAGAATTCACAGATTTCCTTTTTCACCTCTTCGGGCCAGTCGGTTTCACCAAGCGGAACCAGATCCTGAAATTTGTTTTCCTGACCTTTTTTCAGAATGTACATGTGAGTGTCTCCATTTTATACCTATTTCGTTTTCTGATTATGAGTATGTTATAAAAAGCGTGCATTTTCAAGAAAATCAGGCGTACTGAAAATAGTCTCTGCCGTACGCTGAAAATTCTATATTCAAATGTTTAATAAGCTGTGATTTTAGGATAAAATTGAATAGAGTGGTCGGAAGTCAGCTGAGAATCCTTTGCCGTTTCAAGGCTGGCCGCCGTTCCTCATCGCCTGTCCGTGAACTGAAATGAATTGTAAACGTCCAACGGGCTAATTGTCACCGTCCTGTAATGACCGGTCCGGGGGAGTTGGATAGGTTGATTTCAATAACACTTCTTCAACTCGTAGAAAATGTACCACCCTCTTCCCAGCTGTCCCCCCGGCCTGTCCCTGATCTTGGCCGGGGGGCAATCTTTTCCTGCTATCTGACTCTTAAAAATCTTCCGATTATATGGCCGGTTGCAGAGTCGCGCACGGTATCGTCGAATTCTGTTTTGAGAAATGTCAGTGCCGAGAAGTCCTCGGAGAAGACCAGCGTTCTGATCTGCGAGTTGCCGCCTCCGTTTTCGTACTGGATCAGGTCGGTCACATAAACCGTATGCCCGGAGATTGTTACCGAGCGCTGTACATCCATGCCATCCAGTTTCCAGTCGAGCTGTTGGAATTCACCTTTTTCCGGCAGGATATAATAATCAAAATGGCTTTGGGTTCCGTTTCCCCCTGCGGCTACGGTCAGGCTTGCTTCAGTGGTGATCATCCTGCCTTTGTAATGAACGGTAACAGTTCCCTTGAACAAACCTGCAAAAGCCTTGTTTCCGGGTTGCTCCTGCTGTTGCGGGGATTCAAGTTTTTTTTTCGGGGCAGATGCAGGGGGATGCTCTTCGGCTGCAACTCCGTAGCGGGGCCGTTTCAGTCCCTGCAGATAATCATATTCCTGAGCTGCAACAGGCATAGCAAGGAACAGAATGAGTAATACTAGCGGCATGATTCTTTTCATGGGTATGAACTCCGTTGTTTTACTGGCAGATATTTGCTGCATGCTGTAATGTTGATCCGTTCATTTATTAAAGGAGATTAACATGATTTGTCATTTCAGGAAAATAGTTCCCATGCTGATTGTCTTCGGATTGCTGCAGACTGTTCCGGTTCTTCAGGCTGAGATGAAGATAACATTGAAAGACGGTAAAGTGATTGAAGTTCCGGTCAGCAAGGATGATGTTGAATCCATTGATTACGTTTCCAGTGGCGATCAGGAGCCGGAAAAGGTTTTTGCCGATGATGCAATACGTATTCAGAGTGCAAAGTACGGCAATGTCAGTTTTGAGCTGGGAAATGATCTTGGATACAAACAGTATTTCTGTGACGCAAAGCCTGCACTGACCAAAGAGTGTGATGGAAATACCAAGTGTAAAATCATCGTTGGAAGCCAGATCTGCGGCGATCCTTATCCCGGACGCGGAAAATATCTTTATGTGGAATATTCGTGCGGTAACAAACTTAAAAGGGCAAAAAACACCCAGACGGAAGTTATGCGCCTGAGCTGCCCGTAAGAATTTTCAGGTCCGTATTTTGCTAGTCCCTCCGGAAGTGAAAAAAATTCCTTAACGGAGGGTGATTGATGCGTAACGCTCTGGCTTTCGGTCTGGTTTTTATCAGCGGTATGCTTCTTTTGAATTCGGGTATGCAGGTCTATCGCTGCTTTGTGCCAAGGAAGTTGAATGAATATGAACCGATAAAGCTCGTTCGTATTGAGGGCAAAAATTGTCCGTTGTATTTTCCGGAGGAACGCTGATTCGCAGGTCTACTTCATTTCAGGCAGATGTTCATTTTTTATGAATTCATTGAAATCCAGGAGGAAGTCGGTTCTGCTTCTGTTTACCATCAAGTGGAGATTGTAGGAATATAGCGGCTCTTCAATTGTTTTGAACTCACTCATAGGCAACCCTGCCCGGGCCAGCAGCTCAGGCAGGGTTGTTTTGTTGCATATTGCCCCATCAACTCTTTTTTTGTGTACCATCTCAAGCAGTTGGGTTGTGCTGTAAACAGCATGCTTTTCCAGAAGTCCATTCTCGAAGTACTTATCAAAAGGGCCATACCCGTTCCCATGAAGCACTGCGATCTTTTTGCCTAGCAGGTCTTCCGGCTTTCCGGAATTTATTGTTGAATCCTTTCTTATCAGGAGGTGGTCGAAAAGTGTCCATAGCGGCACTGACGGAATAAGGCGCTCATTTATTTCCTGCTCACTGAACATCGGGGATGAAAGAGCGAATGCATCAGCCCTTCCTTCCTTTAATACCTTGGATATTCTTGCTCTGGGCAGGCATTTGAATTCCAGAATATATTCCGGGTGGCTTTTTTGGAATTTTTCGAGGATATTTATGAACACTCCCTGAAGGGATTCAGAAGGTTTCCTTTTGGAAGTTACGGTATAAAATGGTGGGAACCGGTAGCCGAAAAGAATTTTTATGCGCTCCGGTTGAGGTTGTTCTGCCGTGGAGATCCCGAATGTGCCTGCTGTAATCAGAAATAGTATTGCAGATGATATAATTATTCTTTTAAACATGCTTGGTTGTAGAAATATGTTTTGCAAGTAAGCACTTGTTTTGTGAGGTTCTATGAAGCTTGTCTATACGGTTTTTAAATATATTACACCTTTTTTTTTGTTAGGAATCATCCTTCTGGTCATGTGGTTCGTCTTTAAGTGGTTTTTTGATCATTCCCACGAGATAGGCCCTGTTGGAAGGGGGGATGTCATCAAGTTTCCCGAACATGGGCGGATTATGTCCGAAAGTGGGGGCAGTTTCAAGGTAATGAGCTACAACATGGGCTTTGCCTCCGGACCAATACAGCACACCATGGCGGACGATCATCCGGAATCATTTTTCGAGACGAATCTTGATAACATTGTAGCCCTCATTACGGAGCAGAAAGCGGATATTGTTCTTCTGCAGGAGGTCGATATTGACGCCAAGCGCTCGTGGTATACCAACCAGCTTGACTACATGATGAAAAGGCTGGGATGGGGATACGCCGCTCCTGTTGTGGACTGGAAGCTGTATTTCCCGTTGCGCAAGGAGCGCAAGATAACCAAGGCTACCGTGGTCATTTCCCGCTTTCCCATACTCTTCAATGAATATTGTCTGACCTCGGCAAAGCCAAATTTTGAAAGCATGCCGCTCAATATTTTTTATTATCCGCTTCTCTGGAAGTCGTGCATGCAGAAGGTTTCTATCGATGTGAATGGAAAGCCGCTTGATGTCTACAACGTCCATCTGTGCGTATGGAACAGGGCCGCAAGAGTGGCACAGGCCGCTTTTCTTGCGGACTGGATTAACAGTTCAAGCGGGGAAAGGCCTTTCGTTATCGGCGGTGACTTCAATTTTCAGGCTTACATCCGGGGAACTCCTGTCCCGGACGCTGATATGGCTCGTCCTCCCTTCATGAACATCCTCTGGGAAAGGCTTGCCGGGCTGGGAGAGATAATGTCTTCTGATCAAGATTCGGTTTCGGATATTCATATGCGGGCTACTTTTCCTGAAAGATCACACCGGTATGACTTTATTTTCTATTCCGGAGGGCTTGCCAGCGAAGGAGGAGCGGTCGTCGGCGGTATTGATGCTTCAGATCATCTTCCCGTGATCGGTACATTCAGATTTAAAGAATAGCCGGTTATTGAATCTATCATCAAAATACGGTGTATGTGCGGTTTTTGTATAGAGCAGATTATGTTATATGGGAGTCGAGAATTTAAATTTGTAGGCTAGATCCTGTAGGTAAGGGGAGCGGAGAACCATGGGAAGAAAGCTCACTGTTTGTTTGGCTTTATGCATTGCATATTTTGCCTTGCACGGAATTGCTTTTGCTTCAAGCTCATCTAAAAGTATCTTTATTGTACATAGTTACAGTTTGGATAACATATGTGGAGCTCCGCAGCACCAGGGGGTGCTTGAGGTTCTGGCTGAGAATGGATTCAGGGAAGGTGACAACCTGAAAGTCACCACCTATGCGATGGACACCAAGAAGGTCAACAACACTCCTGAACTTGTTTACCGGGAGGCGAGCCGGGCTCTGCGTGAGATAGAGCGCGTAAAGCCGGATGTCGTGGTCGTACTTGATGATAATGCTTTCAGGACCGTCGGCCTTGAGCTTGTTGATTCCGCTCCCGCCGTTGTCTATTCAGGGATGAACGGTCTTCCGGAAGATTATGACCGGGCCAGAAAGTGGCTGGAATCAAGGGAAAAACCCGGCCACAACGTTACCGGTGTATATGAACGGCTTCTGGTTGCAGATGCATTCAGGGTCCAGAAGATGATTGTGCCCGACCTGAAGAAGGTGCTTTTTGTTTCAGATAATTCTCCTACCGGAAAAGCCATACGCAGGCAGTTTCTTGCAGAGGCCCCAGGAAACAAGGTCGGGGTTGATTTTGAGATGCATCTTGCCGGAACGTGGGAAGAGTATGTGGAGATAATCAGGGAGGCGGACCGCAACCCGGAGATCGGAGCGATATATCCGGCGGCCACAATGCTCAGGGACAAGGACGGAGGCAGCCATGCCACCGAGGAGATAATTCAGTGGACGGTGAAGCACAGCCGCAAGCCGGGTATACCCCTGAATTATTCTTTTGCCAGACTTGGCATGCTCGGCGGTGCCGGGGTTGATTTTATCGCCATGGGCCGGCAGGCGGGCAGAATGGTCGCTCTTGTCCTGAAAGGAACACCGGCAGGGGATATCCCGCTTGAAGACGCAGTGAGGTATGCGCTGGTTTTTAATCTGAGGAGGGCGGCTGAACTCGGAATTGAAATTCCCAACGATGTGTTGATGGCTGCCGATGTCGTCTACAAATAGCTGCCTGATGCTGCCGGTCCGGAAGTATGAGTAATACGGTTTCCTACAGACTTTCCACTGTCGTTGCCGCAGCCATCTGCGGAATGGTCATCCTTACCGCCTTGGCTCTGGGCGGAGTCTTTTCATACAGCTATATCAAGAGTCTCAAAGGCGAATTCTATGATCGGGTTCACGCTGAAGGGGACGAATACAGTCTGGAAGTCTACAGCTTTCTGCATCAGGCTTTGAGCCGTCTGGAAGAGCTTGGCCGCGATAACTCCATCCGTGTGACCATGATGATGGGGGTCGACTATCCTCTCATAGAAAAAATGGCCGGATACGATAACGTTACACATGGCGTTGATTTTTATGTTCAGCGGATGGGTGAAAATAAGATCTTTTCCTCATCCTCCCGGGCCTATGATGAAAACACGGTCAGAACTGCGCTGAGAAATGCTCCGTACAGCTGCTCCCTGTGTCCTGACGGGGAAGGACGCATATCTACTGTTTATGCCATTCCGATCCGAAGTCGTTCGGAGGTGGTTGGAAGTGCTGCCTGTGTGGTCAATCTTGCACACACCAGATTTGCTGAAGCACTTGAAAACAGCACCGGCTGCCGCATGCTTATCTCGGCTGACGGTAAAAATTATGATCTTCTGAGCGGAGAGGAGCTTCTCCTGGACAGAGGGGAAAGCCTTGGTCAGGAAATGAGCGAAGTCATGCTGAACGGGGTGAAGAAAGGGGTTCTTTTCCGGAGTCCGCTTGTCCCGGGGCTGGCGTATTTTGTGTCGGATGAAAGGCTGGAAAATTCCCTGTACCGCACCTTCTGGCTGCTGCTGCCCATGTTTGCGGCAGTCATCTGCATAAGCGTTCTTGTATCCCTTTTCATCAGCAGCAAACTGACCGGTCCGTTACGCAGGATCATGGATTCGGCTGAAAATATTTCCAAAGGGGATGACGATGATCTCATGCAGAAAAGCAGCCGTCTGTACGAGATAAATGCCCTGCAGAATTCCCTGTCGACCATGCTCGAAAGTCTGCGCAGGACCAAAGGGCTGGAACGCTATCAGTTCTTTTTCGAGAATGTAGGGGATCTGGTCTGCATAACCGATATAGACGGCGTTTTTCTGGAAGTTAACTCCGCTGTTTATGCCTGTCTCGGTTATGAGCGGGAGCAGTTTCTTCAGAAGACTTTTTATGAACTTGTTCCGGCCTACGAACGTCAGAATCTTCGCGGGGTGCTCAACTCCATGTTTGCAGTCGGCAGCCCGGACAACTTTGAATGCTCCATGCTCACAAGGGTCGGGAAGACCATTCATTGCGAGGTCCGTTCCCGCAAGGTGGAGTACAGGGGAAAGGATGCCCTGCTCAGTGTCGTGCGCGACGTGACCGACCGCAAGAAGGATGAAGAGGAACTGCAGCGTTACGCTTCGGAGCTTCTCAAGACCAAACAGGTGGAGGAGCGAAACTCCGCCCACATGGCCGAGACCCTCAAGAAGCTTGAGGATGCAATGGCCCGGGCTGAAGTAGCCAACCGCGCCAAGAGTGAGTTTCTTGCTCAGATGAGTCACGAGATTCGCACTCCGATGAATTCAATTCTCGGCATGGCCGACATGCTCTCGGAAACGACATTAACCGGAGAGCAGCAGAGTTACGTGACTATCTTCCGCGATTCCGGAAAGGCCCTGTTGAGTCTGATCAATGACATTCTCGACCTTTCCAAGATCGAGTCCGGGAAACTTACTCTTGAGAACACTGTTTTCGATATTGACCGGCTGGTTGATGAAGTTGCAGGCATCATGTCCGTCTCCGCATGGAAGAAGGGTCTGGCCTTCGCCTGTCATGTCACTCCGGGCACGGCACCGCTATTTGAAGGGGACCCGACCCGCATCAAGCAGGTTCTTCTGAATCTGCTCAGCAATGCCATCAAGTTTACTGATTCCGGAACTGTTTCCCTGGAGGTTTCGAGCAGCCCGCTCAAGCAGGGAATGTGTTCCATCTGCTTTGTTGTCCGGGATACCGGGATCGGTATTGACGAGGACAAGGTTGAGCTGATCTTTGAGAATTTTGTTCAGGCCGACTCCTCCACTACCCGCAAGTATGGCGGAACCGGACTCGGGCTTTCCATCACCAGAAATCTGGTAGAGCTGATGGAGGGGAGCATTTCTGTGCGCAACCTGTCTTCCGGGGGGGCCGAGTTCAGGGCCGAGATTATTGTTCAGCGGGTGAATGAAACCGGTTCAGATGATGCGGCAGTGCGTGCTGTTGTACAGGGCAGGAATATTCTGGTTGTTGAGGACAGCCCGCTGGTGCGCAATTTCATCTGTGACAGCCTGAATGACTGGGGAGCTAACTGTTCCCATTCCGGCAGTTCTTCACTTGTTTGTGTCCAGAGCGAAGAGGCCACCCGCAACGCTGAACTCGTGATCGTCTCCGATAAGCTGGGTGAAGAGGACGGACTCAGCGCGGTGGAGAGTATCCGCGAACGGTTGAACATGGGTGATCTCAGTCTGTGCACCCTGTCCACCTCTCCGGGAGACAGCAGCAACTGTCCGGCAATCAACCGGATTTTCGGGGTAAAGGGAAGCATCCGCTGGCCCATCACCCGTGGGGGGCTGCGCCGGGCAATGCTTGATATTTACCGTCCTGCCGTTTTCAAGATAGCCAAGGAAGATTTCTGCCATGATCTTCTCCCGCTGCGCATACTGGTAGCCGAGGATTCGGAAAGCAACCGGATGCTGGTCGACTTTTACCTCAAGGATACTCCTTTCAGGATGACTTATGCCGGGAACGGTGTTGAGGCCCTTGAATATTACAAGATGCACAAATATGACATGGTGTTGATGGATATGCAGATGCCGGAAAAGGACGGTTACGAAGCCGTCAGGGAGTTGAGGGAATACGAGAGTGAAATGGGCTATCCCGCTGCTCCGGTAATAGCCCTTACTGCCAATACTCATGCTGAAGACCGTAAGCGTTGCCTTGACGTCGGGTGTACCGACTATCTTGGCAAGCCCTTGAAGAAGATAACGCTGGTAAAAGCGATTCTAAAGCACAGTAGCTGATTTTTATCTGCCTGTGTTTCCCAGCCAGTTGCCGAGGGCTTCCTGCAGTGATGATGATGCCAGATGAGCACAATGGGTTTTGTCCTCAGGCAGTCCGCCAAGGGCTTCAAGAATATCTTCGCCGCCGATTTCGGAAGCCTGATCGATTGTCTTGCCCGTAGCCAGCTCACAGGCCATGTCGCCGCTTACAATGCTTGCCCCGCAACCGCTGGTATAGAAGGAAGCTTCGGCAATGACGCCGTTGTCGATTTTGAGGTAGATTCTTATGATGTCTCCGCAGGTTCCGTGCATTTCGCCGACAGAGTCGGGGCTTTCCATTATGCAGGCGAAGGTCGGATTGTGCCACCGGGCAGTGGATTTTTCGCCGAACATTTCAAGTGCTGCATCATCGCATTTCTGCTGGATGTCGTTCAACAGGTTGTCCAGATCTGACATTATATTACTCCTTGCTGATTGATGAGTTGTGAAGTTGGCTCATGAATGAAAAAAAAGCAAACCCCTTTTTGAAAGGTCCTGCAACGGTGCGGAAGGCTGGCAGCGGATATTCATATTGTAATCAGCATGGAATTATTGTTGAATAAGGCAAACATGACCGGCTGATGCCGCTTGAGGATATGGAATTAAGACAGCTAAAATATTTTATTGCCGTTGCCGAGGAACTGCATTTCGGAAGGGCCGCGCGCAGGGTTCATATTGCCCAGCCTCCTTTTTCGCAGCAGATAAAATCTCTTGAGGAGGAGCTTGGCGCCCGGCTGCTTGACCGCAACAGCCGGAAGGTACGCCTGACCAGCGAAGGCAGGTATTTCTATCAGCAGGCCCTGACTATTCTGAAGCAGGCTGAAGAGGCTTCCATCACGGTCGGCAGGATGGCCAAAGGCGAATACGGTAGTCTCAAGGTCGGTTTTACGGAGACGGCAATGGACAGTCTGCTGCCCGAGTCCGTGCGTTCCTTCAGCCACCGCTATCCCGGTATTTCCATGCAGTTCAGCCAGTACGGAACTTCCAACCAGCTGGAGCAGATTAGGTCCGGGGGGCTGGATGTGGGGTTCTCCACCATCTTCCGGCACGCCATGGACGGGCTTTCTTCAGTGAAGCTCTTCTCCAAAAAACATGTTCTTGCCGTACCGGAAGATCATATATTTACCTCTCAGGATAGTGTATCCTTGAAAGAGGTTGCCGGGGAACACGTGATCATGTTCCCGCGCAGCGGGCAGCCTGACCTGCACGATGAGATAATGAAGGCTTTCAGGGTAAGAGGGCTTTCACCGGTGATCAGTCAGGAAGTTTCGGGGCTATCCGGTGCCTCGGCGCTCATCGCTTCTGGGATGGGGGTTACCTTCCTGCCGGAGAACAGCCGTACATCCCGCAGAGGAATCGCCCTTGTGCCCCTCAGTGACAGTTTCCCGGCCATGGACATCTACATGGTCTGGAACAGTGAGCAGTATTCCAATACTTCAGGGGTGTTCATGGAGTGGGTGGCTGATTATTTTTCTGTATCAAAAGCTTTTGCCGAAGAAGTCGGTGTTTAAATAATCTCAGGATAGTTTTCGATGACGGATGTACTGAACGGATACGAGATTTCATGGGCTCCATCTATTACCGAAGTTGGCCGGGAGGAATGGAACCGGCTGGCCCGTCCCGTGAATTTCCCCTTTCTTGAATGGGACTGGCTGCGGATGGTGGAGGAGACCGGAAGTGCTTCTCCGGATACCGGCTGGCTGCCTGCCCATCTGCTGGTGCGCAGTGAAGGGCGGCTTATCGGTGCCGCTCCGCTTTACGTGCGAGATCAGAGTGAAGGCGAGTTCATCTTCGACCGTGTCTGGAGCGAGGTTGCTGCGAAAGGCGGTATAGCCTATTTCCCGAAGGTTGTGGGTATGAGTCCGTTTACCCCTGCGACCGGATACAGATTCCTGATCGCTCCCGATGTCCCTGCCGCAAAGGTGACGGCCCTGCTCTGCAGTACCATTGACCGGTTCTGTTCTGTAAACGGGCTGGGCAGCAGTGCGTTCAATTTTGTGGATATAGACTGGGTGTCCGAGATGGAAGCATACGGATATGCCGCATGGAAGCATCAGGGGTACGTCTGGACCAACAGCGAGTTCCGGGATTTCGACCACTGGCTTTCCACCCTTAACAGCAACCGCCGCAAGACTGTCCGCCGGGAGCGCAAGGTTCTCAGACAGGACGGAATCCATGTCGAGACATATACGGGATATGAAATACCCGATGAATATTTTTCCAAGATGTTCTGCTGTTACGAATCAACCAATGACAAGTTCGGGGTCTGGAGCTGCAAATATCTTAACAGTGATTTTTTTGAAGGCCTCAAAACAAGCATGAGGGAAAATCTGCTATTTACTGTCGCCTACAGGGGAGATGATCCTGAACCTCTGGCGCTTTCCATGTTCGTTTATTGCGGGGACCGGCTCTGGGGCAGGTATTGGGGCTGCTTTGAGGAGGTGCGTTTCCTGCATTTCGAGCTCTGCTACTACACTCCCATAGAATGGGCCATTGCCAACGGCATCCACTTGTTTGATCCGGGAATGGGCGGAGAGCACAAGGCCAGGCGCGGATTTTTTTCGACTCCGTCCTACAGCCTGCACAAGTTTACCGATCCTTCAATGGACCTCACCTTCAAGACCTACATTCTGGAAGTCAACAATCTTGAGCACGGCTACATCAATGAGATGAATTCACTAATGCCGCTTGGCCGCAAAGACTGACCGGAAGACTCTTAATGATTCAGGATGACAGGTTCTGCTGCAGAAAAGCCTTAACTCTAGAATCCTTTTCCAGAACATCTTCGAAAATACTGAAGCGGTGGTCTGTTTCGTAGGAAATTATTCCGGCTCCGGCACGGCGCAGGATGCTTTTCATGGTTTCCTGGTCAAGCAGTTCGTCCTGCTCTCCGATGAGAGCCAGTATCTTAGACCCTTCAGATCTTCCGTCCTTGATTCCCTGTTCCACTTCGTCCTGGACCAGGGCAAAGCTGCGGGCATGCTCTTCGCTGATGATGATCCGGTCCCCGTTGGAGAATTCATAGGGTTCGCCGACCCTCGCGGAAATAAGGTCTCCGGGGGTCAGGGCCGGGTTGATAAGCAGTGCCGGGACTCCGTGGCGCATGTGCATTATCAGCGAATATAGACCGCCCATGGATGAGCCCTGCATAATAATCGGTCTTTCAAGGTTCTTCACCACCAGTTGCTCCACTATGCTCAGACTTTCCTGCGGGTCAGGAGGCAGGTCGGGGCTGATTATTTCGTGGTCCGGGTAGTATTTTACCAGTGCTGCGGCCTTGGAGTTGCTTCCTGATGATCCGAATCCGTGTATGTTGAGAAAAATGTTTTTCATATCAAGGTGATTGGGTTATGGTCTTTTGCAAATTATAAGTGCAGGCATTGTGTTATCTGTTGAATCTGTAATCAAAAGTGGCGAAGCCTGCAACATCGGGCGGAGCAGTCTGCGCAGAGCCCTGCTTTGGTAAATGCAGGAAAGGGTCGAATTGTGAACAAACGACATCCGCGAATTGTTTTTTTCAGCGGCGGGACCGCTCTCAACGGCCTTGCGGCAGAACTGGCACGTCTGAATTCTGAATGTTCATACATAATCACCACCTTTGATTCCGGAGGAAGTTCGGCCAGCCTGCGCGATCTGTTTGATATGCCCGCTGTGGGGGATGTGCGCAACCGGCTGATCGCACTGGCTGATTTGGAAAGTCCCGAGCGCAGGAAAATTGTGCATCTCCTTTCTTCACGTCTTCCCAAGGGCGGGGATCTGCTTTCCCTGCAAAGGGAGCTGGCTGACCTTGCTGACGGAGACCATCCGCTGATGAGAGGTATTTCCGAGGTCGTCTGCAGGATTCTGGCTGACCGGTTCGCTTTTTTTCTTGATCTGGCCGGAGAACGGTTCAATCCGTTCAATGCAAGCCTCGGAAATATAATTCTGGCATCCGGCTTCATGGCCCATCAGCGGATTCTTGCTCCTCCGATAGCACAGTTCTCACGGCTAATCAGGGCCGGCGGGACGGTACGGGCAGCCACGGTGGACAACGGTCATCTGGCAGTGCGTCTTCAAAACGGCGAGATTCTTGCCGGGCAGCATCTGTTCACAGGCAAGGAGGCCGATCCGATACCGTCTCCGGTGGACGGCATGTGGATCTGTTCCGGAATAAACGATCCCTGGCCCAGGCTTGTCCATGCCTCTTCCCTTGCCATGGCACTGGTGGAGCAGGCCGACCTTATTGTTTATCCCATGGGCAGTTTCTATTCCAGCGTACTTGCCTCCCTCTCTCCGCAGGGGATGGGACTGGCTATTTCCCGTAATCCGTGCCCCAAGCTTTTCATTCCGAACATGGGAAATGATCCCGAACTGCTGGGGCATGACCTGCCGCTGCAGGTGGACAGGCTGCTCGAAATTCTGCGTATGGACAATGCCGCACTTATCCGTGCCGAAAATGTTCTTAACGGAATTCTGATTGATTCCGGAAACTGGGATTATCAGGGCGCTGTCGAGAAGGACACTCTTAAAAAACTGTCGCTGAAAGTAATTGACCGTAATCTTGTTTCGAAGGACTCTGGGGGCCTGATTGATCCTGCGTTGCTGGCACCGGAACTTATGCGTCTGGTCTGCGGCAATGAATTTAAATGAATCCCTGTCAAACAAGGTTAGTTGCAGTTTATGTATATCGGTGCCCATATGCCCATCACCGGAGGCGTGGATAAGGCAGTTGAAAGAATAATGGCCATTGGCGGAACAGCCCTGCAGATTTTTACCAGAAACCAGCGTCAGTGGAAGGTCAGCCCGCTTGATGCTGATGTTGTAGCAAATTTCAAAAAACTGCGTGAGGAGTGGGGACATTACCCGGTCAGCGTGCACGATTCCTACCTGATCAACCTTGCTTCTCCAAAGGATGACGGAGCCGCGAAGTCAGTAAGGGCCTTTGCACAGGAACTTCAGCGAACCGAGGCTCTGGGTATAGAATACATAGTCACTCATCCCGGATCACATCTGGGCACCGGCACTGTAGAGGGCCTTGAGCGGTACGTGGCCAATCTTGATCGGGCCATTGCCGAGTCTGAAACAGAGGAGGTGCGGGTGCTGATCGAAAATACCGCCGGGCAGGGCACCAACCTCGGAAGCCGTTTCGGTGAACTCGCCACCATACTTGAGGGTTCAGGCTATACCGAGCGCATGGGAGTCTGTTTTGACACCTGCCATGCCTTTGCGGCCGGCTATGATCTGCGAACCCCAGAAAGCTGTGAAGAAGTGTTCGCTCGTTTTGATGAACTTGTCGGTCTTGATTTTATCCGTTTTTTTCATCTCAATGACTGCAAGGAAGGTCTGGGGGCCCACAAGGACCGCCACGAGCACATAGGCAAAGGGACCATCGGGCTGGAGGGATTCAGGTATATCATGAATGATCCCAGGTTTTCAGCCGTGCCCAAGGTCATAGAGACTCCCAAGGAAGACGGGGAGGAGTTTGAGTTCGATAAAATGAATATCGAACTGCTGAGGTCCCTCCGCAACCTATAGAGTTTGCTTCGAATGATCCCGGCCGGAAAAAGACTCTTCCCGGCAGTCTTTTCCGGCAGTGCGGTTCATATCGCCTATAGGTTTTCAAGGCAGTTCTTGAGAGTTGAAACTCCGCATGAATGGAACATGTGCAGGGGAATCTGCTTGGATTTGGTGTACCTGACAATGTCCTTCTTGGCTGCATGGGAGATCTGGTTGGTGAAGATGATGACGTGATCGGCATTGCCCAGTTTGGCTGCCACCTTGTTCTCTTTTCCGGTAAACACCTTCAGGGTAACTCCCTTTTCTTTGGCCGAGCTTATGTAATCCCTTTTAAGCCTGTCCATTCCGCCGATAAGAGCTGCACACATGGTTGCCTCCTTGATTACGTTTTCTAATTTTGTACTGAAAATGAAATTCATTGTCAACAAAGTGTGTGATGAAACTTGAGCGTGCAACGGGCAGGTCGGAAAAATTATATATTTTTTTGCTATTTTTTGGTGTAACTTTTCTAACTCACACGCAATTATGATTTCCCGAAGCAAGGTTAAAACTATTGATTACAACTAATATAAATAACAAATGGGACCAAAGGGTTTCCGATTATTCACGGTACAGGCTCTTTCTGGTAAGTTCGTTGATATTTTTTACCTGTCTGGTCGGGTTTGCCTTGTGGATCAGTTATTCCTCTCAGATGCAGCTCAGGAATTCGGCAAGGGATCTGTTTGCCGGAGAATCGGCAAAGATGGCGATGGCTGTGAGTTTCTTTTTTTCAAGGCGCACTTCCGAGCTGGAGACTCTGGCGACGGATGATCATGTCAGATTGTTGGCCCGGGAGGTGCGTGAGTCCGGAATTTCCGGAGGGGATATCAGAGCTGATTCTCTTGGTGAGGTCTGCAGGTCTTTTTCCCGAGCTATGTCGGAAAAGATAGTGGGATCGGAACAGGTTTTTTCGAGAATCGGACTGCTGGATGACTCCGGAAGACTGATACTCGACACGGATAGTGAATGCCTGCTTCTGAGGGGATACGGCGGCTACGAGAAATTGAAGACAGTAGATGGGCCGCTGTTTGAAACCGGGGAGTCTGCAGGTGTAATGAGTCTGGTCGTCAGTGTGCCGGTGCGTAGCGGTGCTGAATCTCTTGGTACTGTGGTGGGCTGGGTCCGGATTGAAAGCCTGCACCAGAGCCTTTCCAGTATAACGGTATCTCCCTCCGTAGGAAGCGATTTCCTGCGCATCGGCAATACTGTTGTGGCTGTGTCCGATGCTTCGGCATTTCAAAGCGGACAACTGTTGCTCATGGATGCTCTGAAGAACTGGAACGGGATGACAGTGCTGGAAGCCGGGGAGTCCGGTCGACTGGAAAACTATCTGGCGATTTCTTCTCCTGTGCAGGGCACATCTCTCAGCATAATTTCTCTGGTCAAGGAAAGACGTATTTTCGGGTCGTTGAGCCTGCAGGCCCATCTGATTCTTTCCGTGTTTATTTTTGCAGCGGTGGCCATTGGCTGTTATCTGCTGGTCCTTACCATTTTCAAGCGTCAGATATATGAGACCAAGGTGTTTGAGTCCGGGTTGCGTGAGTCGGAAATAAGCGCTCAGAAGGAGAAGCTGGAAAAGGAAATCAAGAACCGCAGGCTGGCGGATGCACTGCGCAAGCGGGCCGAGATACGCTACCGCGATATATTTGATAATGCCCCGGTGGGAATTTTTCAGATAACCCTTGAAGGTCGGTACCTGACCGCAAACGCCGCACTGGCAGATATATTTGGATACGACAGTCAGGACGATCTTATCTCCAGCGTGAATGATGTCCGCAGTGAAATTTACGCTAATCCTTCCGAATGGGATGCCGGCATCAAGTTGCTTAAGACTACTGGACTGGTTACCGGCTATGAGGTGGAATGTCAGCGCAAGGACGGAACAACCATCTGGACTTCCCGCGATTTCAGGCTGGTTGAAGGAGATCCGGGATTCCCGGCGTATCTTGAGGGATTTGTCATTGATATTTCGGCACGAAAGAAAGCTGAAACGGAAATTGAAAACAACCAGAAAAGACTGCGGTCCCTTTTCGACAATTCTCCTGTAGCCCTGTGGGAGCTGGATCTTTCCCGTGTAAAAGAATTGTTTGATTCCCGCGGAAATGGGGCCACTGCGCGCATTCGGGATGAGTTGCTGCAAAGCAAAGAACTTGTTGCCGATTGTGTGGGGCTTATTCGGGTGCTGGATTCAAACAATCTTGCAGCGGAATTTCTGAAGGCCCGCACCGGTGACGAAGGCTCCGGGAATATTTTTTCTCCATATGTCACAGATCAGGGCTGGCGTTTTTTCAAGACAGTCTTTTTGGATTTTGCTTCCGGGCAGTTCCGGCACAGGAGTGAGATTCAGCTGACCCGTGACGATGGAAAAATGCAGTTCCTGATTATAAACTGCAGTATTGTTCCGGGTTTCGAGGATTCGTGGACAAGGGTGTTGGCCACTATTGAGGATATTTCCGAGCTTAAGCGTATTGAAAATGAGTTGCGCATAAGTCGTGAACAGGCTGAGAAAGCCAACGAGGCCAAAGGGCATTTTCTTGCCAATATGAGCCATGAATTCAGGACGCCAATGAATGCCATAAAGGGGATGGTCCAGCTGCTGCAACGTTCGGAACTGACAGACGAACAGCAGGAAAACTTGCGCCTGATCAAGTCATCGGTAGACAGCCTGCTGGTTATCGTCAACGATATTCTGGATTTCTCGAAACTAGATTCCGTTCACATGGAACTCAGTGAGGAGAATCTGGACCTGCCTTCCTTTCTCAAGGACCTGCGCGATGTGATGGATATCGGGGCCATGAACAAAAAGTTGGAAGTCCGTCTTGAAGCTCCCGGTATTCCGGCCTGTGTCAGGGCTGACGGTTTGCGGCTCAGGCAGGTGCTTACAAATCTTCTCGGAAACGCCGTGAAGTTTACTGACGAAGGTGAGGTTGTCCTGCGATGTTCAGTTGCAACTCAGCCGGCCTCCAGCGAAAAAGCCACGCTGTTTTTTGAAGTGTCAGATACCGGCATAGGACTTCCTGAAGATAAAATCGATTCCCTCTTCAAATCTTTTGTTCAGGCAGATCCGTCAATCACCCGCAAGTACGGTGGAACTGGTCTGGGACTGGCCATCTGCTACCGGCTGGTAAAGTTGATGGGTGGAGAATTGTCCGCCCGTAACAATGAGGATGGAGGAGCTTCTTTTTCATTTACCCTGCAGCTTGAAAAATGCAGTGAGATGAAGAAACCGCTTGAAGATAACAGGGGCGAGGTCTCGGAGGCAGGGCCTGATTTATCCAGAGTAAAGGTACTTGTGGCTGAAGACAGCCGCATGAATCAGATTCTTCTGCGCAAGGTCTTCCAGAAAAACGGCATCAACGATTACCAGATTGTCGAGAACGGTAAGGACTGTGTGGATGCGTTTACGAAGTCGGATGACTACGACATAATATTTATGGACATCCAGATGCCAGTAATGGACGGTTTCGAGGCCGCAAGAGCTATCCGCCGACTTCATTCCCCGGTGCGTATCGTGGCGCTTTCCGCCAATGCCGGAGAGGATTTTCATAAGCAGTGCATAGACAGCGGAATGAACTCCAGAATCGTCAAGCCTTTCAATGTGGAAGACCTGCTGGCCGAGATTGCACTTGTTTCAGGCGGGCAGGATGAAAAAGGCTAAAGGTCTTTTTGTTGCTCTTTAAATTAATATTTTCATACAGTTATATGACTGTACGCTGCGTTTTCGATAATGCTTGAACGCAAAAGCAGACGATGGTAACTCCCTAGTCTTGGCGTATGAAATTAAGTTTTTTTACCCGGCCTGAGGATGAATCGTGATGATAAAGGCTCTTGCACTGAAAAAATATAATTATTTGCGTGTGGCCCCTTTACCCCACTTTGTTCTGGGATTGTGCCTCGGCATGGTGGTTACGCTGGTCTGGCTTGCTGCAGAATTCTATCGAGACGGACACAGTCTCGGTTTTATAACATCAGTTGCCATTGCCTTGAGTTGGGTTACCGGAGCATTCTTTTCGGTGGCCGATATAATCAGCCGTTACCGCGAGTATCTGCGTATCCGCAAAATGCTTGCGGACAAGGGCTACAGCGAGAAGATATTCAAGGCAGTAGCCTCATCCCGCTGCCAGCGCGATGCCGCTCTCTGGGCGGCCAAGCAGACCGGATACGACTGTCTGGCCAAAAAGGTCTATCATCGGCTGGGCTACCGCTGGTATCACGTCATGCCGGATCTGCTGGTCAAAAATCCATTCCGTCTGTTCACACCGAAGTTTTTACGAACCGCCTTTAAGCCCGGTAAACGTATCGACAGCTAATCAAAGGCCCCGGCAGATATTTCTGCCGGGGCCTTTGGTTAATGGCTGTTGCTTCTTGCCTTGAAAACGATCAGTCCGTCCTGCTTTTCGCCGGAAGCCTTGTGTCGCGGCGGCGTGTTCTTGTATTTTACTGCCGGATATCCCAGCATAAGGGCTCCGTGGATCATGTGCCCTTCTGGTACACCGAGGAGAGTACGGACCTTTTCACTGTATGCTGCGGCCAGCACCAGATATCCGGCCCAGCAGGCTCCTATTCCTTTGGCGTGCGCTGCGAGTTCAAGGTATGCAGTTGCGAGTACAGTATCCGCCTGAGGAGTGATTCCATTAAGCGGAGCCCATGAGACAGCAAGGGCCGGTGCGCTGCGGCAGATTACATCATTCCCTTTTCTGTAGGCGTTTATAAGACCGGACAGGAACAGTTTTTTAGCCAGCGGATTTTCCCGCGTCACCATTTCTTCCATCCAATCAACTATGGCTCCTGCTGTTTCCTGAACTTTCTCTGGGTCATCGATGACTGTCCATGAAACCGGCTGGGCATTATGTCCGGAAGGGGCGTATGCGGCCAGATGAATCAGTTCGGTAAGCACTTCGGTTCCAAGTTGTTTTTTCTTGAAACGACGGATTGAACGGCGGCTCCTGATCAGGGTTTCAACTTCAGCGTATTCAGGCAGATTGTCTGCTGTGAACGGAATGGACTGCTGGCCGGGGAAGGCTGTCAGGGTAATGGCATTAGTGGGACAGATGGCGGCGCAGTGTCCGCAGTTGATACAGTAGTTGGCCTTTTTGGGGTGAACGACCGGAGCCCGGCCTTTTTCTCCCATGGTGAGTACGGACAGGGGGCATTCATGCACGCAAAGCTCGTCCGCTTTGCAGAGTTCTGGGTCAATTTTAATTGGCAGCATTTTGTTCTCGTATGATTTTGAACCGGTGTAACGGATGTTGATTGAAGAGCCGGACGCACGGATTTCCGTGCGGAATTGAAGGTGGGTTTGTTAAAGTCCGGCTGGTTTCCACTGTCGAGAAATGCAGTTGTAAAGTCCGCCTGGAAAAGCGGTCCCCAATATTATAAGCAGATTTGAGAGTTTGACCAGCAGAGGAATGGATTAAATCAAGGCCGCCCTTGGGCGGCCTTGATTTGGTTACCTTATGGAGTGATTTCGTGTCCATCCAGCAGCAGCAACACATACGAGTCCGACAATTGCCAGTGTCCAGGCGGAAGGTACGGGAATCGGGGCCGGTACCTGTTCAAGAATGCCCAGATCCATGTTTCCGTGCAGGTGCTTGTGCCCTTCATAATCAAAGTGGGCGAAGCGGATCTTGTTGGTTTCAAACTCAACGTAGAAGGCATTTTCAATCGTCTGCTCTCCCGTAAGTCCCGTGTAGTCGAATACCGTATCAGGTGTCAGCAGGGTGAACTCGTTAAAGCCGCTCAATCCCTTTCCAGCATAGAATCTGACTGCTGTTCCCTGGTCAATATGCGCAGTAATATCAGCTAAGGTGAAGGTCGATGTCGCCTGCAGATCCTTCAAGCCTACTGAGCCAAGGTAGTTGCTGTTGCCCAGCTTCCAGGTCTTCCCCTGATTTTCCATGACAAGTCTGAAGCTTGCACCCTGCGAAACCGCAGTTGCAAAAACAATCATTATCGCTGTCAGGATAATGATAAACATGGTTTTGGCAGTGGTTAACTTCATTTTATCCTCCTGCTCAGCTTGTGCATGAAGGATGGTTATGGTTGTAACTAAGCGGTAAACGTTCTTATTAATAATGTAAGTACTGGTATTGTTAAGTCAAATAGGAATAAAATGATGTGTTAATATAGTGTGATGGTTTTTGTTATTTTTAAAATCCAAAGTTAAAGAAAATCCCCTTGTCGCATTATCAACGGCAAGGGGATGCATATTAATCTTTTTGTTCAGCTATTTTGTAGCAGCGTGTCGGCTGACAGTTACTCTTCGTCTTTTTTCATCTCTTTTGCATCTTTTTTTTCTTCATCTTTAGTGCATGAAGAGCCATCTGCTTCGGCTGCTATTGCTTCCGACCAGCCAAATTCAAGTTTCAGTTTGACCTTGTCTTTTTTTGCTTTGGCTTTGAGTTCCATCTGAATCTGGTCGGCTGGAAAAACGGTAATGCTGTTTTCTTCACCGCCTATCATGATTTCCCTGTTTTTGAAGTTCTTGAGCAGTTCTTCCAGAAATGAAATAGTCTCGTCGTAGCTCATGGCCTGTTTCACGGATACTTTTCTCTTTTCCTTTTTTTCTTTACCCATAACATACCAGCCTTTTTCCGGGAGTTGTCAGGTAAGCGACAGCAGGGCTTTTGACAGCAGCGCAGGGTCCAGATAGGGCGCGCTCTCTTCGCTGATCAGTTCACAGTCGATCACCTGTATCCCGAGTTTGTTGATTTCGTTTTTGTCCACCCCGCCGGGATAGATACCGTTAACCGAATCCACCAGTATAAAATTAAGTACATCACCTATGGCAATGTTATCAAGATCGTCCTTGCGAAGATAGTAGAGAAGCTTGTTTATCTGGTCGGTGAGGGAATGGCCCATCAGTTCCGGGTCAGTTCCGGTGTTCGGTGTAAATACTTTGGGGCATCCGTTCCCTTTAATTGCATTGCCGATGCCCTTGGGCAGCAGGTTGGCCACTACGCTGGAGTAGAAGCTGCCCAGCGGATAACAGATCAGTTCCGCACTGCGGATCAGGTCGTCCAGTTTTTCCCTGATTTCGACTTCACATGGGGTTGAATCACCGAGGTTTTCGGCGAGCCAGAGCTTCTTGATACTTGAGGTGATCGGGCCGGCTTCCTTGCCGGTGAGCAGGTGCTGTCCCACTACAAAGCTGCCGTCCTCCAGTTCCGCCGCAAGGTGCAGGTCCATGTTGACCGTGGGGCGCACTATGCCGCGAACTTCGACCAGTTTGGAAAAAATGTAGATTACCGGGTCAATGTGGCGGCGGTTGCCTATGTATCCGGCTGTGAGAATGATGTTGCCTATGCTGGCCCCGCGCAGGTTGAAGTCCTCCATTATATCCGCAAACTGGATGAAGTGGTTTCGGATGATCTTGCGCATGGGGGCGTGGATGTCACGGACGAGCGGATGTTCTCCGGACATAAGCTGTTCGAATTCGGCCCGAAGCTCGGTGTCGTCGGCTTCCTTGGGCAGGCGGTAGGCGAAAAGTTTGTATATGGCGGGGTTTCCCAGCACTGACTGGTCCGCAAGGGCCATGAGCCGGTTGCGGATGTCGCCCACGGCCAGCATCTTGAATTTATTTCGGATGACGGCAGAGCTTCCCCCGGAATCGAACGGGGTGATTATATGGATGCTGTTGTGGGTATACTGGGTCAGCTCGGTGGAAGTCTTCTTCAGGGCTGTGCCGCCGCTGAAAAAAAGAATCCTGGGACCGAGGTCGGGAGTCCTTCTGTAGCGTTCAAGTTTGATCGGGTCCGGAACCCTGACTTCCCTTTCGATTTTAATCCGCATTGGCCTTACCTGTTTAGGGGAAGGGCAAGCCGCTCCGCGGGGGGGGGCGGCCTGCCTATGAATTCATTTCGTTATGGTCATATTAACAGATCTGCAAAACATGATTTTCAGGTGCCTATTTCACATAGATTGACTTAACCTGATAGGGATTCCAAAGGGGCTTAGCTCCCTTTGACCGCCGGAGGCGAAATCAAATTGTCAAAAGCGCAGAGCGAATCAACTTTCTGTCTCCTAAAGTGATCCGTCCTGCATGAATTTCAGGCAGGCATCGGCAGCCTTGTCGAAATCCACTCCGCCGCTGATCTCGATGAGAGTCGTCTTTGACAGTATTTCCGCGTATGCGTCAATACCCGGGTCGATTTCTTTTTCAGCTGCATCCGGAAGATAGAACAGGCCGGTTGCCTTCATGAAAGCCGGGAGCAGGTCTTTCCTTTCAACAGGATTGACGATTCTGACCTCGGTTTCCTGACGGTTTCGCTGCCAGTTCAGGATGACCAGACCGTTCATGGGGGCCCGAAGCACGAATTTGTTCTTGCCGTAGCATTCGTCTATGAGGGCGTCATACTTGTGTTCAAGTTCCCATAGTTCCTCCTTGGGCAGGGAAAGGAATTTTTCTTTGTCTTTCGGAGTGATGATGCAGGACAGGTCCGGGTTGTTGAGCGCTGTTCCGGGGTTGATGCGCGGCTGTTTGGCAACACCGTAGACGGTGAGCCCGTCTCCGCTATCTTCGACCATGACCCGGTCATTGCTGATGAAGGTTGTGCCACGGCTCATGAGGTGCAGGGCAAGGGTGGATTTGCCCATGCCGGAAAAACCGGCCAGCGCAATTCCGCGTCCGTTGTACATGACCCCTGCAGCGTGGCCGAGAAAACAGCCCTGATTGAGTTTGTATTCGATGAAGCGGTTGTTGATGAAGTTGATGACCTGATTTGAGTTTTCAATGCACGGTCCGACAGCAATGTTTTCCCCGCCGCCGAAAACAAAGACCATTCCGGTAAGGCGTTTGGAAACCACCCGGCCATCAGGAAGATCAGTGAATTCCTCTTTGATTTTGGTCTTGCCCGGATCCGGTGTTTTTACGGAATACTCTAAGCCGAGGTCCACCGGGGAGCTTTCATGCGCAGTTATGAGTATGTCTCCCTCTGCTTCCCTGACCAGAAACTCCTTGAAGTAATTTTCAAGGTCCGCAAGCAGCTCTTTGCTGTTGACCCTTGTCTCGATGATGCAGCCGCCGAAATCTATGAACAGGGACTGGGTTGCCGGGAGTTCCTCACGGTATTTTCTGACAATGCCTGCTCTGGAAATTGTGTTCATGTTCATTATCCTTCCACCTTGCTGATTACATAGTCCACGTACTCTGCAGCCGCATCAATGCCTCTGGCGTCGCGCAGTCCCCTGAATCCTCCGAAGGCCGAAACCTCGAATATGTAGGGACCGTCTTCGGTGATGGCTACGTCAACGCAGGTAAAGTCGAGATTGAAGATTGCCTGTGCCTTCTGCGCAAGGTCGATGATCTCCTGCGGCGGATCTATGGGGGCGTACTTGCCGCCGTTGACCGTGGTGGTATTCCACGAATCGGTGGTTTTGCAGCGGGCGTAGGTGGTCAGGTATCTGCCGCCGAGAAAGACGATGCCCATATCGCTGCCATTGAGGTCGATGGTCTTCTGGATGTACATGGTCCTGTACTCGCGGCAGTATTCTTCGACGGCCCTGCGGGCCTCAGGGCCGTGTTTAAGTACGATCATCCCGCGGGCCTTGGTGCTGTACAGGGGTTTGAAGACCGCTTCCCCGTACTCTTCCAGTGCCGCAAGGGCGTGGTCCACGTCCTCGGTAATGGTGGTGGGAGGCATGGGGATGTCGCCGAGCTGCAGGGATATGGTGCAGGTAAGGCGGTCCAGTACCCGGAGGATGGAGTAGGGGGAAGAGAAAAATTTCACTCCCCGGCCTTCAAGCATGCGCAGCATTTCAAGGCGATCAAGCAGGTCCGGGGAATACTCACGGCCTATTTTCTTGATGATCACCGCATCGTAGGATGCCAGATCCTCTCCTTCCACCATGGCCCGTCCTGAGGGCAGGTCCAGACGGACATCCTGCATTTCAAATATTTTTGTTTCCCGGCCCGTTTTAGCTGTCACCGCTTCGGCGAGCTGTTGCGAAGACCAGGCCCCCTTTATGCCGATTACACCTATTTTCATGGTTCTTCCTTGAGTTCCGGTTAGTAGTAGAGAATATCTTCGGGGAGTATGAAATTATTCCAGTTGCCGCTGTAGCGGTTCACTTTTTCGAGCAGAAACATGGAGCGGTTGAACATTTCCTTGGCAAACGAATAGTTGAATTCGAATCTTGTGGAAGTGTAGAACGAACGGGCCAGCGCCAGTGCCAGACGGGCCTGCCATGTTATGTCGCCGTGCTCGTTGGCGAATTCTTCTGCAAAGTGGTAGAAGCGGGTGATGACCGCATTGATCTTGTTCCTGATGGGGCGGTCGAAGACCGGCATTCTGAATCCTGAAACCAGAAAGACCGATACATCCTGAATGTAGTCGAAGTCTCTTGAGCGATACAGATCAATGAATCTGATCCTTTCATCGACGTTGGCATAGACTACGTTGTTACAGTTGAAATCCCCGTGAATGAATACCGAGAAAGGCGCAGGGATGGATTCCTCAATGGTCAGGCATTCCGTGATGAGTGCCTCAGTGGAAATAATATCCGTTCCGCCGAGTTGCCGTGCATTGCGGTTGAATTCCGGGTGCACCTGCAGGACTCCGGACTGGCGGGACTTGAGCTGCTTCATGAATGTGGTCGTCAGGGGCCCCGGCTTCTTGGTGGAATTCCATATGTGGCGCAGGGTCTGCTCAAGGATGAACAGGGCGTTTTCAAGGTCAGCATCATCGGAGGTGAGGATCATTGTATCAAGGGTGCAGCCGGGCAGAAATTCAACCAGCATGGACCCCTTGTTTTCCTCGGGCATTTCGTGGAAGCCGAAAACTTCCGGAACCATGCCGGGAAAATTTTTGTTCCATGTCTGCAGGTTTTCTCGTTCCTGTCTGATTTTGTCCAGATTCCCTTCCTTGTAGATACTTCCCTGTGCTACCGGGGTGAGCGGTTCGGCCCTGCCGTTGGTTCCCTTGGCCTGAATGCGTCCTATGCGGCAGCCGGAACGGGAGCCCCATATTCCCTGAAAGTCGATGTCCGAAAAGGAACCGTCAAATCCGGAAACGCTGAGGGTCTGCTGCAGGGATTCGAACTGCTCGATCTTGATGCGTTCCCCGAGAATGGAAAAAATGATTGCCTCGCCCACATTGAGCAGGGAATCGCCGATTCTTTCAAGGTAGCGGAAAATGAACAGGATGGTCACGAGGTTGGGTATGTTCTTACCGCTGCCCATCTCTGCAAGGATGTGGTTGAAGTTGTCCTTGTACAGGGAGTCCAGACGATATTCCGATTTGCAGATGGCAAGCGCCATGGGCATATCATCCTTTGAGAAGGCTTCTTCGATTATCGTGGTGGTTTCCTCGATAATGTCGAAGGCTTCCTCGCACTCGAAACGGTGTACGAATGACTTGTCTTCAAGATAGGCCATCTGGTTGACTATGTTGACGCAGTAGTCCCCGATGCGTTCAAGGTTTACGGATGAAACCTGAATTGCCCTGATCTTGTTGAGAAGATTCTTGTCCAGATCCTTGGAGCTGTTGATGCGCGAATAGCACTTGTTCTCAATGACGGTTTTCAGGTTGTCGATGTAGTCGTCCCGTGATGTGATCTTGCGGAACAGGGAACGGGAAGGGGACCTGACGAATTCCCGGGTGGCCTTGACCTGATTGAGTACTTCTATGATGAGAAACTTGAAGTTCTCATCCAGACCTTCGAATGTAAGCATGGTTATGAGTAGACGGTAAGAGTTTTGTTTTCGGGGTTATTCCCTTCGCAGGATTCTTTCCAGGCGATCTTGATGCTGATCTTGTTGGAGTCGGATTTCCTTTTGGCCTTGACCGAAAAGTTGAGCAGCCCCTTGGGAGTCAGTTCGATCTGGTCTCCGTTGGTGGAAAGGTTTATTGCGCCGGATTCAAAACCATCAACCAGTGCCGACAGGAACTGGCGGATGGTCTCCGAATCCTGAAGAGACTCGAAGATGAATTTCTGTTCTACTGACATGTCTGATCTCCATAAAACCGGCGGCGGTGTTTTTCCGCCACCGGGGTGCTTGTTAAGTCGATGTGTGGATGAGCTTTAACATTGCAGCAATGGAGTTGAGTTTCAGTTTGATGAAGATTTCATGACGAATGATTCCGCCGGATTATCCGGCGAGTCGTTCTCGGTATTCGCTGATGACAGAATGACGGTCTATACCCGCAATGATCAGCTTCTTTCTGATATGGAGGTCGTCCCAGGCCGGTTGCAGGCCGATTTCGCGTCCTGCTTTGTCCGGGTCCTGGGTTTCCGGGGATTTGGTCTTCTCACTCATGTGGCAGTCGTCACCCATGAAGATGAGCAGGTTGCGGCCTCCTGAAGGGCGGCTGGCGTTCTGTTCGTTGACGACGGAGATGAGGAAATCCGTATAACGCTGGGATTGCGGGTTCCAGACTTCAATTCCGTCCACATCGTATTTGGCGAGCAGGATGGGCCAGAATTCTTCCGGATGGGGAATGACCACGCATCCACCAAGGGCACGGGCCTCCTCAATGACTTCTGTTGCGCGGTAGAAGAATTTCAGGGAAAAATTCTGTTTTACAAGCTTTTTCACTTCTTTGAGATACGCCTGAATACGGTTGATGAGATTATCTCCGTACTTGGGGCGCATGGCGTCGAAGTAGTTCTTGACCAGCTTGTTCTTTATTGCTTCCTGCGAAACATTGGACCATTCCTCGTCCAGTATGGTCTGCAGTTTGGTGACGTATACCCGGACCATTTCCACGAGATCCTCGTCCGCCCCTGTTTCGCGTGCGGCGATGGCTATGCGGTCTTCCATGGGCGTGGTGATGGTGTCCATGTACTCGAACAGCTGTGAGGACCTGTATTTAAAGGTATGGGCCAGCATGGATTTGAGCACTCCGGCATCCTTGACCCTGTCGTTTTCAAAATGGAGCAGAAGCTGGACCTTCTGGTTGAATCCACTGGCATAGCAGTCCACTTCCACGCCGGTATAATTCCCGTAGCTCATAAGCACGTTGTGCTGGGTGGGGATCATCATCCTTTCCCTGGCGTTGGGGAACATTGCGTCCACCCTCCGGGTAATGAGATCAAGGGGGACAAATTCCGGATGCCAGTGCAGGGCCAGCAGGTTCTCCTGCCGGGGATAGATCTTGGAAGGGGTAATGACCTGCTCGATCTGCCAGTCTGCCAGTTCGGTGGATATCACCTCATGAAATCTCCGGCGGTCCTCGTCGGTTATTTCAGGTGAGACTTTGACTGCCTGAGGGCAGCTTGCTTGGGTATTCATGCTCATAGTCCTGTCTGTTCTTAGGCGAACGGTTAACGCTACGTCATTTCAATCATATTTGGCGTGGCAATTGGTCTTGATGTGGTTCAGTTCATCGCAGGCCGCATGTGCCTGTTCAATGCTGCCGGATTCGAATGCCGACTGGAACCGATCACATGCAGCTAGGTATTCTGCGAAATATTCATCGCCGTACCCTTTGCCGGTGTATGTGGTCATCAGCCTGGAGTCGGCAATGAATTCCTCCACAACTTCGGCAGGGGGCATTTCCCCTGCGTGGAGGGTCTTGAAAATTATCTTGAAGGATGCACGCATGCGTTTCTTCAACTGGCTGAATTTGGGCATGCCCGAGACTTCAATGGTCTCCTGTCCTTCTGCGGCTGGAGTTTCCTCCACGACATCCTTTGAAGGCTTGGCCTTGATCTTGATGACAGTATGGCCCTGCTCGGTTCGGATATTTATCTTGAGCTTCTCAAATCCTTCAATGGCGGCAAGGTAGGCGTTATCGTCAGATGTGCCGTTTTCAATTGCCGAAGCCATTTTGCGGAAAAAATCCGGAAGTTCTTCGGCGTTCATGATTTTTTCTATTTTGCTTCCTTTGCCCATGGCATGGCCTCCTGATCACTGAGTAAAGTCTGCGGCTGGTTTATCTCAGCCGATTGTACATCGTTTCAGTATGTAGCTGATATGCCGAGCACAACTGTTGCGGAACTGTTACAATATGGCAACCGAAAGGTGGCAATAGTCTTTTGCTGCAACGTTTCCTGACTGCAGGTTGAATAGCGGTCCAGTCTGAAGATTATACCCAAGAAGGGTGGCTTGGCTAGTACTTGTTTCCGGCCGGATTTTCTTCCCTTTGCGTCCCTTGCCGCAATGCAGCTGCATGATGTTTTACGGTGGAAATATAAACAGCCCGGAGGTCAGGACTTCCGGGCTGTTGGTTGATGCAATGAAATATGGCGTTTATTCTTCGGCAATAGCAAGTTCTTCGAGGTTCTTGCCGGTTTCCTGCTCTATGGATGTCTTGATGCGCATGGCAACGACCTTGCGTCTTTCAAGGTCGGCAACAGCTTCGGGATTGTCCCGGCGGGCTTCTATCTTGTGGTCGTACATGTAGACCACAGTGACCATCTGGTCGCCCTTGACCAGTTTGTCAGCAATAAAGACTATTTCCTTTTCCGTGACAGGACGGTCTCCGGAATATTCAAGATCGTTATGTGCTTCGACTATTTCGGCAACCTTTTCAAATCCATGTCCGCGCAGGATTTCAGCCCCGGCCCTTGCATGATCCGGCTGTCCTTTGGCAATGTCGTGCAGCAGTGCCGCAGCGGTAATCAGGGCCATATTAGGACCGCGGTCTCGCAGCCATTTCAGGTCGCGCCCGATACGCCGGGCCACGTCGCGGACCATTCGGCAGTGAATTACGGTCGCCTCCGGGGTCTTGTGGGTGGCGAGGAGCTGTTCGCACTGGTCCGGGGTAGGGATGGTGGACATTGGTATATCCTTCTGCTGTATGTTGATTATTTGAACGTTGACGAGAAAAAGATTCGTGAATGTTGTTCTAAGTTGAACTTGCTTTAATATGTGTTATTAAGTAGATATTGGCATATATTGCGAATAACCTAGATGGGGTCTATGCTTAAATCAGAACGTTTCACAAGCCGCGGTAATGAACTAGGTTCAGCTATCCAATATTCATTTTTAATGAATTCATGGAAAAATATTAGGTCTGATTTGCGACAATATCCCTATAGAGACCTACATGACTATTATGATTTTCATGTACATAAAAGAAACAAAATCCAGGCGTTAGTGGAACAAATCCTTGATGGTAGATACCAGCCCTCATTTCCCATTAGGTTAAGAGCCGAAAAATCAAAAGGGTTGGCTAGGCATATAATTGTTCCTTGTCCAGAAGACTCTTTGGTTCTTGAGGTTGTCTGTCAAGCATTAATTAAAAGAATCGTTCTTCCAGAAACAAAATCTTTTTTTAGCCGTAAGCATGGGGGTGCTCCATCTATTGAAAATGTTGATCCAAAAGATACTCATTATTTTTGGTGGGAGCTATGGCCTGAATTTCAGCGTAAAATTTTTGGCTTTGTGTCTGAGAACAGTTATGTAGTTGTTACAGATGTTGCAAATTATTATGATGGTATAGATTTTGTTAAATTACGAAATTATATTTCTGGGCTAAGCAATATCCCGGAGCCTATTTTAGATTTTATTTTTTTTGTTATTGAAAAATTTACTTGGCGCCCAGATTATCTCCCATATTCTGGGCGAGGATTACCTCAGATGGATATGGATGCGCCAAGGTTTTTAGCACATGTATTCTTATTGGAAATAGATACATACCTACAAAGAACCGTGGGTAATAATTATGTGAGGTGGATGGATGATATAGATTTTGGGTGTGATTCAAAGACTGAGGCTAAAGAAATTTTAAGAACGATAGATGAAATTTTACTTACGAATGGATTACATCTAAATTCATCAAAAACAAAAATTTTAACAAAATTAGAAGCTAAAAACCATTTTAATATAGAAGAAAACTGGTTCTTGAATGTGTTCACTAAGCGGCTGGATAGGCTCATTCACTCAAAACTGCCGTATGAGAGAGAAATAAAGCAACTAACAGAGAGATATTTGAAATTTTACAATGGGAACCGGACAGGTAGTTGGGAAAAAGTTATCAAGAGGTATTTTTCATTGGCGACAAAAGCCAATACGCAATCATTGGATTATGATTTAAATATAATCTTAGAGGATATTCCAAGCTGTAGAAAGAATGTTTGCCAGTATCTAAAAAGGACTGGTTGGACTTTTGAACGTGAGCAGCTGGTAAAAAGTTTTGTTTTAAATTGTGTTGATGATATAAGTGTTTTTTATGGGGTGCGTATTCTTTTAGAGTGGAGAAGTTCGTTCATGTTCTCCTATTCGCGGCGTATGGTCACATTAGCGGAGAATCTTTTCGAGAAGCATGGAACTGAAACGGCGTTTATTAATGCGTTGTGGTTACAAGGAAAATACGCATCTTCTAAAGAGCTGAGTTCATTTATTCAAAAGACATATTTATTCTGGTCTAGGAAAGATTATTTAGCTCGGCAGGTAGTTGCGACGTTTCCGCGGCTAAATAAAAAAGTTAGAGCCTCTGTAAAAGGTATAATAAGATCATTTGGATTGCTAAGTGCTCAATCTGTATTAAGTAATTTTGAATTTATTGCAGATAAGGGACAATTTAAAACTGTGTTTCCTTATGTTAAGCAGGCAAATAAAGATGGTCATTACCCTTTATGGAAGGCTTTTATAGCACTTTCATTATTTGAAGGGACATATACTCTTACCCAAAAGACGTATGTTTTGAACGAGCTGATAAGTTTGACTAAAAATGACATTATATCATTTTGGTTTAAGAAGATAAATTTGTCTTGAATATTAAGTTTTGCATTATTTTACTATTTCGATTGAATTCTCTCCAACGTCTAATTCTGAATTTTTCCCTCCAACCCGTCCCTTATAAAAATCAATAAAATTCTGCACCAGCGGGGTCATCCGTTCCGGATTCCAGATCATGCCTATCTCGAACGGGTGCAATTCGATTTCAAGTTGCTTCAGAGCAATTCCGTCCGGAATGGTTCCGATTGAATCGGTATTGATGACTGTCCAGCCCAGCCCGGCAGCAACGAAGACGTTTCCCGTATGCTTGCGCTCGTATTTCATACCTATTTTCAACTCAAGGTCAGCCGCGCCGAATATTTTCTGCATCTCCTTAACGCGCATACGGCAATAAGAGTCCGTGCTGCATATGTAGGGCAGTTCAGAAAGGTCTTTCAGGGTCAGCACATCCTTTTCGGCAAGGGGGTGGCTGGCCGGTATTGCTGCGCAGGTGGTGGAACGGTGAACAACCATGCTTTCAAGGCCCAAGAGGTCGAGCAGCTTCATGGTTACGAAGCCTACATGGCGGGTTCCTTCCTTTACTGCATTGATCTGGTGATAGGTGTTCTCATCGTACAGGCTTACGTCAACTTCGGGATACTCCCTGATGAAGTCCCCGACTATGCCGGGAAAGGCCGATGATAGTGCGAGGTAGATAAAACTGACGTGCAGTTTTCCGGCCCTGCCGTCTCCCATGGCCTGAAGTCTTGTTCTGGCCCTGTCCATGATCGACAGTATTTCCCTTGCTTCCTTGAGCAGATAACGGCCTTCCGCAGTCAGTTCCACTTTGCGGTTGGTGCGTTTAAATAGCGTCACCCCCAGATCTTCCTCCATGCTCTGAATCTGCCGGCTGAGCGGAGGCTGCTGGATGTGCAGTTTTTCAGCAGCGTTGCCGAAGTGGAGTTCTTCGGCAAGAGTCTTGAAGTAACGCAATTGGCGCAATCTCATAATGATACCTTTTTGATCTTAATATTCTGTAAAATGGTATTGGATTTGTATTATATGCTGTCGTAATCAAAATCAAACAAAAAAGGAGGTACAGCATATGTACGGATTGTATTTTTCAGGGTTTGCGAGTCTTAGGGCAACGATGGTGATTCTGCTGCTGACCGGGTGTATTATGGTTTGCGCTGAACCTGTTTCAGCTGCCATGCTGGTGGCACAGGGGAAACGAAATCACTACGTTGCCAATCAGGAAGAGGGAACTGTCTTTGCGGTATACGGAAATGGCGAGTGGGTGCGCTTTGCCGACGGGTTCGGCCACATCAGCGGACTTTGCGTGTGTCCTGACGGGACGGTGTGTGTCCTTTCCAGCTCACAGAGAAGGTTGTATCGTATAGACGCAGACGGCAAAGTGCGTAAAGCAACAAAGCTCGGAATCATCCCGCAGGCCATTTATGCGGACAGGGACGGCGAAATATATTTTGTGCAGCGCAACGGAGTGGTTACCGGAGTCATCGGCAAAGACGGGCCCGTTCAGCCGTAAGCAATGAAATTTAGGGCGGAAATGAATTGAAAGAAACTGAGCAACAAAAAAGGATTGAATCTGGCGATTCAATCCTTTTTTATGAAAAGTGGCGTCCCCAGGGGGATTTGAACCCCCGTCGCCGGCGTGAAAGGCCGGTGTCCTGGGCCAGGCTAGACGATGGGGACACATCTGAAATATGCACCTGCTTCAGTGGCCTGATTCACTGTAACGAAGCCGGTTATGTGAAGACTTACTTGGGTGATAAGTCTGTTTTTTTTGATGGCGTCCCCAGGGGGATTTGAACCCCCGTCGCCGGCGTGAAAGGCCGGTGTCCTGGGCCAGGCTAGACGATGGGGACGCATCTGAAATATGCACCTGCTTCAGTGGCCTGATTCACTATGACGAAGCCGGTTATGTGTAGACTTGCTTGGCGATAAGTCTGTTTTTTTGCTGGCTGGGACACAAGGACTCGAACCTTGATTAACGGAGCCAGAACCCGTCGTCCTGCCAATTGAACGATGTCCCAGCAGCGAGAAAACCTTTTATGTGGAATCGCTGTTGCTGTCAACAGGAAAATTAAATATTTTTTGATCCTTGCTTTGGATAACTTTGCCGATCGGAGAAAACGCGGCGGTTATTTACGGATATATGAGATTTCCGGTGTGCTAAAGTACAATTCCCGCCAAGTTCGCCCCTCATTTTATGGTCTTTGACATGCCTGAAACAGCGTCTTTCTGACGGAAACACGGAGATCCTTCCGGAAATCCTTCTTTCAGACGTATTACAGGACTAGCGGTTGGCTCACTTGTCCGTAACTTGTCGTCCTGATGTTTGACCGTAAATTCGATTTGATATGCAAGCAGTGTTGTTTGTAGAAAAAAAATACCGGATAATATTTTGACTGTTTTTTTGTGAAGTCATTTTACGGTCATATGGCATATACTGTCCTGTTTGTCCGTCGGTTCTTGTTCGGAATTGTTTGAACAGAGTTTGCTGCCAACGAGGATGGATAGCCTTGATTAGGAGCATGTGAACCGTATTTCCGGTGGGGAAAACGAAAAAGCCCGATTCTTGCGAATCGGGCTTTGAAATTTCGTGGCGTCCCCAGGGGGATTTGAACCCCCGTCGCCGGCGTGAAAGGCCGGTGTCCTGGGCCAGGCTAGACGATGGGGACGCATCTTGAATATGCACCTGCTTCAGTGGCCTGAACACATAGCGAAGCGGGTTATGTGTGAGATTCATGCTGGCATTTGAATCTCTTGAGTGGCGTCCCCAGGGGGATTTGAACCCCCGTCGCCGGCGTGAAAGGCCGGTGTCCTGGGCCAGGCTAGACGATGGGGACGCATCTCATATTTGGTTGTTGTTGGCTGGGACACAAGGACTCGAACCTTGATTAACGGAGCCAGAACCCGTCGTCCTGCCAATTGAACGATGTCCCAACAACGAAGAGAGTGTTTATTCGGATTGCCTCAATCTGTCAACAGCTATTTTCGAAAAGTTTAAAATATTCCGAAAATAAAATGATTACAGAGCCTTTGCGAGAGCGCGGGTCTGCTTTTTCATCTTGTTGATCTTGCGGCGCAGCTGGGTGGTTTCCTTGCGGGATTCAGCTGCTTTCTTGCTGATACGCAGTTCTCTCATCTTTCTTTTGATGGAGATGATGCGATCCTTGTAGGGAGACACTGCGCCTTCTTCATCCTGGATTCCGAGGTATTCCTTGATGTTGGAAATGATGGTTTCCTTGTCCATGCTGGAAGCACCTACGATGAGGGGCATCTTGTTCATGCACAGCTGACGCAGTTCCTTGACAGTCATTTTGTCGAGGGGTTTCTTAAGTTCCATACTCTCGAGAGTGGGGGTTGATTCGCTCATGATATCCTCCTTGGTGGGCTTTTTGGCCCGAAATATTATGATTTTTCAAACAGGCGGACGTATTTAAGATAACATTTTCCGACCGCCGATTCGGGATCAAATTTGTCTTTCAAACTGCCCAGCTTACCGGGCTTTTTGATTTTTGCATCCTTGAACTCTGCACGCTTCAATTCGTACCCGTCCAATGGAACCCTGCCGTTTAGCAGCTCAAATAGCACCTTGTCAAAGACTTCTTCGCCAAAAAACGAATTTATTCTTTCAAGGATCTCCGGGGCGAAGTACGAGAGCTCCTGAGCGGCCACTGCATCATCAGATGCAAGGATGAGTGTCCGCTTGCGGTGCCCCAGCGGCTTGGCGAATTCGGCCAGCTCACCCATCAGTTCCGGCCATGCTTTCCATAGCCTGGGGATCATGAGTTTGTAGTCGCCATCCATGATGGTTACATAGTCACCCATGGCTTCACCAAGCGAGCGTACCTTGCGCTGGCGCGGGTGGAAGATCCTTTTTACCGGGCCTGTGTATTTCTTTTTTTGTGCCATTAAAATTCTATCTGTGCAGAGTTTATCTGATCATGCTTATACTTTATGCTTCCGGTTGGCAAACCCATAGATGGCCCCTGTCCATATAAAATGATAGTTAATGCTTGACGCTTTCGATTATGGCGCGTAGGCCTCTTGGAATATCGTTATATAAAGATGTCGTTATGTTTTGCCTATGAGGATGGAGATGGAGATTCTTAAATTCAGCAAGGCCTTATCAGACGAGATAAGGATCAGGCTTCTGGCTATGCTGCGTGACAATGAGCTCAATGTGGGCGAGGTCGTGCAGGTGCTAGGTATGTCCCAGCCCCGCGTGTCTCGGCATCTTAAAATAATGCATGAAAGCGGGCTGCTTGAATCGCGGCGCGAGGGGCTCTGGAATTTTTACCGTCTGGCCCGCTCCGGGAACGGATGCCGTTTTGCCGAGTCCATAGGCTGGCTTATTGATAACGAGTCGGAGGTTTCCGAGGACCGCAAACGTGTTGCACAGGTTCTGGCCGAGCGCAACATGGAGACCCGCAAATTTTTCGATGAGATTGCCGAGGACTGGGAACGCCTTCAGCGAGACGTGTTCGGCGGTTTTAATCTTAATGAAGTGCTCGTTTCAATCGTGGAGACCTGCTCCGTTGTCGTTGATCTTGGCTGCGGCAACGGTTCGCTCCTTGAAACGATGCTTGCCAAGTGCGGTACGGTTATCGGCGTGGACAGCTCACCCAAGATGCTGGAACTTGCCGAGTCCCGGATCGGGGACAACGACAGGGTCAGCCTGCGTATCGGAGAGCTCACCCATCTTCCGCTTAGGGACTGGGAGGCTGATCTTGCGGTTATTTCAATGGTTCTGCACCATCTTCCGCGTCCGGACAAGGCTGTAGCCGAGGCCGCGCGGACCCTTACCAGCGGGGGCAGGCTGGTTATTGCTGATTTTCTGGTTCATGCCAACGAGCGGATGCGCACCGAGTTCGGTGACCGCCGGCTCGGCTTTACAGAAGATGAACTTGGCGGCTGGATTGCGGATGCCGGACTGGTGCCCGTGGATACCCGCCGTTTCCCGGTAAATGAAGGACTCACGGTCCTTGTATGCATATCTGAAAAACAATAATGGAGGATTCAATGCTTAAAGTAGATCCTAATCTTGAGTACAAAGTAGCGGACATCACCCTTGCTGACTGGGGTAATAAGGAAATGCAGCTTTCCGAGCGCGAAATGCCCGGTCTCATGTCCATCCGCGCCAAATACGGTGAAGAAAAGCCCCTCAAGGGCCTCAAAGTCATGGGCTCCCTGCACATGACCATCCAGACCGCCATGCTTATCGAGACCCTGCATGCTCTGGGTGCCGATATCCGCTGGGCTTCCTGCAACATTTTTTCCACTCAGGATCATGCTGCTGCAGCTATCGCCGTCAACGGCACTGCCAAGGTTTTTGCATGGAAAGGTGAAACCCTTGAAGAGTACTGGTGGTGCACCGAGCAGGCCCTGACCTGGCCCGACGGTTCCGGTCCCGACCTCATCGTTGACGATGGCGGTGACGCAACACTGCTCATCCATCATGGCGTTAAGGCTGAAGCTGATCCTTCCATTCTCGAAGAGAAGACCGACAACAAGGAATTCAAGTGCGTTCTTGATCGCCTGAAGCTTTCCGTTGCCGAAAATCCCGGCAAGTGGACTGCAATTTCCAAGAAGGTACGCGGTGTTTCCGAAGAAACCACCACCGGTGTTCATCGCCTCTACCAGATGCAGGAAGCCGGAGAACTTCTTTTCCCTGCCATCAACGTCAACGACTCCGTTACCAAATCCAAGTTCGACAACCTCTACGGTTGCCGCGAGTCCCTTGCTGACGGTATCAAGCGCGCTACCGACGTTATGATCGCCGGGAAGATCGTTGTTGTTGTCGGTTACGGCGATGTTGGTAAGGGCTGCGCCCAGTCCATGCGCGGTTTCGGTGCCCGTGTCATCGTTACTGAAATCGATCCCATCTGCGCACTGCAGGCTGCCATGGAAGGTTTTGAAGTAACCACCATGAACGACGCTGTTGAGCGCGGTGACGTTTTCGTTACCTGTACCGGTAACTACCACGTTATCACCGGTGAGCACATCGCCCGCATGAAGGACGAGGCAATCATCTGCAACATCGGTCATTTTGATAACGAAATCGATATGGGCTACCTTGAGAACAACCCCAAGGCCCAGAAGATCGAAATCAAGCCGCAGGTGGACAAATGGATTCTCGAATCCGGCAAGTCCGTCATCGTTCTTGCTGAAGGCCGTCTGGTAAACCTCGGTTGCGCAACCGGCCACCCCAGCTTTGTAATGTCCAACAGCTTCACCAACCAGGCTCTGGCCCAGATTGATCTTGCCAAGAATACCTACGAGCCCAAGGTTATGATTCTGCCCAAGAATCTGGATGAAGAAGTTGCCCGTCTGCACCTTGAGCGTCTCGGCGTGAAGCTGGAAAAGCTTTCCAAGCAGCAGGCTGACTACATCGGCGTAAAAGTGGAAGGTCCCTACAAGCCCAACCACTACCGCTACTAGTCTTCTGTATTCATTAAATTAAAAGCCCCGCGATACCGAGTATCGCGGGGCTTTTTGTTGCCGCCGGCGGCGAAATTAGATCATTAAAAGCTCAAATCGCATCAAACTCAGCCTCGCAGAGCCGCCGGGGGCATATCCTTTGCTGCTCGGTATTACTCCTTACCGGCCATCCGTTCCAGCTCGGCGGAAACTTCCTGCGGCTCAAGCTGGCGGCAGGTGGTGAAGGTCTCCTTGTCCACGACTCCCTTGTGGATAAGGAAATGGCGGTCGGCAAGTGCGGCCAGTTGCGGCCAGTGGGTGATGACTATGAGCTGCTGGCGTGCTGCAAGATCCTGCATTTTTTCGCCGACCCGGTTTAAGGTATGACCGCCGATGCCGGAATCCACCTCGTCAAAGATAAGCGTGGGCCGTTCAGACTCACCCTGCAGACCGGTTATTGCCAGCAGGAAGCGGGAAAGTTCACCGCCGGATGCAATCCTGTCCAGCGGTTGTGCGGATTGGCCGGGGTTTGGAATCCACATCAGCCTGCCGCGCATCTCATTGAGTCCCGGGTAGAGTTCATGGGGCCTGAATTCGAACTGCACCTGAACATGCTCGGAAAAACCGAGCCCTTTCAGTTCAGCTACAACACGGTTGGTCAGCTTTTCAGCGGCAGCTTCACGGGCAGTGGCGAGTTTTGCCAGCACTTCAGCCAGAAGTGCTGCCTGTTCTTTTTCTTTTTTTTCTATCTGGGCCAGTTCAAGGGCGCATGAATCAAGGAAATCGAGGTTTTCCTGAATTTCATTTTTAAGGTCCACTATCTGATCTAAGGTGCGCCCAAGCTTGCGTTTAAGTTTGGAGAGCTCGTAAAGCCGGGCTTCAATATCATCTATGGAGTCTTCGGAATCGAAATCAAGCGGCTGGGTGCGGAGCTTGGAGGCCAGTTCGTCGAGGTAGTGCTTGAATTCAGTAACTTTTTCGCGATCTTCGCCATATTCCGGAAAAATAGAGCAGATGCGGTCCATCTCGGCCCTGAGGGCAGAGACTGATCCGGAAAGGTCCGGCCCTCCTCGCATGATCTCCATGGCATTCTGGATGCAGCGTCCGGCATCCTCCTGCGCCCGCAGGGTGTTTTTCTTTTCCAGCAGCTCATCTTCTTCACCGGGATAGGGTGAGACCTTTTCGATCTCCGTGCGCTGGTACTCCAGAAAATCCTTTTTATCTATGAGCGAAGCGGAACGCTGCCGCAGTTCTTCCTTCTGGCTGAGTAGTCCGCGCAGGGTTGCGAGTATGGCATCTTTTTTTACCGGAAGGGACGGGTCAGCAAGAAAGCGGTCCAGAATTACGCATTGGTATGCTGGCTGGAGCAGTTTCTGCTGGGCATGCTGGCTGGTGTGCAGAATCATGGATGTTCCGAGATCCTTGATAGTGGTCTGGGAACTGAGCTTGTCGTTGACGTAGATTCTGCTGCGCCCCGTATCCGCTGAAAGAACCCGGCGGATGATGGTTTCCTCGCCGTCATGGTTGACGAACAGGGCTTCCACAAAAGCCTGCTCCTTGCCGGGACGGACCATGTCCTGACCCATTTTCTGGCCCGTAAGGAAGTCTATGGCCCGCAGGATGAAAGATTTACCGGCGCCGGTTTCCCCGGTTAGCACGTTCATGCCTGATGAAAATTCAATCTCAGCGTCTTCAATGAGTGCGAGGTCGCGAATTCTGAGAAGTTCCAGCATTGCTTTACCGTTTTTACTGTTTGAGTCTTGGGTCGAGTATGTCGCGCAGGGCTTCGCCCAGCAGGTTGTAGCCGAGTACGGTCAGCAGGATGGCCATGCCTGGGAAGACTGACAGCCACGGAGCTATTTCAAGCACCTCCTTGCCTTCCATGAGCAGGTTGCCCCATGACGGGTCGGGCGGCTGTACGCCGAGTCCGAGAAAACTGAGAGAAGATTCCACAAGAATGGCACCGGCCACACCCAGTGTAGCTGAAACCAGTACCGGGGTGATGGCGTTGGGTAGAATATGGGTAACCATGATGCGGATCGGACCGGCACCGGAAAGGCGTGAGGCCTGCACGAAATCCCTTTTGCGGAGTGAAAGGGTTTCCGCACGTACCAGACGGGCGACCCCCATCCATGAGGTGAATCCGATGACGATCATGATGTTGGTCAGTCCCGGTTCCAGAAAGGCTATGACTGCCAGAATCAGGAAAAATGAGGGGAAGCAGAGCATCACATCAACACCACGCATGATGATTTCATCGACCAGGCCCCCGAAATATCCGGCGGCAAGCCCCAGTGCCAGCCCGATAGCCGTTGATATTCCAACAGCCACAAAGCCTACCCAGAGCGACACCCGTCCTCCGTAGAGCATTCTGGCGAATACGTCCCGTCCAAGTGCATCGGTTCCGAAAAGGTGTGTTGTGCTTGGAGGCTGTAAAAGGTGGTCCACGTTGAGGGCAAAGGGATCATAAGGGGTCAGCAGGGGCGCGAAGATGGCTGCAAGCGAAACAGATCCGACGAGGAATATCCCGAGGTAGAGCAGGCCGTATTTCTGCAGTCTGGATGGTGGGGAAAGAGGTTTTCTGTTGATCATCAGTCATTGCCTCCGGCCCGGATGCGCGGGTCGGCTAGTCCATAGGCCACGTCCGCGAGCAGGTTGCCCGCAAGGGTCAGCATCGCGCCGAGTACCAGCGAACCCATTATCAGCGAATAATCGCGTGCCATTACCGCACCGTAAAAAAGTTGTCCCAGTCCGGGCAGGGCGAATATTGACTCAATAATGACGCTGCCGCCGATGAGCCCCGGGATGGAAAGTCCCAGAATAGTAATGACCGGCAGAAGGCCGTTGCGCATGGCATGCTTGAACAGCACCTTGCGCATGGGCAGCCCTTTGGCCTTGGCCGTGGTTATGTAATCCTGTCTGAGAACTTCCAGCATGGATGAGCGCATGAATCTGGACATCCCGGCAAGGCTTCCGAATGTATAAATGAATATGGGCAGGGCCAGATGACGGGCCAGATCGGCCATTTTGCCCCATGGGGACAGAAGCTCATAATCCAACGAGGTCAGGCCGGAAATCGGAAAAATGGGCCAGTAGATACCCAGCCAGAGCATCAGCAGCAGGGCCAGCCAGAACCCCGGAACCGCAAACCCGATGAAAACCAGCACGGTCATGCCCCGGTCGAACCAGCCTCCCTGTCGCCATGCTGAATACATACCGATGGGAACCGCTATCATGAGGGTCAGCAGCAGTGAAGCCATGTTCATGCCGAATGTCAGCGGCAATCTTTCTTTTATGCGGTCCCAGACAGGGCGGCGGTCCCCGGACATGGAAAGTCCGAAGTCGAATCTGGCCAGCCGCGAAACCCAATTTATGTATTGCTCGTGCAGGGGCTTATCGAGTCCGTACAGTTTTTCCAGTTTCAGGCGGGTTTCAATGGTTGCAGCAGGGTTCAAGGTGGTCTGCATATCTGTAGGAGATCCGGGGGCAAGATGGATAACCCAGAAACTTATGACCGTTATGCCGATGAAAACCACGGAAACCCATGCGAATTTTGATAAAATTTTCAAGATGATGTCGAGCATGGTACCTCATGATCCGGTAGCTGTTTGAATCTCGTTGACTGCATCGTAAGATAATCCATGTTGCCGAATGTGGCAATATGATTGTTTTGTATAGGTAAACGAATTGATCTGGTGTTTAGTTCTGCTCTGCGTTGTGCCCGTCCTTTGCAGGCGGGGATTTTGGAGCGTTCAGGGCAGTATAATCGGTAGGATAAATTGGTAAAGTGAAATAATTTTATTAAAAAAGTTTGTTGACAGCGGTGACTTGCGCAGATAGAAAATTCTTCACAGCGAGTGGGGCTGTAGCTCAGTTGGGAGAGCGCTTGAATGGCATTCAAGAGGCCAGGAGTTCAATTCTCCTCAGCTCCACCACCACAGAATTCAAAAGACCCGATCAGCAATAAACTGACCGGGTCTTTTTATTTTCGTATCTGCAACTTTCTTTGAGTTAACGCCTTAGTTTATTTGGGACTATCAGGTATTATAACTTTTTTTCCGCTTAACCACGTCTCCAGGACTTTCGGGGGATCCGTTGCCAGGCTCTCCGGCTTTACATCGTATAGATCTCGCTCAAAGCGCACCATGTCGGCCTTCATGCCCGGATAAAGTGCACCCACATCGTTATGCCCAGTTGTCGCGGCACTTCCCTGCGTCAGCCCTCTAATGACGTCCTGCATGGTCAGCGGTGTACGCGCCGATCCTCCGTCCAGCATGGATATACTCATAATTTTTGTGGGAGCGCTCAAATCCAGAGGTGAGACTCCAAAATCGGTGCTTATGCCCGTGCTTACGCCGGCCTCCATCAATTCCTTGATGGGATAGGACGCGTCATTTGCCTTGCCATAATACCTGTCAAGTCCGGCCTCGGCCTTCCAGAATCCCGGCTGGACCGTAGAGACGACCTTATTATTCAGCTTGTTGATACGCTGTAATTGGTCAGGACGGGGAAAGGCCAGATGAATCAGCGTGTGTAAACAGCTAAGCCCGCCCTTCTTGGCCGCAGCGGCTTCCAGCGCATCCAAAGTCACATTCAGGGCCTCGTCCCCCTGAATATGGTAATGGCAATTGAGGCCGACTTCCTCCAGCCGGGACACTATGCGGTAAATGTTCTGGTTTTTGCCCATGGAATCGCCAGCCGTGACCGTATGTAGGCCATGGTTACCCTGTTTATTTTCCCAGGTTGTCCACGCCTCTCCTCCGGCGTAGGCTCCGTCAACAAAAAGTTTATTTCCAATAAATCTCACCAGATCCGTGTCCTTGCCCATCTCCTCAAGACCGCCCTCAAGATCATCAAGGCCGAAGAAGGTGTAGTTATAATTGACGCGAAGGGGCAGAAGACCCTTGTGTTCCAGTTTCCGGCACATTTTAGCATGCAGAATGCGGCCGATGGGCGCACCCATAAGGTCTACGATCCCTGTATAACCCATTTGGGCCCATAAATTCATGAACTTTTGTGTACCTGGTCGAATCGTTTTGTCTTTAAAAAGATGGAGAAGCTGATTTCCGGCCAGAGTCATGGCTTCTTCGCGCAACATACCCGTGGGCTTGCCATCCTGGACAACGACTTTCCCTCCCGACGGCACATCATCCAAGTGCTTATATAGGTCCGCTTTTTTCATAGCGGCAGAATTTACAATAAGATTATGACCGAGGTCGTCGCCTAACAGAACGATTCGGTCACCGGTAACAGCGTCGAGCGCGGCAAGGTCCTTCAGGGACCATGAGTCATAGTCGTCCAAGGAAAATCCTCCGCCAAAAAAAGGATCTTCTTCGGGATGCTCTGATATGGCCGTTTTCACAGCCTGGACAATCGATTCAGCGTCATTATCACCGCGCAGGTCTGCACCACTAAACATAAGAGCAGATTCGACCAAATGGACATGACTGTCGCAAAAACCGGGATAGATGGCGTTACCGTCTAAATCTATGACTTCCGCATCCATATGATCGGAGGGCTCCACATCCACGGCCGCTACACAGTCATCTACCACAAGAAGGTTGCGCACCCGACGAACCGCGTCTTGATAAATCCGGCCATTGACGAAAAGTTTCGATGCAGTTTGATCACCCATGTAAACCTCCAAGAGTTTTGATTTTACCGGGAAAGGCCCTTGATTGAATAACCCAAAACGCATGCTTAAACGATACGGAGAATCTATTTATACCCCACTAATAATATCACAACAAGACTGTTATAAAAAAATTATGATACATCTTTTTAACACAATCACTGCACAGTAATTGTTGCCATATTTTTTCTGCTGAAATGTAACCAATAGAGATCGTGCTTCCGATTACACACTAGTCTATTGGAAGGGATCAACAACAAAATCAAGTTGATCAGAAGAATGGCATACGTGTTCCGGGATCATGAATATTTCTTCCTGAAAATCAGGGCTGCTTTTCCCGGAAATCGGTGATGAACCTAAAAAAGCCAGGTTACAGTTGGAATAAGGACACGAGGTGAAGTCATCAAGCCCTTTTCCCTAACCTATGGGCGGACCTGTAGCGACCCTATGCTCCGTGTTGTCTTTCTTACGGGTCTTATTCTTTTAATATTTTGGTTAGATATTTTTGGGCTGGATTCGAGCAATTTATCAAAAAAAGTTTGTCGCGCAACTGTTGCATTGGCAACAATTCTCATATACATTTAAATCCGGTTCACAAGAAAACGTTGTCACAAGCTTAACGTCTCGCTTAACTAACTGTGATGAATTTCGGACACATGATGCCGATTCATTCAAATAATCCATACAACAGGCTGTTCAAAAGATAAGTGGCGAAGAAGAGGCTCTTTCTTCGGCAACGAGGTCTTCGTTCTTCATCAGCCTTCCAAGCACCCACAAGGAAACCCGCATATGTCACAACACAGGTCTATAGGAAAAAAAATCGGAACCATCGCTAGATATCTTGACATGGTCCTTGACAGCCGAATTGCCCATCTGGGCCTTGGGGCAGCGACCATCCCAATCATCACTTTTCTGTATGAGAACGAAGGAGCGAATCAAGACGCTCTGGCAGATGCGCTGCAGTTCAATAAAAGTTCCGCTGCACGCGCTGTCACCCGTCTCGAAAAAGACGGATTTCTCACCAGAACAGTTGATCCGGCCAACCGGAGGAGCAACATTCTCTGCACTACAGAGAAGGCCCGTAGTGTAAAAGACGAAGTCTATCAAATACTCAAAGGACTGACCGATGATGTGTTTGCTGATTTCAGCGACGAGGACATTGATCTATACTTTAACCTAACCACAATAATCAGCACCCGGGTGGTGCAGATGCAGCAGGAAATAAAATGATCCGTATAGCAATTCTCTCTCTTTCCATGCTTACAGTTATGTCCGGAGCTGCAGTTGCACCAGCTGTGGCTGACATTATAGCCTACTTCCCAAACGCCTCGGATATGCTGGGAAAGATGGTGCTCACCACTCCTGCATTGACCATTATACCGATGGCTTTGATCACTGGTCTGCTCAGTAGCAGGGTAGCCAGAAAGAGTTTGGTGTACACCGGTATCTTTTTCTATATGCTGGGTGGAGCTGGTGGCGGGCTTGCGACTTCTATTCCCTTTCTGCTCTCAATGAGAGCAGTACTCGGTATAGGGGTCGGAATCTTAATGCCTCTCTCTACAGGAATCATCGCAGATATATGGTCAGGAGATGAAAAGGCCAAGATCATGGGGCTTGCCTCGGCATCAAGCAATCTGGGTGGGATAATCGCCATGCTTCTCTCCGGCATGCTGGCTGCAGTAAGTTGGCGTGCATCCTTCCTCATCTATCTCCTTGGGATAGCGGTTTGGGTTCTCATCTTTTTCTTCTTACCAGAAAAGCATCCCTCACCAGTTGAAAAAAGACAGTCTTCACAAGGAATAGGTTTTCTCGGCTCCTATATTCGCTGGGGGCTGGGCATGTTCCTACTCATGGTCGCCTTCTATTCCATCCCGGTCAATATCGCCCTCTATCTTCAAAGCCACGAGATTGGAGACTCGCGTATGGCGGGCTTAGCTATGGCTGTCATGACAGCCTCATCTTTTCTGACTGGTCTTACGTACGGCAATCTGAAAAAGGCGCTGCGAGGGTGGCTCTCTAGTGTGAGCCTCCTCATATTCGCACTCTCATATTACGGCCTCTCCACATTTCCGTCAGCACTTCCCCTTTTCTGCAGTCTGGTACTCAATGGTATGGCCTTCGGCACCCTGGTTCCTTCGATCATGGATGGTGTGACCAGAACAGCGGAGAACTCCTCCGGGACAGCTGGCACATCGGTGGTAACCAGCTTTTTGTTTGCCGGGCAATTCGCAAGTCCGTTGATCACAGGTGAAACCTCCGGACTGATCTTCGGGTCAGGTATATCCAATATATACCTAACCCTTGCTTGCGGAGTCGGATTGGCATGCATATTTTCGGTTGTGTTTCGAATCACAACCGCAAAACGAGTTCAATTAACAACATAAACTAGGAGTAAAAAAATGGAGACTAATTCGCATCCTGTTCCGGATATTTCAAGACTGTTTATCGGGGCCAAGAATGAATTTGAGGTTGAAACGGTTTTCGCACAGAAAGGTGCGGTATCGCCGGATGAATCACATTCATTTGATGAAATTCTTGTTTTACTGGAAGGTGAAATCGAGTTGGAAACGGACAGCGGAGTTGAAACCCTTTCCGGATTGACCATGCGAACCATACCGGCCGGAACTAGGCATGTTAGCCGGATACAGACAACGCCTACCAGAATAGTAATTATACACCCTGACCGCTTGTAGTCATGCCAGCAAACGGTTCCGCGGGGTGTTCACACCATGGCACCCTGCGGAGCTGATTCTACTTTCACGGTTCACAAGACTAAACTTCCTTTAAGAAAATTTCACCAGTCCACTTATAGCCTTCTTCCGTAAAATCTCTAAAATGTTTTGGGTCAGTAATATTATTTTCTATAAGCCATCTAACAAATCGCCCCTTAATGTGCTTTCCCTGATGACCTGCAGGTATCTTTTTTCCTGCTTTTTTTAGGACAAATTCAACCCCAATTCCATTATCATATTTAACCGCCTTCCTGTGTGCTTGCGGCAATAAATCAATGACAAATTTATCTTTCAACTGCTCTGAATTAGATTCCATCCATAGCCTGGCAGCATTTAATTTATCAATCTTCAAACGATAATTAGGAATCAGATCAACAGGACTGATAAGACCGAACAACCCGGAAACAATTAACATTTTATCATTAAAGTCAGATTTATTTTTCAAAGTCTGATAATCAATCGCGTCGTAGACAACACCTGTGTAGCGTTCAATTGCCGGCATTGTTTTGGAAGTTAAGAGTTCCTTGTTTACAGCAATTGCTTTCTTAAGCGCCGCTTCCTTGAGGCCATATAACTTTTTAGGATCAGCTTCTTTAATAGCTTCAATTAAGTCAGCGGTAATGTTTGATACAGACTGTAAAGGATCATCATTTCCTCCATCGGCTTTCCCCTCAGATGGTGGAATTAAGATGATAGTGTTCATAAGAGACCTTAAAATTTTTTTATTAAAAAATATTATGAATTATCTATAAGGGAATAAACGGATAAATCAAAGTCATTTCATTTACATAATACTCAGTCACAAGAAACGAACAAAATATCATGGGACGAATTTCCATTAGCAGAACCTCTGGAAACGATCTTATAAAGAAGCATTTGAAAATACTTCAAGGCAATGTGTTCTCAATTTAAATAAATTCTTCTAATGAAGATTACTGGAGAGTTCAACGCATGGCATTCAGAAGGCCTTAAATCTGATTATTCTCAGCTCCACCTGATATTTAAAGACTTAGAAGCTTTTACATCTAAGCCTTTCCTCTTAGAATATATAAATGATATCTGCTGGAGGGTCATTGTCTTTCGATTTGTAATAACAGAGCATCCATGGCTGCATTATCGCTATTGTCTATTGCTCCTCCATGGTAACAATAAATACAGGCTGGATTCAATTTTCTGATCTCACGTATCGTTTGTAAACATCTGTCCATATCAAGCGTGAATTGTGGGTTTGCAATGGATAGCTTATCATGATCAACGGCAAGTGAGTCTCCGGCGATAAAAGACCGTGAGCTATGAACGAATAAGGAAATATGTCCCGGAGTATGCCCGGGTGAAAACAGTATCGTTATGTCGTCATTGAAATCATTTGGTTGTGTAGAGACGATTCGGTCAATATTGCACGGTTCTATTGTTTGCAGATACTGAAGGAACTCTTCACCCCACCTCAGGCCCTCTCCTGAGAGAGATTTGTTATATTCCCTTGCCTGGGCAATTCGCAGGGATTCTTTTTTCCCGGAAATGTATGGTTCTTCAATTTCACTTGAAATAACCGTAATTTTCTTATTTCTACGCTTAATCGCTGCAAGTGATCCGACATGATCATGGTCCTGGTGGCTGACAATAACATGAGTTATGTCCGTCAAGGAGTATCCGTGGAGAGCTAATGCTTCCTCCAGTTGATCTGCCTGGCAAGGCATGCAAGCATCGAAAAGTATTACCGATGTTTTTGCAGTGATGAGAGTAGGGTAGATGGATACCTGTTCAGTTCCAATCACTTGCGTGATTCTAAGGGGCAAAATATTTGTCATGCACAAACCTTCATGTTTGGTCGAATGCTTGGTCTGCATTAAGGGAGTTCAACATAATATACGTACTGCCGGAGTAGTCCGCATGGACCTTGGTTGCATCTTAAGTATCCTGAATACATTCTAAGTTTCAAGTTCAACGAGTGGCACTCTAGAAAAATAATAACGTAAAATAAATATGATTTTTGAACTGTGTTTGAAATGGCGTTCAAATGCTAAAAAAGTTCAATTCTCCTCGGCTCCACCACACAAAAGCAAAAATGACTTAGGTTATTAAACGTAAGTCATTTTTGATAGCTGGTTGTCAGTATCTTCAGCTTTTAATTCTTTCACTGCGAAGGAAGCTGACTATCCAGCTATGAATCACAAATCAATCTTTTTCGCGAAGAAAGGCTGCCCGTTCAGCCAATTATCGGCGAGTTCAATCATTCCTTTTTCATCCTTTTCCTGCAGTAACAGATACGCAGCTCGCGGCAGCAGCAGATAGCCTGTTTCCAACTGCATCTCACTGGATCCGTTCAGAAGTCCAAGCTGAATGCTTTCCGCCATGACTCGCGGAAGAGGATGGTTCTCGATGGGTGCCAGTGCGTCTCCGGACTGGTTGCTGTGCCGGCACATGTCCGCGTCAACGGAGTTCCAGCCCCGGCAGGACAACGGCCGGGCCGCATAAATTGAGCAGGTCCCGTCTTCCATGAACAGACAGGGATACATGTGCCTGTTCATGCCGATTTCCTGTCTGCTTTTTCCCTGCAGATTCTCCAGCAGGGTCCGCGCCATTTGCTGAAGCACAACCCGCTGCTCGGAAGTACGGGTCTCCAACAGATGGAATCCTATAAATAAAGCCTCCGGCTCGGTCAGAGAAACCTGATTGATGCAGCAGTATATACATCCTCTTTTGCAGGCCAGAGGAGGATCAAGAACAAGGTCTCCCAACATCCTGTCGAAAATTTCATAAGACTCGCTGACAAGATCAATGAGTACCTTGGCACTTTGTCCTTTTTTAACGCGGCCGAGGTTCTTCTTGAACACCGCATGTCGTTCCTCTGCAATTCGCGCAGCCATTATTTCAGTGCTGTTTTGTACAGCCTGCACAGCCTGGGCTTGGATTCCCTTCTCTGCTTTAGTGCTAAGCCCGGTTACTTTTTTTCTAGCTCCTGAGCCACGCAATCTATGACGTGAAGTCATTCTTCTCTCTTTATGTGAGTGTTTTATCTTGAAAAAAACAGTCTTGCCGAGGTGATGGCGACAGGGAAACTTTCAGGGAGTATTACCGTGCAACCTAACCGCTCATAATATCATTATTTATGCCAGTTGCAGCGATATGAGATTAAGTTGTTACAACTATACAGATTCGCGCCATTAACGGGCTTTAATTGAAGGGGTTAGGTCTGAGAATATTGATCGGAAGAATTAAAATTGTATGGCTTGAACCTCAAAACTTACTGCGAAACAAGTCCTTCAGATTCTTGTTTGCTATAGTTTCAGAACCTTAAATTCTTATACCTTATTCACGGACAGTGGCGGGATAGATTCATGTAGCACTGTAAACTTTCGAGCAAAGCAGAACCTTAAGTTCTCTTTCGACCAAGTATAAATATTATTTACAATTATTTTAGCGCATTATCAAAGTGGCCCGCAAGTTGATACAAACAGCTGATTTCCTCACCGCCCCTGTCTGACGGATGGTGAGATCTATAATAATAAGCTCAACGCCGTTGAAGACACAATTTACCCGGGAAGTAGAGATTGGGAATTATCAGGTTGTTACTTGCTATTGCGGTCTGCAATTCTCATTTCGAATTGACCGCGTTGCCCTTGGTTGACGGACATGAAGCCGTGCTGACCTTTTTCGCGGTTTCCGGCTTCTACATGGCAATGGTTCTGGACGGCAGGTATGGTGCTGCGGGGAGCTTTTACATGAGCCGGTTAAAGGCGTTATACCCCATGTATCTCTTTGCGATCGGATTGAGTGCAGTCCTGCTTTTTACCCTTGATGCCCACCCTTTGATCAGCCGCAGTAAAATGCTCCATATCATGTCCGACCCTCTGGGATTTGCCGCAGTCCTTTGGACATCGTTCTGCGTGGTGGGACAGGAACTGTTGTTCAGCCTGAAATTTGCGGGGGACGGCCAGCTGCAATTTTTAGCATCCAAAGGAGACAGCCTTTACAGTGCCGCCTTTCTGGTTCAGGGCTGGTCACTTTCGCTTGAAGCGGTCTTTTATCTTTTGGCCCCGTTTCTAGTGCAGGTCAGAAGTTCGAATCTGTTCGCCGCCAGCACTGCAAGCCTCGCGCTGCGGATATTCATCGTTGTAACACCGTTATCCGAAATGAGCTTTTTCCTACGCTTTTTCCCTGCCGACTTCTGGCTGTTCGGATTCGGAATCCTGTCCTACAGATATTATCTGACGCTCCCGAACTCATCGCGATATATGGATTATTTTGCGTTCGTTTCCCTGATTATCATGATCCTGGTCGCTGGGAGTGTGGGCAGGCCTTACGAACCATTCTTCCTTCCATTGGGAGCGCTGACATTGCAGCCGTTTATATTCAGGGCATTTCGGTCACTTGTACTGGACTGCATTGTAGGCAAGGTAACATATCCGTTTTATCTGCTGCATTTCAGCGTGATAGGCCTTTTTGAAACGTATGTTGACGAGCCAGTTGGGTGGCATATTTTTGCGGTTTCAATGCTTGCCGCGATAATTACCTTTTTGCTGTTCAGCCCCGGCTTTGATGTGCTGAAGGCAAAAGTAGGAGGACGTCCGCTGGGAGCACGGGCTGTCAGCTCTGCGGCGTAACGATATTCTCGGACAATCCTCTTTCGCTTCTGTCTTCAACCCGGTTTCTAACTGATTTTTTTGATCCAATACTGCATTTCGTGGGTAATGCTTATCCCGTCAAGCTCAGGCCAGTTGAGAGTGGCTACAACCCCAATCATTTTAGAATATTGGTTCCGATGCAGATACTGGTCAATGGGGATGAAATCATCTGGGCGTAAATGATGGGACTCAGGACGAATGACCGTTGCACAAGTCACATAATTGAACCTGTTCATGTCGAGGACCTGTTTTTCTGCCTGATCAAGCATTCGTGTCCCCAACCCAAGACCGCGGTACTCAGGTAGAAAGAGGACTTCACCCATATAAAAAATCTGTTCCAAGGGATATGGAGACCTTTTGACCGGAGCTGCAAGTTCCTCCATTTCGTCTTCCATAGGGATTGCGGTTGCCGCACCTGCCAGTGTTTCCCCATCCCAGGCAAGAATGGCAAACGCTTCAGGAGAATTCGCGTATACAGAGAGGTACTGCACTTCATACTTGGCTTCCCCCTTGTAAAGGTAGGGGTATTCCTTGAAAATTTCTATGCGCAGCTTAGCAAGTGCATCAATATGGGGGAGAATATCCTTTCCCTGAACGAGCTGAGTGGTAACGTTCATGCAATGTTTCCTCAGGCAGATTGTATTTGAAGATAGTTGTGATTACAGATGATATTTTATGCACTCATGAAATTTTTAATTTCCTGATATAGTAATCTAAAACCACGCAAAAGGCCACAGAAAGGACATTTGGATTCTCCCTCTCGCGAAGATTGACGAATTCTATCTGGTGTCCCAGATTCTCGAAAATAAAAATACCTTTCCGAAGGTTGACAGCAGGACAAGGATCAATTAAACACTCTCCTCACAGCAAGTGGGGCTGTAGCTCAGTTGGGAGAGCGCTTGAATGGCATTCAAGAGGCCAAGAGTTCAATTCTCTTCAGCTCCACCAAGACATTTCAGGGACTTACGAATTAATCGTGAGTCCCTTTTTTCGTATGGGGAACCGGGGGGGCTACACCGAACAAAGGGGGGTCTACACCGAACAAAGGGGCAGAAGCCCGACTGATGCCGCTAGATTTTCAGCAGCCAAATACCGAGATCTGTAGTTAGACTTGCATCTCGCCGAGATTGCGAGGAGTCAGACTCCGCTTGTATTATATGAGATTCTCGTGGTTCTTAAACGGTAACGGTAAGAGTGCTTGCTTCATTCCTGTCAAGGTCTACCATGAGTATGCCATTGGAATCACGTCCCATTAGTGCAATCAAATCGCCGTTCCGATTCCAAGCCGCTGACTGCCCGGCGCTAACGAAGTCATCATTCGGTCCTATGCAATTGGCCATGATGACGTATATCTTATGCTTCAACGCTATTTTTGGGTAATGCCGCATCGCCTTGGCAATGCCTCCGTCAGACTTGGCCACACTTGCCAAATATACGTTTGCACCCATCGCCACGGCATGCTCGGCATGGCTTGGCTGCAGTGATTCATAACAAATGGCAGGGGCTAGGTTGTAATTCTCAGTTTGTAAAATGAGCTGCTTTTCCCCTGAAACAAAATACGGAAGTTCATCATCATGCAGTTGCTGCTTTGCATAACTGATAGAGGGCTCATTGGGAATGAACCAAGCCATTCCGATCTGCACTTGTTCTTGCCGCGCAAGGGGGAAGCCTACCCCAATAGTTATATTGTATCGAGTACTTTGCTCTTTGAATATTTCTAGAATCTGATCAGACATGCGTATGGCGAGTGATTCTGCAAGTCTTGGTTCGTATCCAGTGATTGAAAGCTCTGGGAAAAATAGTATATTTACATTGTTATTAGCAGCAATTTGTATGAATTTAAGATGTCGTTCGATGTTTGCATCAATATCACCTTTTATAGCTTTACATTGAATTGCGCCTACTATCATTAGCTGATCTCCTCCTCAGTTCCGAATATTTATTAATTATTACAGTCTATTTTAAAAGGTGACGTTTTTGACTATACCTACTGATTATTAGGCAATCCGAAGGATAATGCAATAATGTAAACAAAGCCGGTTATGGGAAGACATAAAAGGGGCATTGTGTCTGTTTTACTCTCAAGTAATTATTATTAGTTTTGTAACTGGCATTCAAGAGACTAGGAGCTCAATCCTCTTGAACTCTACCAGATATTTTAGGGCTTACGAATGTATCGTAAGTCCCTTTTTTATTTGCGGGTGTTTTATAGATACTTTCAAGAAGAACAGAGGATGGCAAATAAATATTTTTGGTGAAGAGAATTTGCTGAAATAATGGAAGTTATCGAAGAATATCAAATGCATTTGATACAGCAAAATAAGTGGTGCGAAAATTAACCGTACAGGCAAGGTTGTTGACAGGTTGTCCTGCCTTAATCCAATATAATCACATAGTGATGACACTGAAAAAAAATTAAATGACACAGCTGGTTATATATGTAATTTACATGGCTCTATGATAAAGGGACAGCATGAAAGTCTCTCTCGTAAATCGAATCCAGCTGGGGTTCTACGGTTAATTTTACATTGCTGATAAGGTCACGGGAGTTTTAGAAGAAGTTAGTGCAATAATTGATTTAGTGAGAACTTCATTTGTCACGATGAATTAAATACTTAGGGTGAAGTTCGTTTAACTTGGTTTTTATTATTTTTCTGCCTTAGGATATGACCGCATAGAAAGTATCCTTCGGCACATTGGCTCTTCAAGATGTATTAAATACGTAATTAAGGGCGCTGTTTTTATAGCCTTTTGCTAACATGTACATGAAGCCGGTCACGGACACCGGCCTCTGGATCGAACACTGAACAACTGCAAACCAAAGGGGACAGGACATGGACAGAGGACAGGAAAAGATCAAAAGCATTTACATAGGCTACCACCCCCGGACTCAGGACGGCAGTTCTCCGCTGTCTCGCTCCCTCACTGATTCCATTGCGATAATGGACGCCTACAACGAAAAACAGAGTGAAGGAAGACTTAGGGCCGAGCTTGTTGAAATAGCTTTCAGTGATCTTTGTGCTGTTGCCGTTATGGAAACAACAATCGGTAAAGTCTGGCAGTACATCTAGTTTCTACAGAATTTTTTTCCTGTAGAGATGTCTGGATGTTGATTTTTTTGATATTTCAACGAGCCATTCTTTTCTTTATGCGTAAATACTTTTGCCGTTATTGATTATTTAGGTTGGATATTTTTTTGAGGGATGCGTTTGCATACATTACGTCCTTAAATTTTGTCCAGCCGTGTATGGTAATCTAGTCATTTTAAGTGAAATGTATCCCGATGGTATGACCTCTGTCAGACTAAGGGACAACATTTCCTTTATATAAGGACTTGCGATTATGTCGTAAGTCCTTTTTTTATAGGGTAATTGGGTTGAATTGCATGAGCTATGACCAGATCTTTTTTATATCGAGTTGTGTCATTACAGTTGCTGGCTTATTGTTTTTATAATATTGTTGAGTGCAGTGAACATAACAGAAAGTTAACTTTTTCATTTCAGGTTATGGAGACCTCCTGAGGACTTGTTTTATGTACGATAAATCTGCACTTATTGACCACGTACTCTCCTTTGTAGACATTCAGTCTGGCGATGCGATTTTGGATGTCGGATGTGGAGATGGTCAGATGTTGCATGCTGCTAGCTGGTTAGTTGATGGGGGATCGTTCTTTGGGCTTGATATGCTACCTGCTTCTATACAAAGGGCAGAATCATTCACCTGTGGAGATGACCGACTGCATTTTTCTGTCCATGATGTAGATGCTGGTCTGCCTTATTCAAATGAAATGTATGAATGTGTTGTCTGTTGCAACGTGCTGGAATGTATTAATGAGAAGGGCTTGCTCCTGCGTGAAATGCATCGGGTTCTTAAAAAAGAAGGCAGGCTTGTTGTTTCTCATTTTGACTACGATACTATTGTATTTAACGTAGAAGATCGTGATATTTACAGAAAAATACTGCATGCTTATAGCGACTGGAAACAGCCGTGGATGAAGGAAAGCGATCCGTGGACCGGTAGAAAATTGTGCGGAATTATCAACAAAGTTTCTACATTGTTTTCAGGCGGTATTCAGAGCTTTGTGCTTCATGAAACAGAATACCGGAATGGGACAAAGGGGTATTCTTTTGTAAAGGAAGAAGTTCGCGATTTGGTTAAGCATGGCGTAATTGCGGCGTATGAGTATGAATTGTTTTTGCATGATATTGAAAATTCTGTCCGTAATAATGAGTATTTTTTTAGCATAAATATGTATTCTTTTGTAGGTGACAAAGTTTAGTTTCCCCACTATGGATTTTTATCGACGACATTTATATTGTAAAAATGTGACCTTCTAAAGCGATTTTACTGCCGACTAACTCTCTCCTTTCTAAAAGAAGATCAGATCTTCCGTTTTGAAAATCTGTGCTGATTGTCTCCAAGCTGCATGTCACAATCAATCCCTGTATTGGGAAAGGAACTTGTTATGAATATTGAAACGTGGGCCATGTTTTTTCTGGCTTATCTGATAACAACATTGTCCCCCGGCCCGAACGTCCTGCTGGTTATGAAAAACAGCATCCGACATGGCTGGAGGTCTGCTTTTGTGACCGTATTCGGCAACCTGACATGCCAGCTCCTGATTGTATGCCTTGTGGCTGTCGGTGTCGGCCAGCTTTTAGCTAAGCTGCCGGTCTGGTTTGTGGCCATGAAAGCCTTGGGCGGAACCTATCTGATATATCTCGGGGTCAGGAACCTGCTTTCATCGCGCAAAGGCGGATCACTTGATACCGGAGACGGGGATGAACCCGTCAGGGTACGATCAGCTCGCAGTTTGTTTGTGGAGGCTTTTTGCGTTTCGGCCAGCAACCCCAAGACCCTGATTTTTCTTTCGGCATTTCTGCCGCAGTTCCTTGAGACTGCCCATCCTGCCTATGAGCAGTTTACGGTCATGTATCTGACTATCTGCGGTATTGTTACAAGCGTTCACCTTGGTTATTCGTACCTGACTGCCTGCTTTGGACGGCGTTTTTCGTTCAGGGATTTCGGCCGCAGGATAGACAAGATTACCGGCGGACTTTTTGTTGCCATGGGCGGAGGCATCCTGCTGAGTGATAGGGTTTGATCTCTTGAAATCAAGGGCAAATTTGTAGTTTTTAATGAAGTTTATCTTAAGCTGACACGCTGATATGCAAAGGGCTTGCAATGGAAATTGCAGGTCCTTTTTTCTGCAGGCAGATTGGTTTCATAAAATTAGCTCAGGTCGTTTGTATGGATTCGAAATTTTTCCGTTCGGAACACGTGGCAGAGTATTGAAAAGACTGTACCGTGATTTGCGGAATTCCACTGTAATTCTTGTACAGAGTCTTGCGTGTGGGACCTTATAATGGAATACTACCCGCGTACATCTGGCTGGGCCAGCTCCTCGTTTTAGTTTCTCATGTTTCTCCGGATGGTTCCTGACATTTCCGTTTCACCGCTGTTTTGGGACCGCATATTCTGCCTTTTTGCCATTAATACAGCCAACCTTCACAAGCTCTATGAATATGAAAACAGACAAGACCATATGCCCGTATGACTGTCCGACCACCTGCGGACTTCTTGCTGAATCCGACGGCAGCCGTGTTCTGAAAGTCAAAGGGGACCCTGCCGACCCAGTCTGCCGCGGGCTTATCTGCCGCAAAATGCAGCGCTATGAAAAATCCATCCATTCTCCTGACCGTATTCTGACTCCCCTCAAGCGTACAGGGGAAAAGGGCAGCGGCGAATTTGCACCTGTGTCATGGGACGAGGCTGTTGAAACGATTGTCCGGCATTGGAAAGAGACCCTTGCCGCGTATGGTCCGGACTCGATTCTGCCTTTCTATTATTCCGGTGTGATGAGTTTGATTCACCGCAACTGCGGCGATGCCCTGTTCAACCGTATGGGAGCATGCTCGCTGGTGAAGACACTCTGCGCATCGGCAAAATCAGCCGGATATACTGCTGTTGTGGGCAACACCGGATGTCTTGATCCTCGTGATCTTGAACAAAGCGATTTTTATATAGTCTGGGGCAGCAACATGAAGGCCACCCGTCTGCAGAGCATGGCGGATATTGTGAATGCTCGCAAAAACGGCAAGCGTGTGGCCCTCATTGAATCCTGCGCAAACGACATGGCTCCCTATTGTGACCAGGTTGTGCTGGTCACTCCCGGAACAGACGGGGCGCTGGCTCTTGGCATGCTGCATGTGCTAGAGAAAGAAGGCCTTGCAGATTCCGACTTCCTGTCCGGAGAAGCGGACGGGTATGACGAGTTCCGTAAAACCCTTGGAGACTATACCCCGGAATGGGCCGAGGGAATTACCGGGGTTCCTGCGCAGGTCATAGTCGATCTGGCCCGCGAATACGCAGCCGCCTCCTCTCCGGTTATCATCCTCGGCAGCGGCAATTCCCGGTATGGAAACGGCGGGATGACCGTCCGGCTGATAACAATTCTGTCGGCTTATACAGGTGCGTGGACCCGTCCGGGAGGAGGGCTGTGCGGCTGTACACCGGGCGGCGGCCCTTATGTTGATGCAGACCGCATCGCCAGACCGGATCTGCGGACCAATACCGCCCGCAGGGTCAATATCAACCAGCTTGCCACTGTTCTTAACGGAGAGGAAGGTGAGGTCCCCATACGCTGTCTGCATGTTTACGCCTGCAACCCGGTAGGCACGGTTTCCAACCAGTTGGGCATACAGCGTGGCCTGCTCAGCCCGGAACTTTTCACTGTGGTTCATGAACGGTTCATGACCGATACCGCCCGCTATGCCGACATTATTCTTCCGGCAACTTTTTCTGTGGAGCAGTCTGACTGTTACTCATCCTACGGCTACCGTTCTTTTGGCGTGGCCCGGCGGATCATTCCTCCTGTTGGAGAAAGCAGGAGCAACTGGGATATCTTCAACCTTCTGGCGCGGGCACTGGGCTACGAGGACAGCCATTTCTCCAAGACGGAAGATGATATGCTTGACGAACTGCTGGCTAACCCCATGGAAGGGCTGGCAGGTATTTCCGATGCACAGTGGGAGGTCCTCAGAAGCGGAGGCCAGATTTCCATTCCCCGTGAGGAACAGAGGGTATGGAAAACGTCCACAGGAAAACTGATGATCGTAAACCCCGGTCTTGCCTGTCCGGTTCCTGGGTATATTGAGAACCACGGGGGCAGTTATCCGCTGCGGCTTATTGCCGTTCCCAGTTCAGATACCCTCAACTCCACTTTTCTGGAGCGTGACGACCTGCTCGAACGTCGCGGTGTAATGGCTTTGGGGATGCACCCGGACGATGCTGCGGCACGGGGTATTTCCCACGGAGATACCGTGCGGGTATATAACGATCTCGGCGAGGTCCGTTTTGTGGCGGAGTTAAGCGGGAATATTGCCAGAGGGGCTGTCGCTGCTACGGGCGTATTCAAGGCATCGCAGTCTGCAAACGGGAACCTTGTGAACACACTGCATCATGAACGCCTTTCAGACATCGGCGAAGCTACTACCCTGAATGACAACACCGTTGAAGTCTGTAAGGACTGATAGTCGGGATCTATAATTGTGACCTCTTTTTATCTGTGGTAATGATAGATAATCCTGAAGTGGATTGTAAAAACAGATGAAGAGGGTAAAGGAATGATACTCGTACATTATCCCAGTTGAACCACCTCCCGCAAAGCCAAGGCTTGGCTTGAGGATAACGGTATTGAATTTGAAATCCGCCATATTGTGAAGGAAACACCTACACGGGACGAATTTCTTGCCTGGCAGAAGATTGCCGGGGTGGACAAGAAAAAATTCGTGAACACAAACGGCAGGAAATATCAGGAAACCGGACTTAAGGATACCATAGACGCCATGTCTGACGCCGATCTGTTCGAGCTGATTTCTTCTGACGGCATGCTGGTCAAGCGGCCTATTCTGGTGGCCGACAGCTTCGTATTGATCGGGTTCAGGCAGGCGGACTGGGAAGCTCGGCTTCTGTAATCCTCCTGTTCGCCTCGGCCTTCTTTTCAAAGCATCCGATAGAGAAGGGGATGATCAGGAAACTGAGCAGGAATGTGATCACCCCTCTCCAGTCGGCATATTCGTAGGCAAATCCGGCTCCGGTAATGCCCAGCCAGCCCCCGGTGTAGTAGAAGAGCACATAAAGCGCGTTGGCTTTGCCGTGGCTGCAGGTGAGCTTGCGGTTCAGCAGGACCACCGCCACTGTGTGGAGGGAGAAGAAACCGGCACATACCCCCAGAAGACCGACTATTACGGCGGTCATGGAGGGCAGGAGCAGCAGGAGCAGGGATGCTCCCAGAAGCAGCGAGCTGCATATGAGCATTATCCCGCCACCGAAACGGCTGCTTAGTTTTCCTGCCATCGGGCCGAGGAAGATGCCCAGTATGTATACGAGATATACGAGGGTGATAAGCTCGGTCGGCAGATTGAAGGGCGGGTGTGAAAGCCGGTATGGCAGGTAGTTGAATACCGGCGAGAAAATCAGCAGGCTTCCTGCCCCGCAGACGTATATCAGCAGCAGTTCCTTTTTTTTCAGCAGTGACAGGTAGGTTTCCTTGCCGTTGGTCGAGCGTGCAGCGGCTACGGCTTCCTTTTCCGTGGAGGGCAGCATGAGCACGGCAAGGACAGTGGTTACAATGATCAGCGCGGCCGCGGAGATAAAGGCGTAGCGCCAGTGCAGCGGGGGATGTATCCAGCCGCCCAGCAGTCTTCCTCCAAGCCCGCCGAGGATTGTCGCCGACACGTAAGAGCCCATGACCACACTCAGCCTTTCCACCGGGAGAGTGCGGGCCAGCCAGGCCGCAAGGCTTGTCGTCAGGGCCGGTATGAAAAGTCCCTGCAGTAGGCGTGCTCCCACCAGCAGGTTGAAATCATGGGTCAGCGAGCAGATTACTCCACCGGCTGCAACAAAGAATCCTCCGACCATCAGGATGGGGTGGATGGGGTGCCTGTCCGACAGATAGCCGAAGAAAAGGTTGGAAAATACAATCCCGAGAATCACGAAGGATACGGTCAGTGAGACCTGAACCGGACTTACGCAGAATTCCCGCTGCAGAACCGGGAGTACCGGCTGAGTAAGATATATGTTGGTAAACGAAGCGGAAACCAGCGCGAAAACCGCAACCTGCATTTTTCCGAGTTTATTCATTTGGTGCTCCGTGGCAGGCTATTTACACTGAGTCTGCAGATGAGTATTGTAGTGAAAACAAATATAATTATGTCGATGCAGATTATTGCTTCATGCTTCTCCTTGTCAAGACAGCCTGAAGCAATTGCGCTCTGTAATCGACTGCGCGGAAGGAGGTTTCTCTCCTTGCCTAAACAGAACTCCGGGATTAACTGTACTATGCCCTGCCATGGCGTTGATCCTGTTTGGGAAGCTGTTTGTATCACATTTTTACGGAGGCTGAATCCGGTATGAATCCTGTCAAGAATATAGCGGTTGTTGCACATGATCACTGCAAGGGTGAACTGCTTGACTTTGTGGAGTGTAATCTTGAAGTCCTGTCCCGGCACAATCTGCTGGCTACCGGTACAACCGGTGGGCTGGTGGAGGATCTTATCCGTGAGAGGTCCGAAGGCAGCAGAATCGAGTTCAAACCGGTCAACCGGATGAAATCCGGGCCGCTGGGCGGTGACCAGCAGTTGGGTGCCATGATCTCTGAAGGACGCATAGACGTGCTGATCTTTTTCTGGGACCCCATGCAGCCGCAGCCGCATGATGTTGACGTCAAGGCTCTGCTCAGACTCGCGGTCCTTTACAATATTCCTACGGCAAGCAACCGTTCTTCAGCGGAATTTCTGATTTCATCGCCATATTTCAGCGGAGAGTACGAGATCAAGCCGGTGGATTTTTCTGATTATACCCAGCGTAAGATCTGAACAGGCTTATCGTCAGTTGTGCATTGCCGGGCTTTGATCTATATGTGCCCGGAATCGATGAAAACGGGCCGACACGGCCCTTTCAAATTTGTGGATTAATACTGTGTGCCCATGTGAGAGGATTTATGACTGCTGCTTCTGTTAAACAGGTTGTTTATAATGATCTGCCCATTCGTTATTATGTTGTAGGCAATGTCGCCTATGTCTGCCCCGATGATCTGGTGCCCATTATGGCTCTTGATTCCAAAGAGATAATTACCGAAGGGGAACAGGCATGGGATAAGGTTGAGGCCGGTCGCCGCATCTTTCCATTTTTCGATTTTTTTGACTGGTTTTCAGAGCAGTTTGACAGTTATGAATATTCGGACGATGTCGTGCTCATGGATCCCATGCCCTGGTAGAAGGGGCAGCTCCAGTTGAGTCTGGAGGATATTTTTGCCGCCCAACAGCCCGTCGCCTCTTTTGGTGCCGGGCTGTTTCTTTATGGTGAATGATGACGAAGCGACCTTGCTGTTTGTTTCCGTAAATGTTTAAACCATGGGCAGTTTGTATTCCAATATATGCGGAGAAGATAATGATCAGAAAATACCTGTTTATTTGTGCGCTTATTCTGTTCCTACCCTGCTTTGCGTCGGCAGGAACCTATCATGTGCGGGTTTCGTCTTTTTTTCCGCAAAATAATGAGTCGGTATTCAACGGAAATATTCTGAGCGACGGCAATTACACTACAGGATGGATTGCGAAGGGAGAGGATAACGGTATCGGCGAGTGGCTGCATTTCTTTTTCCCGGCTCAGGTTGTCATTGATTCGGTTTCAATTCGAAACGGTATCGGAACCGGTGAAGATTTCAGCAAGGTTAACCGGGTAAAGGAAATGATTCTTTCCTATTCCGGAGGCCAGCGGCAGGGTTTTGTCCTGCAGGATACCGGGAAGATCCAGCAGCCTGAAGTAAAAGGGTATCCCACGACCAGTATGGGGATATTGATCAAGTCCGTCTATCCTGAAGGCGGAACAGGAAATGCCGGTATTTCAGAGGTGGTAATTGATTATCACCGCGCGACCAGCGAAGAGCTTGCTGCATACTCAGGGGCCGTGGCGGAGCATGCAGCAGCCGGGCAAGCCGCTGTGAACGGGACTGCCCCGGTTGAGAAAAAAAAGGTAATCCCCACCCATGAAATGGGTAGGGAAGAGTATCGGAAGGCGGTTCTTGAGGAATTGCGGTTCTTTTTTGACAGGTTTTACCGTAATTTCGTGACCATGAATCAGGAATATCCGCGGATGTTCACCGAGGATAATTTCCTGCGCGAGAGTGCCATGTTTGAAAGCTTTCGGGCAATGCTGGATAATCGCGGAGTTCTCCAGAAGTACAATGAAGCCCAGGTTTCAACGCCCGGCCTGCATTTCTCCATCAGGACTTTGACCCGCGATGAAGTTGAGCTCTGGGTCAAAGGGGATTACACAGTAATCTACGACCACCGGGTCAACAAAGTGCCGGAGAATGCCCTGTATCACCTCAAGCGGGAATTCGGCGACTGGAAGGTTAAGAACAAGCTTGAGTATTAACCGGCAAGATGCCTCCGGATGCAAAATTCAATCGTCAAAAGCGCAAAGCGCAGTTGATTTCATAGACAAAAAAAGTCCCCGGAAGCGGCCGCTTCCGGGGACTTTTTATTTGTATTCAACCAGAACTATTCTTCGTCTTCTTCGACTGCGTCAGAGATGGCGCATTCGGTGGTCAGGAGCAGACCGGAAACGGAAGCAGCGTTCTGCAGGGCGATGCGGGTAACCTTTTTGGGGTCGATAACACCGGCCTTGATGAGGTCTTCGTATACGCCGGTTCCAGCGTTGAAGCCGAAGCCGTCGGTGCCGGCGGCAACCTTTTCTACGACAACGGAACCTTCAAAGCCTGCGTTTTCAGCGATCATGCGCAGGGGCTGCTGTGCAGCGCGGCGGATGATGTTGACACCGGCCAGTTCATCGTCGTTACCGACTTTGAGGCCATCGAGAACTTTGGCGCAGCGGACCAGGGCGGTACCGCCACCGGCTACGATGCCTTCTTCAACAGCAGCGCGGGTTGCGTTGAGTGCATCTTCCACGCGTGCTTTCTTTTCTTTCATCTCAACTTCGGTAGCAGCACCGACTTTGATTACTGCAACACCGCCAACCAGTTTGGCGAGGCGTTCCTGCAGCTTTTCACGGTCGTAGTCGGAGGAAGTGTCAGCGATCTGGGCTTCGATCTGTTTTACGCGGCCTTTGATCTCTTCAACGGAACCTGCACCGTCAACGATAACGGTGTTTTCCTTGTCGATGCGTACGCGCTTGGCGGTACCGAGACCTTCAACGGTCATTGCGTCGAGGGTAAGGCCGATGTCGTCGGAAACAACGGTTGCACCGGTAAGGGTGGCGATGTCCTTCAGCATTTCCTTGCGGCGGTCACCGAAACCGGGAGCCTTGATGGCGCAGACGTTAAGGTTGGCGCGCAGTCTGTTTACTACGAGGGTAGCCAGAGCTTCGCCATCCACGTCTTCAGCTACGATGAGCAGGGGACGGGACATTTTGAGAACCTGCTCCAGGATGGGGAGCAGTTCCTTCATGCTGGAAACTTTTTTCTCGCAGAGAAGGATCATGGGGTTATCGAATTCGCAGACCATCTTGTCGGTGTCGGTTGCGAAGTAGGGGGAGAGGTAGCCGCGATCGAACTGCATGCCTTCTACAACGTCCAGTTCGGTCTTCATGGACTTGGCTTCCTCAACGGTGATAACGCCTTCCTTGCCTACTTTATCCATGGCTTCGGCGAGGATTTCACCGATGGTGGAGTCGCTGTTGGCGGAAATGGTTCCGACCTGTGCGATTTCAGCTTTGTCGCGGGTGGGCTTTGCAAGCTTGCCGAGTTCGTCAACGATTGCTGCAACTGCAGTGTCGATACCGCGTTTGATGGACATGGGGTTGCGGCCTGCTGCAACGAGCTTTACGCCTTCAGCAAAGATGGACTGGGCCAGAACGGTTGCAGTGGTGGTTCCGTCACCGGCGATGTCGTTGGTCTTGGAAGCTACTTCCTTGACCATCTGGGCGCCCATGTTCTCGAACTTGTCTTCGAGGTCGATTTCCTTGGCAACGGTAACGCCGTCCTTGGTGATGGTGGGTGCGCCCCAGGATTTCTCAATGACAACGTTGCGGCCTTTGGGGCCGAGGGTTACCTTTACAGCTTCAGCAAGGGTGTCCACGCCTTTTTTGAGACGGTCGCGGGCGGTAACGTCGAATTCGATGGTTTTAGCCATTTAATGATTCTCCTGAATAGAAAATTGGTTGTGAAAGTATAAGGGCGATTATTCTACGATAGCGAGGATTTCTTCTTCGCGCATGATGATGAACTCTTCAGAGTCGATCTTCAGCTCGTTGCCTGCGTACTTTGCGAAAAGAACGATGTCTCCGGCCTTGACGGTCATGGGGTTCTTGTCTTTACCAGGACCTGCGGCAACAACTTCACCTTTCATGGGTTTTTCTTTAGCGGAGTCGGGGATGATGATGCCACCGGCGGTTTTCTGTTCGCTTTCCAGACGCTTGATGAGAACACGATCCTGTAACGGTTTGAGATTCATAAATTCCTCCAGAATAGAATAAACTTTGTTTTGCTAATGATAAGTAATCCGCGTGAATGGGCGGATCAGACTTTTGAATTTCAAAAGCCTGCATGTTGCTGCAGGCCGGGAACCTCCCAGTGGGAAGCTGACTTAATCTAAGACAGGGAGGCAGGAAGTCAACACCGAGGGTAAAAAAAGTGCGTAAAAAAATTGTGGGAGCCCTTTTTTACGGATATGATGCCAAATAATGGTGCTTATTGGCTTTCGTATTGGTTTTGAGCTTGACAATATCCCGCCATTGCCTGTAATCCGCGACGTCCGACCCGATTATGCCCTGTCCTGCAGTGTCTGCAGGGGTAAGACTCCGGTAATGTGCTTCTATTAAAATAATACCTCATTGAGTTAAGATCTGCCTTGAACTATGGCTTTTTCTGCTCGTCTGGTGTAGGGGCATCTGAGGGGACGGATATTCCGCTGCGTATGCGGAGCTAAATCACTTTGAAGGAGTTAATTATGAGTAAGACTGTTCTTGTTAAGAAAATCCGGGAAAAACTGGATCTGAGCGCTAAAGACGCAAACGTAGCCCTCGAAGCTGTTCTCAGTGCCATCGAAGACGGCCTTAAAGAAGAAGGCAATGTTACCCTTACAGGATTCGGCACTTTCAAGACCGTTGAGCGTTCCTCCCGTACTGGCCGTAACCCCCAGACCGGCGAAACCATCCAGATTCCTGCTTCCCGCGGTGTAAAATTCACCCCCGGTAAATTTCTTAAGGACGCAGTTAAATAGTCGCTGATAATTGGACTGTTAAAAGCCGCATCCGGGACATTCCGGATGCGGCTTTTTTTGTTGGTGTGCAAATAATAGTCTTCCAAACTTCCGGTTTTCCCGCTAGACGGTTGGGGTGTGTTTTACGATATATCAAAATTGTTCAGAGCTTATTTTCGCGATTCAAATAATCTTGTCTTTGTAATTAACGGAGTTTTAAAATGTTACCCCTATGGAATAAGCCTTTCGGCTATCGGGATGTACTGAACATAAGTGTCCCGCTGGCCGTGAGCATGGCCTCCACCACCATCATGCAGGTGACGGACAGGATCTTTCTGGGTCGGTACTCGGTGGAAGCCATTGCCGCGGCCCTGCCTGCCGGTATCCTTGCATTCCTGTTCATATCATTTTTTATGGGAGTGGCCAGTTACGTTAATGTCTTCATCGCCCAGTATACCGGCGCGGCAAAACCGGAAAAGGTCGCCGTAAGCCTTTGGCAGGGAATCTATTTTTCCCTCGGGGCATGGGTTCTGCTGGCTTCAATGGCCTACCTGCTGACCCCGGTTCTGGTAAGCGGAGGGCATCCTCCGGAAGTGCTGGAACTTGAGATTCTTTATTTCAGGATACTCCTGCTTGGCGGCGGTCTCCCTCTGCTGGATACCACCTTGTCGGGGTTCTACTCCGGACGTGGTTTGACCAGAACCGTCATGATCGTGAATATGATCGGCGCGGTCATCAACATCCCCCTGGATTACGCCCTGATTTACGGTGTGGGGCCGTTTCCCGAGATGGGTATCAGGGGAGCCGGGATCGCCACAGTAATGTCCTGGTGTCTGATTGTTGCCATCTATTGTCCGCTTGTGTTCAGCCGTGAAAACGAACATCGTTTCAGAACCAGAAGCCGCTGGCATTTCGATCCGGAGCTTTTCAGGAGATTCACCCGATTCGGGCTTTCAAACGGTGTGCAGTTCTTTCTGGATATTTTTGCCGTGACTTTTTTTGTCTACATGATCGGCAGGCTGGGCACGACGATACTTGCCGCAAGCAATATAGTCCTGTCCATTGACGGTATCTCGTTCTTTCCGGCCTATGGTGTTGGAATCGGGGTCAGTACGCTGGTCGGGCAGGCCATAGGTCAGGGCAGGCCCGATTATGCCAAACGGGCAACCCGGTGTGCCTTCCACATCGTCTGCGTCTGGATGCTGCTGATGGGAGTTATATATATGGTTATCCCTGATACTCTGATCTCTTTGTTCCGGCCCCATGACCTGACTGATGTCCAGTTTGCAGAGGTACTTACTCACGGCAGGATCTATCTCCTGTTTGTTGCGGTCTATATTCTCTTTGACGGCTTGGCCCTGGTGTATTCAGGCGCCCTGAAGGGGGCGGGCGATGTTGTTTTCATCATGAAGACGGTCGGCTTTTTCTGTGTAGCCCTCATGGTCATACCCTGCTACCTCGGGGTCGAGGTCTTCAAGTGGGATGACCGCTTCCTGTGGACGATATTCACCTCCTATGTACTGGTACTCAGTACCATCTTCTACTTCCGCTTCAAGGGCGGGAAGTGGGAGAAAATGAAGGTCATCTGATAAAAAAAGGCCGGAACAGCATGTCTGTTCCGGCCTTGCTTTTCAGGTAGTCTGATCTTGAAAGATTATGTTTCCTGACTCAGGAGCAGGATTTCTGGTCTTACCTTCTGGAGGAAGCCATAGGCAAAAACGCAAATGAAGCCTTCAATTATCATGATGGGAATATGACCATAGACCAGCAGTCTTGCAGCAGAGATGAAGCTTTCGTCGGTGAATGAAAGGGCAAAGGCTGTGAGGATGGTAGACATCGCGATGGACATCGCCCCGCACAGAAAAGCTCCAACGTTCACTGTGAAGCCGGTCTTGCTCAGCATAGGCCGGAAAAGGTAGTGGCAGATCACGGCAGGGAGAGCCATGATGGTGGTATTGACCCCAAGTACTGTCAGGCCGCCGAACTGGAAGAGGACCGCCTGCAGCAGAAGACCTGTCAAAATTGCCGGGAAGGCTGCCCAGCCGAGGATCAGCCCCATGAGGCCGCTGAGAATAAGGTGTGCACTGGAAGGGCCGATTGGAATGTGGATGAGCGAGGCAACGAAAAAAACTGAAGAAAGCAGTGCGGCGGACACCAGTTTTTCGGAATCGAGTTTTTTCAGGCCTATCATTGTTCCGGCAATGGCTGTTGCCGCTCCGACAGCAAGGACAGGAATGGAGAGAACTCCCTCGGATATGTGCATTTTGAGCCTTCCTTATAAAATATGTAGATGCAGGGAACCTGATTTTGATTTGTCGGGGTTCTTGCTGCATACTTTTTTTAAAACTATAGCACCATGCAGTTTGAGTCAAGGGGGGATTCGCAGTCCTTTGGTGCGGATTGTTTCAAAAGGCTGGTCGCTGTTTTGGGGCCATGGCAGTTGATAACAGAGTCAATTATGTGAACATGATTATGCTTGTTGCCGTTCCTTATGAGGTTTGACTAAGCCATCGTATTCTTATGTATGAAGGGTGAACCGGATATTTGCTTCAGTGGTAAGGGGATAAATCAAATTCATGAAAACAGGCTTTCTTGCAGGTGGCTATGTTAATAAGTGTCTGCCGGTATCGGGGTTGAGTGGTTCCTGATCTGCCTGGGGGGTGTTTTCAGGTTCTTTGTCCGCAACCACGAGTAATAGGCTGTGCTGACAAATTAATGGCACCTAGAATTGCGGGGTGCCTTTTTTTTTGCCCTAGTACCGCGTAGTTGCTGGTACTCGGAATGATGGCGCGGCCATTGCATATGTACAGGGCAGGAGGAGATTATGAGTAAAAGAAGGATCTCTGAAAAAGCAATACCGGTCATCTTCGATGTAGTAGTCTGGAGCGGATTCGCGGCTTTCCTGTTCGCTACATATATGGCATGCAGAACGCTGTTCGACAGGTTTCCCGTACAGGTCGGGAAATTTCTGGGGCTGCTGCAAAACTTTCTGGCTTGAGCATGGACTCAAGAGTACAGTGAAATCCCTCTGAACGCATTGTGTCAGGGGGATTTTGCTTTTCATGAACCTGTGTCCTTTTCTTGACTTTGTCGGTCTGATTATTAATTGTTGTTTGAGAATGAAAAGCTATATCATTTATGAGAGGGCTAAATGCAGGATATTCTGGTTTTTATAGTAATAGGTGTGGCAGTAGTTTTTCTAGGCCGAAAATGGTTTGGTAAGTCCTGGGGAGGATGTGGTTGTGGCTGCAGCTGTTCTTCGACGCCTACCTGCAATGAAGAGAGCTGCTCAAGTGAAAAGAACAAAAAATAAACATCTACAAAAGTTGTAAAACACTATAAATTTAGCTGATTGGGTGTATTTTAGTTTTCTGTAGATAGTTCTTTTAGCTCCATCGGTAATTTATGAAAGGAGTCTTTCCCGGGAAAGGCTCCTTTTCTTTTGTGTCGTATTCTCATGTGAAAAGCGGGGGTGCAGTCGATTGGGCTTGGTGGAATGGTTTGTTTCCAATGGTAGCGAAAGATATGGGGATTTTGAAGGGAATCAGATAATTGCGTTTTCTCGATTGCGAATTTCGCATTAGCATATTTTCTTAAACAACTACCAGTGGGGTAGGTAATTGTTCATATGCGCAAGTTCGTATGTTAATGGAGACAAAAATGTTAATTCACACTAAAGGTTGGCTACGATATTGTTGTTTTTCGTTCAAAATAGGGTTCATTTGTGAACAAAATAATTAATGAGTGAGCAGTCGTTCAAAAATGAGAAACGGTATGATGTGTCTGGGCGTTTTCCGAGGTATTGTGTTTGAATAAAGATAAATTATTATTTAATAATAGATGTTTATTGTTTGTATGTGCCACTTTTGAGTGGTCTGTATTAATTTTATAACAATATTAAAATGGTCCCAAATTTAATTGCAACTACTTAAATTTTTTTAAGCCGTTCTTTTTTGCTGAAATTGTCAGAGGAATGTGTTAGGTCAGTTTAACTTTCAGCTCGTCACACTGCCGCACTTTACATCTGGCTAGACGAAAATGTTCTCGTAAAATACTGGTTTCCTTTTAAAATTTGGGTTTAACAAGAATGTGGAACTGCAGGCTGCTGTCTGCGGTAGTTCTCTCCATTCTCAAACCATAGGGAGGGGAAGTGGCCAAGAAAAAGATTAGGTTCATGTGTACTGCTTTTCGTGACGGCTTTCAGTCCGTTTACGGAGCCAGGGTCAAAACCGATGATTTCCTGCCTGCTGTAGCAGCGGCTAAGGAAGCAGGGATTGACTGGTTTGAAGCTGGCGGAGGTGCACGGTTCCAGGCCCTCTATTTCTATTCCAATGAATGTGCCTTTGAAATGATGGACAGGTTCAGGGAGACCGCAGGTCCTGATGCCGATCTTCAGACGCTTGCCCGCGGTGTCAACGTGGTCGGTCTTGAGTCCCAGCCCAGTGATGTCATCAAAGCCCATGCCGATCTTTTTGCCAAACACGGCATAACCACAATCCGTAACTTTGACGCTCTAAACGATGTCAACAACCTGATCTACAGCGGTCAGTGTATAGTTGATGCCGGCCTCAAGCATCAGGTGGTTGTTTCCATGATGGAACTGCCTCCCGGATGTTCAGGCGCACACGACGCGGCTTTCTATGAGAAGACCCTGCGCCAGATTCTTGATGCGGGAATTCCTTTTGATTCAGTATGTTTTAAAGACGCATCCGGTACATCTACCCCATCCAAGGTTCACGAAACTATAAAGTTGGCCAAGAAGATGCTGCCTGCTGACGTCATGCTGCATTTCCATACCCACGAGACAGCCGGAATCGGCGGACTCTGCTACATGTCGGCTATCGAGGCCGGTGCTGATGCTATCGACCTGTCCATGGCTCCTGCCTCCGGCGGAACCTGCCAGACCGATATTGTCACCATGTGGCACATTCTGCGCGGCACCGACTACACCATCGACGTTGACATCGACAAGATCATCAAGGCCGAGGATGTCTTCCGTGACTGTATGAAGGATTATTTCCTGCCGCCTGAAGCAACTCAGGTTGATCCCATGATTCCCTTCAGCCCCATGCCCGGCGGCGCGTTGACTGCTAATACCCAGATGCTGCGCGATAACGGCCTCATGGACAGGTACCCGGAAATCATCCGGGCCATGAGTGAAGTGGTACGCAAGGGCGGATTCGGAACTTCCGTTACCCCTGTTTCCCAGTTCTACTTCCAGCAGGCGTTCAACAACGTCATGTTCGGTCCCTGGAAGAAGTTTGCAGACGGTTACGGCAAGATGGTTCTGGGCTACTTCGGCAAGACCCCGGTCGCTCCGGATGCAGAAGTTGTAAAGCTTGCTTCCGAACAGATGGGCCTTGAACCCACTACCAAGACTCCCCTTGAAATCAACGACGCAGATCCCAGCAAGGGTCTCAAGCCCGCTCGCGAAACCTGCGAGAAAGAGGGCTTTGAGCTTAGCGAAGAGAACATCTTCATCGTGGCAACCTGCAAGGACAAGGGCGTCAACTTCCTTAAAGGCAACGCCCGTATCGGCATCCGTTACAAGAAGGACGTTGAAGCCGAACAGCTTCAGAAGCTCGGTGCAACAGTTGGTGGCGGTTCCGGTTCGGGAACAGTCAACGTTACTGTGGACGGCAAGTCCTACACTGTAAATGTTGATGGTGCCACCGCAACAATCAACGGCAAGTCCTACTCTGTAGGAGCCGGTGATGCAGCAGCTTCAGCCGGTGCTACCGCAGCTTCCGCCGGTGCAACTGAGCCGATAGCGGCTCCCATGCCCGGTCTGATCATCCGTACGGCTGTCGAACCCGGTACTGCGGTTCAGGAAGGACAGACCATAGTGGTTATGGAAGCAATGAAGATGGAAATGGAAGTCAAGGCACACAAGGCCGGTACTGTCACCTCTTTCGCAGTTACTGCGGGAGATCAGGTGCAGCAGGGCCAGCTTCTTGCCGAGATGACCGTCTAGCCCCGCAACACTTAAGCGCAATAGGAGACTCCAATGCAACAAGTGTTGTTCAGCTGGGATAACGTGGTTGCCGGCAACGGCGTGGCACTTTCCTTAACCGGCATGAGCATCGTGTTCGTCGCCCTGGTTTTGGTCAGCTGCTACATTGCGCTGCTGCCCAAGATTGTCGCACTCTGCAACAAGATTATTCCGCCTTCAGCCCACCACCACGGGCCGGTGGCCAAAGCTCCCGCGCCCACTATCAAGAGCGGGCCTTCTGAAGCGGAAATTGTGGCCGCTGCAGTGGCGTACCTGCATAAAAACAAGGGCTAGACGGACGTTATGGATATACTTCTTCACTTCTTAAGCACAACGGGCTTTGCTCAGATGACCCCCGGTAACCTCATCATGATTGTTATCGGTGCCGTCTTCATCGCTCTGGCTATTATCAAGGATTACGAGCCGCTGCTGCTCCTGCCCATCGGGTTCGGAGCCATCGTGGGCAACATTCCCGCCATCGCGGGTATGCCGCTCAGCGTTTATGACGAAGGCAGCGTGCTTTACTATATCTACTTCGGCGTCAGCAAAGGGGTCTTCCCGCCGCTGATCTTCCTGGGAATCGGAGCCATGACCGACTTTTCGTGCATGCTCTCCAACCCGAAACTTATTCTGCTCGGCGCAGCAGCCCAGATGGGTATCTTCGCGACTCTCATCGGAGCGCTGTATATGGGATTTACTCCCGCTGAAGCAGCTTCCATCGGTATTATCGGCGGGGCGGACGGTCCTACGGCCATCTTCCTTTCGTCCAAGCTGGCACCGCATCTGCTGGGAGCTATCGCCATTGCGGCTTACTCCTACATGGCACTTGTTCCGGTAATCCAGCCGCCGATCATGAAGCTCATGACCAGCAAAAAAGAGCGTCTTATCCGCATGACTGCACCCCGTACAGTAACCACCCGTGAAAAAGTGCTTTTCCCGGTGGGCGGATTCATCATTACCGCTCTTATCGCTCCGGGGTCGCTTGCCCTGGTCGGTATGCTCTTCTTCGGTAACCTGCTCAAGGAATCCGGTGTTACCGAGCGTCTGGCGGAAACAGCGCGTACCGCGCTCATCGACTCCGTTACCATCCTGCTCGGTTTCTCCGTAGGTGCATCCACTCAGGCCCAGACCTTCCTTACTCCGGACAGTCTGCTTATCTTCGGTCTCGGTGCTGCTTCCTTCTGTGTGGCTACCGCCAGTGGAGTCGGTTTTGCCAAAATCATGAACCTGTTCCTCAAGGATAAACTCAATCCGCTGATCGGTGCAGCCGGCGTTTCCGCCGTTCCCGACTCCGCAAGGGTTGTCCAGATGATTGCCCGTGATGAAGATCCGCATAACTTCCTGCTCATGCATGCCATGGCCCCCAACGTTGCCGGGGTTCTCGGTTCCGCTGTCGCAGCCGGTGTGCTCTGGTCTGTTCTGGCAATGTAGGATCGGTAGCCATGAAGCTTGATACCCGAAAGATGCAGACTAAACGTAAGTGTACACTTGCGTCTGTTGCCAAGACTATGAAGGCGACCAAGCAGAAAAAGGTACAGGCATATTAAGATGAATAGGGCGCATTCTCATAACCGAGAATGCGCCCTTCTCAATGCTGTAGCCTTTTACCGGCACGGCTTTGACTGTATAAATTGTGGAATACATTTGCGTGCACCAACAGGGAACTGTTCTCCAGGAAGTCCTCTCTTGTTTTTGGGACAAATGAACAGTGGTAATTTATCGCAAATGGAGTTACAGGCCGGGAAAAAAGTGAATGCCGTAATCACAGGCAGATTTGCGGGTCCATAGGGAATGCCTCGGGCAGGACTCGAAAATTTGAGGGTAATTGTTCTTTTTTACGGCCTGTAAATAAAAAATCATATAACAAGTCCATCAGGGACGGCTTTTCGGTAGCCGTTGGACTTAACATTTTCTTTGGAGGAAAAAAGTGGCCAGTCAGTCAACCTACGAATTCTATAAAGACGATCTTTCCAAGATTCCGCCGTTGCGCGCTATTGCGGAAACCCTTCTTGCCGATAAACGGGTCCGCAAGGTGACAGCAGCTGAAGCTTATGATCTTGCCCGCAAGCAGTGGGATGTAATGGAAACAGACCACCCCATTTATCCGGAAGCTGCCAAACGTCTCGGTCTTCCCGAAGGCGCAAAGCTGCTGAACCACTGCCACGGTAAAATTGTCGGCCGTACCGCCATGGCCCGCCGTTTTTACAACAGGCTCAGCGGTGCTGATCAGCGCAAGGTTCTCGGTGATCTGCGTGAAGCTATTTCCGACATGCAGGAACGGTCGTTGATTAAGGCTGAAGCAGTCGTGGGTCTTGATCAGGACCTCATGATTAAGGCCACCATTCTCGGCGGTGAAGATGATGCCGCCAACATTTTCAACTGGCTGGTCAACTTCACTCCCTTTGACGAACTTGCCAAAGAATATGCTGAAAGTGCAAAGCTGCCCATTCAGGACATCATCATTATCGGTGACAACCTCTGGCGCAACACCGATCCTTTCTATCACAATCAGGGCTTCCCGCAGCTGGCCCTCGTGGATGAAGAGTGCAACGTAATCTACAACTTCGGCATGCGCTATTTCGGCGAACGCAAGAAAGGCACTCTCACCTTGGCCTGGACTTCCGGTATCCGTGTCGGCATGGCAGCATGTCACGGCGGTATCAAGGAAATCGATTTTGCTGAATGCTCCGACGCAGAAATCAAGGGTCTGGGCAAGAAATCCATTGCCTTTTTCGGTCTCTCCGGAACAGGTAAATCCTCACACACCAACTCGCACGACAATGGCGGAACTCTGCCGGCCGGTTTTACCAAGAAGGTTCTGCACGACGATGCATTCCAGATTGATATTGAAAACCGTGTCTGCCGTGCCTGGGAACCGACGCTTTTTGACAAGACCGACTCCCGGCCTCTGGGCAACCCGGACTGGAAATACATGGTATCGGTCATGAACCATGCCATGCTTGAGATTGACGGAAAAGTCATGCCGCTCGGACAGGATATCCGCAACCCCAACGGCCGCGCTCTTATCGACCGTGACGTGCTCGGCGAATACGTCAATCGCTGCACATTCCCAGATTCCCTGTGCTGGCTGATGAAGGATTCCTGTCTGCCTCCCATCATTCGTTTCACCGATACCTACCTTGCAGTAGCCATGGGTGCAGCTCTCATGACCAAGCGCAACCTCGCCGAGAACGTATCGGAAGAAGAGCTGAAGAAACTGGTATTTATTCCTTTTGCCAACCCCTTCCGCGTTTACGAACTCTGGAAGGATGTTGAAGCATTCGCCAATGTCTTCGACTGCGGCGCGCACGGCTACAGTTTCAACTCCGTCGGATTCTGGAAATCCTCCGATTCCGACCTGAATCCCATTCCCCTGCAGACCTCTCTGACCCTGCAGTCCATGATCCTTACCGACAAACTGGAGTGGGAAGACTGGGATCTGCTGCCCGGAGCGCAGATTCCCAAGCGTAACTGCATGGAAAGGGTGCTGCCCGGTTATTACGACACCTACAACCCTGAAAACGTTGATAACCGTGCAGAGTACATCCAGACCCTCAAGGACCGTTTTGCCCAGCGCAGACATTTCCTTGAGCAGGAAGATGATCTGAACTGCAAGCCTGAACTGCTGGCCAAGCTCACCAAGCTGCTCCACGTTAAGGCATAGCTTTACAATAAAAGAAAAAACGCCCCGCAGACATCAGCTTGCGGGGCGTTTTTTTCGTTCAGTAAAATCTGCTGTCAGCAGTTGGGGACCGATACAGCCAATCCGCCGAGTGATGTCTCCTTGTATCTTGAATCCATGTCTCTGCCGGTGTCGGCCATGGCCTTCACTACTTCATCGTAAGTCACCTTGTGGAACTGTTCATTCTCAACGCTGGCGATCAGGTACGCGTTGTATGCTCGGACAGCTCCCATGGCATTCCTTTCAATGCACGGAATCTGCACGTATCCCCCGACCGGGTCGCATGTAAGACCGAGGTGGTGCTCCAGTGCTGTTTCCGCCGCATTCTCGGTTCGCCAGAAACGGAATCCATTGGCGTAGGTTACCAGCCCGGCAGCCATGGCCGAAGCAACCCCGATTTCACCCTGACAACCAACCTCGGCACCGGCAATACTGGCATTGTGTTTTGCAATGAAGCCAAGGGCCGCTGCAACGAGCATTCCCTGACGGACCATTTCCCTGCTGATGCCCAGATCTTCCTCCAGTGCGTAGACCACAGCCGGAATTACCCCGGCGGAACCGGAAGTCGGAGCAGTTACTACAATATGACCGGCCGCATTTTCTTCGGAAGCAGCAAATCCGTATGCGTTGAGGCGCAGCAGGAAAGCGTCCGCAGCATTCGGTTTTGAGCTGCTGCCATACAATCTTTTGGCTTTACGGTGCAGTCCGATGGGGCCGGGCAGCACTCCTTCGGCGGACAGCCCGTTTTCAACGGCTTTCTTCATGGTATCGATTATGGCGTCCAGCTTTATGTTTATTTCGTCCTCGTTGAGCCCGGTAACGGAAGATTCGTTCTCCAGTACAAGCTGGTGCAGTCTCATCTCCTTGTCAGTAAGGATCTGCTTCAACTCTTCCATGCATGAGTACTTGTATTTTGGAGCGCAGGGGATTTCCTCCAGTTCTCCTTTCCATTTAATGAATCCTCCGCCGATGGAGTAGTACTCCTGCTCATGGATAATGGTATCCCCTTTTTTTAGCCTGATGAGCAGGGTGTTTGCGTAGGGAAAACTGTTTTCCACCTCTGCAAAGACAACGTTATTGACGCTTATGGGCAGGGAGATGTTTCCGCTGTCGAACTTATGGCTGGATCTGTCGGCGAGGCTGTCCAGAAAAGAGCAGTCCACGGTGTCGGGAAGATAACCGAGCAGTCCGGCAATAACCGCACGGTCGGTGCCGTGCCCCTCCCCTGTTGCACTAAGGCTTCCGTACAGGCGAACCTCAAGATTGTCTGGAGTCTCCGAAAGCGTCAGCTCCCTTACGGAACTGTAAAAATTGTACCCGGCCCGCATGGGGCCGATTGTATGGGAGCTGGACGGCCCGGGACCGATTTTGAAGAGTTCGAAAACGGAAGTGGTAATGGCGATCATAAGTCCTCCTTGACCGTGGAAGTTGTTTGTGAAATTAGCACTAGCATACAGCAGGAATTGTAACAACGAACTTTCGGCCTCTGGAGGTTGAACATATGTATATTGTAAGCGGTTGTCTTGCCGGGCTTTGTTGCAGATATGACGGCAGGGATAACGCGGATGAGCGGGTCATGGGACTGGTTCGCGAAGGCCGGGCTGTCCCGGTCTGTCCTGAACAGCTGGGGGGGCTTCCTACCCCGCGTCCGGCATGTGAGATTGTCAGCAACAGGGTGCTCACTGAAAAGGGTGTTGATGTTACCGATAATTTTCTGCGCGGCGCAGAGGAATGCCTCAAGCTGGCAAAGATGGTAGGCGCCCGGAAGGCCATTCTGAAGGCTAGGTCCCCGTCATGCGGCAGCGGCATGGTTTACGATGGCACGTTCAGCAGCAAACTTGTCGAGGGAGACGGATTGTTTGCAGCCATTCTCAAAAGGGAAGGCATTGAGGTTGAAACCGAATAAAAACGGCCCGGAAATCGAAAGGATTTCCGGGCCGTTTTTGGGCTTACTATTAAATAAGCGTTCCCGAACAATTTTCCTGAAAAAAGAAAATGTCTTTCAGTTTGCACAGCGAAGCAAATCAGGATTCGGGATCATGACAGCGCAGGCACAAGCGGCAGCCAGATAAAGGCTGTTGTGAGCCTGACTTCCTTTTCTCTCTATGCGAAATCATTAATGAGTGATCTTGTCTTCTTTGATGAGCTGCTGCGCCACACCAAGATCGTAAAGGGCAAGCGGGTTGCGGTCGGACCCGCGTTTCTTGTACTCTTCGGCAGCTTCAAGAATCACGTCGTAAGGCAGCCATTCATGTTTGTCCCAAATGACGGGATTCTCGTTGGACCAAAGACGGAATTCTACAGAACCAAGGTTTTCACGAACATACATTCTTGTGTCGCGGGTCTGAAGGGAAGGGTAGTAGTAAAGTCCGCGTTCATCTTTCATCTTTTATCTCCCGTCAGGATGCTTTGCGCAGTGAAAAGGAATTGCCGTTGGGCGTGGAAATGATGCCGTATCCTTTCAGGATGATTCCAAGGGGACGTCCGAAGAAAAAGTCCATGGCTTCTTCGGGAAGTCCGGCTTTTTCGACTACGAGGTCGCGCACGGATTTATCATAAATCATCATTTCGCGCAGATCAGCCCTGAGGTCTTCCTTGCCGTTCCAGTCCGCAACGACCTCAGTTGCAAGGGAGGCCAGTTTTTTCGGGGAACACCGTCTGTCATGCTCTTCGATAAGTTCCAGAACAGGATGTCCTTCGGGCAGTATGTCCCTGCGGGTAAGTCGATCCTTATCGTATATTTTCAAAAGGGGGTCGGGATCGCCGCAGAAAAGGGTCTGACATTCAAGGGGACGGTTCTTGTAGATCCGGCAGACCTGTGAGGAGACAGCCAGGAATTTGCAGGTCCATGATCCGCCTGCTCCCTTTACCTTAAGAATTTCTTCCTTGAGGGGGGCGACTGCGTTCTCGGGCTGGTCAAAGACAAGCTCACCTTTCCTGAGGGTTACAATGTCTGTAAGATCAAGACCCTCGGACTCCCTGAGCAGTCCAAGGTCCTGGGTGTGAAGGGCCGGACCGCCTTTGCGGCAGCAGGTACCGCACTGTTTGCATTCATTCATATTAAGACAATCACTTTTTCAAGTTTATGTTGCTGGTTATCAAAAATTTCTGTAGGTAATATTTGCTATTGACGCACCTTGTGTAGGGATGAGTAATTACGCTTAATCCGGGCTGCTTGGCAAGTCCCGAATTTTGTCATCGCTGATAATTTCAATCATGTGTTGACAAAAAGTGTGTAAGTTCTTTATCTCACACCTTAGGTTGTGTTTTTTTTCACTTAAGGGTATCTTTCCCTCCCCTGCATCGTATGCCGATTGGGGGGTCTCGCACTAAGAGAGGAAAGCAACCGGGCGAAGCCGGGTGACACTGGCGGCAAACCGGATGCCTAATTTGTATTGGTAGGTATATCTATTAAACTTTATGGAGGTTTAAGGGAATGGCGAAACACAAAACTCCCTTGTTGGACCAGCTTGAAAGCGGGCCGTGGCCTAGCTTCGTGTCCGACGTAAAACAAGAAGCCGAAGTTAGAGCCAAAAATGAGAAGGGCGTGGAATACCAGATTCCCGTTGAAGTCTGTGATGACCTTCTCGGTGTACTCGAGCTCTCTTACTCTGATGGTGAAACTCACTGGAAACACGGCGGTATCGTTGGCGTTTTCGGTTACGGCGGCGGCGTTATCGGCCGTTACTGTGACCAGCCCGAAATGTTCCCCGGCGTAGCACACTTCCACACTGTTCGTGTTGCTCAGCCCAGTGGTAAGTACTACACCACCGAATTCCTGCGTCAGATCACTGATATCTGGGATATGCGCGGCTCCGGTCTGACCAACATGCACGGTTCTACCGGTGACATCGTCTTCCTCGGAACCACCACTCCCCAGCTCGAAGAAATTTTCTTTGAACTGACCCACAATGTAAACGTTGACCTCGGCGGCTCCGGCTCCAACCTGCGTACTCCCGCAGCTTGTCTCGGTATGTCCCGTTGTCAGTATGCATGTTACGACTCTCAGGGTCTCTGCTACCACATGACCCAGGAATACCAGGACGAACTCCACCGTCCCGCATTCCCCTACAAGTTCAAGTTCAAGTTCGACGCTTGCCCCAACAGCTGTGTTTGTGCACTCGCTCGTTCCGACTTCTCCGTTGTAGGTATCTGGAAAGACGAAATCCGCATCGACCAGGAAGCTGTTGCAGCTTATGTCGGCGGCGAATTCAAGCCCAACGCTGGTGCACACTCCGGTCGTGACTGGGGTGCATTCGACATCCAGAAAGAAGTTGTTGCTCTCTGTCCCGGCAGATGCATCAAGTACGAAGATGGCAAACTGTCCATCAACGACAAAGAATGTATGCACTGCATGCACTGCATCAACACCATGCCCCGCGCACTGATGATCGGTAACGATCGCGGAGCATCCATCCTCTGCGGTGCTAAAGCTCCGATCCTTGACGGTCCTCAGCTCAGCTCCCTCCTCGTTCCCTTCATCAAGGTAGAAGATCCCTTCGACGAAGTGAAAGAAGTTGTTGAGAACATTTGGGACTGGTGGATGGAAGAAGGTAAGAACCGTGAGCGTCTTGGTGAAACCATGCGCCGCATGGGCTTCCAGAAGCTTCTTGAAGTTACCGGTATCGATGCTGATCCCAGACACGTTCAGGAACCCAGACACAACCCCTACATCTTCTGGAAAGCTGAAGATGTTGATGGTCCTTGGGAACGTGATATTAACGAATACAGAAAAAGACACCAGAGATAACACGGGAGGACAGACATGGCGTTCGTTTCTTCTGGCTACAATCCAGACAAACCGATGGAAAACCGGATCTCGGACATTGGACCTCGTAACTTTAGCGAGTTCCTTCCCCCGGTTATCAAAAATAACTTCGGCAAATGGAAATACCATGAAATTCTTGAGCCGGGCGTACTGGTTCACGTTGCCGAATCCGGAGATGAAGTATACACAGTCCGCTGTGGTACCGCTCGCCTCATGACTATTACTCTGATCCGTGAAATGTGTGACATCGCAGACAAACACTGCGACGGTTACCTCCGTTTCACCACCCGTAACAACGTCGAGTTCATGGTTGATTCCAAGGACAAGATGGTAGCTCTGAAAGAAGATCTGCTTTCCCGCAAGTTCGCAGGTGGTTCTTACAAGTTCCCCGTGGGTGGTACCGGTGCCGGTATCTCTAACATCGTTCACACTCAGGGCTGGGTTCACTGCCACACCCCCGCGACCGATGCTTCCGGTACTGTTAAAGTTATCATGGACGAAATGTTCGAAGAGTTCACTTCACACAACATGCCCGCACCCGTGCGTATCGCTGTTGCCTGCTGTCTGAACATGTGTGGTGCTTGCCACTGCTCCGATATCGCTGTTGTCGGTATCCACCGTAAGCCCCCCATCATCGACCACGAATACCTCGACAACCTTTGCGAAATTCCTCTGGCAGTTGCTTCCTGCCCCACCGGCGCTGTTCGTCCTTCCAAGGTCGAGCTCGACGGCAAGCAGTACAAGACTGTTGCCATTAAGGAAGAACGCTGCATGTACTGCGGTAACTGCTACACCATGTGCCCCTCCCTGCCCCTTTCCGATAAGGAAGGTGACGGTATCGCACTGATGGTTGGTGGTAAGGTTTCCAACCGTATCTCCATGCCTAAGTTCTCCAAGGTTGTTGTTGCATTTATCCCCAACGAACCTCCCCGTTGGCCGACACTGACCAAGACCATCCGTAAGATTGTTGATGTCTACAAAGCAGACGCCAACAAATACGAACGTCTGGGTGACTGGGCAGAGCGTATCGGTTGGGAACGTTTCTTCGAGAAAACCGGTCTGGAGTTCACTCCTCACCTCATCGATGATTTCCGTGATCCCGCATACTACACCTGGCGTCAGTCCACTCAGTTCAAGTTCTAATCAGAATTGAGAATTAAGGGGCGCGGAATTTTCCGCGCCCCGTTTAAAAAAAGAAGAGGCTTATTATGGCGATCGAAATGGAATCCGCAAAAGCTACTATTCTTGAGTTCCTGGAAAAGAAGACAGGTGATAAGAGTAAATTTTACTTTAACGATTTCACTAAGCTTTTCCCGGATGAGAAAGGCCGCGATGTGAAAAAGGTTCTGACCGAACTCGTTAAAGCGGAAAAAGTCGAATACTGGTCCTCCGGAAGTACTACCATGTACGGCCTGAAGGGTGCCGGTAAGCAGGGCGCAGCAGAGCACGAAGATTAATCTTCGGCTTATCCTGAGCTTTCAAGTGCCTTGTCCATCAATGGGCAAGGCATTTTTTTTGGGTTGCTCCCAAACAGGCAGGGCAAGGTTTCGCTTGTCTTTTTAGCCTTGAAACACTACTGAAACCCTTGTGCGGATGAGCTACTGGATGAATTATTACAGGGCGTAATCAGAAGATGAATTTTCCTCGTATCGTTTTAGCCGGACTTTCGGGCGGCACCGGCAAGACCATTGTCACGCTCGGGTTGTGCCGTGCCTTCCGTAATCGGGGCCGGGTGGTTAAGCCCTTCAAAAAGGGGCCCGACTACATTGACGCCAGATGGCTGGGGCTTGCTTCCGGTCGGTATGCCACCAATCTTGATCCTTTCCTTATGCCCAATGACCGCCTCAAAGCCCTTTTTCTGGAAAAAGGGCTGGACGCCGATATTTCCATAGTTGAAGGAAACAGGGGACTCTTTGACGGCAAGGACGTGGACGGTTCATGTTCCACGGCTGAGCTTGCCCGTATAATCAAGGCTCCTGTCATCCTGACCATCGACTGCACCAAAATGACCCGCACCGTTGCCGCGATTGTCGCCGGCTGCAAAGCCTTTGAAGACGGATTCAATCTTGCCGGGGTTATTCTCAACCGTACTGCCGGTGAGCGGCATCGCAATATCCTGCGCAGTTCAATCGAGACCTACACTGATGTGCCTGTCCTGGGCATGCTTCCAAAATTCAAGGATAATCCCATCCCCGAACGTCATATGGGTCTTGTTTCCAATACCGAATATGATGCCGTGGACAAGGCTCTGGACACCCTCGGCCGGATGGCTCAGGACTGCATCGATCTTGATGCCGTGTATGCGATTGCAGCAGGCGCGCAGGAAGGACTTTCTGCCGCGGAGTCGGCCTGGACCGACATTGTGCCTGCCAGTGGTGAAAAGCCGGTAATCGGGATCGTCCGTGATGAGGCCCTGTGGTTCTACTATGAGGAGAACCTTGAGGCCCTCGAACGTGCAGGGGCGGAGATTAAAGAGGTTTCGCTCTTTGCGGATGAGACCTGGCCGGAAATAGACGGACTTTATCTCGGCGGTGGTTTTCCCGAGACCTTGGCGAAAGAGATTTCCGAGAATGTTCTGATACGCGAACACGTGCGTTTTCTTGCTGATTCCGGTCTGCCCATTTTTGCCGAATGCGGCGGGTTCATGTATCTGGGACGAGATGTGGAGTACGAGGGTTGTCTTTTCCCCATGTCCGGTGTGCTTGACCTTTCCACCCGCCTGTGCCCGAGGCCGCAGGGGCTTGGTTATACATCCGGAACAATAGTGCATGACAATCCGTTTTTTCCGCTGGGCTCAAAGGTCATCGGCCACGAGTTCCATTATTCTCTGTGTGTGGATAACAAGGAGGCATCTCCCCGTTACGCGCTGGATATGGATCGGGGTAAGGGCATGGCTGACGGGCACGACGGGCTGGTTCGCGGCAACATCTACGCAGGTTACAATCATATCCATGCGCTTGGCGCTCCCTGCTGGGCCGGAAATTTCGTAAAGGCCGCTGCTGAGTTCAAGCGCGGCAGAAAGGCGTAAAGTGGCTTCCGCCCGATCTTCTGAGCTCGGATTTTTTAAGGCATGAAGGCCCGGGCAATGCGGAAGATATCGTCGTAACTGAGTTTTTTTCTGATCCCAAGGCACATTTCTGCTGCCATATCCATTTTCCGTTCTGAGTAACTTAATATCTGGTCTGCCTGTACCGTGAGGTTGGTTTGCAGCACCCGGTGATCAAACCCGTCTATGACCTGGGTTAATCCATTGGCGTAGAAGGGAATCTTGATATACGGGATGAGCTGCTCCAGTTGCTGTTTGCCTTCTTTTCGACTCAGGATTATGTGAAAGAGCAGTTTGACGAGCAGACGGTCCGGCTGGAGTTTGTGGTCGAACTCCAAGAGCAGGGTGTGGTCTGAATTTTTATCCAGCAGGCCGTCAACAAGACCGTGTGCCAGACTGAACGCCTTTTTTTCGGAAATGACGGAAACCGGATACTGGGATGCCATCCGGACAAAGGTTATCCTGGGATTTTCCTGTGAAGACATGGCCCGCAAGGCGAGCTGCATGGCTGAAAGCTTGCGTGCGTATTCCCCGATCAGGGTCTTGGTCTTATGGGCTGCCAGTCTTTGGACCGTTTCGGGGTCCATTTCTGAAAATGCCGTTTCCAGCAAAAATTTGATGTATGGTTCCCGGGTATATCGTATCTCTTCCTCAAGAACTTCCCTGTTGCGCTTTACATCAATCAGTTTCTTGATAGAAAGCCAATAGGCGGCCAGTCCTTCTGCGGGCATTTCCAGAATATCAAAATCTTTTTGTTCTTCCATCGGGGATTTCCTTGTATTTCCTTATTCTGGATTGTAACTGAATTTGTCCGGGAAAAATAGGCTGGATAGGGCTGTTTTTTTCTAACCAAGTTATTGCACAGGTTATTAGTTATGATTGTACTTCCTGAATTTGACACTGTGGCATTCCGCATCGGACCGCTTAAAGCCAACTGGTACGGCCTGATGTATATGATCGGCTTCGCGATTGCATGGATGCTGGGCCGTTACCGGGCTTCCAAGCCCACCAACAACTGGACTGGGCAGCAGGTGGACGATCTGATCACCTGGCTTGTGGTCGGCCTTGTTGTCGGTGCCAGGCTTGGATATTGCCTGATTTATGAACCGGAATATTTCCTGGCACATCCTCTCGATATTGTGGCAGTCTGGAAGGGCGGCATGTCCTTTCACGGCGGTGCTGCTGGGGTCGCGATCGTGGCCTGGCGTTTCGCAAAGGCAACAGGGCGCACAACACTTGATGTGGGTGATTTCTTTGTGCCGCTGGCCCCGCTTGGCCTGCTTTGCGGGCGAATAGGGAATTTCATCAACGGCGAATTGTGGGGAAGGGTGACCGATGTTCCGTGGGGCATGGTCTTCCCGAGCCAAAGGGCAGGAACTCTGCCACGGCACCCCTCCCAGCTCTACGAAGGGGCACTTGAGGGGCTCCTGCTTTTCCTTATTCTCTGGTTCTGGTCCGCCAAGCCACGCCCGCGCGGTACAGCTACAGGCCTTTTCCTGATGGGATATGGTTCTTTCAGGGCTTTTGTGGAGTTTTTCCGCCAGCCGGACCCGCAGCTCGGATTTATTGCTTTCGGATGGCTGACTATGGGACAGCTTCTGTGTGTTCCCATGATTCTTGCCGGGCTGGCCCTATTTGTCTGGGGGCTTAAGAAGGGTCCTATCCCTCCCGCTGCAAAAATGTAGTAATATTTGTAAGTGTTATCTTGAAACTCCCGCTTTCCTCGGTTGAGGAAGACGGGAGTTTTATTTTGCGATTGTTATGGTTGTTCAATCTTTGAATCAGGAGGTAATAATTATTACCTCCTGTAAGATATCGTTTTAGAATGCGTTGTGTACATTCAAATTGATGTAAAAATGCATCTGTTGCGTTATAATGCTATATAAAGTTCAGTGATGAAATATGTGTTTGATTTGACATTTGCTATAATTTATGTATGGCTAGAGTTTCAGTAAATTGTAGAGAGTTTAAATAATGCCGATAACTGCACAATCAATCGGAGTCGTTGCTGCTGTCGACGGCGAGGTTTTTGCCCAATCTGAAGCGGGTGTGCGTTCACTTGAAAGTGGAAGCCCGGTCTATCAGGGAGAGGAGCTTGTCACCGGTCCTGATAGTAATGTGGAAATCCGCTTTGTGGATGATACCCTGCTGTCTCAGGGCAGTGACTCGACCATCTCGCTGGACGACTACGCTTTTGACCCTACGGGAAATATGGACCCTGCGCTTATGTTCAAGATGGCGCAGGGCACTTTCCGCATGGTCACCGGTAGGATAGCCGAACAGAACCCTGAGCGGTTCAAAATCGGCTCTCCGCTTGCGACTATCGGTATCCGCGGAACAACCACGGTCCATGAAATTATTCCCGGTAACGGGGAAAAGCACGGTGTTGAGGAGATTCACAGCGGCAAGGCCATGATTGTTCAGGGGCTGGACGGCGGCGTGCGCATGATTTCGTCGCCGCAATCACTTGTGGATATTTCTTCATCAGGATTGCTGAGTACCGTGCGTCCCATGTCGACTCAGGAACTCAACACCTTCCGCGAAATTGCGCCCGCAGCTATCCGTCAGGAACAGGAAATCCGCCAGGAACGCGAGGATGAGAAAAATCAGCAGGATGATCCTGAGCAGGACAACACTGATGACGCGCAGAACGATGGCGAAGATCAGCAGGGAGACGGAGAGCAGGACGCTGCTGAGGATGGGCAGGCAGAGGGAGAGAATGCTGATGGGCAGGCTGAAGGCGAAGCTGCCGCTGGTGAAGTCGCCGGGGAAGCCGAGGGAACCGGTGGGGAAGGTGCCGATCCGCAGGATGGAGAGGCTCAGGGCGGTGAAGGTCAGGATGGTGCAGCAGATGCTCCCGGTGCAGTTCTGGGCGGCGACGGCGATGAAAGCACTGGCCCTGAAATAGCCGCAGGTCCGGATCAGCAGGGGAGTGCACAACCCGGAGAAAATCCCGGTGGTGGTGATATCGGTTCCGGTGGCGATGGTGCAGTTCGCAGCGGTAGCGTCCTTTTTGGCGGCGGTGGTGTTATTGATCCGGGTGGTATTCTGGTAGACCAGCGGGAACTGGATGGAACCAAGCTGACAGAGCCTCCGCAGGCTGACGGCAGCTCCGAAATTGATGACGGAGATTCTGCTGGAGACGGAGACTCTCAGGGAGATGGGCAGGACACTGGAACCGGGGAAGATACCGGAGCCGATGAAACCGGTGACGAAACTCAATTCGGCAGTACTGCCGAAGACAACACGGGAAATGATGATGAAGATCTGATTGAAGATCTGCCTCAGGAAGACGATGCTGTTCCCGATTCCGATGTTGAAGAGCCGACTGAAAGCCCTGTCGAAAGTGAGACTGTGACTACCGAGGATGATGTCTTTTACGGAACGTCCGGAGCGGACGAGCTGGAAGGCACTTACGAGGATGAAACTTTTTACGGTTACGCCGGTAACGATAACATAACTGCGCTCTCCGGTAATGATATTCTGGATGGTGGGACCGGCGATGATACTCTTTACGGTGACAACGGCGATGATACCCTTGTGGGCAGCGCCGGTGACAGTTCCGAACACAACACCCTCTATGGCGGAGACGGAACTGACTTCGTCGATTACAGTGCGTTGGGGACTTCTGCCGAATTGCATGTTGATCTTGAGACCATGTATGGCTCCAGCTCCTTGGGATATGATGAACTTTTTGCGATTGAAGGTGTCATCGGTTCCGACGGGGATGACGGCATAATCGGCTCCAGCGGTGCAAACACCTTCATAGGCAGCCTCGGCAGCGATAACTATGACGGTGGCGACGATGTTGATTTTATCGACTACAGCCTTATTGAAGGTGTTGTTTCAGTTGACCTTGATGCCGCAACCCCGAAAGCATCATACCTCGGCGAGGAAGATGTTCTCAAGAGTATTGAGGGCGTCATCGGTTCCGATCAGGGCGATTCAATACAGGGAACAGCGGGAACCCAGACCCTGATAGGTGGCAAGGGTGATGATTCCATTGCCGGTCTTGCCGGTGACGACTGGATTGAGGGCGGCGACGGAAAGGATGAACTGGACGGCGGTGACGGTAACGATACCATTTTCGGCGGAGACTTTACCGATATAATTACAGGCGGAGCCGGGGATGACCTGTTGTATGGAGACCTGCTGGACGAGAGCGAATCCGACGAGAATGACGCTGACACCATTTCCGGTGGTGACGGCAATGACATCATTTATGGTCATGCCGGTAATGATACTCTGAACGGAGAAGCCGATAACGATACCCTTTACGGTGATGATGGCGATGATACCCTAGACGGAGGAACCGGAGATGACATCCTAAACGGCGGAGACGGTGACGACACCCTTGCCGGCGGAGACGGAAGCGATTGGGCCGACTACCGCTATCTGGACGGCAACGAAGGTGTCGTAACCGGTGTTGATGCCGGGTTCAGCATTACTCTCAATGATTCCGGGGGAACATCCACCCATTCGACCGGTAAGGATAAGCTTTACGATATAGAAAATGTTTACGGCTCCAAACTGGCGGATACAATAGTTTCTGAGGTCGCCGGAACCCTGTATGGAAATGACGGCAGGGACACTCTCACAGGTTCGGATATTTCAGATTTCGGGGATTATATTGACGGCGGGTTGCACGAAGATTCCATCATGGGTCGCGGAGGTAATGACACCCTTTACGGCGGAGCCTGCGATGATACCATAGATGGCGGTGCCGGGTCGGATACAATAGATGGAGGCACCTATAACGACTTCCTTTACGGCGGCATGGGTGATGATACAATTTTGGGTGGAACAGGTGATGATTCTCTTGATGGTGGTGACGGTGATGACATCCTTGAAGGCGGAGACGGTGATGATATTCTTGAGGGCGGAACCGGGGCCGATACCCTTGACGGAGGTGCCGGACAGGATGTTTTCCAGTTCAGTACTGCAGATGATAACTTCAATGAAAAGTTGCTCAATTTTTCAAGTGCTGATGATTCAATAAATTTTGACAGTTCCTACTTCAGTTTTTCCGCTGAGTTTATTGCAGTTGATGAGAGTTATACGGGAACAATGTCCGGGCTGACCTCCGGTCCGGTTTTCGTCTACGACAGTGACGGCAGGCTCTGGTATGACACTAATGGTGGTGATGCCGGTGGTAACGTGCTGGTAACCACGGTCAGCGGTGACGCTGTTACGGTAGATAACATTACTGTGGACTACTCGGCTGTTTCAGAAGCTGTTATAACCGGGACCAGCCAGACTGGAACGGCCGGAGATGACAGCCTTGATGGCAATGCCGGGAACGATTTCATTTCCGGGAATGGTGGCAATGATACCATTTACGGATTTGCCGGGAATGATTCTCTTCTGGGCGAAGACGGAACAGATTACCTCTACGGAGGAGTCGGGGACGATACCCTTGATGGCGGGGTTGGAAGCGATACCCTTGACGGCGGTGACGACTTTGACTTTGTCGACTACAGCTGGGATGCTACAGGGGTTGTCGTGGATCTTGAAGCAGGTACTGCCACCACTGATGGCGTCACAGATACTCTTGTCTCCATTGAAGGGGTAATCGGCGGTAGCGGGGCGGATATTCTGACCGGCAGCGATACGCAGGGCAATATTTTTATGCCGGGTGAAGGGGATGACAGCATTACCGGCGGAGATTCTCTCGATGACGTGCTGGATTACAGCCAGCGTACAGCCGGGGTCAATATCGACATGTCTGCAGGGGGAGCCACCCTTGGTCCGACAGGATCTCCAACCGATACCGATACGTTCACCGGAATTGAAAATGTGGTGGGAACCACAGCTGACGATACGATTTTTGGTGATGCAGGGGATAATGCCCTCTTTGGTATAGATGGAAATGACTCCATTGATGGTGGAGACGGCGACGACACCATCTATGGTGGTGAAGGAAGCGATAACCTTGATGGAGGGCTGGGATATGACTGGCTGGATTACAGTTTGATCGGAGAAGACAGTTCCGGGATCACCATTACCAGCTCATATTCCGGCGGAGTTGCTGTCCACGAGTTCGGTACCGATATTGTTACGGACTTTGAAGGGCTTATCGGCTCGGACAGCGGAGACACCATGTTCGGAGACACCGATGGCTCATTCACGGCCAGCCTTGTAGGCGGTGCCGGGGATGACTACCTGGAAGTTGTCGGCGGGAGCGGTCATCTCTGCGGAGGCCTGGATAACGATACTCTTATCGGGAGCACCAGTGCGGATGTGCTGGAAGGCGGATCAGGAGATGACACCCTCTGGGGCGGGGCCGGTTCGGATATCCTTTCCGGCGGTGCAGGTGAAGACATCTTTTATTATTATTCTCCTTCCGAATTGATCGATTCCGTTGATACTGTGCTCGATTTCAACTGCAGTGAGGGAGATTCGTTTTACTTCGTCATTGATGGAGGGTTTGACAGTGCTGCCGGATACGCGTCTGTAGACGGCGGCTATTCCGGGATCCTTGCCGGGGAGTCCGGGGCCTGTTTCATCTGGGATAGCACCAATTCAACCCTGATCTATGACCCTGATGTGCAGAACGCCGACGATGAACTGACCGTTGCCGAGCTGGACAGCGGTTCCGTTTCTGAAAGTGATATTTTTTTGGTCATTTAAGTTCAATCAGAGAAAACATATCAAGTTTGCAAATCCCTGCCGTGTCGGTGGGGATTTTTTTGTTTGTATTATACCTGCTTCAGATATTTTATTTTTTATATTTGGCAGTGTATGTTTAAATTTTCATGTTGAACTGATTCAGTAACACATTAATTTTCACAATTGATAATCAATATCGCTTTTTATTGCATTGAATATACGTTCATGTCTTGAAAGTTGAATCAATTATGTCTCAAATTACATTTATTAAAATATTAAATAGGTCTTGAATTGCTGGTGTGGATGTTTACTATATTATAGTGGAGTAGTCTCATTAAAACGGGGGTGAGTCATGTCTCCCGAAACGATCCATACCCAGAGTTCCATTGGTGTTGTCCTTGAGGCAACCGGTGATGTTTATCTCCGCTCGGGCGAAGGGATGCGTCAGGTTGAGGCCGGAGCACCCGTATATCGCGGAGAGGAACTGGTAACCGGGCACGGCAGTTCTGCGGAGATCCGTTTTGCTGACGACTCCCTGCTCTCGCAGGGGGCTGATTCTTCCATCCATCTGAATGATTATGTCTATGAAGAAACGGACGGAACCGCTTCCGAATTATTCTTCAAGATGGGACACGGCACTTTCCGTATGGTTACCGGAAAGATCGCCGAAACAAATCCTGAACGGTTCAAGATTGGTTCGCCGCTGGCAACCATCGGTATCCGCGGCACCATCACTGTCCATGAAATAGGTGCTGACGGTGAAAAACACGGTGTTGAAGAGATTCACAGCGGCAAGGCCCTGCTGATCCAGAGCATTGACGGATCAGTGCGGCAGATTTCTACTCCTCAGTCCATCGTTGATGTTGCCAGTACCGGGATCATGGGCAGCGTACGTTCCATGACAACCCAGGAATTCGAAACCTTTCGTGACATAGCGCCGGCAGCCATCCAGCAGGAACAGGAAATCCGTGATCAGCAGAATGACAACGGCGATGATCAGCAGGATTCCGACAGGCAGGGAGATGAAAACGCACAGGGCGATGCTGCTGACTCCGAAGAGGGCGACGGGACGCAGGCAACAGGCGAGGAAGGCACAGACGCCATTGACGGAGCAGACACAGGTGTGTCCGGAATGGCTGATGTTGTTGAAACCGTCATGCAGGCCGCAGTAACCGAAGGAATGGCCCTTGCCGATGCCGAAATGCAGAACGGCGAATTCGTCGGAGCAGATGAATTCTTCGATGCAGCCGAGTTTGACATGGGTGACTTCAGCACTACCGACTTTGAAGTCATGGCCCTTGATGCCGGAACCGGGATTGATGTTCTGGCTGGGCTTGCCGGATTGGACGCAGCTTCTGCTGACACGGATTTCTTTGAATCCACATTTGGCGATCTGCTTGATGGTACGGCTGATGATCCCGTCCAGCAGGTGTTTAACGAGGTTCTGCAGGGCACGGACCTAACCGGAGAGCTGACCGGTGACCTTCTTGATTCTTCTTTTGTAGATGTTCTTCCGACCGCTGATGATCCCGTCTCGGACACTGCCACGGACGACGATATTCTTGATCTGCTTGATACTGCCGACACCACCCTTCCTGCCGATACTGTTGTGGAGTCTGCCGTTGCGGAAGCAGCAAATACCCTGACCCTTGAAACTGGAACTATCGGAGACGATGTCTGGCGAGGTTCCTCCCAGAGTGACTATTACGATGGCCTGGCCGGAAACGATTATATTGATGGCCGTCCCGGCGATGACACGCTTCTTGGCGGAGAGGGTAATGATACTCTGGACGGTGGAAACGGCAGCGACACCCTGTTCGGCGGGGATGGTAACGATACGCTGATCGGTGGACAGGGGCCGGATTATATCGATGGCGGCGACGGGATTGACACCATCGCCTTTGGAACCAGCAGCGGGGTCTATGTATCCCTGATGTCCGATACGGAATCGGGCAGTGTCGGTGAGGATATAGTGCTCAACGTTGAAAATATTATCGGAACCAGCGGCGGCGATACTCTGTACGGCTGTGACGGTTCCAACGTTATCAACGGCGGCAGCGGACATGACATCATCGGCGGCAACGGCGGTGATGATACGCTCTTTGGAAATCTTGGTTCCGATACCCTTACTGGTGGTTCAGGCTCAGACGTCTTTTATTACACCGCCCTTGCTGAGGGTGGTGATACTGTTTCGGACTTCAGTTCCGTGGATGACGACTTCCTGTTCAGCTGCACGGATTTCAACAATCAGGCCAAGTTCAAGATTGTTGGCGGAGACTACGGTGGAACGGACAACCTAGACGGTGACAACGGTTCGCTGGATACCAGTGAATACTTTGTTTTCGATGGATCAGGAAGGCTCTGGTATGACGCCAACGGAGAGGGTGCCGGCGGGGTAACGTTGATAGCTGTGGTTGAAGGCCAGTCCGTAACCAGCTCCGACATCACTTTCGAAGGGGGGTGCTGCATGGATTGATCCCTTCATCTGGTACGTAATCTGATTCAAGGTTGAGGCCAGGTCCACGGGTCACATACAACTTTAACCTTACGGAGCACTGCTCACGGAATATACATAACCGGTTCAAATACAGGAGGGTGTCATGTCTCCTGAAACAAATGGTCTAAATTCGATAGGTGTTATACTTGCTGCCAACGGCGAGGTCTATCTGAAGTCTGATTCAGGTGTACGGGCTGTCGGGCCCGGAGCCGAGGTGTATCAGGGTGAAGAGCTTGTAACCGGCCATGGAAGCAACGCCGAGATCCGCTTTGCCGACGACACCCTTCTCTCACAGGGAGCTGATTCTTCCATCTCCCTTGATGACTACATTTATGATACCGGCGACGAGTCGGCATCATCCCTCCTTTTCAAGATGAGTCAGGGCACTTTCCGTATGGTTACCGGAAAGATTGCCGAACAGAATCCCGAACGCTTCAAGGTCGGAACTCCGCTTGCCACCATCGGTATCCGTGGAACCACCACGGTTCATGAAATCAGCCCCGATGGTCAGGAAAAGCACGGTGTGGAAGAAATTCACAGTGGTAAGGCCCTGTTGGTCCAGTCAATCGACGGTTCCATCCGGGTTATTGATTCGCCGCAGGCGCTGGTTGATATAGCTGCCTCCGGACAGATGAGTACGGTTCGAGCCATGTCCGTTCAGGAACTTAGCTCGTTCCGTGATATTGCCCCACAGGCCATCCAGCAGGAACAGGAGATTCGTGAGGAAGATCAGCAGAACGATGAGCAGCAGAATGAAGAGCAGCAGGATCAGCAGGACCAGCAGAACGGTGAAACTCAGGAAAACGGTGAAGAAGGTCAGGCCGGAGAACAGCAGAATGCACAGGATGGCGGTGAGCAGGGAGAAATGCAGGCCGGCGAGATTCAGCAGTCTGCAGCACAGGGCGGTGAAACAGGACTACAGCAGTTGTCCGGGCAGGGCGTGCTGGACGCCGGGGTTGCTGCAATGGTGGACGGTGCAGTCATTTCCGGTGCGGAAGGTTTTCAGGAAGTCGTTAACGCGGTTGCTCTGCAGTATGCCGAGCAGGCTTTTGATGCCTTGGTAACCGGTGACTTTGAGACGCTTGAGCAACTTCTGGACAAGCTTGACGATATACCGACACAGGAAGACATCCTTGATCTGGTGGAAGGCATTGCGGCAGGAACGACAGAAGTTCCGGAAGGATTGGAGAATGTTACCTATACCTCAAGTTCAGGCATAAACTATATTCTCGGGGACGCCACTGCCGGGGATACCTGGACCGGAACCGCTGAGACCGACTACTATGACGGACAGGGCGGCAATGATATAATACACGGTATGGAAAGCGCTGACGGACTGCGCGGCGGCACCGGCAACGATACCATCTATGGGGATTGCGGTGACGATACCATAGACGGCGGTGAAGGCCATGACCTGATCTTCGGCGGTCACGATAATGATTCCATCAACGGCGGAGCCGGAGATGACATGATTTATGGTGATGAAGGTAACGACTACATTGATGGCAATGACGATAACGACTTTTTGTGCGGCGGACTCGGAAACGATACCCTCAGCGGCGGTTCCGGCGATGACTACATTTACAGCGGACCCGGTGAAGATATTCTCATCGGCGGCGTGGGGACCGACACGGTTACGTTTGCAGATCAGACTCCGTCAAATGCTTCCAATGGAGTGTTTGTCGACCTGAACACCAGTTATGACGGATACGGAATAGGGTCTCTGGACGGCGTGGTGGATTATCTGATCGGTTTTGAAGTTGTAGTTGGCACCACCGGCAATGACGACATCAGGGGCGATTCCTACAACAATACGCTTATCGGTGGGCTGGGCTATGATTCCCTGACCGGTAACGGCGGAACCGACTATTACTTCTATACCGGAACCGGAGAAGGCGGAGATATTGTCAATTTCGCAGCCGGTGACAAGTTCGCGTTTGCCTCCGATTCCATCTACGCCGGTGCCAGCGTGCACATCAAGGACAACTATGACGGAACTTCCGGCATCGGATCGGTCACCGGGGAAGAATTCATTTACGATACGGTGAATGACCGGCTCTGGTATGATTCCAACGGAACACTTGCAGGCGGCAGTGAGCTTATCGCCACCGTTACCGATTCCAATGTCGAGATCACAGACTCAGATATAGCCTTCATCTAGTGAGGCACCCTCCACAAGTACCGCCCGCTTCAAGCGGGCGGTACTTTTTGCCCTGTATTTCTTGATTCCTCTTGCCAATACCTGCTGATTCTTATCTAACTGTAGATAATGACACCTGCCCCCGGGATTTTATCGGCCCGGGATGTTGAATCTGAACCTGTAGCTCCAAGGAAGGGTGCCAATGAACAGAATTGATGAAATTCTCGGCAAGATTGATGTGCTTGAAAAGGAACTGCGTGTTGAACTGCGTGATGTTACCAACGAGTTCCTGTATACGGTGCAGGAAAAGAAAATCCGTTTCAGTGAGGAGGTCCGGGCAAAACACCGGGAGTTTGCCGCCCGCTGGAGTGAATATGTATACGACTCCGGAGTATGGGTTATCCTGACCATCCCCTTTATCTGGATGCCGCTGGTTCCTGCTCTGCTGCTGGACATCTCCACCTGGCTTTATCAGCTCATGTGCTTTCCGGTATATGGCATACCAATGGTGAAGAGGCGTGATTATGTGGTTATTGACCGTCACTCCCTGAAATACCTGAACTTGATCGAAAAGGTGAACTGCTTTTACTGCGGCTACTTTAACGGTCTGATCGGCTTTGTACGGGAGGTAGCGGCCCGCACCGAGCAGTACTGGTGCCCTATCCGTCATGCCCGTCCGGTCAAGTCAGTACACAGCCGCTACCGTCATTTCTTCCCCTACGGTGATGCCGAAGGTTACCGCAAGGGGCTGAACCGGGTCCGGGAGGATTTTGATGACGTGTGATTTTTCGTCTTTTTTGTAGTACGTTGAATTGAATACGTAATAAAAGAGGCCGTAATATCTTTCCGGATATTACGGCCTCTTTTATTACGTCTGATCTTGCGCAGGATGAATCACGTTCATTTCATCCGGAGATGGATGTTCTATATATAATGCAGATAGATAAACTATATCCTGCAGGATGCGTTTTAGCCTCATATCTTTTTCTTCTCAAGGGCTACTTCAAATTGTTCTTCCGGATTAGATAAAGATAAATGAATATCTTCTTTTGCGTTCATAGTACCTGCTGTCTTACACCCGCCTATGGCAATAGCATGATTAAAAGGCTGATCCATATCAGTCTTTTCGTCACACGATCCTCCCTGACTATGAAAAGTGAAGTTTTTTCAGATGAGATCAAATGTCACAACATATTGTGTTATATCAGGAAAATATAAATAAGTATTAGTGGTGGATTATCGGTGTCCGGAGGGCGTTCCGGTCATTTTCCGATGGAGCCTTTCCGCCTGAAGGCAGAAGGCCTCCAACCGTGCTTCGATAAGCTGCGGGAAGGGGTTACCGTCTGTTTCTATGGCCAGAAAGGGCAGGCGTGAGTCCTCGTCAAGCAGGGAGGAGGCTTTTTTTCCTGCGGATACCGCCCGGAATTTCTCATTGAGCACAGCCTCTGCTACTCGCGAAGGCATGCACCCGAATGGGCCAATGGAAATGACCCCGCAGGAGGGGGACATGATTTCGTGCAGCGATGCTCCAACCGTGAGAATGGCTTCTCCGGTAAGCTGTTCGGATATGTGGGGGCGGGCAGTACGGATCACTTCTTTCACATCCGGGCCGGGAAAATGGATCAGTCCGCTGGCGGAGAGTATGGAGCGGATGCGCTTTTCGAAATAGGTTTTCACGGTCTGGGTGATGAGTCCCTTGATGCCTGCCTGACCTTCAATATTGTTGCGGTTCAGCCAGTCGGTGTACTTCATCCATTCCAGAACAGGGGCCACGCGTACAATGAATCCCTGCTCCGAGAGGCGTTCCGGCAGAGCGCGGCGGGCAAGTGGATCGTGACGCACGTAGATTTCTCCCAGCAGGGAGATTACCGGATATTCATCAACCGGTTTTTCCAGTCTGATTGTGGATAAATTCTTTGCTCCCTTGCGCAGGGCCTGCGAAAATTCCTTCCAGCTGCCCATGGCTTCCAGCATTTCGCTGCGGACCTTCCAGAAAAGTTTCAGGGCATTGTCCCTGTCTTCGGCTGCCGTGCGGATGGTTGCGAGGATGTCTTCAAGTATTGATCCGGTGACTATCCCCTGCCACATACCCAATGTGACTTTGGTTGAAAGCCCTCCGTAGCCGTTGGTGGAGCTGGGGGCGAAAATGGCCAGATCAGGGATTTCTCGCCGTTCGATCAGGTCATTCATGAAAACCGAGTACTGCCCGAAGCGGCAGGGACCCTTGGCCTTGGGCATGAGGAACAGGGCAATTTCATTCTCATCACGCCTTTCAATGTGTTCCAGCAGGGCTCCGGCGGTAAGCTGCAAGGGCAGGCATTCCTTGCATGAGGAGTTGTTGCGGCCTTTTTTTAGGGCAGCTTCATCGGCATGGGGCAGTACCTTGTAACGGATGTTGTCCCGGCTCATGGATGCCGCCAGAAAATCAGTGCTGATTTCGCCAAGGCTGGGGATGAGCAGGGTTACTCCCGGATCATTCACCGCGCGCCAGTTGCCTTTTGAGTCGGTTATCCCGGTTATTCCATCGCGTTCTTCGCAACTGGCCGGACTGAATCTGGGTTCTGATTCCGGCTCAGGGATCATTCTCCTGAATCCGGAAACTATATCCAGAAAGGCTTCTATGCGGGTTTCAATCCCGGCATCGGCGGTATGACTGTCCAGTTCGAGGGTCAGGGAGGGCTTTTTACCCATGATTTTTCTGAAATGACTGAGCAGGAAGGAGTCCGGGCCGCAGGAGAAATTCGTAATGTAAGTCCCGAAGAGCTGAGGGTGTGCAGCGGCGTAAACCGAGGAATCCATAATTGTTTCTCCGGTGGCCCAGTACATGTTCAGATCGGGACCGCATCCGTTGCTGCGCGGCAGCATGTCGCAGGGAATTACAGGAATTGCACGGGTGGCGAACTTGGCCGGGATGGATTTGTTGGCGATGGAGCTGAAGGCATTGTAGGGCCTGCCGAAAAGGACCGCGGCGGTTTTCTGCGGTTCTTTCTCCAACTGGCTGATAAATTCTCCGCCCTTGTCCAGCAGATCGGCGAAGAAGCTTTCCTGCTCTGAAACAGCGGCTTCAAAGGCGCTGATGGCCCGGTCCAGCCCGACGCCGAGTTGCGAGGCCGTGCCCAGCAGGGCCTTGCGCAACTGTGGCAAGCCTTCCTGCATGTGGATGACCGGGGTGAGCACGGAACGGCGTTCCAGTTCCGGGAAGGCTGATTTCAGGTAGTAAGGCTCTCCCTGTACCAGAACGCAGGTGCAGGAACGGTCTCCGCTCTTAAGCGGCATGGAGCGCAGGTGGGGCAGAAAAATGTGGTCGGTTTCGAGCTTCAGCAGCTCGCCAATGCTCCCGTGGGCCAGTTCCACCGGATGGCAGAAGGGAGCCCCTTTCTGTTCTATGGCATCCGGGTCCACTGATTCGGGGAGGACCACAGCGAAGCCGATTCCTGTGAAGAAGGCATTGAACAGCGGAAACCATGTGTTCATGAGCAGGGAGCGGTTGAAGCCTATGGTCGGCTGTCCCTCTTGGGTCGGGCAGAAGTCGCGGAAGACTCTTTTTTCACGCCAGAGTACCAGATCTTCGGCCGGTTTGGCTGCTGCGGATGTTTTCGAGCTGTCGAAACGGTTGCAGATACCGCCGAAGGGAAAGATTTTGCCCTGAACTTCTATGCGGGCGATGGTACAGCCAAGATCGCAGTCCCGTCCCGCTCCGTTGCAGGTGAACGGGGATCTGTAGGTCACATCCCGTCCGGCCAGCTCCAGCAGTTCGTATACTCCTTTGTCCAGCAGTCCCTGTTCAGTGCGTGCTATGGCCTCAAGAGCGACCCCGAATGCTCCGGTCAGTCCGGGCTGCGGTGGAACGATGATCTTTTTTCCGGTAAGTGCGGCCATGGCTACTGGGACCGCCCGGTTGTAGCAGACCCCGCCCTGCATGAAAATTCTGCTGCCGACTGTGCGGCTGCCCTTGACCCGGTTGGAGTAGTTGATGCAGACGGAGTAGACCAGCCCGGCCACCATATCTTCAAGGGGGATTCCTTCCTGAGCTGCCAGCTTCAGGTCCGATCCTATGAAGGCTGCACACTGGTCATTGAAATTGGGGGGATTGTCACCCTTGAAAGCTGTTTCGGATATGCGGGTGACTTCAATGCCCAGCGTTTCCTTGGCGCTTTCTTCAAGAAAGGAACCGGTTCCGGCACTGCAGGCCTCGTTCATGGCGTAGTCGCAGGGCACGGAGTTTTTGAGCCAAGTATATTTTGCATCCTGCCCGCCGATTTCGAAAATTGTATCGACTTGCGGGTCGTAATGCACGGCAGCAGTGGCGTGGGCGGTTATTTCGTTGATGATCCCGGCTGTTCCGGCGTGCAGCCCGGCGATGTTGCGGCCAGACCCGGTTACGCCCATGATGGTGGCAAAAGTCCCTTCCGGGACCTGCGCTCCAAGTTCGGCATAGACCCTGCGTGCGGCTCCTACAGGGTCGCCGTCGGTGCGCAGATAGCAGGAAGCCACTGTCTTCCTGCTGGCAATGTCCACCAGCACCCCTTTTGTGGTGGTGGAACCTACGTCCAGCCCCAGAGCCAGTTCGCTGCCGCAAGTGTTCTGAATCTGTTCTTCGGAGTGGAATTCAACCGCGTCAGCAAAGTCCTTCAGCGGCGGCAGGCAGGTGAATCCGGTGGAACCCTTTCTGATGAGCGAAGAGTGATCGGCAGGGATTGAAGATCCGTTTTCAGCAGCCCAGATGGCAGCGCCGAGGGCCTCAAAGCAGTGGCCGTATTCGGGGATGGTCAGTTCCGGAATTTCCCTGCGCAGTTCCCGGACCATGAATCTGTTCTGTGAACAGTTGCCGATAAGCGCGACCCTGTCGGAAGGAAGTTTGCGTAGCAGTTCCACGCATTTCCCTGCCATCATGCGGGCCAGTCCAGCAACAACCGCATCCTTCTCCATTCCTTTGTTCAGGGCGTGGGTGCAGTCGCTCTTGCAGAAGACGGAACAGCGCCCGGAAACCTTGTAAGGTGCTGCGGCTGCATCCATGTCCGCCATGCTTTCGAGCCCAAGTCCCATGCGGCCGAGCTGCTGGACCAGAAATTCCCCGGTCCCGGAGGCACACTTGTTTCCGGTATGCACGGTTTCGACTTTTCCTTCCGAATCCAGCAGGTAGGCCATGAAGGTTTCCCCGCCGGCACTGAGCAGGGTGCGGCAGCCTGCTGCGGCAAGGTTGCTGTATTCCACGGATGTTTCAATGGCCTGCGGTTCGGAAATGGAAGGCAGATCGAGCAGGTGGCGGAATTTGCGTCCGGTGACGGCTGTGCGGATTCCTTCAAGCGGGCCGATTTCGGCCAGCCCTTTCAGGATACTTTCAGCCGGGTTGCCTTCATGGTTCAGAGATACAGTTCTGATGACTTCGGCGTGCCCGTTGTTTACGGATACAAGAACCAGACTGATGGTTGAAGCTCCGGCGCAGATTCCCAGTGATTTATTCATAGAGATGTTTGAATGCAATTTTCCGTGTTATGTCTGGTAGTTCTATTTGAAATATCTTGTCCCAGAATTTGCCGGTGACAAAAAGTCGTTCATTCTTCCGGTCCCATGCAATTCCGTTGGCAGCTTCGGCTTCCGGTCCTGCCAGCGGGCGCAGTCCGGATATGTCGATCCAGAAACGGACCATTCCGTCCTGGGTATCGATGACGGCAATAAGGTCCTCCTGCCAGATATTGCAGTACAGGAGGCCGTCTATGTATTCCATCTCATTGAGCCGGTAGACTTTCTCCGGGCCGTCCATGACCTGCAGCTTGCTGATCGCCTGAAAGTCCTGCGGATCTCGGAAAGTTATGATCGATGATCCGTCACTCTGGTAAAGGAAATCCCCGTCGGTAGTGAGCCCCCAGCCTTGTCCCTTGTATTTGAAGACTCCCTTTCGGGCAAGGGAACGTGAATCATATACAAAGCATTTTCCTTCCCGCCAGGTAAGCTGGTACAGCCTGCTCTTCCAGAGGCACAGCCCTTCCCCGAAATAACTGCGTTCAAGCTTTGACTCAGCAAGGATCTCGCCGCTGTCCGGATCGGTTATCCTTACGGCGGAGCGCCCATGTTTCCCGGTACTTTCATAGAAAAATCCGTTATGATATAAGAAACCCTGGGTAAAAGCGTTTAGGTCGTGAGGGAAATACCTGAGCGGTTCGCACTTTACCACGGGGGCAAATGTTCTCCGTTCGGCATGGCCTGCCTCGGCAGACAAGTGCAGGATGAGTGATATGATTATCAGCAGATATATTGAGTAGTTTTTCAGCATGGGCGGTTGTCTCGTTGTTTGTCTTTATAAAGTTACGCAATGGAAGGCAAGAACCGGACCCGGGTAACCTATATGAAAATTCCGCTTAAGCCGATAAAATGAATATAAATTAATCTTAACCAGTTCCTTTCCTGCTTTTTTGCAGGGTGGAGGCAAGATTTATGACCGACGATGCAACTTTTTTCCGCTACCAGCCTTCTTCAGCAAATAAAAACGAAGGTCAGAAACTCGTGACCGTGGTTTCCCTTCGTTCCGAAAAGAATCTGGGTAATGACCGGAGTTTCTGGCTGGCCCGTAAGCTGGCTGGCGAGGAATTTGAGCTGCAGGAACTCAATGATCACGATGTTCCGGCCGGTCCCTCTCAGCGGGTGAGTGCGGATGAATTTGCCTCTGATTATACCCTTGAGTTGGATTACTGGCAGCAGAAAGTCCGTAAGGCGCTGGAAAAACAGGACGGAAGACTGCAGAGAGGCGAGGCCCACCGTGAGCAGGGTGAGTTCTACAGTGCCGAAATGGAGTACGCAGAAGCACTTGCTGTTGATGAAAACAACGTGCGGGCTACTTTCGGACTCGGATTAACCTATCTTGCGAAGGGTGATACCGAGAAGGCACAGGAGGTTTTTGCCAAGGTTCTGGACATGAAAGCTGCCTTTACTGCGGAACACAAGCACATGTTCAATGATTTCGGAATTTCAATGCGTAAGAATGGCATGTATAAGGAAGCATTGAAATACTATTCCCGTGGTGTGGAACTGGACTCCACGGACGAGAACCTTTTTTTCAACATAGCCCGCACCCACTTTGAGTCCGGGGACTGGCAGAACTGCTTCCGCTACCTGACCATGTGTCTTGAAAAGAATCGCGGGGTGAAGGAGGCTGTGAAATTCTGCAATTACCTGATCAGGCGCACTGAAAAGGACAACGGCATGCTCCGTGAAATGAGTGCCGGGGACAACGGGGACACCCTGCGCAGCAATATTCTCAATCTGCTGCGCCAGATGCAGGTTGCCGCCGGCATTGAGCTTGAGGATGCAATCGAAAAGACCCACGAAATACGGGACCGCATGATCGCCATTGAGGAAGAGGACATGCAGATGGAGGAAATAGAGAAGGACCTCTATAATCTGGATGGACTTTAGTTCGGGTTTATTCCGGTAATTTCATTAGGTTTTCCCGTTGCCCGATCATGATCAGCACATCGCTGGCTTCCAGAACCTGATTGGCTTTGGGTACGAAGTCCAGTTCTTCCGCCCCGTTTTTCCTGATGGCAATGACCTGTACGTGGTAGTTGTTGGTCAGGTTCAGGTCGATAAGTGTTTTTCCGGCCCACTCCGCAACCTCGCGTTCCTTGATCAGAATATCCTGCCCCATGGACAGGTACTCGATCATTCCGGGGGTCGCGAGTTTGTGGGCAAGCTGCTTGGCAGCGAAATGTTCTGGGAAGACCACGAAATCAACTCCCATTTTGCTGAGTACTTTCTTGTGCGCCTCGCTGATGGCCTTGACCCAGATCTTGTTTACACCGATTTCCTGAAGGTTGAGCACGACCAGAATGCTGGCCTCCATGGAGTCTCCGGTGGAGACCACCACGTAGCTGAAGTCCTGAAAGCTGAGCTGTTCCAGTGCCTGCTGGTCGGTTCCGTCCGCCTGAAAAACCTGCGACATATAAGGTTTGGCTGACTTTACCCGCTCTTCGCTGGTATCAATACCGGTCACGTTGTGGCCTAGTTTACGCAGGGTAAGGGCCAGCTCAAGGCCGAATTTGCCAAGGCCTATAACTCCCACTTCAATTTTTTCAGCCATCTGCTTTCTCCTTTATCTTTCGAACGCCTGTACACGCCCTGTGTATTCTGTGCGGGCGGTTTTCCGGGATTATATGCGCCGACTATGCCTGCTTTCCGGTGCGTTCCCGGTACACGGCAAGTTTTTCTTCCACTTCTTCCCAGCGCTCAAAGGTCGTTTCATGCTCTGCTTCAAGGGATTCCAGCTTTGATTGTGCTGCGGCCATTTCTTCACCGGACTTCTTGTAAAAATCCGGGTCGGACATCTGCATCTGGATTTCCTCAATGGCGGTTTCAAGCTCTTCGATCCTGATCGGCAGTTCCAGAATTTCCGTTTCAAGGGCTTCGAATTCGCGCTGTTCCTTGTAGCTGAGTTTTTCAGGACGGCTGTCCGGCGATTTCTGGGCTTTCGGTTTTGCCGCTTTGGGCCTGGCTTCAGCTTCCAGTTGCGGACGCTGGCGAACCCAGTCGTCGTAACCGCCTACATACTCCTGTACCACCGAGTTGCCTTCAAAGGCGAGGGTTCCGGTAACAACGTTGTTCAGGAAAGCACGGTCGTGGCTTACGATGATTACCGTACCGGGATATTCCATGATCCGGTCCTCAAGCAGTTCCAGTGTTTCGGCGTCAAGGTCGTTGGTGGGTTCGTCCATCACCAGCAGGTTCGAGGGGCGGGTGAACAGTCTTGCAAGCAGCAGCCTGTTGCGCTCCCCGCCCGAAAGGACGCTGACCGGGGAGTTGGCCCGGTCCGGGGAGAACAGGAAATCCTTGAGATAACCCATGACGTGCTTGTTGCGACCGTTTATGGTGACGGTGTCGTTGCCGTCCGCTACACTGTCGCGCACTGATTTATCCGGGTCAAGCTGTTCGCGGTGCTGATCGAAATAGCATATTTCAAGTTTGGTGCCCAGTTTGACCGTTCCGCTGTCAGGCAGCAGGTTGCCCAGCAGCACCTGTATCAGGGTTGTCTTGCCTGCTCCGTTGGGGCCGATTATGCCCACGCGGTCGCCGCGGATAATGGTTGTGGAGAGATCCTTGAAAACCGGTGCATCACCCCATGAATAGGATGCATTGACGGTCTCGGCCACCACTTTGCCGGAACGTGCTGCTTCCTGTATTTCTATGCTGGCCTTGCCGGTGCGTTCCCGGCGGAGCTTGCGATCCTCGCGCAATTGCTTGAGAGCGCGCACGCGGCCTTCGTTCCTTGTGCGGCGGGCCTTTATGCCCTGTCTTATCCAGACTTCCTCACGGGCCAGTTTTTTGTCGAACTCGGACCAGTTTTTTTCCTCTGCTGCAAGCAGGTCTTCCTTGCGTTTGAGAAAGGTGTCGTAGTCGCAGGACCAGTCGGCAAGATTGCCGCGGTCCAGTTCGATTATGCGGGTGGCGATTCTGCGCAGGAACATGCGGTCGTGGGTGATGAATATCAGGGTTTTGATGTGCTTGAGTATGAAATCTTCCAGCCAAGCGATGGAGTCGATGTCTAGGTGGTTGGTAGGTTCGTCTAGCAGCAGTACATCGGGGTTGCTGGCAAGTGCACGGGCCAGCAGTGCACGCCTTTTGAGTCCGCCGGAAAGTGTTTCAAAGCGCATTTCCGCATTGAGCGACAGTCTGGATATGACCATTTCGATGGTGGTCAGGGCTTCCCATCCACCGTGTTTTTCCATCATTTCTTCAACTGCGGAGAGTCTGGATACATCGCCGCCGTCCGCCACTTCAAGGCTGGCACGGTGATAGCTCGTCAGAGCCTGACCGAGTTCTCCAAGTCCTCCGGCAACGACTTCGAAAATGGTCCCGCTCATAATTTCCGGAACCTTTTGCGAAAGTCTGGCAACGGTTACTCCCTTCTGGCAGGAAATGGTACCTGCGTCAGGTACAAGGTCTCCGCTCATCAGGCGCAGCAGGGTGGATTTACCTTCCCCGTTACGCCCGACAATACAGATTCGCTGTCCTTCCTCAACCTGAAAAGAGACTCCGTCCAGCAGCATGGGGCCGCCGAAAGACATGGAAACATCATTTACACTCATTAAAGCCATTTGGACAACTCCGCTCAATATTTGAAAAAAAGCATTATATTATTGAAGACATGTATAACCATATCATATAGTATTCCAGCAAAGAGGGCGGCAGTGTAGAATTTTGTCGCCGAAAAGGGAAGCTTTCAGGAGGGGCCGGATAAGCAGGCAGGAATATGTTGCAATCGGTTGACGAAAATCTGCAGGTAGGGCAGTTAAGGCGTTGTCCGGGTTATGAGGGCCGGATAAATCAGTTAATGAATCAGGGTAGGCTGTAGATGAGCACAGGCGACAGATTGCTTGACATCTTCCAGGAGGAGACATTGGAACGGCTCGATAATATCGAGGCCGGTCTTCTTGAGCTGGAAAACTGTTCCGGTGAATGCCCTGCGGAGCTGATAAACTCTATCTTCCGGGATGCCCATTCGGTCAAGGCTGGTTCCAACCTGCTTAAGCTTTACCGCATTGAAGAACTTTCCCACAAGCTTGAAAACGTGCTCGAAATGATCCGTTCAGAGGGCTTGATTCCCACGGAGCTGATAATCACCGCTTCCCTTGAATCCGTGGACAAGCTCCGTGCCCTTACCGAAGACGTGGTGAGAAGCAACGAAAAAAGCATCCGTTTGCAGAAAACCATGCTTGAAATTTCAGTTCAGCGAGCCCTGTCCGGGGAATCCTGATCTTCAATTGTCGAAGAGTATCTGTCAGCCCTGTGCCGTTTAGGTGCAGGGCTTTTTTTGTTAAGATCAGATTAAATATTTGGAAAATGGTGATTGAGTGTTTACCTTGGCGCGTTCTGGTGCTATGGGCAGTTAAGACATCTCCGGCAGCCTCAGGAAATGCGTTCTGATTCCGTCAGGCTCATGCAGAAATCCTTATGCCGGAACCTGCCTCCTCGGCAGGTTTCACGTCTTGCATTCATTTACAATCTGTTTTGATGATCCATGTCCGGGCCTTTTCAGGGCCGGCGCACATCTTTTTCATTCCGGCCGATTTTTTCCTGCTAATGTCTGCATAGTCTGATATGTTCAGGTTCCATCTTTGCAGTTTTTCCGCTTCTCAATTAATCAGGCCCGGACTTTCCCTTAACTTTAAAATTTATGGAGGTCAGATTTATGAGCGTTCAACTTGATATCACCGGTTTGGATTCATGGGGTTTCAACAACGACGGACCTCTGATTATTGCCGGACCGTGCAGTGCCGAGTCTCGCGAACAGCTTCTTGAGACAGCAAAAGGCATCGCGGACAAGGGTGTGCATGTGCTGCGTGCAGGAATCTGGAAACCGCGTACCCGCCCCAACTGTTTTGAAGGTATGGGCGAAGAAGGCTTGAAGTGGCTGGTCGAAGCCAAGGAAGTTACCGGTCTGCCCATCTCCTGTGAAACTGCCAACCCCGAGCATGTCGAGCTCTGCCTCAAGTACGGCGTGGATATGATCTGGGTCGGTGCCAGAACCACAGTTAACCCCTTTGCCGTACAGGCGCTGGCAGATGCCCTGCAGGGAACCGATATACCCGTTCTGGTCAAAAACCCCATCAACCCCGATGTTGAACTCTGGATCGGCGCCCTTGAGCGTATGAACAAGGCCGGTGTCAAGAAACTCGGTGCCATCCATCGCGGTTTCTCCTCCGCCCGCCCCAGCGAATATCGCAACGCTCCCAACTGGAAAATTTTCATTGAACTGCGCCGCCGTTGTGAAGGCCTGCCCATCATCTGCGACCCCAGCCACCTTTGCGGCAAGCGTGAACTGATCCCTGCCGTGGCTCAGAAGGCTCTCGACCTGATGTTTGACGGACTGATGATCGAGTCCCACATCAATCCGGACGTTGCCTTGAGCGACAGCAAGCAGCAGTTCACCCCCGAAGACCTCGGCAAGGTTCTGTCCAAGCTTGAGCCCAAGCATTCGGCTGTGGAAGATCAGGAATTTGTTCACATGGTTGAAAGCAAGCGTGCCCGTCTGGATGAAATCGATGACATCCTCGTTGAGATGCTTGCTGAGCGCATGGCTATCGGCCGTCAAATCGGTAAAATGAAATGTGAGCGCGGCATTGGCCTGCTGCAGCCCGCACAGTGGAAGAAAACTGTTGAGAAACGCACCCGTGAAGGCGTTGCCCGCGGTATGGATGAGCATTTCATGCTGCGTATCTTCCAGTACATCCACGAAGAATCCCTGCGTCAGCAGGAATGCGTACTGGCCGGGGAAAAATAATGCCCGTAGTCAACGTTGAACTGCGTGGGGAATTCGATAATTCCTACGAAATAACCGTCGATTACGGCATCATGGATGACGTTGTCGCCGATCTTCGTGATCGGAAATTCGGACGCACCCCGGTAGTTATCTGCGATGAGAATACCCGTGAGCTTTTCGGTCTTGATCTGGTCGAAATGCTCGCGCTTGAAGGTATCGACCCGCTGCTGCTTACTGTTCCGGCCGGTGAAAACAGCAAGTCACTTGAAATGTTCGGTTCCCTGCTTGAAGCAATGCTTGAAGCAGGGATCACCCGTCAGGATGTGGTTGTTGCCCTCGGCGGCGGGGTGGTCGGAGACCTTTCCGGCTACGTTGCCGGGAGCTATATGCGCGGCATCAATTTCGTGCAGGTTCCCACAACCCTGCTTTCTCAGGTTGACTCCTCGGTTGGCGGAAAGGTTGCAGTGAACATCAAGGGCGGCAAGAACTACTGCGGTATGTTCTACCAGCCCAAGCGCGTCTATTCCGACATTTCGGCGCTTGATACCCTGCCGGAACGCGAGATACTCAGCGGCCTCGGGGAAGTGGTCAAGCACGGCTTCATCTGTGACCACGGGTTTGTCGAATTCCTCAATGAAAATGCCGACAGGGTCCGCGCGCTTGATCGCGAGGTCATGTCCAGAGTAGTTGCCCGCTGCTGCGAGATCAAGGCTGATGTCGTTTCCCGCGACGAGAAGGAAGGCGGCGTGCGCCGTATTCTCAATTACGGACATACTGTCGGCCACGCCATTGAAACCTTTGCCGGGTATGAACTCTCCCACGGTGAATGCGTGGCCTACGGTATGCGTATCGTATCACGGGCCTGCAACAGAGCCGGAATGCTCTCCGACGAAGACCTTGCCCTGCACGAAGCGGTAATGGACAGGCTGGGGCTGGCCACAGGTCTGCTTGACATAAATCCGTCCGAAATCATGGAACTCATGAAGCGTGACAAGAAGGTCAAGCAGGGAGCGGTCGTCATCGTAGGACTCGACAGACTCGGAAACGCTGTGGTGTGCGAGGATTTCCCGCTGCAGCACATTGAGGCTGAACTTGCCGGGATAGTAAAGTAAGCTTTCGGAGGAAGATTTGGATGCGCTTTGCGCTTCTGATGATCTGATTTGCCTCCGGCGGCCAAAGGACCCGCGGCCCTTTGGAATCCCGATTAGTGTCGGTGATTGTCTATAAAATATTCCCATGAAATTATGTTTTTTGGGAGACGGTTGAATATATTAGAAAAGTCGTAATGTCTTTAAGATGTTACGACTTTTTTGTTGGGTGGGTTCTTGTGTTACCCCTAATCCTGACCTTTTCACCAAGGTCTGCCGCCGGCGATGAAATAAAATCGTCAAAATCAGCCCCGCAGCACCTCTGGCGGACGGCCATGTAAAATATCCTGGTTAATCAGTGGTGAGCGGTTGTATATTCGATTTTCCTGTTTATATTCAGTGCGTAATTAACAAGGAGTTGTGATGCAAAATATATCTACCAGGCTTATCAATGCTGGCAGGGATGAGTCCGAGCTTCCCATAAGAACCATAAATCCTCCGTTGCATCGGGCATCCACAGTGTTGTTCGATTCGTATGCGGACATGCTCAAGGCCAATCATGGGCAGTTTGAGGGCATTGAGTACGGAACATGCGGTATGGCCGCCCAGAAGGCTTTTGAGACTGCCATGGCCGAACTGGAGGGTGCACACGGATGCAGGGCTTTCCAGTCAGGAATTGCGGCCATAGCCATGGTGCTTATGGCTTATACTGAGCAGGGCGACCATATTCTGATCTGCGACAATGTCTACGGCCCGACCCGTCGTTTCTGCGACGAATTTCTCTCCAAGTACGGGGTCGAAACGGAGTTCCTGCCTTCTGCTTCCGGGGCCGACATCAGGAACCATATCCGGGATAATACCCGGCTGGTGTTCATGGAATCTCCGGGGTCCAATACTTTCGAAATTCAGGACATCCCGGCAATTACTGCGGTCTGCCGTGAAAAAGGTGTTGTAAGCGTCATCGACAATACCTGGGCCACTCCGTTGTATCTGAACCCGTTCGAGCTGGGGGTGGACGTTTCCATCCAGTCCGCAACCAAGTATATTACCGGACATTCCGATATTCTGCTTGGAACCGTGTCGGTCAATGAAAAATATTGGGCACCGTTCAACAAGTGCTGCAGGCTTTTTGAAGCTTTTGCCTCTCAGGAAGACTGCTATCAGGCCCTGCGCGGGCTGAGGACTCTGAAAGTGCGACTCAGGCAGCATGAGCAGTCCGCCCTTGAGATTGCCAGATGGCTTTCATCACACGAAATGGTTGAATCCGTAATTCACCCGGCTCTTGAAAACCATCCTCAGCATGAACTTTGGAAGCGGGATTTCAAAGGTTCCAGCGGTCTTTTTGCCTTTACCCTTAAGGATGAGTTCGAAGAACTGGATCACTCTGTATTTGTTGATTCACTCAATTTATTCGGGCTGGGCTACAGCTGGGGCGGTTACAAGAGTCTTCTCACCGGCGGCAGGTTCAAACGTACCAACTCCTTCGGATACGAGGGCAAGACCATTTTCCGCTTGAATATAGGGCTTGAAGATTCCGAAGATCTGAAGGCTGATCTGGAACAGGGATTGAATAGGCTGGCTGAATATGTCGCTTCCTGAGTCTGGATGGAATCAGGCGTATTGGGTTGGGCATTTTGCCCAACCTTTTTTTTGAGTAGAGGAAAAGCCTTCAGCTCATCTTATCGGTTTGTTTTGCCATTTAATCCGTTAAAAGGAATATGGATTCAAAGGATCAGCGACCCTTTGACCGCCTGAGGCGGAACCAGGTTCTCAAAAGCGAGTAGTGCATCAAAATCAGCTCCGCAGGATCGCCGGCGGCATACTCATATCTCAACCGGATGAGTCTTGCAGACTTGCCATAGTCCGCACTCAAGCGTAAACAACGCTTATGAAATCGAAAGCTTCTTCACCTTTCTGGATGCCCATTTACGCCTTTCTGGCGACCATTATTGCGGGCGGTCTGATCCTGACACTTGATGTCTGCCATCCGGGCAGGGAATTATCTTTACTTGATGCGATCTTTACAGCCACCTCTGCGGTATGTGTTACCGGGCTGGCTGTTGTGGATACCGGTTCCTTCTTCAGCCGGACCGGCCAGTCGGTCATTCTGGGCCTTATCCAGCTTGGCGGCCTCGGAATCATGACTTATGCCAGTCTGGTCATATATCTGCTGGGTAAAAAGGTCAGTGCCGCTGATCGCATTGCCGTCAGCCAGACTTTGATTCATGACCCTTCCTTTAATATCGGCAGGTTCATTGTCGGCGTGCTGGCTGCGGTTCTTTCCATAGAGGGGGTAGGCGCTATCCTGCTGAACCGTATGGACCCGGTGGGATTTTATCCGTATTCCGCGGTCTTCCATTCCATTTCGGCATTCTGTAACGCCGGGTTCTCTCTTTATTCGGACAGCCTGACCGGCTGGAAGGATCATCTGGGGATCAATGCCGTTTTCATGGCCCTGATCATAATGGGTGGGCTTGGATTTTATGTAATGACCGAGTTGTGGCAAAAATTCCGTAATCTTTTTTCGGGACACACAAGCGGTCTTTCGGCCCACTCCCTGACGTGGCATACCCGCATAGTGCTGGAGACATCGCTGTTTCTGGTTGTTGCCGGCGGTATGGCCTTATTTTTTACCGAGAATATCAAGGCCCGCACCGGCCACGGGACCGGCATCAATGAGCTGACGGCTCTGTTTCAGTCCGTGACCTGCCGTACCGCGGGATTCAACTCAGCTGATATTTCAGGGATGACGAACCTTTCACTGCTGATCATGATCGGGCTGATGCTTATCGGCGGGTCGCCCGGGTCCTGTGCGGGCGGATTGAAGACCACTACTTTCAGGGCCTGGCTCGGGTTTATTGTATCCAAGATCAAGGGTCATTCCCAGATCAGGGTGGGCTGGTATGCCCTTACCGAGGAAAGCGTCAACCGGGCTCTGACCCTTCTGACCCTTGCCAGTGTCATTCTGGGCTCGGCAATTGTGCTGCTGGGTATAACCGAGGGGAACTACCTGCCGCATACCGAGGCTCGTGGAAACTTTATAGAATTGACTTTTGAGGCTGTTTCGGCATTTGCCACCGTGGGACTTTCCACGGGTGTTACTCCGGGGCTGAGTTCTCCGGGCAAGGCTATCATTATCACGCTGATGTTTGTGGGCAGGCTTGGACCGGTCTGGCTGCTCACCGCCATCAACAGCTGGCAGAGCGAACCGCGTTACAGGGTTCCAGAAGACGATCTTCCGCTGGGATAGTTCCGGGCGTGATATTATTTCAGGGTCGCCGTAGCATGTTTTTGAATATTCGGTTCAACCGCGTGCGGCTTGTAGGTATTTCTTCTGGAGTTCCGGCAGGGCGACCTGTTCGGCCCAGTGCAGGTAGATGGATTTGAGGAAGTTGCGCCGCAGGAGCGGGGCGGCTTTCAGTCGGTTGGCGATTGCTGCTTCCACATTCATTTCGGTTATGGTGTTGTGAAGGGTTGTAGCCCGGTGGATGATGCGGTGGGAGTTTTCTATCAGCTCGTTGCCCTGACGGGCGATGCGTTCACGAAGTTCGTCATCTGCAAGCAGCATATTCAGCTTTAGCATCAGGTCTTCGGCATTGTCCGGTTCGTAGCTGACCAGATGCACCCCTTCTTCAAAAAGATCGAAGAGTCCCTGTTCTATTTTGGGTGTCAGCAGGCAGGAACCGCAGGCCAGAGCTTCAAATACCCGGAAATTCAGGTCGCCGCGTTCCGCGATGTTAAGGACAACCTTCGCTCTGGGGAACAGTTTGCGGTATTCTCCCTGAGTCACATGCAGTCCGGGTACCAGTCTGGCCACTTCGCCCAGAAATTTCATGCGGGCCGGGGTCAGTTCCGGGTCGACCTTTCCTACGAAGAGCAGATCCCATTCCTTTTCCATTTCAACAGGAACATCGTTATCCATGACAATCGGCGGAAACCAGAGCAGACGGGATTCCTTGAGTCTAGGTGTGAAGCGGTCAAGGTGGTCCTTCAGGCTGACCAGACAGATGTCGAATCCCTGAGCATAGAGCGGGTACCAGCTGTGGATGTGGGTATCGATGCAGTGAAAGACCGTGAGGCAGGGATACGCTTCAACCCCGGCCAGCGGAGGAGCGATGGACCTGTCCGCATAGACCACGGCGAACGGTTCCTCCCCGGTTGCCCTGAGGATGTCGTCCCATGTGAAAACCAGCTGTCCGCGGATGGGGATATGGACTGTCCGGTATCCCAGTTCATCCATTCCGGTACGGAAGAAGGTATTGCCCACCCATGCGATTGTTTTTGCTGTTTCGTTGCTCACGCCAAAGAAGATAACAATTTATCCCGCTGTTTAAAAGGAGGTAATTGTGGATATTGAAGAGGCGGGCGTTCGGAAGATTGAGATTACTTCAGCATTTCCAGAAGGTCGGTCTCGCTGAATTCAAGCTGCGGTTTGAATTCGACTCCGCACAGGGATTCGTCTTTCCATACGGTGACGGCCTTCTGACTGCTGAGGAATCCGATATTGTCGTTGAAGATGCAGCCGCGGATGAAGATTTCATCCTGCAGGTCGATTTTGTTGCAGTCATCGCTGCTGTTTATGCTGAGTCCCATCCCTCTTTGGGAAATATCGACAATGGTAATGTCCAGCTCTCCTTTTTTTGATGAGGCCGAAACGTCACACTGCCTGAAAATACCGTCCATTCCAGAAAGTTTAATGCGATTTATGGAACGTCTGTCGTATAATGTGTTCATAAACCCCTCCTGCTTTCGCGAAGCAAAAAGTATTCGGAACACTTGGTCAAGTGAATTATTTTTTGGGATTTGAGCCGCTGCAGCCTTTTTAATTCTTGGCTAAAGATGCTAAACGGGTTAAGTAATTAGAATATAGGTAATAGTAAAAGGGCAGTCGAATCGGCGTTCGTTTCGGTTAGCCGTACAAATACAGTCAGGAGTTTGCAGTGAAGAAGTTATTTGCGGTTTTTACCCTGGTCGGAATGCTGCTTTCGGGGTGTGTGTATGTTGACATGAATGTGGAGAATAAGCCCTCACCGGGAGTAGACTTCAGCAAACTTAAGACCTTCGGCTTCAAGAAGCGCAGTGAGACACGCAAGGATCTTGAAGCCGTACTGCTCAATTCCGCAAAGCTGGAACTGCAATCCAAGGGTTTCGTATTCGATGCTGATAACCCTGACTTTCTGGTCATGGTCGGTTTCGGTTCAAAAGCTTTTGTTGAACGAGGCGTTACCTACAGGAGAGATGCTGTTGAGTACGATTTCATAAGCAAAAGCTATTCTGAAATAGGGGTAAATCAGGCCCCGGATGCAACCAGACAGGACAACACTGTCCGGGTTTACCTGCTGACTGCGGATAAGACTTATCTCTGGAAGGGTACAGCATCCAGCGTGGACTTTGAAGGAGTCGGTGTGGTCGGTAAGTGTCTGGTCAAGGGCGCATTGGAGAAGTTCCCTGCTGCTGATGGACAGTATCGCGCAAAATTCAATGTGAACGACTGCCAGTGACCGGCTGGGCATATAAGTTTTTTCGAGCCCCCGGAGTTGATCCGGGGGCTTTCTTTTTTGGCTGAACTCAAAATATCTTGACTTTTCAGAATTGCTTTGGCAGTTTTCGATCACTATATAACAATATTTTTATATAAGTAAATTGTGTTGTATTAGCCTATGAAAGAAGAAATTGGAGAATCAGATTATGCAAGTGGCAAGAAATATTAAAAAGTCCGGTCAATTTTTTTCGTTTGAATTTTTCCCGCCTAAAGACAAGGCAACCTGGCCGGCATTTATGGAAAAAGCCGGACGGCTGGCGGAGCTTGGTCCTCTATTCTCATCAGTGACCTACGGGGCCGGGGGTACTTCGCATGACAATTCCCTTGAAATATGCGGAGTTCTTAAAAAGGATCTGGGTATTGATATTCTTGCCCACCTAACCTGCGTGGGGGCCAGCGAAGATTCCATCGACAGATTTATCGGCAATCTCGCCGAAAGCGGGGTCACGGATATTCTTGCTCTGGGTGGAGACGGTATTGCGGACGGAAATGCTCAGAGCCGGTTTGCCCATGCCTCTGATCTAGTCGAATATGTGGATTCCAGATTTTCGGATGTCGGAATAGGTGTAGCCGGTTATCCCGGCGGGCATCCGGATTCACCTTCAATTGCACAGGACCTCAATTGGCATAGCGGCAAGATTTCACGCGGCGCGGATTTCACCATGACCCAGCTGTTTTTTGATAACCGCCAGTATTTTGATTACGTAGACCGTCTAGCAGAGCTTGGCTGTGCGGCCCCGGTTATTCCCGGAGTATTGCCGATCCAATCCCTGTCATCCCTGCGGAGGATTATGTCTCTGTGCGGAGCTGCAATTCCCGGCGATCTATATTGTGGAGTTGAAAAAGCCTTCAACGACGGTGGAGACGAGGCGGTAATGGAATTCGGTTTTGAATTTGCGCGCCGCCAGATTGCAGGGCTTCTTGATAAGGGCGCTCCGGGCGTTCATATTTACACCCTGAACAGGGCCTCCATGTGCGAACGGCTGGTGGGTAATCTCAGGCAGGATGGATATTTCTGTTAGGAGAACTCCGGCAGCTGGTGGAAAACTTTTACTTTTTTCTCCAGCCGCCGGAGGCCTAAACACGTTCTAAAGGAATCCTTTGAAGGATTCGGCAATGCTTGCAGCGGTTTTAACTCTTGCCGGGGCGTTTTCGATAATGAAGGGCAGAATTTTGTCCGAATAGTCGCTCAGGCCGGAAAGCAGGGATGAGCTGAGTCCCTTGGACGAAGGAGATGCAACGAACTCCTTGATTTCCTTGTACAGGGTTTTGGCCTCGGTTACGGACTCGTTGCCGGAAGTGTAGGCGGTGGAAGCGTGGTCGTATACTTTCCTGGCTTTATCGAAACTGCTCGGGTCGGTTATTATATCGGTCAGCTTTGAGGAAAGTGAAGAATCGGTTGTAGCGGAATCCATGCTCTCGGAGAAGGCCACCATTTTTACCAGTCTGGTGAAACCGGACTCGGACTCAATCGAACCCAGTTCCGAGGTAAGTCCTGACGCTGAACTTGGGCTGAGCAGGCTCATGGTCGCTGTCTGGGCGTCCACAAGGTTTTCGGTGGAATCGGAAAAACCGGAATATACGTTTTTAGCCCTGCTGAGCAGGCTTGTTCCTTCTGCGGCGCTTTGGGCTGTTTCAGCTGAGGATGAAAGATCACTCAGGCTGAAAGCGTGGGCCGGGGTAAGCTGCATAAGCAGGCAGGACAGGGCCAGAACCAGTGTTAACAGGGTATGTTTTTTTTTCATGGATAGATCTCCCTCTTTTTAGATTATGAGTGACTATACACGAGGGGAATTTTTTTTACCATTAGAAAGCTCTGGTTGAGCACAGCTTGCTGCTCTAATGCATTATTAATTCCGCTTATAGATAGATAATTGGTAGCAGGAAAGAGAGTATTCCCCACATCAGAAAGACCAGTGGAATTCCAACCTTCATGAATTCTGCAAAAGTGTACTCCCCGGCATTCATGACCAGCAGGTTTGTTTTGTAGGCCATGGGTGTTGCAAAGCTGAGGTTGGCACCGAAGAGCACCGCAAGGACAAATGGTTCTGCCGGTTGCCCAAGTTGGTTGGCGATCGAAATTGCTATGGGGGTTCCAATTACAGCTGTGGCGTTGTTGGATATTATGTTGGTAAACAGGGCCATGAGAAGGATGAGGCCGCTGATCACGAATGAAGGGGAGGCCTGTCCGCTCAAGCTGACAAAGAGTGTTCCCAGATAATCGGCAGCACCGGTGATCAGCATTGCGGTGCCAAGTGCCAGACTTGTTACCACTATCAGTATCACCTGTGCGCTCAGAGCTCGGGTTGCATCGCGCCATGTCTGGCATCCTGTCAGGATCATGAGCAGAGCACCACACGGGGCACTGATCGCAATGGGAAGCAGTCCGAATGCGGCAACCAGAATGATTCCCAGCATGATCCCCATCGCCAGCGGGGCTTTGCTTGAATAAGGGAGGTCCATGGTTGAGTCAAGGACCAGCACCTGGTTGCTTTTTTTCAGTTCTGAAATTTTATCTCTGGGCCCCTGTACCAGAAGTATGTCTCCCACCTGTAGTCTTATACTACTCAATTTATCAAATATTCTGCGAAACCTGATCCCGTAACGGTGTATGGCAAGTGTTATCAGCCCGAAACGCTCTGTGAAGCGGTAGTTGTCCAGAGTTGTCCCGTTAAGTGGAGATCCCTGGAAAACCACTAGCTCTGCAATTTGCTGGTCACCTGCCTCGAGTACGTGTTCTTCGTCCACTGGAGTATCGGAAGATCCTACGGGGTATAAGGTTCCCTTCAGGATTTTTTCGAATTCTTTCAATCGGTCCGGGGTATCGCTGATGACCAGATGGTCTCCGGCCTGGAGGATTGCGCCAGGATCAAGGTAGATAGGTCTTCCTTCACCTCTTTCGAGCGATGACACGGACATTGTGCCTTCAGTCATCTCCAGAGCTTTGGAAAGCGGTTGTCCGTCGAGTACACTCCCTTCTGGGATTTCAAGATGGGCGGTGAAGATTCGCGGTGAACAATCTTCCAGTGAGATGTTTCTTTTGGTGATGAGCTTGGGAGCTATGAGCCACAGGTATGCTATTCCGACTCCCCCGGCTATGGCGGCTGGCATTACAAAGTCGAACATGCCGAAGCTCGGTACTCCCATCTCTGAAGCAACGGTTACGACAAGAAGGTTCGTGGATGTTCCTATTGTGGTGGCTGTTCCTCCAAGCAGCGTTGAAAACCCCATCGGCATCAGTATGGATGATGCTGTATTGTTTGTTTTGAGAGACACGCTTATGAGGACAGGCAGCAGAAGAACCACTACGGGCACATTGTTTACAAATGCGCTGACAAAAGCTCCGAGAAGCAGCGTCAGAAGGAAAGAAAGAGAGGGATTGTTCTTCCAAATTCTGGAAAGAATTCTACCCAGCGGGTCGAGTGATCCGGTCCTCAGTATTCCCTGTCCCGCAACCATAAGGGCACAAACCGCGATTAATGCTTCGTTGCCGAATCCATAAAAAAAATTAACCGCTCGAAAAGTTATTCCGTCTTTTTCGAAAGGAAATAGTTCAAAACCGATGGTCAGGGACAGCAGAATAAGTAAGCTGGAGGTTTCAAGAGGAGTTTTCTCCCTGCTGAAAAGTACAAGGGCAATGGCAGTCAGGATAAGGACCGCTACGGCGTGTTCGTTGGGAGGGTATGGCAGGACCATTTTCTGAACTCCATGATGGTGGGACCATCAAGATAATTTTATGATAATTCACTATTTGTATCATCATATATTACGTCGGCAGGAGTGCAAATAAAATAGTATAGTTCCAGCGTGAGATTAGAATATCGCAGATACTGCCGGGTAGTGCAGGGAATTGGTGAGCGTAGAATGGAGACGCGGACAAACCGCAGAAAAAGAAAAAAGCCGCAATCTTAATGACTGCGGCTTTTTAACTTGCAGGATGGTGCCGAAGAGAAGACTCGAACTTCCACGGGGGAACCCCCACTAGACCCTGAACCTAGCGTGTCTACCAATTCCACCACTTCGGCACGGCGAGAATCTGTATATGGATATGCAGACGCTTTTGCAAGAACTTTCTGTGTTAAAATTCAAATAAACTGGTCATGGTGGTGAATCCGGCAATGATCGGGGCTATCCGGGGCAGCATCAAGGGAGAACAGGTGTCGATATATACAGAAATGCTTTCTAATTGTGGATGTTGTCCACAACTGTTATATAGACCCAAACCGCAAAAAAATGGGGGAATTCAATGGACCCGTCTTCTCTGATACCTGAAGCAATCGGCATATCTGTCCCTCCGGTGTGGCCGGTCACGCTGTCGATAATCACATTTTCCGTGCATCTGCTGCTGATGAACGCCGTTTTCGGCGGAACAGCCATTGTCTTTATTCACTCCCTGTCAGGGGGAAGCGAGATTTCGCGCAACCTGTCCCGCAAGCTGCCGACACTGCTGGCTCTTGCAATCAATGCCGGGGTTCCTCCCCTGCTGTTCCTGCAGGCGGTGTACGGGCAGTTCAGTTATGTGTCTTCCATACTTATGGCGGTCTTCTGGCTGGCGGTCATCGGGGCTCTCATCAGTGGATATTACGGGCTGTACTACCATAATTACCGTTATGAAAAACTTGGTTCATCCGGGCGCAGGTATATCATGCTGGCAGTGTTGAGCATGATCTCCTACATCGGTTTCATGCTTTCCAATAAGATGACCCTCATGCTGCGCCCCGAGGTCTGGCCGCAGTATTTCAGCGATCCCAACGGTTTTATTCTCAATCTCGGAGATCCGGTCCTTATTCCCAGGTTCATGCATTTTGTTATTTCAGCCTTTGCCGTAGGCGGGCTGGTGGTGGCCGTTACCGGTTACCGGAACGGGACTCAAAGTTTCATCGACTGCGGCATGAAGTGGTTTTACCGCTCAACTCTGGTCAACATTTTCATGGGATTATGGTTTCTTGTCGCGCTTCCGAAGGACGTTATGCGGATCTTCATGGGGCAGAATATGACGGCTACCGTTCTGCTTGCTGTCGGCCTCGCGGCAACATTGGTGATGCTCCATTCCGGATTTACCCGCAATGTCCGTGTCGCCGTTCTTTCGACCGTTACAATTGTGCCGGTAATGGCCACCATGCGCCATCTGGTCCGGCAGCAGTACCTGTCACCTTATTTCACACTTGATACCGCCCCGGTCTCCGGCCAGTGGCAGCCATTAATGCTGTTTGTCGGCGCCATTGCTGTCGGCTGTTGCTGCATCCTCTACATGATCAGACTCATGCTCAGGGCTGAAAGGAGTTAACGATGGAATATCCAATCTGGCATCTGACAACTTTCGGCGGCGGTTTCTGGATTGCGCTGGTTGCCACCCTGCATGTTTTCGTGGCCCAGTTTGCAGTTGGCGGCGGCCTTTTTCTGGTTGTGGCCGAAAAAATGGCTTATCGGACAGAATCTTCCGAACTGCTTGATTACGTTAAGAAGCATTCCAAGTTTTTCCTGCTCCTGACCATGGTATTCGGCGGCGGGTCCGGTGTGGCCCTCTGGTTCACCATGGCTCTGCTCAGCCCGCAGGGGACTATTGTGCTTGTCCGTGAATTTCTCTTCGCCTGGGCAACAGAGTGGGTCTGGTTTGTGGGTGAAATTGTGGCCCTGCTCATCTATTATTATTACTGGGACCGCATGAAACGTGAGGACCATGTCAAAATCGGCTGGTTCTATTTCCTGTTTGCATGGCTGTCCCTTTTCACCATCAACGGGGTTATCTCCTTCATGCTCACTCCCGGCAACTGGGTGGAAACCCGCAGTTTTTGGGATGCCATATTCAACCCCACATTCTGGCCGGCCCTGTTTTTCCGTGCAGCTCTCTGCGTAATGCTGGCCGGTCTGTTCGGCTTTGTGACTGCAGCCATGCTCAAGGGGGAGGATATCCGCTGCCTGATGGTCCGTTTCTGCGGGCTCTGGACGCTGGTCGGTCTGCTTCTGGTTCTACCGTTCGGTTACTGGTATCTGGCAGCCATTCCGGCTGAGCAGGCCATGCAGGTTATGTACAAGTCGCAACGCGTAGCTTTTTTTATAAAAATGTTCCTGTATACCGCTCCGGTAATTCTTGCCGGAGGACTGTTCATGTCCGTCTGCGTACCCCGCAGGGTCAATTTTACTTCTGCGGTGGTTCTGCTGCTGCTTTCCCTTGTTTTCTACGGCTCCTTTGAATTCACACGTGAAGCCGGCAGAAAGCCCTATGTAGTCTGGAACGATGTCTACTCCACCAATATCACGGTCAAGCAGGCCCGCGAACTGGCCGGCAAGTCGATTCTGCAGAATTCCAAATGGGTTCCGCAGGAGCTGCGGGAAATTACCGATAAAAACCGCATGAAAGCCGGGGAATGGCTCTACCAGATGCAGTGCGCACCGTGTCATTCCATAAACGGTCCCATGAATGATATTGTTCCCCGCACGGCCAAGTATACTGCAGCCGGATTGGATGCGTTCATATCCGGTATGGGCAGGCTCAACAGATACATGCCCGAGTTTATCGGCATTGCCCCGGAACGTTTGGCTCTTGCCGAATACATTGCATCCCTCAGTCCGGGAGAAAATCCGGAACTTCCTGAACCTCCGCAGGACGGTGTTGCCCCCGGACAATTCGAGCCTGAACAGAAGTATGTGCTGATGGCCTGGCCGCTCGAAGGCTTGCGGCTGCTCATAGAAAAGGACCGGGAAATGCTGGTCACGGACAAGGGCAGCGTTGTGCGTGCTCAGCTTCTGCTGCGCGGCGATCCGCCTGAAGTGGTCACCGAAGACGTGAAAATTATCTGCACACCGCAAGGATCTGAAGAAAAATATGAACTTGAAGCCGCGGATGGATTTTTCCAGTCTCCGGCCATTGAGGTCTATCCTTACAATATCGACGGCTATCAGCCGCTTCCTCCGGTTGAGGTCAGGGCGTACGACAGCGAAGGACAGCTGCTGGCTGAGACAACGATTGTCCTGCCTGTCTCCACCCGTCCGGGCTGCAACAACTGTCATGGCGGAGGCTGGGACAGGCCCGGTCAGGGAGGGCTTTCCTCCAAAACCGTTACCGACATCGTTTCCGTCCATGATCGTGATAACCACACCGATTTCAAATCGCGTATCAAGGGCGGGGAAATCATTGATTGCCTTGCCTGCCATGATGGTGACATGCAGCTTGACCTTTCGGCTGCATTGCACGGTTTCCATGCGGTGTATCTGTCCGGCAAAGATAACGGAGCCTGCATGATGTGCCATCCGCAGGAGAGCCTGCGCGGGCTGCATCGCGATATCGGCATGGAGTGCGTCAACTGTCACGGCAGCATGGAGAATCATGCCCTTGCGCTGCTCAAGGCCGAAGGCGGCAAGCCTGCAGCGGAAAAGCTGATTTCACTGGTTATGCCCGCTGATTTTGATCTTGAGGAAATCAATCCCCGGACTCCGTGGGTTCAGCAGCCGGACTGCCTGACCTGCCACGTGGAGTTCGGTGCTCCGGATACAGATTCGGCATTCAATGTCTGGACCGATCGCAAGGAAGGTCTCTTCCGCAACCGTAAGGATGAAATGGGAGCGGTGATGTGTGCGGCCTGTCATAATGCGCCGCATGCCGTGTTCCCGGCTGTCGACGAGCGTGATAACCTGCGTGCGTTGCAGTACATGAAAGAAGCAAAACCCGTCGGGGCAGGGGGAACCTGCACCGTCTGTCACGAGGATGATATGGGCTATCCGGCACACCATCCCGGCATGGGGTTGGAATAGTGATGCCTCCGGCGGCTGGGGAAGGAAAACTTTTGCAAAAGTTTTCCTTCCCCAGACCCCATCCTTTCAAAACCTTTTAACATGGCTTCGCCGCTTGGGTCCGTTTGACCGGGGTTTTAGAACGTTAGTTCCTGCATTCTGGATACACATAGTTTTTGCTGTGGTATTTGAATCGGTTGTCAGGGCTATTTCGGTATCTTAATGGTAGTCCAAAAAAGATCAGGCCGTAATATCCTTTTCGGATATTACGGCCTGATTTATATGACAATCTGCCTTGGTCCGGCGAAACCTTGTTAACCTTCTTTCAATTCGTTCTGCCAGTCTAGGGGCGAAGCCTGATAAAAGGTTTTGAAAGGGATTCCAAAGGGAAAACTTTTGCAAAAGTTTTCCCTTTGGCCGCCGGAGGCATAATTAAGCGCGTTTAAGCAGCGGACGTTCGTTCTTGGCGGTTGGGGTGTTCACAGAGCGCATGATGTTATCGTAATCACCTGCGGGCACGGTGAAGGTGGACTGACGTCCCTGAATCTGCACGTGCTGGATGCGAACGGGGTTGATGCGTGCGCGGCGGCAGATCATATCCACTAGCTTGCGCGGGGTCATTCCGTGTGCACGGCCGACGAAAGCGGTCAGGCGTACACGGCCGCGGGCGTTGTTCTTGGAACACTCGTCGATGACCTTGTAGCTGCGTTTGTCGAGCACGCTGCCCTGTGAATGCTGGAGCAGTGCGGCGACGACTTCTTCGGGTTCGGCATTATCGAGCAGTTCGCTGGCGAGCGGCAGGTAGGAAAGATGGTTGCCGCTGTTGACGATCTCGCTCAGTTCAATGCCCATGCAGGACTTCTTGACCTCGATGACTTCATCGATGGTGGGCAGGGGCTGCTTTTCAACACGCATCTGGGTGATCTTGGTGATGTAGCGCAGTTTTCCGAACTCGCGGGGGGTGATGATGGTTACGGCAACACCGCTTTTACCGGCACGACCGGTACGGCCCACGCGGTGCACGTAGCTCTGGGGGTCCTGCGGCAGGGCGAAGTTGACCACGTGTGTCAGGTCAGGCACGTCGATACCGCGTGCGGCAACGTCGGTGGCCACGAGAATCTTGCATTTGCGTTTACGGAAACGCAGCAGGATGTCTTCGCGGCGGGACTGGGAGAGGTCGCCGTGGATGGGTTCTGCGGGGTAACCGCGTTCGCCGAGTTGGCCGGCCACGTAATCGGCATCTGCGCGGGTGCGGCAGAATACAAGACCGTAGAATTCGCTCTGGGCGTCAACAACGCGGCAGAGGGCTTCAAAGCGGTCACGCTCGTTCACTTCGTGGAAAATCTGTTCGGTGAGCGGGGTTTCGTTCTTTTCAGGTTTTACGGAGATGACATCGTAATCGCCCATGAATTTCTTGGCGATGTTCATTACTTCCGGGGGCATGGTGGCGGAGAAGAGCAGGGTGCGGTGGTTGTCACCGGCACTTTCCATGATGTCGGAAACATCGTCGAGGAAGCCCATGTTGCACATTTCGTCAGCTTCATCGAGAACGAAGTTGGTTACGCGGGAAAGGTCAAGGGTTCCACGGCGGATGTGGTCGAGCACACGGCCGGGAGTTCCTACTACGATGTCTGCGCCGCGCTTGAGGGCCTTGAGCTGGGGCAGCATGGCCTGTCCGCCGTAGACGGTAGCTACGAAAATGCGGCGGTTTCCGCGGAAGGAAATGATTTCGTCCGCAACCTGCAGGGCCAGTTCGCGGGTGGGGGTCAGGACGATGGCCTGAACGTGTCCGGCTCCCTCGCGTACGTTTTCAATGATGGGCAGGCCGAAAGCTGCAGTCTTGCCGGTTCCGGTCTGTGCCTGGCCCACAATGTCCTTTTCGCCGGACAGAAGAAGCGGAATGGTTGCTTCCTGAATGGGTGTGGGGTTCTCAAAGCCTTTTTTTTCAAGTGCTTCGATGGTAGCGTCAGACAGACCGAGATTTCTGAATTTTTCCATGATGTATTTCTTATTTTATTGTTTGGATGTGTGGATACAAATTTGTATTGAAAAAGGGCAAAAAGCATAGAATCGCGCCCCTGTTCTCAGCAGGGTCGCGCTTTATCCCGTATCCGGCAGTGCCGGGCAATGTAATCTTTTTAAGCTGTAATCACTATGATGAATACGTAACAGCAAACGGAACGCGTGTTTTAGGCGGTCCGGCGGATGATTCCGGCTTGTCGGAATATCGGGGGTGACAACAAATCAAAGCCACCCCGCGTATATGTGGAGGGCTTTTCGTACCGTAATTAATGTCCGGTATTGTTTGCGGGGACCGTCCGGTCATCGCGATCTACAAAAGGCGGGAAACGCAATAGGCAGATCGTACTTTCCCTGAAACAGCAGGCTCGCCTGCATAACTGGTCCCGAATTCTCGATAAGGTTTCAGGGGGAATCGTCACATAAGGACGGAGTACGATTAAGGTACACTGCCCTTGGTTCAAATATTTGAGCGTCAAAGCTCAAAAACGACCGGATTTGGACGGACGCCACGAGCCATAAGCCTCGAAACGGTTTCTGGTCAAGGGTTTTCTTTGCAAAATCATGCGGCGGGTGGTTCTTCACGAGTGTATTTGATGGCTGATCGGCAGTTTTATGTTGTGCCGCCGGATGTGTAGGGGCTAGGATCAATGTTTGTTAACCGGCAAATATGATGAGAAATATTCAGGCAGTCCGTGTGGTGATCCGGTGTTGCCTGCTGAAGGAACAGCTGAATGTTAGAAAAAATTACTTCCTACGATCCTTATGACGTCTGGGCCACGCCGCTTTTCGGCAGGCTTAAGATGGATTACAATAACGGCCGGATTCTGAGCCGTCCCCTGCTGGTGGCCTGCTACCTGATGGATTATATCTTCCCGCTGACTACCCGTAAAGTGCTCGGCTGTCCGAAGACCCTTTCCCCGCATGTGCTGGCCCTGCATACCCTGATGGAGGGAAAGCGGATGTCTACCGTTCAGCGTGAAGCCGTTCTGGACAGGTTTGCGCAGATGAATGTGCTTGAGAACGGTTGCGGCTGGGGGCTGCCTTTCCGCTGGTACTCCAAGCATGCCGTTTACAGCGACAGGATTCCGTACATCACCCACACTCCCTACGTGATGGAGGCATTACTGGAGCTTGCCCGTGACGGGGCAGTTGCTGAGCGGTCCGTGGAGATGTTCAGTGGAACATGGAAGTTCATGGAGTCGCTGCGGATTATGGCTTCTGATGAACGGCGGCTGGCCCTTTCGTATTCATCGGAGGAGGAAGGGCGGGTCGTGAACAATGCCCAGTCATATGCCGCACTTGCCTATGCACTGCATGCCGTGCATGGAGCCCCGGAACATCGCGCACATGCTGTGGAGCGTTGCCGCAGGTTGCTTGAGTGGGGGATCCGGGAACAGCGGGAAGACGGAAGTTGGCTTTACTACGCTGATGACAGGCCGGGCAATTTCATCGATTGTTTTCATTCCTGCTTCATCATCAAGAATGTTTTCAAGGTGCTGGAACTGCTCCCGGAACTATCCAAAATGGTCGGGACAAGCATGGAACGGGCGGTCCGTTTTCTTGATGATAATTTTCTGGATCGGGACAGGCTGCTCTGCCGTCGTTTTGTGAATGAAGTCCGGCGGGATCTTTACCGCTGGGACATTTACGACCAGGCCGAATATCTGGGTGTGCTGATCGACCTCGGGCGGCTGGAAGAGGCCGGAGTTTTCCGGGAGTCTGTCCGCAGGCGTTTTTCTCGTGGCGGCAGGTGGTGGTGTCGTATCGATTACATCGGCCGCCGCTGGGGCAGGGGATTTCTGCGTTGGGGGATCATGCCCTTTCATTATCAGAGTGCCCGGCTGGATACGCTTTGCCGGGACAGGGGATAGCTTATGTGCGGAATTATCGGGATAGTGCATCCGGGAAGCGTAAAACCTGACGGGTCGGAAGGGCTCGCGGTTTCCGGGGCCATCGACCTTATAGGCCATCGCGGTCCTGACGGGCGCGGCGTGGAATCTGTCAATGTCGCCGGTCATGCGGTCGAGTTCGGGCATACTCGGCTTTCCATTCTTGATCTGTCTCCGGCCGGGGCCCAGCCCATGTTCAGCCGCGACCGCCGCTGGCTGGTGACCTTCAACGGCGAGATCTACAACCATATTTCCATTCGCGCGAATCTCGCCGGGCCGTTCCGGGGAACTTCCGACACCGAGACTCTGGTGGAGTCCCTTGCCGCATTCGGCCTGAGGCGGACCGTGGAGAAGCTCGACGGCATGTTCGCCTTTGCCGCGCTCGATACCGTGGAGGGGCGGCTGCATATCGTGCGCGATCCTTACGGCATCAAACCCGTATATTATACCGAACACGGGCCGCTGTGTTTTGCTTCGGAGATAAAGGCCCTGCTGGCATTGAGCGGTCTGGTTCCCGAACCGGATATGCAGGCCCTGCAGACTTACCTGACCCTGCGCTTTGTGCCTTCGCCGGCCACTGTTTTCAAGGGTGTGCAGAGGCTGCGTCCCGGGCATGTGCTTACATATGATCTTGCCGGGGGCAGCAGGGAAATTTCCAGTTACATCACGGAACAGAAGGACGTGTTTGCAGGAAGCCTTGCCGAGGCCTGCGACGAGTACCGCGACAGGCTGGAACAGGCGGTGCAGAGCCAGTTGCTCTCCGATGTGCCTGTCGGTGTGCTTCTTTCCGGCGGCATTGATTCGGCTCTTGTGGCGGCCATGGCGGTGCGGCACAAGCCGGGGCTGGCCGGTTTTACTGTTGGTTTTGAGAAGGGCGTTTCCGAATGCGAGATTGATGATGCGGCCCATACTGCCGCCGTGCTGGGTATGAGACATGAATATGTCCGGCTGGGAGCCGGGGACCTGCTCGATTGCGTGCAGGATGTGGCGAAGTCGGTGGAGGAGCCGCTGGGGACTACTTCCATGCTGGCCATGTGGCATCTTTCCGCTCTGGCGCGGCGGGATGTTACCGTGGTGCTTACCGGGCAGGGCAGTGATGAACCCTGGGGCGGGTATCTTCTTTATCAGGCCGAGCTGCTGCGTGGCAGGATTCCCTTTCCCTCGCTGGTGGGCGGTCTTTCCGGGCTGGTTGACCGTATCCCCCGCCTGCCTGACGCTGTCTACCGGGGTATGCACATGGTCGGCATAGCCGATGAGGCCGAACGGTTCTGTGAGGCCCGGGCTTTGTTCACTGCTGACGAACGGAAGCTGCTGACCGGAAGTCGCGACAGCGGACAGGCTGTAGCCGGAATCCGCTACTGGCTGGAGTCCCTGCGCGGGCTTGCCATGGAGTCGACCGAGAGGATGATGCGGGTTGATACGCGCATGAACCTGCCCGACGACCTGCTGCTTTACGGCGACAAGATAACCATGGCCGTGGCTCTTGAGGCCCGCGTTCCCATGCTTGATCTGCAGCTTATGAAATTTGTGAATTCCCTGCCGCTTGAATATCGGGTGCGGCTTGGGCGGCGCAAGGTTGTTCATAAGGAGATGGCCCTGCGCTACCTGCCTTCAGAAATCGTGAACCGCCCGAAGAAGGGGTTCAAGATACCCTTCGGCACATTGGCCCGGACAGACTGGAAGGATTACCTGCACAGCGTGCTGCTGGGCAACGGTGCGAAATATCTTTCAGCCATTGAACGCCGGGGTGTGCAGCTGATCTGGGACCGACACCAGAGCGGTGAGCGGGACTGCTCCCGTCAGCTTTTCGCCCTGATGATGCTGGGCTGCTGCTTTGAGGGGATGGAGTAAGTCACTGTCTCTTTACGGATGGATCAATGTTCGGGGTAACAAAGAGAGTTCATCCATTGGTAAGCACTCATTTTCAATAAAGGCAGTGACTCACCCCTCCGAATGTATGATGTGTTCCCGGCGGGAACTTTATTTTAAGGCATAAGTATGGACCACGCCCACGACATGGGCATGACAATAAGCAGGGCCGGAATCATGCTGGCAACGGGAAACTGTTTTATCCCGCAGATACGAAAGCCGGTAGCCAGCATGATGAGACCGCCGCATGCGGAGAAGTCAGCCAGCATATCAGGTGTCGTCAGAGGAAGGATCAGCGCTGATGCAAGGTAAAGCAGGGACTGGACAGTAAATTGCGGTACCACCAGCAGCCCCAGCGAATATCCCATGGTTGAAGCGAATATGGCTGCGGTGAATAGGTCCAGGATGGATTTGACAATGAGCAGGGTCGGGTCTCCGGTCATCCCCTCGCTCATGGAGCCGTAAATTCCTGTTCCGCTGACACAGAACAGAACAAGAAGTGCGACGAACTTTTCCAGAAATTCATGCTGGTTCATCGTGTCGGTCGGGGGTACTATTTTCTCCACCCACGCTTTGGCGTGTCCGGCGGCTTTCTGGATTATCCTTTCCAACTGTACGAGTTCGCCGAAAAGCGATCCCAGCACGAGAGCAAGTACAACCGGTGCAAGGAACTTTACCTTGACGATCATAGCCACGCCGAGGCCCATGGAAGCGCAGCCGAAAACCATTGGCATCTGCATGCGGATGTTGGGGTTGAGCTTCGGGCCGATCAGCGCGCCGGAAATACTTCCGGCCAGCAGACATGCTCCGTTAACATAAGGTCCAATCATATTTATTCCTCTTGTGGCCGACTACGGGGCGGACCACATTCTTTATGGAAAACAGTGCTGCAGCGCAGCCGTCCGGATCTGCCGGAAGGATTACGGATGAGTCTGTTTCATGGGTGGCAAGTCTTCAGCGTTCTGCGGTGAAACCGAATTCGACTTCCGACTTCGTATAAAACACGCGGAGGCGGTTTTCCTCGATGCGGGCCATCAGGGCTTCGTATTCAGCTGGCGTGAGAGCGATGGTGACCTGGAGGGGCTGGTCTTCGAGGTCAAAGTAGTTTTCGGAATGAAACTGTCCGTCGTGTCCGAAGCCTTCCTTGCCGGAAAACAAAGTTGCTCCGCCGACGCCTATTTTTCTGGCTTCTTCGATTATCCATCTGGCTAAGGGGATTTCTTCGTGGGTGCGATTGCGCTGGGTGAAGAAAGTTACAGAATATCCTTTTTGCATTTACTGGTGCTCCGTCATTTGTGCAGTAATCGCGGTGGCCGGAATGGTGTGCCCAGTTCCGGAATTCAAAAATGCAATTCCCTTCCGGCAGATGCCGGTACAGGATTTGTGCTGTCACTTGGGGGCATAGGGGCATTAATGGCCCGCTTTTCTGGAATTATCAGGCAGATCAGCTCGGCCGGGGGTACTCCGCTCTGCCTGAAACGTATAAACGAATGAAAAACAGTCGAAGCGGCCGGATGTCCGGCGCAATGAAGGCGTGAGTAATCCGTTTGATCCGTTTGCTGTTTCAATTATACCAGCATGGATCTATTAACAATGATCTGCGTCACTGAGAGGATTCAACCGAGCTAGAGAAGAAAGAATGGATTGGAGGAAAGTTCGTTGAACTGTACTTTGTCAAGGATTGTGATGTTGCCCCTTGATTTTGAAATAAGTCCGGCATTCTGGAGATGGGAAATAACCCGGGCAGCAGTTTCCCGGGAAACCCCGGTCAGCTCCGCAATGTCGGCATTGGTCAGGGGCAGTTCCGGGCCGATGCGCGAAGCCAGCATTGCCAGCGTGTTCATGATCCGCGTCTCGGCACTCTTGTCGATAATGTCCAGCAGACGCGTGTATGCTCCATCCAGAAGGTCACCCATTGTGCCGAGAATCCCTATGGCCACTTCAGGGTGGTTGAACACCCACTGACTGAATATGTTACATGGAATGGCAATTACAGTAGTGCGTTCTGCGACCCTTGCGGAAAAAAAGTGGGGCCGGGATTTGAAACAGACAATTGAATTGAGCGGGACTCCTTTCACTGCAATCATATAGGTGAAGTTTTTCCCGGTTGGGGATTCTTTGGACAGAACGACCCTGCCGCTCTCCACAAGATAGTAGTATGCGGAATTGTCTCCGGCGCTGAAAATATATTCCCCTTTTTCGAAATGGAATCGCTGGGCGTTTTCAGCAAGTTCGTTAAGTTCTGAGTGGTCTGCGAGATTTAAATTCAGGTCCAGCTTAAGAATTTCCAGTATTGCTGTTTCATTGGCCATATTCATATCCCGTTTTTATATTTTGCATTTATGGTGCAGCGGTTTGCCGTTCGCCGCAAATATCCAGCTGATTCTGCCGTGCTTTCCGCGATGTTCAGCGTTCTTCGCAGCAACTCTTTAAGCTGATGGATTCAGGACATCCACCTGATCAGTGGAAACGAGAATACATAATTAGTTTGCAGTTGTTGATATTTTGAAGCGGGTAAATTCATTTATGTGAAAGGATCCGGATAGGTTTTGGGCGTCGGCAGACATGTAGTTTAATATCTGTCTGGAAATTTTAATGGTTTTTGTGCGCACAAAACAGGGGGGAGAATTCGTTTGGGGTGTTTTTATTCAAAAAATACAGTCAGATATGTGTTTGTTGAGTTGTCTGGGCTCTACCTCAAAGAAAGGGGCGATGAAGAATCCTGACAAAAAGAAAGGCATACCGAACCGACTCGATATGCCCTATAAATGACCAAATTTCCTACCACAGAAAAGAGGTCAATTTATGGATCGGATTTTAATAGGTCTTCCCGATTTTGCAATCAAAAAGGTGGTTTCGTATTTTCCTATAATTCTTGAGGTAGCATGGACGGGTAAGCCCGTTTGCCCGCGATGCAGAAGTTCTTCTTTTCGTATCAAGGATACTTTCCAGCGATTCATCAAGAGCATCCCGCATAACGGTCGAGCATCGATTTTGCGAGTAAAATGCCACAAGCATCACTGCATGGGTTGCGGTCGCTATTACAACACCCACATGGACGGAATCAAGAAGTGGAGCCGTTCAACAGAGTTGCTTAAACACGAAGTTTTTCGGCAGTACAACAACGGCTCATGTAACAAGACAATTGCCCGCGAAAACGGGATCGGCGTTTCCAGCTTGGAGCGATTTTATCATCAGGTCATCGACCTGAAAGCCCGGCAACGCAGCAACTGGAAATGTCCTCGTTATCTCGGAATTGATGAACATCGTTTCACCCGTAAAGTCGGTTTTTCAACAACGTTTTGCGACCTTGCAAACAACAAGATTTTTGACATAGCTATGGGCCGTAGTGCTGCTGAATTACTCCCTTTTCTCAGGAATCTTAAAGGACGGAGTAAGGTAAAAGTAGTCTGCATCGATATGAATTCTGCTTATCGGCATATGGTCAAAACTTGGTTTCCGAATGCTCGAATTGTCTCGGATCGTTTCCACGTTATTCGGCTGGTAAACCAGCATTTCACCAAGACATGCAAGCTGATCGATGAAGAAAATATTTCATATGGTCGAGGTGGAATTATGCGGGCCATGCTGTGTCGGCAGGACCGTTTAACCGATAAAAGGAAAGATCTTTTATCCAAATATTTTGAGGTACAACCGGCTATCGAAAGTATTTACCATTTCTGCCATGAGCTTAACGATTTGCTCAGGATCAGGGCACAAAATGGTAGTAGTTGCAAAAAATACATTTTCGAATTGCTTGATAAAATCAATCAACTTCAGCAGAGTCCTTTTGCTCCGCTTAGAACGCTGGGCAGAACTCTGAACAGTTGGAAAGAGGAAGTGGCTCGAATGTTTCGCTACGGCAAAAGCAACGGAACAACCGAAGGATTTCATCGCAAGATGAAGCTTATCCAGAGGCGGGCATACGGGTTTAGAAACTTTGAAAACTATCGGCTGCGTGTGCGGGTTTTGTGCGGGTAGTCGAGATTTGAATCAACGGTTGGAAATTTGATCAGTCGGGCTTCTGCCCCTTTGTTCGGTGTAGACCCGTTGTCTGAAATTTTTGATTTAGGCAAAAAAATAGGTGTCACAGCCTGTTGGCTGTGACACCTGGAAATATGGTGCCGAAGAGAAGACTCGAACTTCCACGGGGGAACCCCCACTAGACCCTGAACCTAGCGTGTCTACCAATTCCACCACTTCGGCACGGCGAAGTCATGTATATGTATATGGAGGGGGTTTGGCAAGAACTTTTTTCAGAAAAATCCGGCTGCTGGGTATTTAAAATGAAAAAAGCCGCAATCTTGATGATTGCGGCTTTCTTGCTTGCAGGATGGTGCCGAAGAGAAGACTCGAACTTCCACGGGGGAACCCCCACTAGACCCTGAACCTAGCGTGTCTACCAATTCCACCACTTCGGCACGGCGAAAGTCTGTATATGGACATGCCGGAAATTTTGCAAGCTTTTTTTCGTGTTAAAATCCGGTTCAACCTGAAAAAGAGAGGGAGGATAAAATTTCGCCGCCCGTCCACCACTGCCGGTAGGGCAGCGGTGGACGGGCGGTTTCGGTAGGTATTTATCTATGTTGGCAGCTATTTTCTGAAATCAATGGGCACGTAGTGGCGGGTTGTTTCGCCGGTATATATCTGACGTGGACGGTTTATTCTGGTGTTGGTGTTGGTGTAATCCTCGTACCAGTGGGCGATCCAGCCGGGCATGCGGCCGATGGCGAACATCACCGGGAACATGGCGACCGGGATGCCCAGTGCGCGCAGGATGATGCCGGAATAGAAGTCCACGTTGGGGTAGAGCTTTCTTTCGATGAAGTAATCGTCGGAAAGAGCCCGTTCTTCCAGTTTCATGGCGATTTCGAGCTGGTGGTCACTGAATCCCTGGTTCAGCAGGTCGTGAGTGGCCTTCTTGAGAATTTTCGCGCGCGGGTCGAAGCTCTTGTAGATGCGATGCCCGAAGCCCATGAGGCGGCACTCTTTTTTCTTAACCTTCTCGATGTACTCATCAATGGTGAAATCGCCGTTGTTGATATGGTCGAGCATTTCGATAACCGCAGCGTTGGCTCCGCCGTGCAGTCTGCCCCAGAGAGCACAGATACCGGAAGACACGGAAGCGAATATGTTGGCCTGTGTTGATCCGACCATGCGCACGGTGGAGGTGGAGCAGTTCTGCTCGTGGTCTGCGTGCAGCTGGAAGATGAGCGAAAGTGCGTTAACAGCTTCCTTGGGCGGGTCATACTGCTTGTAGGGGATGGAGAACATCATGTGCAGGAAGTTGTGGCAGTAGCTCAGGTCCGGGTCGGGATACACAAAGCAGCGACCGATGGACTTGCGGTATGAGAAAGCCGCAATGGTCCTGACCTTGGAGATGATCTTACCCACGGAAAGGAAAAATTCCGATTTGTTTTTGATGTCGTAGAGGTCCGGGTGATAGCTGCCAAGCGCGTTGATAACCGCAGAAAGGATGGCCATGGGCTGGTTCTTGTGGGTGGGGAAGCCCTCGAAATGGTGGCGCAGGTCCTCGTGGATGAGTTCTTCCGCTGTCAGCAGGGCACTGAAACGGGTCAGGTCCTCTTTCTTGGGAAGTTCACCGAAAATGAGCAGCCATGCTGTTTCAATAAAGTTGCCGTGTTCGGCAAGCTCTTCGATGGGATAGCCGCGGTAGCGGAGAATTCCGTTTTCACCGTCAACAAAGGTGATGTTGCTGGTACAGGAACCGGTATTGGCGTAACCGGGGTCAAAGGTAATGAGTCCGCTCTGCGCTCGGAGTTGGGTGACGTCGATGCCTATTTCGCCTTCAGAGCCTTTGATTACAGGCAGTTCATATTCTTTGCCGTCGTATGATAGAATGGCTGTCTTTTGATCACTCATTTGTGATAAACCTCCGGTTAATGGGTCTGTGCGCGCTATGGATGTGTCCTGTTTTGTGGCAAAATACCGCACCGGTGTCGTCATTGGGACGCACTAATGGCGTTGATTCGCTTTATGCGGGATCCTGCGGTCCGGGTTCAAGGGGCTGATGCCTTGAAGAATTCCGGATATTTAAGCGGGCAAATTGTGGCTTTTTGAACTGGCGCTGTCCTTGTCCGTAGGTGGAGGCTGCCAGTGTAAAAGGTTATACGGCTGATTTGCTGGGAAAGACGCAGAATGCTATTTCCCGATGTTGCTGCCTTTAGTACCCAAAATCAGAAAAAAAGTCCAGTCGGCTCAAAGGCGTATAATCTTTTTAAAACAGCCTTATGATCTGCATAATATTCGTGATGCGTGCCGGTCCATGTATCTATGGAGTTTGAACTCCGTACTTTATGGAATATTTGTGCATTCGGTTATGTATGGTTCCCCTGCTGACTCCGAGGATTTTTGCCGCCCTGCTTTTGTTTCCTTCCGCGAGGTGCAGTGCCTTGATGAGCATCTGCTTTTCATCCGTAATCTCGTATGACTGCGGTGTCTCTGGCTGGCATTGACATGTGACGGGCTGGGTCTCTCCGATATGTGGGGGAAGGTGCTCGGGAAGGATCGGCCCCTTGTCCTTGACCACGACCACATATTCAAGGGTGCTTTTCAGTTCCCGGACATTGCCCGGCCAGTTGTAGGAGCTGAGTCTTTTCATTGTTTCCGGCGTAGGGCCTTCGTTCCCTGCAAGGTGCCGGTTGTTTCGTATGAAATGATCCACCAGCAGCGGCAGGTCTTCTTTGCGCTCGCGCAACGGAGGCAGGTAAACCGGAATCACGTTGATGCGGAAGAAGAAGTCCTCCCGAAATTTGTTTTCTGCGACCAGCCGATTCAGATTCTGGTTGGTAGCGGTAATCAGCCGTGCGTTCATGGACAACGGAATGTTTTCCCCAACCCTTTCGAAGCTGCGGGTTTCCAGCACCCGGAGCAGTTTGATCTGAATCGGCAGCGGCACATCGCCGATTTCATCCAGAAACAGGTCGCCGTCAGCAGCTTCTTCAAAACGGCCCTTGCGGTGTCGGACGGCACCGGTAAACGCCCCTTTTACATGACCGAACAGTTCACTTTCGAGCAGGGATTCGTTCAGTGCCGCGCAGTTCAACTGCACGAATGGTTTTTCACTGCGCGGTCCAAGCTGGTGAATGGCCTGTGCAGCCAGTTCCTTGCCGGTGCCTGATTCTCCGTAAATAATTACCGGTGCATCGCTGCGGGCCGCTTTCTCCAGCAATTCATAAACCCTGTGCATGGCGTGTGAATTGCCCACAAATCCGCAGAAGTTGCCGTCTCCCTGGCTTATCCTGTGTGAAAGTTCCTGTATTTTAAGTTCCTTGCGGTCAAGTTCGCTGATGTCGGTGAGCGTTTCGACCGCTCCCAGTGTGTTGCCGTTTTCATCCTGAAGCAGGGAGGCATTTTTGATTACATGCAGGTAGCTTCCGTCTTTTCTGGTTATATGGCAGTTTTTGCTGTTCTTGATCTTTTTTTCAAATATCCCGCACCAATGTCCTGCAGACTGCTCCCGGACAATGCGGCAGGCGTCGCAGCCTAGTACCGAGCAGGGCTGGTTGATCAGGTCTTCCTTGGAAAAACCCGTCATGCGCAGCAGTGCGTCATTGACCAGCAGGATGCTTCCGTCCGGGCGGACTATCAGGAGTCCGTCATTCATGGTGTTGACTACTTCCCGCAGGTACAGGTTGATTTTATTTTCTGTCATTTTGGTGTTATCTGCAATTTATGTTCAAATTTTGAACACTTTTATCATATGTTTAAACAAGTGTCTAATAAACATGTGCGCTGGAATGCGCCTGATGTCAGGATAACAATATTAAACGTCACGAAAAACAGCACATATAGGGGTGTTTTTGTGCTAAAGCTAAAACAGGCACGTTTTCTGCTCTACTTTTGTTCCTCTAGCAGAACATAACCAAACCATGATCGGAAACTGAGTGGGTATCAGGAGTAATATGACAGCGAGAAAGAACAGAATATCGAGACGGAATTTTCTAAAGGGAATGGGGGCAGGAAGTGCTGCCGTGCTTTTACCTGTCGGCGGAGCTGCGGCCGCCTCCGGTGAGGATGAGGAACTTTGTACTTTGCTTGATCTTTCCAGGTGTGTCGGATGCGGAGAATGTGTGGCCGCCTGTCACGAATCCAACAGGGCCAAGTATCCTGACCCGAAGAAGCCGTTCCCGGAAATGTACCCGACCACAAGGGCCAAGGTTGAGGACTGGTCGGACAAGACCGATGTCGAGGACAGGCTGACCCCCTACAACTGGCTTTACATACAGACCGCAGAAGTCGAATATGGCGGCGAAAACTATGAAATAAATATCCCCCGGCGCTGCCTGCACTGCCGTAACGCCCCCTGTGCCAATCTCTGTCCGTGGGGTGCGGCTGCAAGGCAGAAGAACGGCATCGTGCGGATTTTTGATAATGTGTGCCTTGGCGGGTCCAAGTGCCGGGCGGTATGCCCCTGGCACATTCCTCAGCGCCAGACGGGAGTAGGATTATATTTAAGGCTGCTGCCTAATTTTGCCGGTAACGGGGTCATGTACAAGTGTGACCGCTGTTACAACCGTATTGCTGACGGAAAGCTGCCGGCCTGTATCGAAGTCTGTCCGGAAAATGTACAGAGCATAGGTCCGCGCAGTGAGATCCTGGCAAAGGCCCGTGAACTGGCTGAAAAGAATAACTGGTTCATGTACGGGGAAAAGGAAAACGGAGGAACAAATACAATCTACCTTTCACCCGTCCCGTTTGAAGTTCTCACTAAAGCTGTGGATAAGGGCCCCGGAAAGCCAGGATTGGGACCCGTTGCAGACTCCATGGCGGATGAAGAGAAACTTGCCTATGCCGTGGGGGTGGCCCCGTTTGCCGGTATAGCTGCAGCCCTGATCAAGGCGGGAAATTATATTTCATCCGCAGGGAGGAAGGGCAATGAATAACAGATTTATTTTACTGCTTTTCAAGGTCTCGGTGTTCTTCATGGCCCTCACCGGAATGGCCCAGATGCCAATTTTCAAGCGCTATTATATATCGGATCTTCCCGGTCTGGGCTGGCTGGCTGACTTCTACCTTACCAACAAGCTGCACTACATGTTTGCTGCGGTGCTGCTCTTTCTGTCTTTTTATCTGGTAACGGAATATCTTGTTAAGGTCCGGCCCCTGTCCAGGCTTACAACATCAGGACTTTGGCGGGCGCTGTTTTATCTGATGGTGTTCGTCACCGGAGGATTGCGCGTGCTCAAGAATCTGCCGAGCATGACGTTTGATCCTTATTTCGTAATGCTTTTTGACTGGGCACATCTTGGTTTTGCCATCCTGCTCGGAATTGTCGCCATGACAGCCTTTTTCAAGGGGCGGCTGCCTTATGTGCAGCCCGTTCATGAGGCTGCCGGAGGATACAGGGCTTAGCCTCTGCGAACCGTTCGATAATGCTGAAAGGCCGTAATATCTCGGAAGATATTACGGCCTTTATATTAACATATGTTTCTTCAAGATTGCGGATGTTTGAAATTAAGCCCGAGGAGCCTTGAATTATAATTCAGCTCAAGAGCAGCGGGCAACCCTATTTGTATACAATGGTTCCGACATGCTCTCCGCGCAGTGCGGCATGAATGTCTTCAGGGTGGCGCAGTACGTCGATGATCTGGAACTGCCTGAGGGTCTTGGCGTTCTTGAGGAACGTCAGGACCGCCCGTTCGACGATGAGATCGTCGAGGTCCATTGCAATCAGCTCGTCAACGTGGATCTTGTCGTAGAATTTGAGGGCTTCGCGATCCTTTGCTTTTTTGGGATCATCTTCATAGAGGCCCTTTTCGTCCTTGAGGAAGATAACCGATTTGGCGCCGATGTTTTCCGCCAGCAGGAAGGCTCCGGAGTCGGTGCGGTGCGGCGGGATGGAGCCCACTTCAGCCGGATGCTCGAAGAATCCGTAGGGCGGAATACCGGTGGTGATGGGCAGGTAACCAAGCTGGCAGTACATGTTGAGCTGCTCAAGATGATCGCCGTGTCCGATTTTGACGCCGCCGTGCTTGGCGAGCAGTACGGAGAGCATTTCCGCGTTCTGCCAGGAAACCTTGTCGCCGAGTTTGGAGAGCACGCCTGTGGGCATACCAAGATCAACGCCGATGTTATAGACGTGGCGGGCGCGGGTTCCGCCGCCGGTCATAAGCAGGATCTTGTGTTCGTCCTTGGCTTTGACCAACTCGTCAAGAATGGGCAGCAGTGCTTTTGCGCCGCGGTCCATGATGGACTGGCCGCCGATCTTGAGGACGTTGACGTCCGGCTGCATGTGAAAATATTCGTCCGCTTCAGTGTCGCGCAGGCATTTCTTGCCCACGAGGGATTCGCCGAGCAGTCTGGTTTCAATATGCAGGCGTCCCTTTTCTCCATCTTCCTTGATAAGTTTACCCATGTGTTTTCCTCCGGGGTTAGAAATCGTGGCAGATGTCAGCCGGAGCTGACAGTCGGATCATGTTTTAACACATATTAATACAAAACAGAGCAGAACGCTCATGATTGTTTTACAGTTCTTCCAGTCACAGCACAGAAGAGAATTCCTGCACCGAAGGCCCATGCCAGATTGCTCAGCAGGGTTATGCCCAGCATGATCAAAAGTGTGGCCTGTTGCAAGCGGGTTTTCATATCCTTGTAAGTCAGCACCAGTTGTGCTCCTGAAAAGATGAGCAGTACACCGAGCACTCCCATGGGGATGAGCTGCAGCACTTTTACTGATGTTGAGCCGAAAAGAACAGCCAGCAGCACGAACAGTGAGCCGATGATCAGGTTGGCTCCGTTGGTGCGGGCTCCGAAACGGTAATGGGCGGCAAGACCTCCTGCTCCGTGGCAGACCGGCATTCCTCCGAATATTGCCGCGAAAAAGTTGGCAATGCCCATGCTGGTACACAGTGCCCGATCCGTTACCCGTCTGCTTTTTTCTCCGAAGTATTCAAAGCTGAGGTTTCGGTTGGCTATAACCGCATTGCCGAGAGTCATGGGAACCTGCGGCAGTACAAGGGCCAGCAGTGCAAACGAGAAATCAGCGCCTGTGGGAAAGCCGAAGGGCAGCAGTTGCGGAAGGTGGAATCCGAAATCAAGCTCCGCCAGCCCTTTCCACGCTCCCAGCAGAACTCCCAGTGCTGCTCCGCAGCCGACAACCACCAGCCCGGCCGGATAACGTTTGTTGTTGTATAGGAAAATGGTTACGGCGCCGAAAATGAGCGCGAAAATAAGGCTCATGGGGATCGGTCCGATCTTTTGCAGGGCCAGAAAAGGCTCTGCCGAGCCGTGTATCTTCTGCAGTCCGCTGGTTCCAAGGGCGAGATATACTCCTTTGAGAATCAGGAGAACACCAGTTGAAAGCTGTACCCCCCGGATTACCGGCAGGGGAATCAGCTTTGCCGCCTTGCCGACTATTCCGCTGAGTCCGAGAAACAGCAGCAGCCCGGCAACCATGAAACCTGAAGCCGTGATGACCTGAGCGCTCAGGGCCTGGGCAATGGCATAGGCCGAAATAACCTTCATGGGTTGTACCGCTATGGGAACACGGTAGTAAAATCCGCCTGCGATATAAAAAATGCCCACCACAAGAAAAAGTCCTGTGGCGGACAGTCCGTTAATCATTATCAAGGCGAACGCCAAGGGCAAAAGGGCTCCCAGGTCTCCCACCGACCCGGCCCATTCCATCCTGCTGAAACTGATACGCATCAACCTTTCTCCGCAGCTATAGAAATTCACAATATGAGCGAGTATGATTCAACTTACAGTTTGGCCTATGAATAGCATCCCTGTTTATGCAACGCTATGAAAACCTGAGCAGGATGGATGGACCACCGGATCTTTTTTCCTTTTACCGAATTGCCCGGCATCTGTTCAATCAAAGTGACTAGGCTTCTACAGGCTGAGTGCGCTTGCCTTCTCCGCCCTTGCCGTCCCTTTCAAGATAAACGATTTCGTAACCGGTCTGTTCGGCGATCTGCTTGAGTTCGCACTTGCGGATGCGCTTAACCTTGATGGTAAGGTCGCCGCCCTGAACACCTACAACACGATACTTGGGTCTGCGGTCGCCATCGGTTGCCTTAACTCTTTCTCTTACAAAAATCTTCATAATGTCCTCCTTGCGGTCAGTTGTGCCTAAAGGGATATTGGTTTACACTAGATATATATTCTTTAAGGATATATAGTCAAGAAGCACTATGATGATTATATTGTTTGAAAGGGGTATGAGCTTTTGAAAAACAAATAATCTGGCAGGTTATGCAGGAGAAAAAAATGTCGCAGAAGGTAGGAGGGGGAAAGCCCCAGAGATATGTACAGCCGTCATTGCTGATGGCATTGAAGGATGGTCCGTCATATGGCTACCAGTTGATCCAGACCATAGGAGATTTCGGATTCCTGCGCGGTGATGTGCCGCCGGGTATGATCTACCGGCATTTGCGCCAGATGGACGAAGAGGGACTGGTCCGTTCCGTGTGGGACGCACAGGGAGACGGACCTGCAAAGAGGATCTATTCCATCACTGCGGAAGGAATGGAGATTCTTGAGGCCTGGATTATTCACATGGAACGCCAGCGTGATTCGCTGGACAGTTTTATCAGGCGGTATAAGGGGCAGTAGTGGCGTGCCCGTTTTTTCCCTGTCCCATGCCGAGCTTCTTTTTGCTTTTCCCGTGGGCCGGTTGCCAGACGTGATGTTCAGTCATAGTCACCTGCAGCACAGGAATTCCGGCCCACAGGGAGGGGCGTATCCATCCAGCATTGCGGACTTCGTCACCTGGCAGTGGAACCAGCGGGTCACGGTCGACTGAGACCACTTGAATTCCCGCCTCGTTAAGATCGTGGACATGCAGGTCTGCAGGAAGGTCACGCAGCCGGCCGTATTCAATGAACCGTCCGCACCAGCCGAATTTTGTCAATCCCACGGCGGCCGCTGCGCCTATTATGCCGTCATTTGTTCCGCCCAGACCGAGGAGCTCGAAGGGATGCGCCGCATCCATGGCCTGCTGCTGGGTAACCTTCAGTCCGGTCACTGCCTGTGCGAACTGCACAAGAGTGCTGCCGACAGCTTCTTCCCGCGCAATGCATAAACCCGGATCACTGCCTGGAGCACAATTCTTAACAAGGTGATCAACAGCCTTGTCACGCAGCTCTTCAAGTGCGTAGCCGTCGGGAATGTCGATGACTGCGCAGGCGGAACTGTTGTTGGAAGTGAAGGGGATGTCATCAAGGCGCGGCAACTGGTGGCGGATAACTCCTACAAGAGAACAGTCGCTGTCCAGGCCGTATACGAATTCCCTTACCAGCCTGCCGGTGCCCATGGGGGCGTCTTTGTCGTCTGTATCATCAAAGCCAAGAAATACGCGCATGGTATTCCTCCTTATATGTTGAAAAAAACACATTCCACTATGCGCATCTTTAGTCAACATGCGTGTCACTCCTGACGGATTGGCACATATCTATTTAATTGAATGAATACAGGGGCGTATTCTGCTGGAAAGTAAGCTGATTTGTTGCGTGACCTATGATTTGCTGTGCTAAAACAGCCGATTGAGAGTCAGCCCAACTTTTTTACAGGAAGCCGGTATTTTACTGCCGATCCCGGAATGCCATTCCTGCTGGTTCGGCAGCTACCCGATCAACTGCATAACCATGCGCGGCATGTTGTTGGCCTGCGAGAGCATGGCAACCGAGGACTGGGTCAGTATCTGCCGGCGCACGAACTCGGTCATTTCCTGCGCAACATCCACATCGGATATTCTGGATTCGGCGGCCTGAAGATTTTCGCCCTGAATGGACAGATTGGTGATGGTGTTTTGCAGCCGGTTCTGTGTTGCACCAAGATTGGCCCGGATTTTATCCTTGGAAACGATTGCCTTGTTCAGTGTTTCCAGTGCCTGCTGTGCTGCCTGCTGGGTGGAAATTGCAACCGGTTTTCCAGCGGTCAGGGTAAGTCCTCCCCGCTGGACGAAAACGGGGAAAGGTGCTCCGGCAGTATATTTTATGGCCTGAAGGTCTCCATTGGAGTCCGTGCCTACTGCATATGTCGTGTTGGGATCTGTGTTGTCCCTGAAGATGCGTACTTCGGATCCGTAGGCGAACAGACTCTTATCTGCCGCACTGAGGGTCGGCGCCTGATAATATGCTGATCCTGTATCCCAGTTGGTGGTAAAAAACAGGCTGACGTTGTTGGTCGAGGCAATTTCAGCCGTGGTAAGGCTGCGGAGATTTCCGCCTATGCCAAGCGCGCTGGTGGTGACGACCCCTATCTGAATGTAATAGTAGTCTTCTGCACTGTCGTTTCCAGCCCCGAAATGAACTTTAAGTTCTCCGGTTGAGTTCAGACCGTTACCGTTGTGGGTGCCGGACAGGTTTCCGTTCAAAAGATGTATGCCATTGAAATCAGTTGCGTTTGCAATGCGATTGATCTCGTTGGCCATGGCTTTGTATTCGGAATCTATGATCAGTCTCTGGTCCGAGTTATATGTTCCGGTAGCAGCCTGAGTGGCCAGTTCCTTCATGCGGATAAGTTTTTCGTCTATGACCTGCAGTGCTCCATCCGCTGTCTGGATAAGTGATATGGCGTCGCTGGCATTACGCAGACCCTGCCGTATTGAAGTGATGTCAGAGCGCATCAGCTCCCTGATTGCAAGTCCTGCTGCATCATCCGCTGCTGTTCCTATTCTGAGCCCTGAAGAAAGCCGTCTTGTCGATACGCTCAGCGCACCGTAGTGCTCGCTGAGGTTTCTGGTGGTATTTACCGCCATGAGGTTGTGATTGATGCTTATGCCCATGACCCGACCCTTGCATAAGTAGGCAGTTACTGCAGTGTGTCTGCCTGCTTCTCCTTTTTTGTGTTAATAAATCTATGTGTTGCGTATTCTCCTGTTTTTTCGCCACGGTTATATTTGCAATATGGAGGCCATTATTTTGGGGTTGGCAGGATATAATCTTGTGAAAGTGCTACTTGTATCGAATAGTTCAATAATTTGTTTTTAGTTTGATAAATATTAGTGATTTGACTGTGCGTCTCCTTCTACATATTTTCATTATTGAAATAAACCGGAAGGAAGTATCAATGCGGGTTGAATCCATCTATGAAAAAGGCACAGGGGTCATGAATGAAGACTTCTACTTTGCACGTGGGAGCCGCTTCGGTGTGTTTGATGGTGCCACGAGCCTGAGCCCGGATGTTTACGAGCAGGGCTGCACAGGTGGATATCTTGCCTCGAACATTGCCGGGCAGGTTTTTGCTTCCGGGGAAGAACCGCTGCTCAGCCTTGCAGACAAGGCAAATTCCGCCATCTGCACGGCCATGCAGGAGCGTGGTGTGGACCTTACCGAAAAGGAATTTCTCTGGAGCACCAGTGCCGCAGTGGTCAACCTTGAAGAGGACTACTTTGAATGGGTCCAGATTGGGGACTGTCTGGTTATGCTCATCAATGAGGACGGCTCCCACGAACTGCTTTGCGGCGGATTCGACCATGACTGTGAAACGCTCAAGATGTGGCAGGAAGTTTCAAAGGAAGCTGGCGGCCCCATCCTGAATGTTCTGCGTGACCAGATACTTAAGGTCAGGGGGCAGATGAACGTTTCCTACGGGGTGTTCAGCGGAGAAAAGGAAGCTCTTTCCTTCCTTAATCACGGACAGCGTTCCCTTGAGGGGGTAAGCAGCATCCTTCTGTTTACTGACGGCCTCTTCCTGCCTAGCTGTGACCCGGAAAGCCGTTGCGACTTCAGCCGGTTTTCGGAAATTTTCCAGCAGGGCGGACTTACCGGAGTGCGCGACTACATCCGTACCATTGAGCAGGACGACCACAACTGCTGCCGCTATCCGCGTTTCAAGACTCACGACGATATTGCCGCCATATCCATCTCTTTCTGATTCAGCCAGTTCAAACAATTTATAATAAACGAGGTAAATTCAATGAAATTCAGCAACCGTAATGCGTTTCTGATAACAATCCTGTGTGCCCTGCTTCTTGTTGTCGGCTGCTATGCCACCGCATTTGGCGCGGAGTTTGAGGAAAAGGTGGTGGTCTATTCCACACACGGCGAGACCATGCTTGAAATGGTGGCCGATGCCTTTGAGAAGGAGACCGGCGTCAGGGTTGATTTCATCAACCTCAAAGGTCAGCTGGCAGACCGTGTGCGTGCCGAAAAAGCCAATCCGCAGGCAGATGTCATGTACGGCGCACCTTCGTCCGTATATCAGGAACTCAAGGGTGAAGGGCTTTTTGCTCCCTGCAAGCCCGAATGGGCCGGACGGATCAATCCTCTTTTCAAGGACAGTGAAGATTACTGGTTCGGTACCATTCAGACCCCGGTGCTGATGTTCTACAATACCGAAATTCTTTCCAGGGATAAGGCTCCCAAAGACTGGAGCGATCTTGCCAAGCCGGAATACAAAGACCTGCTTGTTTTCCGTAACGCACTGTCCTCTTCTGCCCGGGCAACCTATACCGCGCTGCTGCAGCAGTATCAGCGCAAGGGTGAGCTTGATAAGGGCTGGGAGTTTCTCAAGGGAATGGATGCCAATACCAAGCGATACTACGGCAGCGGCTCCCTGCTTTTCCAGGCCATCGGCAGAAAGGAAGCAGCCATCAGTTTTTCCGTGCTCAACGATGTTGTGGATAACAGAGTCAAGAACAAGATGCCCCTTGAGACTGTAGACGCAGCCAGCGGTTCCCCGGTTATCACTGACTGCATCGCCCTGATCAAGGGTGCAAAGCATCCCGCGGCCGGAAAGGCCTTCCTCGAATTCGCAGGAAGTGCCAAGGTACAGGCCATGCTCGCTAAGAAATTCAACCGCATGCCCACACTGCCTGAAGCCCTCAAGGATTGTCCTGCATGGATGTCCGAAGTCAAGTTCAAGGCTATGGATGTTGATTGGGGCGCACTGTCTTCCGTGCAGTCCGCCTGGATGCAGAAGTGGGATTCCGAGATCAAGGATTCCTCCAAGGACGGGAAGTAGTCGGGGCAGGTATGGCGTCTGTTGTCCTGCATGATATCGGCAAGTCCTTTGGTGAAGCTGCCGCCTGTTCAAAAATAAACCTGAACATTGAGAGCGGTGAATTCTTTACCTTTCTTGGACCTTCCGGGTGCGGGAAAACAACCATACTGCGCCTTATTGCCGGATTCCTGAATCCTGATGAGGGTACAATCCTCATTGACGGAAAAGATATAACCCACCTTGCGCCTGAAAAGCGCAAGGTGGGTATGGTTTTTCAGAACTATGCCCTTTTTCCGCATCTGAGCGTGTACGGAAACATAGCCTACGGTCTGGGCATTGGCGGCAGGTCCGCTGCGGAAATCCGTTCCACTACTGACCGTTATATGGAAATGGTCGGGCTGGCTGATTACGGGGACCGGCGTGTCTCCGAACTTTCCGGCGGGGAGCAGCAGCGGGTGGCGCTGGCCCGTTCGCTGGCGGTGGAGCCGCAGGTTCTGCTGCTTGATGAACCGCTGAGCAATCTGGACGCCCGCCTCCGGGAAAAGATGCGTTCCGAAATCCGTTCCCTGCAGAAGCGGCTGGGCATTACCACTGTTTTTGTCACCCACGACCAGACCGAAGCGTTGACCCTCTCGGACCGCATAGCTGTCTTCGAACGGGGCAGGGTTGCACAGGTCGGTACTCCGCGTCAGGTTTATTCTGATCCGGCCAGTTCATTTGTGGCCGGTTTTGTGGGCGAGACCAACCTTCTTAAGGCCGAATTTCTTGAAAGGCTGGTTGCGAACGATTCAGAGCGGGGAGAAACTTTTCCCGGCAGCAGATACGGGGCAGGATTCGTCTCCATCAGGCCGCAGGATATCGTCCTGTCCAATGAACGTCCGGCCTTGCAGGATCACCTGTCCGGTGTAGTGGAGGATGTCCAGCACAACGGAGTCTGGATCAATTATGCGGTCCGGGTAGGCGAGGCCTGCTTCAGGGTGGCGGGGCTGAACAGCTTTTCCCGGGACGTGTTTGATACCGGCGACCATGTTTTTCTGGCCTTTGACCATAAGGCCGTAAAAATGCTGCAAAGCTGACCGTGGCAGGGACATGGCATCAGGCTCTATCACCGGCACACGGATAACGGCAGTCCTTGGGATTACCATCCTCGTATGGATTCTGGCGGGTTTTATTCTTTACCCGGCCCTTACTTCACTTGAGGTCAGCCTTACCGATCAGGGTGTTTTTTCCCTTAAATGGTTCAGGGAGTTTTTCGGTTCCCCGTCCGGGATGGAGGTTCTGGAGAATTCCGTAGTTCTCGGTCTTCTGACTGTTGTCTGCTGCGGGATTGTGGGGACCGGGCTGGCGTTTTTCGTAAATTTTTTCCGTTTCCCCTTCCGCGGAGTGGTGGATAAGCTGCTTCTGCTGCCGATGATGATGCCCGGGATCATTATTGTTTTTGCTTTTGTCCAGCTTTACGGTGAGAGCGGAATGGTGACCAAGGGAATCGAGATGCTCCTGGGGCTAAGCTCCGCTCCCTACGAATTTTCCGGCCTTTCCGGGATTCTGTTTGTCCATGCCTACACCCAGTACGTGTATTTCTATCTAACGGTTTCCCTTGCCATAAAGCAGCTCGACTGGGGAGTTGTTGAAAGCGCACGCTGTCTTGGGGCTTCAAAGACACGGGTGTTTTTTACGGTAATAGTTCCGCTGATTGCCCCGGCCCTGATCACATCCTCCGCAGTAACATTCATGACCGGCATCGGCTCTTTTACCGCCCCCAGCATCCTCGGTGGCGGCTATAAGGTTCTTACCACCAGAATACTGCTTGCCAAGGCCAACAACTACATGGGGCTCGCCGCAGTACAGGTGGTGATCCTCACCCTTGTTTCGATGCTGTTCTTCTTCCTGCTCCGCTTGTATGAGCGCCGGAGTATCAATGCATCCGCTGTGCGCGGAGTCCCGATGCAGCCGGTCTGTATAGCCAACCCGTTCTACCGGGGAGCTGTCCTGCTGCTGACCGGGACGACGGTCTTTTTCATTCTGCTTCCGTTTGCGGCCATCATTATGCTTTCATTTGTTGATTCCGGTTCCTGGATGGTCAGTATTTTTCCGGAGCGGTTTACGCTGGACAATTTTGCGGCCGTGTTTTCCCGGCGCAGGGTCTATGAACCGTTTGTAAACAGCATCGTCATGTCCCTTGTTGCATCCGGTCTTTGTCTTGGAGTGGCTCTGCCGTCTTCGTGGCTGATGGAGAAAACCAGACTGCGCTTCCGGTGGCTGCTGGATATTATGGTGATGCTTCCGCTGGCCATGCCGGGGGCGGCAATTTCAATCAACCTCATCAATGCGGCTTCGCGGCCGTCCATTCTGACATTCAACACCGTTCTGGTCGGAACCTATTTTCTGCTGCCTATCGGGTATTTCATCCGTTCCCTTCCGGTTGCAGCCAAGACACTGCAGATCTCCATACAGGATTTGAACGACTGCATAATTGACGCCTCCAGAAGCCTTGGGGCAACCGGTTCAGTAACATTCAGGAAAGTGGTGATTCCCATTCTGTATCCCGGACTTCTTGCGGCGTTCATGCTGGTCTTTGTGCGCAGTATAGGGGAGTATGCTGTTTCGGCGTTTCTTTACACCGTGGGCAACAAGCCTGTGTCCATCGCCATGGTCAATGCTGTTTTTGAATACGACATTGGTCTTGCCATGGCCTATGGAACCCTGTTGATTGCCCTGACTGTGCTGCTGAGCCTGCTTATCGGAAGGTTCAGGAAGCCGCTGTGCTGATTTGTGGGTGCCCGTTGCCCTGTGGTTAATGCAGCGGGGGCGGGGTGTTGATGAATTCCTTGATTATGGTGTCTACCTCGCCTGACTCAACCAGCTCCCTGAGGGCTGCGGAAAGTTCCGGCACCTTTTCTGCCAGCGGAGACTTTCTGGATACGGTGAAATAGACCGGATTGGGTGAGGAGTATATGAACTCGGCCTTCTCGATCTGATCCTGCGCTCCCTGCTGTTTTATCATGTAATCCGCCACGGTTTCTGTGGCGATGAACGTGTCTATGCGTCCAACCAGCAGTTTCTTTATATTCAGCACGTTGTCTTTTACGGCATCCTTTATCAGGCTGGTATCTTCGTCGAATCGGTGAAAAAATTTACTACCCAGAGTTGTTCCAATACTGAGGCCCTTGAGGTCCTCATACTTCCTGATGAGCAAAGATCTGCCCTTGAGCACATAGAAGGCTTTTGTGCTGTATGATTTGTAGGGCGGATCGATATATATCATATACTCTTCACGTTCAGGACGTTTGAGTATGCCATTCATCATGTCCGCCTGACCCTTTTTCATCATGGACAGGCCCCGGTTCCAAGGCCGGGCTACGAATTCGGGGGTCAAATCCACTTTATCCAGCAGCTTCCGGGTCAGGATTATGTTGATTCCATCAATCCTGTCGCCGTCAGTTATTTTCCATGGCGGGAAATGGTTGATCGGGATGATTACTTCCTGGGCGGCGGAATAACCGTACGATACGAGCAGCAGCAGGACGGTCAGTGCCAGCAGAGTGAGTCTGCGGGGCATGTGGAGCTCCGGATGATGAGGTTATAATGATACGATAATATACGGCATTTTGTTTTTGAGTGTCAAACTGAAAGTATTTAATGAATCTTTCCACATTGTTGATTATCTGTCCCGGTTGTTTTTAGCAGTATGAAAAAAGCAGCCCCGCAAGAGATAGTAGTTTCTTTACGGGGCTGTAGTTGAGTTCGGCTGGGTGAGTTAGTTTATTTTGTTTCCTCAAAACTGCCGCCAAGGGCCAGATGCAGGTTTGTCCTGTTGTCCAGACGTTCCCTCTTGATGTTAAGGAGAGACATCTCCGAACCTATCCAGCGGGTTTGGTGCGAGAGCATTTCGAACATATCTATTTTTCCGACCTTATATTGGACTTGTGACAGCTCGTAAGTCCTGCGGTTGTCTTCTGCTGCCTGGGTCAGGAAGTTCTCGCGTTCCCTGAGCAGGGTTTCGCTGCTCAGGGCGTTTTCAACTTCCTTGAAGGCATTCAGGGCAGCGGATGCGTAATTTGCGACGGCCTCTTTCTGTTCCGCTGTTGCCTGTTCTATCTGGCCTTCGATTGCTCCACCGGTGTAAAGCGGGGCGAACATCCCGGCTGTAAGTCCGGCGATGGCATCGCCGAGTCCTGAAATTCCGGCCCCGGCATTTATGGTGAAGCGGGGCAGGTGCAGCAGTTCAGCTCCCTTTTCAGCGTAGAATGCTGCCGCCACCCGGTCTTCTGCGGCGATTATGTCGGGCCTGCGGTCAAGGATTTCCGAGGGCTGGCCGGCAGGAATGGGCGGCGGGGCGGCAACAAGACGGTCTGCGCCGGTCATGTTGTCTGCAGGGTAGCCTCCTATGAGGACCTCAAGGCTTCTGGCCGCTTCCTGCCGGGCCGTGTCGGCCTTGGTTGCGGCTTCCTGTGCCTCGGCAAGCTGGGCGTGAACCTGGCTTACCTCCATGGCGGATACTTTTCCTACTTCCTGCTTTTTCTGTTCGATGCGGTACATCTCTTCAAGTATCTTGACGATGCTTTTCAGGAATTCAAGTTGTCTGTCGGTTTCGCAAAGCAGGAACCAGCCCCGTGCAGTGGATGCTGCCAGCGACTGGCGGGCGAATTCGTAATCAGCGGCCACAGCCTTGGCAGATGCTTCCGCAGACTGTTGACCAAGGCTCAGGCGTCCCCATACGTCCGCTTCCCATGATATGCCGAGTCCGGCTCCCTGCGGACGGGATTCACCTGCGGTATAGCCTGAAAGCTGTCCGCCGAGGCTTACGGTGGGTGAAAGCTCGGCCCCTGCCTGTCTGGCCAGAGCATTGGCCCGATCAACGCGGGCTGCTGCGGCCTGAAGGTCCGGATTGTTTTTCATGGCTTCGGCAACAAGGCTGTCCAGCATGGGATCATTGAAATCCTTGATCCAGCCGTCCCGGACCTGCCCGCTGTCCGCTGCTCCAACTGCCCATTGACCGGGTTCAGATGTTTTTGTCCCGTTGATTGAAGCCGTGGTTTCAGCTGTTGTGTATTCCCGTTTGCATCCGCTTAGAACCAAAACTGCGCTCAAAGCAATGAACAATATTTTAAGTCTGTTACTCATTCGGTTCTCCGGATTTAAATGGCTTCGAAGCAGATGATGTTGCGCCAGCTGACCATGCGCAGCAGCACCTGCCGGATGAGGGCCAGCGGTTCCATCCTGTCGCTGTAGACGCTGGCGGCGGCCGCGCTGCCCAGCGGCAGGTTGAAGGCTGACATATCATCCGTGACGCTGATGAATACCGGAACCCTGCCTTCTGGAACTTCGGTGCTGACACTGAGAAGGTCACCAGATGGCTGGAGCTGTCCTTCGGCAAGGGCGGCCTGAACTTTGGTTACCACTCCCTTGAAGGCCCTGCCCGGTATGGCCGGGAAGATAACCTCGCTCTTGAATCCCGGTTTGATGTTCTGGAGCGGATTCTGCTTGAAGGCCGCCACCAGCATGGGAGATTCGGCGTGGACAAAGGTCATTACCGGGCGCAGCGGCAGTGGTACGGCCATCATGCCCGGCCTGAGCCGCAGTTGGGTGACCCATCCGTCAGTGGGGGCTAAAACTGTGGTGGAGTTCAGGTCGAATCTGGCCTTCTCAAGCTCGGACTTCAGGCTTCCGACTTCCTGCTGGTACTGCTCGACATCATAGCGGCTTCCGGCAGAGGCCTTTGCCAGTGTCTGCGACTCCTTTAGCCGGCGTTCAGCCAGATTGAGGCGGGCGGTAAGATCGTCAACCTTGGCCTGAAAGGGTGTCGGGTCAATGGTGAAAAGTCTGTCCCCGGCCTTGAGCGGGGTATTCGGCTGCACGTGTACAGCGATGGTTTTGCCGTGCACCTGCGGAACTATCGGTGTTGTCTGGAAGTAGATGCGTGCTTCGGGGGTGTAGGGGTGATAATAGGCCATGCACAGGAATATACCGCCCACCACAAATATGCCGCCCACAACCGCGGTGGTTACAGTCCATTTGGTTACCGGAATCTTGAACACCTTGAAGGCTACGAAGACAATTGCCGCATATGTCAGTTCAATGAGTATATCCACGATTATGCCTCCCTGCTGTCCGGTTCTAAGTCAGCCGCAGGCTCCGTCTGCTGCCCCTGTCCCACGAATTCGTCGTCCGAGGGGATGTCCGGTTTGTGGATCATCGCCCAGATCCACAGAAAGGGCCAGATGGCGTGCAGGGTGAAAAGGCTGACCCATCCGGCAGCGTGAATTGCGTCCTGATGCGGATGGTTGCGTTTTTTTGCAATGTTGTAGGGAATGTCATGGATGTAGATTATCCCGTACACAATGACCAGAAAGACGAAAATGAGCATGAACGCCCCGATGTAATCCAGAATGCGCGAATCGGTTTCAATCATGGAAGCTCCTTTTCTCGGTTGTTTTTTTCAACGGCTTGAATTCCGGCTGAAAGGCACAGGTCCGGCACAGGATGTCGGGTATTGCTTTTCATGACCATTTTTATTGATTGCATAGCATATTATCAGGTCGCATTCCATCACATTGACAAAAGTTCACGGTTTGTTTCGCGGCTGCTGCAGGACATGGCGGATTTGCAGAACCTTGCGCTCTGGGTTATCAACTCTTGCGCTAAGATAAAATTAAGGAGATTCGAATGAATAATATCGTTGCAGAAAAGATCACCGTAGCACCGGTTGAACGCAAGGACGGAACCTATGCACTGAGACTGTGCCTCAAGCATGGTCAGCTCACTGCCGGCATGATGAAGACCGTACTGGATACCATGGCTGAATTCGGGCTGACCTCCCTGCGGGCAACCACCGGCCAGCGCATGAACCTTGAAGGCATTTCCAGGGAAAATCTTGATGGTGTCATCGCGGCTCTGGGAGCTTCCGTTGAAAAGGCTCCTCTGACCACATCCGTGTGTTCGGGTGCCGGGATCTGCAAGTACGGCATGCAGGAAAGTTACGGCATGGCCGACAAGCTGCTTGAGGTCGTCAAAGCCAACGGACCTTACCCGTTCAAGGTCAAGAGCGGAGTTTCCGGCTGCAAGATGGGCTGCGGTTTGAGCTTTATCCGCGATATAGGCATGGTCGGCGGTCCCAAGGGCTGGGAAGTCCATTTCGGAAGTTCCGCCCGCAAGGATGCCGGTCTGGGTGTCATGCTCGGCAGCAAGCTCACTGAGGAAGAGGCTCTCGGCGTAGCGGCGAAGGCTCTCACTTTCTACAAGGAAAACGGCCGTAACCGTGAGCGCACCAGCGGTATGCTGCGCCGCCTCGGAACAGAGGCTGTACTTGAGGCCGTGAAGTAGTTCTACGGTAATATGTCATATCCTGAAACTATCAGGGATTCCAAAGGGTCACGGACCCTTTGGCCGCCGGAGGCGAAATCAAATCGCAAAAAGCGCGAAGCGCATCTGAATCAGCCCCGCAGGACCGCCGGAGGCCTACTTTTATCATATGTGCTTTAATCTTGAACGGGGACAGCTGCACCGCGGCTGTCCCCGTTCTGTCATCCGGCTGTACCGTTAAGTACATCCCTTGCTGAATGTTAATCCGGGCTGGACCTCCGGTCCGACCCCTGCTATCTACCGCTTTCCAAAGCACTTCTTTCGATTCGCACATTTCGTATTCTAATCAGGCTCCGCAACCGGCGGGGCAAAGCACACATCATATTATGGGAAAACATATTATTGAAGAGGCATCGCGCTGTCTGCAATGCAAGAAACCTCTTTGCAGCAAAGGCTGTCCTCTGGGAACTCCGATCAATAAAATGATCGAACTGCTTCTGGCAGGGGAGATGCGCGAGGCCGGGGCCATGCTTTTCGAGAACAACCCGCTTTCCGTGGTCTGTTCGCTTATCTGTCCGCACGAAAATTTCTGCGAAGGGCACTGCATTCTGGGCCGCAAGAGTTCTCCGGTGCAGTGCAGCAGTATTGAAAATTATATTTCCAGTTATTATCTGGCCCAGTACACCCCGCCTCAGCCGCCGGAAAAGAAAAAGGCCCGTGTGGCCGTGATCGGTTCCGGCCCGGCCGGGATTACCGTGGCCTTTATCCTTGCCCTGAAGGGCTATCGGGTCACCGTGTTCGAATCAGAGGAAAAGATAGGCGGGGTTCTGCAGTACGGCATTCCCGCATTCCGCCTGCCCAAGGATATTCTTGAGAAGCTGCGGCAGGTGCTCCTGCAGCTCGGAGTGAAGATCCGGCCCAACATGCTCATCGGCCCGGTGGTAAGCCTCGACGACCTGCTGCGTGACGGGTATGAGGCCATTTTCATAGGTACAGGGGTCTGGAATCCCCGTCCCCTGCGGCTTAAGGGCGAGACTCTCGGACACGTTCATTACGCCATCAACTACCTGAAGAATCCCGATGTCTATGAACTGGGTGAGCGCGTGGCCGTGATCGGGGCCGGAAACGTGGCCATGGATGTGGCCCGTACCGCCCTGCGCAAGGGAGCCCGCGAGGTGACCGTGCTTTACCGCCGCGGACCTGAAGACATGAGTGCCACAAAGTACGAGTACGAATACGCCCGGCTGGACGGGGTCCGGTTCGACTTCTATCGTGCTCCGGTGGAACTTACCGAAGGCGGGGTTGTCTGCATGGATACCGTCAAGGAGACCGATGAAGAGGGCAATTCCCGTCTGGTCACGGTTGAGGGATCAGAGAAGCTGTTTGAGGCGGATTCCGTGTTCATCGCAGTAAGTCAGGCTCCCCGGAGCAACCTGACCGGCATTGAGATCGGTAGAACCGGGCTTGTCATAACCGATGAAGATGGCCGCACTACCCGTGAAGGCATCTTCGCCTCCGGTGACGTGGTGACCGGAGCACGAACTGTCGCCGAAGCCGTGCGTTGCTCCAAGACCTCGGCGCAGGCGATCATGGATTATCTGGACGGTATTTAGCTTCTATCTGGCTGAAAATTATGAATGTAAGGCCCCTGCGGAATCATTCCCGCGGGGGCTTCTTTGCGTGTTAGGCTTATATTCACATAAGCATGTAAAGATGTTATCGAATTATCAGGGGTTGGGTGGACACTGTAACATGAAGTCATTTGCGGGAGAGGGCAGTGCTGACAATAATCCGGGAAATCAAGTCGTGGATGGCGGATATACGGAACAATGCAATTGAACCCGGTTCCGATCAGCCTGCTTTTGATGAACCGCTGGTGGGCTTCGCTTCCGGGGCCGACCCTCTGTTTGAATTTCTGAAGGAGGACATCGGTCCCGAATTTTACTGGACTCCTGTGGAAGCCCTTCAAAATGCTTTTCCGTCCATTGAAGTGGAGCCGGAGGAAGTCAGTGTCATTGCATGGGTACTGCCCCAGACCGAAAATACCCGCACAGCTCACCGTGCCGCCACGGAAATGCCCAGTATCGAATGGAGCATGGCCCGGCACTATGGGGAAACGGTTAACGAAAATCTGCGTCGCTTCGTGGTAGACTGGTTCCTTTCCAGCCTCACTGAGGCCTGTGCTCCGGTACTGCTGCCGGACTGGAGCAGGGCTGTTTCGGAAAAATACGGATACGCTTCCAGATGGTCGGAGCGGCATGCGGCCTATGTTTGCGGGCTGGGAACTTTCGGCCTTTCCGACGGACTGATCACCCCGGCAGGTAAAGCCGTCAGGGTCGGATCGGTTGTTGTCCGCAGGGAATGTGAACCGACTCCCCGGGAATACGCCAAGCATAACGAATGGTGCCTTTTCCATGCCGGGCTTAAATGCAGGGCCTGTATGAAGCGCTGTCCTGCTGGGGCAATTACCGAAGAAGGGCACGACAAAGTCAAGTGCAAGAATTACATCCGCAATTTTACCGCCGTATATGTGGAAAAGGAACAGCTGGGATTCAGGGTGAACAGTTGCGGCCTCTGCCAGACAAAGGTTCCGTGCGAATTCCGTAATCCGATGTCCCTGCTTGAGAAATGAATTTACGGCCGGTATTTCTGTCAAAACTGACGGAAATACCGGCCGGATAAATTATCTTGATATGGCGTATGCAGGTCTGTTCTTATTGCGGCGGCCCCATATGACCCTGCCGACCTCCCATTCCGCCGGGACCGTGTCCCTTGGGCACGCAGAAGGTCCGCTCGTTGCGGGACTGGCATGTGCCTTCAAGTGTGCCGCGCGGAGTTTCAACTGTGCAGTCATCCCCCTGCGAGAGCCCTTCGCAGGCAGCAAATGCTTCTTCCGGAGGGCCCTGCATGTTGCCGGGGCCTCGGCCCATCGCACCCTGTCCCATGGATTCCTGTCCTGCCGGGGGCTGCATTATCATGCCTGCTCCCTGTCCCATTCCGGGCATATCCTGTCCGGAATTCATCCGCTGATTTCGCATTCCCCCGAAATTCTGGTCCATTCCCTGCCCCTGCATTCCGCCCTGACGCATCATGCCTGATCCTGATGATCCCGGATTGCCGCCTTTCCATGCCGGGATTTTTACATAAGGGGGATCGTATGGTTCTGCCGCACCTGCACTAACGCAGCGAACGTAGTTGTAGATACGGATGTCATCCCCCTGCGGGCCGCGTCCGTTGGGATAGGCATCGGGGTTTCCGGATTTGGGGTCACTGCGCTGGGCTCCGGCTCCGTGGACATCCATCCACTTCCTGTTGCTGCTGCGGGGGGGAGCAAAGTAGCCCATGGCCCGCCCGAAGGCCACATAGGAGGCATGCGATGGTTTGGGGCCGTCCATGTGGGTTGTGGAGGAGTAGTAATACGATTCTTTGTCCGTGACCTTGAACACGGGGTCGATTGCAGCTGAATCAGTGGTCGCCGGGCTGCGGGTATAGTCAACTATGGACTGAAGTTCCTTTACGTTGGGCAGGCGCCAGTCGCTGCGTCCTGCAAGGCTCAGGTTCTCGCAGTATGCAAGTGCCTCCTCCCAGTTGAGCTTTTTGCCGCTGTCGGCCTGCTGCCAGATGAGTCCGGTGGCCTTGTCTTCAACCGTGCCGTCCTTGCGTTCAACGAAAATATTTTTACCATAGTCCGGGTTGCCCCTGACATAGCGGATGTACTTATTATCCTGCGCCCTGCGGTGATTTTTCCCGTATCCCTTGATCCGTCCATCGGCGAAGTTGACTCCGAAGGCCGTGGGGTTTCCGCCCATGGTCGTGCAGACGTATGTGGTCGAGGACCAGTCCTGACAGTCGATGATGCGGGACCCTTTGGAGGTGTCTCCGAATTTGAAATCAAAGTATTCGGTATTTATGAAAGGGGTTGAACTGGATTCACTGGTCTGTACCCAGCCGTTGAAATCAATCAGGGAGTACAGTTCCTTGATGGTGGGTGCGCGCCAGTCGTCATATCCGCCGACCCTGCAATCCCTGGCCCCGTCCATGGCAGCCTGCCATGAGAGTTGCGGACCCCTGGCCTTGACCCACATCAGTCCGGTAACGAGGTCCGAAACAGTGCCGTCACCGTTGTCTTTGTAGCGAGGCTGATTGCCCTTGTACTGGGCATCCTGACCGTAAAAATCATCGCCTTTGTCCGGGCAGTGGATCTGCCTGCTGTTGTTGAAGCAGGCCTGCTGCCCGGTGTCTACTACAGGGTATGATCCGGCTTGGGCCAGCGATGCAGGCAGCAGGAGAAGTAAAGCCAGTAAAGCGGTCAACAGTTTCATCTGGTGCTCCCGTTGTTGGTTTGGTGTCAGACTACTTTTTAGCATGTCCGGGCTTGCAGTGCCAGTGTCGGGTAGCTTCTTTACAATTCTTTTGGTTGCGCATGTGTTCCTGACTGCCATGCCCCGGCCCTGTCCTCTGTTCCGAAAAAAACGGCCCTCCTGAATTTCAGGAGGGCCGTTTTTTTAACTGTATCTGAATAAAGGCTATTTTGAGCGAAGTTCACCGATAAGCTTGCGCAGTTCCCCGGACATGACGGCCAGTTCCTGAATGGCCTGTGCGGACTGTTGGATGCCCTCATCTGTTTCGCGAGCCACGCTGTTGATCTCGCTGATGGCCCGGTTGATCTGCTCGGACGCAGCGGACTGTTCCTCTGATGCCGTGGCGATGGACTCGACCTGATGGGCACTGAAATCAACCGTGCTGACGATGGTCTTGAGTGATTCACCGGAGCGGCGGGCCAGATCAGTGGTTTCTTCCACCGCGCTTACGGCGTTCTCCACCTCAAGCATGTTGGCCCGGACAGAATTCTGGATGTTCCTGATGCTTTCGCCGACTTCGTGAGTGGCGGACATGGTCTTTTCGGCCAGTTTGCGGACCTCGTCGGCAACGACGGCAAATCCGCGTCCTGCTTCTCCGGCGCGGGCGGCTTCAATTGCAGCGTTCAGGGCCAGCAGGTTGGTCTGGTCGGCAATGTCGGTGATGACATTCATGACAGTGCTGATGGATTTGGTCTGCTCCTCAAGGGAACGCATGTTGTCGCGCAGGTCTTCTGCCACGGACTGGACTCCGGTGATGGCTGTGATCGATTCGGCCACGATCCCGGCTCCCTGCTGGGCTTCGGCCTTTGCCTCGTTGCTCTTGCCTGCCGCGCTGGATGCGTTGCTGGCGACTTCCATTATGGTGCTGTTCATCTGATCCATGGCGGTGGCGGTTTCGACTATGCGTTCCCGCTGCAGCTCGGAGCCCCGGCTGATTTGCTCCACCTGGGCGGAAAGCTCTTCACTGGCCGAGGAAAGCTGCTCGGAAATGGACTGGGTGCGTTCGGCCACATCCTGCATGCGTCTTTGGGCGGTATGTATTTCGGTCTGGTCGATGAGGATTTCCATGGCACCGACAACCCTGCCGTCCTTTTTGATGGGGACTCCGGTGTAGGATACTTCAAGGTTGCCGCCGGGTCTTTTTACGTAGGTGGTTCCGTGTTCGGTTCTGGCGGAATCCATGGCTTTTGCACAGGCACAGTTTTTGGTGCCGCAGTCGCCTGATTCAATATATGAGGAACACTTGCCACGCTTCAGTTCATCAAGGGATTTGCCCAGCAGGACCGTACCGGATTTGTTCATGAACAGGATGTTCATATTCTTGTCCATGGTCATAATCGGCATGGGAACTTCTTCGATAAACGAGCGCAGTACTCCGGTGGCGAGATTGGTGCGGTCAATGAGGTCAGCATAACTGCCGCTGAAGGAACTGCTGTCAGCCTTGCTGTCAATTCGGCCTACTTCAATATCGCTGATGGCGGAGTCGATTTCAGCCATGGCATTCTTGATGGTTTCACCGACAAGGGCCATGTCCTTGCAGATCATTCCTACTTCGTCACGCTGGTCAACATCCATGTGGCTGTCCAGTTTTCCGGCAGCGAGGTCCCTTACAAAGGCATTGGCCTTTTTCAGCGGAACGGTGATGCTGCGGGAGATGAAAAAAGCCATCAGGATTCCGAGAACCATGGTGACGGCAGAGCTGACGGTCATGGTTGTGGATGCGGTTTTGATTGAAGCCTGCATGCGCGGTCCGAGATTGTCCTGATGCTCTCTTACCACGGCAGTCATTTCTTCAACCAGTCTGGCGATTTCAGGACCGATTGTGTCGAGTTTCTTTTTTTCGTCAGCCTGACCTACCGTGGCTTCTATGATCCTTCTGGTGTTGGCAAGATACTGCTCATTGTTTTCCCGGAGCTCATTGATAAGTCCGAGGTCGGCCGGCGAGTAGAGAACATTCTGGATTTCTTCCAGGGTTTTCTGAAAATGTCCGAATTCAGCAATGGCTTTTTCAGCATCAGCTTTCTGCTTTGTCTTTAAAATGAACATCGCATTTGCGAGCCTGGCTTTGTAGAGTGCGGCCATGCTTTTCTGAACCATAGCCATCATGAAGCTGTCTTCTCGCTCGGTTGAGCTTTCCAGAAGGGTCTGCAGTCCGGCAACAATGATTTCGCCGTTTTTCTGTGCTCCGCTGAGACACTCGTGTTCGATCTGCTTGTAAGATATGAATTTGTTGAATGAAGAGTTGTAGGCGGAAATTTCTTCGTGAATCTGGGTGAGGATTGACTTGCGGTCCGGGTCGGATATTCCCTGTTCCGCTTGCTCGGTGTATTCCATCAGCTTAGCGAACCGTTCTTTGTATTGCTGGAGGGCGTCTTCGGTTCCGGATGTGGTGTATGCTATCGCGCCGATTCTTGTGAGCAGTAAATTGGATTGGATGCGTTCATCAAGGTTCGTTTCTCTGGCCAGTTCCCGGTAGCTGGCAAACCCTTCGGAACTTTCATTAAGTTTGACGATACCCTGCCCGGCCATTGCGGCCAGCAGTATGAGGACGATACCCAATCCTCCGGCAATTTTGGTGGTTACACTGAAATTTTTCAACATGGCAAATATATCCCCTCCATTACGGTCTATCAACTGCTGGTCTTTTACAAAAAGTGATCATTTGTGAATAATATTCATAATTGGATAGCAGAAAGATGTTCGCTGTCAATGTGTGGTGAGCACTCCCTGAAAGGTCCTCGGAGGGCCGGAAATAGTTAATGGGTCGTAATGGTGCGGGAATAAATATGTTTTTAATTCGGAATAATTGTAAAAATAAAAATAAATTTTAATTAATATCAATCTTTTTTCTTGAAAGGAATTATAACATGTAAGAAATATTTATGGTTAATACGACGGAAGTCGGATATTTCATATTTGTAAATATTCGCATCTTGGGGGCAGCAAAAGAACCTTCGCGGCCAAGATAGGGTAGTTTTGGTGTGCTTTGTGTTCTGACAGATATGACCACATGTTATAGATGCATTGGACAGACAGGAATATTACAGGTCGGAGTTCATCCCTGTATCTTCCTACTGGATGTATCCCCATGATGAGAGTCTGTCGTACGCATGTTTGGCGTAACTTCCCTGATTGTTTACTTTCAGGAAGCGGTAGTATTCGTTTGCGGCCATGTCTCTGTTGCCAAGTGCTTCGTATGAGACTCCCTTGAAAAAGGTGGTCATGGGGTTGCCGGGCAGGGCCTTTTCATACGCCTCGAAGTTAACCAGCGCCTGCTCGTACTCCCTGTTTTCAAGACTCATCATTCCTACCATGTGCAGGGCCTGCGCTTCCTGAGGATATTTGTTCCTGGCCTGCTGAGCATACTGGAGGCCGCTTTGTTTCTTGCCCATAGCCAGCTGGCATTTGGACATGAGCATGAGGCCTGCATAGTCGTTCGGTGCAATGCTCAGCGCTCTGGCGAAGTGTTCTTCGGCCTGTGGAAAGGCCTTCCGGCGCATCTGGCCTTCACCTTTCTGCATCTCCACAATGGCTGGTTCTATTTTGCGGATCGATGCTATGTTGTCCATGTATCTTTCGCGAAGGAGCTTTCCTCTCTTGCTGTCTGCATAAATGGTCTGCCGTGCCCTGACTGCCGTGTCGTATCGTTCCGAACTCATGGGGTGGGAGGCAAACATCTGCTGTACAAAGGAGGGCTGACTTTTGTGGAGCTTGTTCAGTTCATCCATCAGGCCTACCATTCCTTCGGGGTCATATCCGGCCTTGTCCATGTATTCCATGCCGAGGCTGTCGGCCTGCCGTTCGTCCGAGCGGGAATAGCTGGCCAGCAGCAGCCCAGCGCCAATGCCGCCAAGCCCGGCGGCCAGGGGAACCAGATCGCTATCCTGAGTGGCCAGAACACCAAGTCCGATGGCGAGCACTCCCTGCACAGCCAGTGAGGAGCTCATGCGGGAAGCCGTGTGTCTTGCACTCACATGACCGATTTCATGCCCCATAAGCGCAGCCAGTTCCGCTTCGTTTTCAAGGGTGAGCAGAATTCCGCGTGTACAGGCGATGCTTCCTCCCGGAAAGGCGTAGGCATTCACATAGGTGGCATTCACGCAGCGAAAGTTGTAGGGCATATCCGGACGGTGGCTTGTTCGGGCCAGAGACATCCCCACTTCACTGACATAACGGTTTATGTTGGCGTCCTGTACTGCTCCGTAATCGGCGGAAAACTGGTGCGGAGAGTTCTGGCGGTCCATCTGGATTTCCTGCTGCTGTGATACGAGCATGAGCTGGTTATTCCCCGTAACCGGGTTGATTGCACACCCGGTCAGAATTCCCAGCGCTCCTCCGGCGGTGAGTTTGAGTGCCTGCCTTCTGGTTATGTTCTTTCGGCCCTGTCCCATGCTTCCTCCATGGCTCTTATCGTTAAAAATATATCGGCAGCGGCTTTTTGGCAATGGGTGCTCTGCAATGCTTCAAATCGGCATCTGGTGCCGACCTTATCCGTTTGTATGGCAGCATGGTCTATGATAGAAGTGTAAGGGCCCACATAATAGAAGGGCGGCAATCAAACCAAATTAATAGACGGAATGATGTGTATGGAACAGGTTGATAGTGTGAACAACACGGAAGTAGTGCTTATTGTTGAAGACAGCCGGGCCATTGCGGTTGAGCTGCAGCGCAAGATTGATGAACACACCGAGTTCAGGGCCGAGATCGTAGGCACCTGCGAGGCTGCGGTGGAGTTTGCACGGCAGCACCGTAATGAGATATTTCTGGCAATTCTTGATCTGAATCTTCCGGATTCGGGTGACGGCGGCATTGTAGATGTCTTTTGTGAACTGGAAATACCCTCCATTGTGTTCACGGCAGATCTTGACGAGACCACCAGAAGGCTGATGCTGACCAAGGATATAATCGACTACGTGGTGAAAGACACGCGCTCCATTGACACCATTCTCAGATATATTGAGCGTCTTGATCTTAACCGCAGGATCGGGGTGCTGGTTGTTGACGATTCTGACTCGCTGCGTTCTGTGCTTTCGCGCATGCTCGGTAAACTCATGTTTTGTGTTCTTGAGGCTCCTGATGCGGAAACAGCACTGAAGATGATAAATAGCGGAGCTGATATTCGTCTGGCAATTGTAGACTATGAGATGCCGGGGATGAATGGGGTGGAGCTGGTCAGAAGAATCCGTGAACGTTTCAGCCGGGAAGAGTTGGGGGTCATAGGTCTATCCTCTTCCGGGGAGCCGCTGCTGACAGCAAAATTCATCAAGAACGGAGCCAACGATTTTATAATCAAGCCTTTTGAGGCCGAAGCTTTTTACTGCCGGGTGCGCAGTACGCTTGAAAATCTGGAGCTTATCAGCCGGTTGAAGGAGGCCAACACGGTAAAGAATCAGTTTCTGGGAATGGCAGCGCATGACCTGCGCAGCCCCATAAGCGGGATCAACGGATTTACCCAGTTGCTGCTTGATAACCTTTGCGGGGATCTTACCGAGGAGCAGCGCGATATAATCGAGGTAATAAATGTTGCCAACTGGCAGATGAATGAGATGGTGAATGACCTGCTTGATATTTCGGCTATCGAGTCCGGACAGTTGAAGTTGAAAAAGGAGAAGGCCTACCTGCGCGAACTTGTGGAGAGCCGTCTGCGCATTCACTGCATTTCAGCCAGGAACAAGGCCATAACCTTCAGGACGGACCTGCAGGAGGTCGGCCCCATATGGTTTGATGTCCGGCGTATGGGACAGGTTATCGACAACCTGTTGACCAATGCGCTTAAATTTTCACCTGCGGGAAGCTTCGTGGATCTGTCGCTTGCCGGGGAGGGCGGTGAAGTGGAATTCTGCGTCAGGGACTACGGACAGGGGGTTCCCCCTGAAGAAAAGAGTTTGCTTTTCCAGACATTTAAAAAGACACGGGTACGCCCTACAGCCGGGGAAACCAGCACGGGACTTGGATTGCACATAGTGAAAAAAATAGTTGAGGCCCATGGCGGCAGGGTCTGGGTGGACAGTGTCTTCGGTAAGGGGGCTTCTTTTTATTTCAGTCTGCCGTCCGCCGGTTGAACTAGTCAGGGACTAAGCATCCGCCGATCGGCACCCTGAAGTCAGGCCGGCTGTTATTTCGCGGAAAGATTAACCTGAATGAGATCTTTTTTGTCCTGCTGCCACATAGAACTTCTCCTGCATGGCGCAACTGGTTATCTTCGGCTAATTACCAGTCCGACAACCGGCGGCGGGTTCCTGTCGGGATAACTGAAGATGGCGGTAAGCACGGGGGCCTGCCGTGGGTTCGGCAGCGGCAAAACTTTTTCAACTTAAGGCAATGATTATGAATGTGGTCAATGTGGATGTCTCAACCGGAACTCTTCCTGTTCTGGAATTCCGGGATGTGAATTTCAACTGGCCGGGGGGACGGGGTCTGAGGGACGTCTCGTTTTCGGTTTTCCCCGGTCGCTTTGTGCTTATTACCGGTCTTTCGGGGGCGGGAAAATCGACCCTGCTGCGCTTGATAGTGCGTCTGGAAGAGATTGATAGCGGGCAGATCCTGTTTGAAGGCGAGTCGCTGGGCTCGTTTTATCCTCCGCTGCTGCGAACCCGTATCGGCTTTGTGCAGCAGACTCCGACTGTTCTGCCCGGTTCCGTGCGGGATAATCTGCTGCTGCCGTTCAGATTTCAGGTGCGCAAGGAAAACGACATCCCGGAAGACGGTGTTCTTCTTGGGTGGATGGACCGTCTTGGGCTTGACGGATTCGGGCTGGACAGTGCTGCCGGAGACCTTTCCGTGGGGCAGAAGCAGAGGCTGTGCCTGATCCGTTCCGTGCTGCCGCGTCCGGCAGTGCTGTGTTTTGACGAGCCAACCAGTGCGCTTGACCCCGGGAGCCGGGCGAGAGTCGAGGAAGTGGCCGAGGAACTGGTTTCAGAGGGGATAACCGTACTTATGGTCAGTCATACCGGATACCGGCCAGGCTGCCCGCATATGTGTATTTCAGTTGCCGATGGCCGGGTGGAGGTCCAGTAATGGGTGCTGAATTCATACCAATTTCATGGGGCCAATTGCTGATTGCGGTCAGCCTTGTGTCGGTTTCCGGTGCCCTTTCCCTGTTTTATCAGCTCAAACTGGAAAAAGATCTTGCCATAGGCGTGGTCCGCTCATTTGTGCAGCTGCTGGTCATGGGGTATCTGCTCAAGATCATCTTCGGGTTGAACAACGCCCTTCTGGTGCTTGCTCTTTATGCCTTCATGACCGTGTTCGCCGTTCACATCATTCACGGGCGGGTCAAGGAGAAAAATGTCTCCTACCTGATGCCGACAGGATTATCGATGATTGTCAGCTATTCCCTTGTGACCGTGGTGGTGACCCGTTTTGTGATCGGTGCCCAGCCCTGGTGGGAACCGCAGTACTTCATTCCCATAGGCGGGATGATTGCGGGTAATTCCATGAACACGCTGGCCCTGTCTCTGGAAAGGTTTTTTTCGGAACTCCGGAACAGGCGGGACGAGGTGGAGATGATGCTCTGCCATGGGGCCGATTCTCGGGAGGCTACAGCTGAAATATTCCGCAACTCCCTGCGGGCAGGCATGATCCCGGCCATAAACTCCTTAATGGGTGTGGGGCTCGTTTTTCTGCCGGGAATGATGACCGGGCAGATTCTGGCCGGAGCCGACCCGGAAGAGGCGGTCCGGTACCAGATCGTGGTTATGTTCATGCTGGTGGCATCCACAGCGCTGTCTTCAATCATAGTATTGCTGCTGGTGCGGCGCAGGTGTTTTTCTGCGGCAATGTCACTGCTTGTTCGCAAACAGGGCTGATTGCCTGCAAAGATATAGGTCGTATGTGGCGGGACGGCAGGGAAACCGTCCCGTTTTACTTTATGAGTAATAACCTTCCTTGGTATTATACTTGAACGAGAACGATAGTCTTTCATTTTTATATGTGCTAACGTTTCAGGTGATAGTCATGGACTTTTTTCCGGCGATATGAAGTTCCGGTTATGGGGAGAACAGGTGGATTCATCATTGGAAACAATAAGGAAGCTTTTTGCGGACAGCAAAATGTGCAGGATGTTTCTGGAAGCCTCTCCTGATGCGATTGTTGTAATCGCCGCAAACGGGGATCTTGTGGCCTACAACGAGAATGCCATGAAGCTGTTCGGGTACAGCGGAGAAGATACGATTCCCGGAAATGTCCTCCCGTTTTACAGTGATCCCGCCCAGCGCGGAAATTTGCTTTCAGCTCTTTTGGAAAATGGGATTGTAAGGGACTTTGAAACCAGCCTTCTTTCAATGGACAGGGGGCCCATTCTTGCCAGTGTGAATGTCTCTCTGCTTGAGCTCGGCGGCGAGAAAGTACACATCGCCATTATCCGTGACATTACCGAACGCAGGCTCGCCGAGGAGAAGCTCAGAAAGAGCGAGGAAAAATTTTCAAGCCTGTTCGAAGCTGCCTCGGATGCCATTCTTCTTCTGGATGCGGATGGCAGAATCGTTGACTGCAACAAGGCGGCAACAAAACTTTTCATCCTTTCAAGGCAGGAGCTTCTGGATTCTTCGTTCATGGATCTTTCCCCTGTTGTTCAGCCTGGGGGGCGGGTTTCCGGGGAAGTGTTCATTTCGGTCATGGTCGAGGTTCTGGATGGTCATAGCAAACGGCTCTTGTGGCAGTACCGATTGAAAGGGGGAACCCTGCTGGACGGCAATATTTCCCTGAAGGCGGTCGAGGTGGACCAGAAGCAGCGGGTCATGTGCGTTGTTCAGGACCTTGGAGAACAGCAAAATATACTGGCGCGCGGCAGGCTGGATGAAATTCGCTTTGAGGCTTTATCTGCCATTTCCCGTATGGGCGGTGCCGCACTGACAAGCATTTATGACTATGCGCTTGAGGCAGCGGTCAGTGTTACCGAGAGCGACATAGGCTACATATATTTCCTGAATGAGGATGAGACTGAGCTGACTTTGCACGCGTGGTCCCGCAATGTGATGCCGCAGTGCCTGGTTGAAAATGTCCCTGCATCCTACCGGGTGGAGGACACCGGATTATGGGGTGATGCTGTGCGGATGCGTCAGCCGGTTATCACGAATGATTATGCAACCTGTCCGAATAAAAAGGGAGTTCCAAATGGTCACATCCCGGTGATCAGGCACATGAATGTTCCTCTTTTTGACGGGGACCGCATTGTCCTGCTGGCCGGGGTGGGCAATAAGGAAAGCGATTATACTCAGGAAGATGTGCGGCAGTTGACCATGCTGATGGAGGGCATGTGGAATGTTGTCCGCCGCAAACAGGCGGATGATGCCTTGATGGCCGCTTATGTCGGTCTTGAGCGCAAGGTTTTTGACCGTACTGAAAAACTGAGTTTGGCACTTGCAAATCTCAAGTATAAAAATGCGGAGATAAACCGCGAGATTGAGTATCGCAGGGAGGTTGAAAAGCAGCTCAAGAAAAGTTCAGGACGGCTGTCGCTGGCCACCCGTGCGGGTGGGCTGGGCGTATGGGAGTGGGAACTTACGGAGGGAAGGCTGGTCTGGGATGATCGCATGTTCGAGATCTACCAGTGCAGTCCGGGCGAGTTTGAGGGGATATATGAAGCGTGGCGCAGCAGGGTGCATCCGGATGATCTGGCCTGTACGGAGATGGCCTTAAGCGATGCCATAGAGGGAGATGGGCATTTTGACTGGGAGTTCCGTATTCTCTGGCCCGGGGGAGAAGTCAGGAATATAAAGGCCAGTGCTCTGGGGCTTCCTGACCGGATGGGCCGCATCCAGTCCATGATCGGCATCAATGAAGATATTACCGAGCGTCGTAGGCTTGAGGAGCGGCTTAGGCGTTTTGAAAGGATTATTGCCGTAACCCCGGACATGGTTTCGCTTGTTGACGACGAGTATAAATATGTAATGGTCAACGATGCCTATGTGAATTCATTCGGGCAGCCCCGGGAGTATTTTATCGGTCGGCCCCTTGCGGAGGTGGTCGGTGATGACGTTTATGAAAAATACTGCAGACTGAAATTGGAAGCCGCTTTTTCCGGTGAAATCCAGGCATTTGAAGCATGGCTTGATATTCCAGCTCTGGGAGTGCGGTTTTTGTCGGTGATTTACCAGCCGATCAGTTCTTATGACGGTGGTGAACAATTTGTGGCTATTGTGGCCCACGACATAACAGCGGTCAGGATGGCGGAGGAGGACCGCAAGCATATCTTCGAGCTTTCCCTTGATTTGCTTTGTGTAACCGACCTGGAGGGACGGTTCGTCGAACTGAATCCCGCTTGGAAGAATATTCTCGGCTGGGAAGAGCAGAGACTCAAAGGAAAATTCTGGATTGATTACGTCCACCCGGAAGACCGCGAATCTTCTGTTGAATCAATGAAACGACTGCTGTCCGGTTTGGAAATAAGGAATTTCGAGAACCGCTACAGATGCAGCGATGGAAGCTGGCGCTGGATTGACTGGAGTCTTAATGTCGACATGGATCGTGGAAAGGTAACAGCCGTTGCACGTGATGTGTCTGAAAGAAAGGCTATGGTCGATGAATTGAAGCGGATGGCAAGCACCGATGTGCTGACCGGGGCCAATAACCGCAGATGTTTTCTCGACAGGTCCAAGGAAGAGATCGACCGTTTTGTGCGTTACGGTGGCAGTCTTGCCCTGCTGATGCTGGATATTGACCATTTCAAGATCATCAATGACACATATGGGCATGATGCCGGAGACGAAGTGCTCAAGGAGCTGGTGCGTTGTTCCAGGGAAACACTGCGTACTTCGGATATTTTCGGCCGCATCGGCGGGGAGGAATTTGCCGCCCTGCTGGTACAGGGGAATATACAATCCTCCATGCAGGCTGCGGAGCGTCTTCGGAAGTCTCTTGAAGAGCTCGAAGTCCGGGTCGGGGGACAGGTGATCCGTTTTACTGTCAGTATCGGGCTGACCATGATATGTATGGACAATCCTTCCATCGAGGAGGCCCTTAAACAGGCGGACCGTTGTCTTTACAGGGCCAAGAATGAAGGTCGCAACAGGGTTGTAGGTAACTGCGGCTGAGTTGTTTATGAATCTGAGCTCTGGCTGGAGGGGACTGTTTGAGGTGTTTCGCAGTATTTTTATCCGTGCTGGCAGCACTGTCTGTTCTGTTGCGTCCGCATTGGCTTTACGCTGAAGGAGCCTGTCTGGTCACTGATTACTGGCCTCCATTTGTAACAGCCGGGGATAATGGAGAGCTTGGCGGAATAGACATTGACCTGATGCGTGCAGCAGGCAGGCAGATGGGGGTTGATTTTTCCATTGAACAGGCTCCGTGGACAGCATGCCTCACACACATGGAAAAAGGTTCGCGTGATTTTATAACCGGCGTGGCAAAGAGCAGGGAGCGTGAAGGATACATCATTTATTCCGAGCTGCCTTACTACTCCTGTCGTCCTGCGTTTTATTCCGTGAAAGGGAGCAGGGTTGCGGTTGAAAAATTTGCTGACCTCAAAGCGTACCGCATCGGTTTCACACTTAATTCCGTATACTTTCCTGAATTTGACGAAGATACGAGCCTGAACAAGTTCGGCGTGAACAGCGAAGCAGAGCTTCTGGATATGCTTGTTGCCGGACATCTGGACCTGATTGTGGGAACAGACTGTCAGGTTGAGTATGATATTGCCCGCAGGCAGCTCTCAGGCAGGATCAGGAAAGAAGCTTACCAGCCGGATTACAGAATAGACCTCTATATAGGCGCTTCAGCCAGATCTCGCTGGCGTGAACGTATGGGGGAGCTGAGTGCCGTTCTAATTAAGATGCTTCAAAACGGCACTGTTGATCGAATTTCTTCCAGATATTTTGAAAAAAGCAGATCCACTCCCGCCTCTTCCGATTAAGTCTGTTCCGTATAGGCTTCGATGCGGTTCCGTCCTTTATCCTTAGCCTGATATAGGGCCCTGTCTGCTGCTTCCAGAAGTAATTCGCTGCTGTTTCCGTGGCCGGGAATCATGCTTGAAACCCCGATGCTGACCGTGACAATTTTTTTGTCCGATGCGTGATGTTCGATATTCAGTCCCTGAATGCCGGCACGCAGGTTCTCCGCTATGGTCATGCCTCCGTCAATGTCGGTGTCCGGGAACAGGGCCACGAATTCCTCTCCACCGTAGCGCACAAGCAGGTCGGTGGAGCGTTTCATGTTTCCGGCCAATTCTCTGGCTACGAGCCTGAGGCATTCGTCTCCTTTTGCATGTCCCTGAGTGTCATTGAATTTTTTGAAGTAATCTATGTCTATGAAAGCAGCACACAAGGAACTTCCATGACGGCGGGCTCTCTGCCATTCCAGTGCAAGCCGGTCCTCAAGCTGCCTGCGGTTGGGCAGGCCGGTGAGGGGGTCGATCACGGACAGTTCCATGAGCATGTCCCGCTGCCTTTTGAGCTCAAGCTGGGTTTTGACCCTTACCTTAACAATAGGCAGGCTGAACGGTTTGGTAATGTAGTCCACGGCTCCGAGTTCAAGGCCCTTTGCCTCGTCCTCCACCTGATCTCTGGATGTGATGAATATTACCGGAATATTCTGGGTTGCGGGGTTTTTCTTGAGTCTGCGGCAGACTTCATAGCCATCAATCTCCGGCATGACGATATCAAGCAGGATCAGGTCCGGACTGTCTTCGGAAGCGGCTATTTCAAGAGCGTTCATTCCGTCCCTTGCAACAGCAATGCGATAGTCTTCGCGCAGGACAGCGCCGAGGAGCTTTATGTTCGCCGGTGCATCGTCCACAATAAGTATCTTGTGTTTCAGGTGTTCGGTATTCATTTAGATATCCTGATTTTTACCCACATCATTCTGCATTTCTTCAAGTTCATAAAGGGCACCTTTAAAATCAAATGAATCGATTGCCTTCTTCAGCCGGCCCAGTTTCGGGCGGAGTTCAGACCCTCTGATTGTCGCAGCCAGTTGTTCGTAGGCTGTTTCGGACTCGAAATCATTATCTGCGAGCATCTTGCGCAGTTTTTCAATCTGTTTGCCTACATCCGTACCTGTCCGGTCAGTGCTTCCGGAAGCAGGAAGCGGTTCCCCTTCCTCTTCAGGAATCGTGCGGATTGATTTCAGCACTACTTTCAATTCCCTGCCGTAGTCATCAAGCAGGGGAGTTATTGTATTCTTCTCCCCGGCATTGATGGCCTGTTCCAACTTGCCTGCGGTGCTGTACAACCATGAGGCGGAGAAGTTCCCGGCAATACCTTTGACGGTGTGCGCAAGTCTTGCGGCTTCTTCCGTGCTGTCTGTTTCAAGCAGGCAGCGCAGTTTGTCCGGAGAATCTGCAAAATCCCGGTCAAAATCCCGCAGCATGGTCCGGAGCAGTCGGCTGTTGCCGAGCATTCTGTTCAGAGCCAGTTCAATTTCGATCCCGGGAAGGGAAGCCGGCAGTTCCTGTTCGCTGACGATAAGTTCCGACGCTTCAACAGGTTCATCTGTGAGCACAGCGGGATCAATCCATTTTGATAGGGTCTGGAACAGTTGTTCCGTGTCAATGGGTTTGGATACGTAGTCGTTCATCCCGGCTTCAAGGCATTTTTCCCGGTCCCCTTTCATGGCGTGTGCTGTCATTGCAATGATGGGGAGGGCCCGGTTCTTTTCCTCGCTACGAATTTTTGCAGTGGCTTCCAGCCCGTCCATCACGGGCATCTGTACGTCCATGAGTACGGCATCGTATCTGTTTTCCTTTATCTCCACGACCGCTTCAAGGCCGTTAACCACGGTTTTGATTTTTACTCCGATGCACTCAAGTATGCCGCTGGCGACGTTGCGGTTGATGGCGTTGTCCTCAACCAGCAGAACACTTGCCCCGGATAGTTTACGGTTGAATTCGCAGGAGCCGCAGGCAAGCGAAGGCAGAGACGGGCTTGCATCGGGTTTCAGGTCGAAGACGTTCATGACTGTGTCAAAGAGCATGGACTGTTTGATCGGCTTAATGAGAAACGCGTTGACCCCGGCCTTTTCTGCTTTCACCATGATTTCTTCACGTCCGAAGGCGGTCATCATGATGATTGGGGTATCGCGGAGTAATTCATTGCTGCGGACACTGGTCGTGAGTTCTATGCCGTCCATTTCCGGCATCTTCCAGTCCAGAACAATAAGCCTGTATGGATCGTCCACGGATTCGTTCAGTTCTTTGAGAGCCTGTTTCCCTGAGCTTAAGGCAGTCACGTTGAAATTGAGGGATTCCATGGTCTCAAGCATGATCTGCCTGGCTGATTCGTTGTCATCGACGACCAGAACCTTGAGCCCCCGAAGGTCTCCGGGAGTGCTTGCCAGATTGCATGACGGAGCGGTTCCAATTCCGAATTCAACAGTAAAATAGAAAGTGGAACCTTTTCCGGGAGTACTCTCAGCCCAGATTCTGCCTCCCATTGCCTCCACCAGATGTCGGGTGATTGTCAGCCCCAGACCTGTTCCGCCGAATCTGCGGGTCGTTGATCCGTCAGCCTGAGTGAAGGGGGCGAAAATCTGCGGCAGTTTGTTCTCTTCGATTCCGATTCCCGAGTCGCTGACCGAGAACGTAAGCATGGTTCTACCGTTGCTGTTTATTCCGGGGTTGACGCGAACTACAACTTCTCCGGCTTCGGTGAACTTTATGGCATTACCGGTCAGATTTATGAGAATCTGCCCCAACCGCAAGGGGTCTCCTATGAGCCGTTGCGGGACATTGGGAGCCATTGAAACAACCAGCTCAATTCCCTTGTCGGCAGCAGTGGTTGCAAATAGGTCAGAAATGCTCTCAACAACGTCGGCCAGTTCGAACTCGGTTTTTTCAAGATCCAGTTTTCCGGCCTCGATTTTGGAGAAGTCGAGGATATCATTGATGATGGAAAGCAGTGAACGCGCCGACTGTTTGATCTTCTGAAGATAATCCCGCTGCTTGGGTGTGAGGTCTGTACGCAGTGCAAGGTCGGTCATGCCCAGCACCCCGTTCATCGGAGTTCTGATTTCATGGCTCATATTCGCAAGAAATTCACTTTTTGCCATGTTGGCTGAATCGGCCTCTGTTTTGGCCTGTTCGAGCTGTATTACCGTCTCTGAAAGGCGCAGGGCGTTTTCCTTCTGGACATCGCGGGCCATGCGCAGGTCTTCGGCGTAGTTCTTCAGGGCTTCTTCCGACAGCTTACGGTCGGTTATGTCAGAGATGAAACCTTCCACAGCCTCAGGCTCACCGTTATCAGAATATACGGCCTGTCCCTTTTCCCATACCCAACGCTCCTCTCCGTTTCTGGTGGAAATGCGGTACAACAGCTCGAAGGGTTTCCCGGACTGGATTGCGGTCATGATTTCATTCCTGACCTTGGTACTGTCTTCGGGGTGGGTCAGGGTCCGGTATTCTGTTCCGGGATTATCAATGAACTCCTCGGAGTGGTATCCTGTAAGGTCAAAGGCGCCTTTGCTGGCAATTTCAATATTCATGTCTTCGGAAATGTCATGCCGATAGGCCATACCGGGAAGACTGCTCATGAGTGTTGCCAGAGTTCGTTGGCTTTCATGGAGTTCGCGGGTTCGCTCTTCAACTTTCTGCTCAAGAGTGGACTGATAGCTCTTTATTTCTTCTTCGGCCTTTTTGCGGATGCGGATTTCATCGCGGAGAATGTCGCTGTATTCCTTGAGCCTTTCCATGAAGTTATTGAAATGGGTGGACAGGAGTCCAAGTTCATCCTTTGAGGTCCTGTCCATGCGGGCGGAGAAATCACCTTCTGCCGCCTGTGCGAATTTCTGCTGCAGTTCTTCGAGGGGACTGGAAATGGCTTTGCCGATGAAAACCGATGTGATCAGCATCAGCAGGAGGGCTGCTCCGATGGAACTAATTATGACCAGTTCTACGTCATCCAGGGCCTGATAGAAATCTGACTTGTAGCCCGAAGATGCGACGATCCAGCCCAGTTCTGGAATGTCGTTGAAACAGGCGATTTTTTTTCTGGATGCCTTGTCGTCCGGATTTTTCCATTCATATTCAAAATGGCCGTTTTTTTCTTTGATTATTCTTTCAGCCACAGCTTTTTGGGCCGGGTCCTTGATATCCCGGTAGTTGATGCCTTGGTATGTGGGGTGGATCAGGAAGTTGCCTTCGTAATCGTAAATAAATGGATATCCTGATTTTCCGAACCCCAGCTCAAGAAAACTTTCGCGGAAGTCGTCAATTTGGACCAGCGCATTGAATTCGTCCCGGTAGGTGGATGCAGTGATTATCCAGTCCCACGGTTTGAAATAGATCATGGCTGCGGCCTTGGGACGGGCCTCCGTCTCAAGCGGTTCCTTCCAGTCGTATTCAAGGTAGCCGTTTTTCTTTATGATCTGCTCTCTTACAAAGCCCAGACCGCTGAGGTCCACTCCGAGCAGGCTGTGTTTGGGGTGTACTGCCATGATACCGTCGCTGTTCAGGCAGTAGACCCGGCCTGTTTTGCCGATATGCTGGCTGAGGAATACTTCGGCAGCTCGATTCTTTGCTTCTTCTTCGGTAAGCTGTCCCTGGAGCACCTTCCGGTAGAGCTGGTTGGCAATGTCATAGTCTTTTTCAGCCACTGCCCGCAGGTAATTCTTGATGGAAGTGTCGATCGAGGTGCGTGCAACGCTCAGGATGGTTTCAGTTGCGGATTTGAGGTCGCCTTCAATTGTCTGTTTGAGAATATCCTGCGCCTGCATGTAAATGGCGTATCCTCCGGCGCAGAATGACAGCAGGAAAGCTAGCGAGTAGGTTATGAAAAGTTTGTTGCGGATACTGATATTACGCATGGGGTTTATCATTTATCTCTCCGGGGCCGGATTGAGCAAGGGCTTGTAGTCACTTGGTCCGAGCAATTTTTCATCGGGGTAACGTTTAATGTTGTCCGGGGTTATTGTTGGGATGGAAGAGCCGTAGAGGGACGGAAGTCTGTAGCTTTTTTCACCGTTTAAACTCCTTACGGGCATTTCTGCTGCCATCCGGGCTAGAACAGGGCGAGTCTGATCCTTCACTGTACAAATATGGTTTTGAGAATCAATTTCAATTGATGTGTTCTACCTGAAACCCGGAAGAGGTCAAGTCCTTTGTTTTGCTGATGCGGATTTGGCCCAGAAGAGTACAGATTGCTTGGTCGCTGATAGTTCAGGTCAGATGGTTCAAGGGTGTTTGGAATAAATAAAAAAGCCGACCCGTTTCCGGGTCGGCTGGAGATTACTGGATCGGATGAACTCAGCTGTTTTCCGATTTCATGTGGTCGATGATGGACTTAAGTTTTTGCGCCTGTGCGGCGAGGTCCATTATTGCCTCGGATGACTGGCGCATGGCGTCGCTGGTTTCAACCGAGATGTGATTTATCTCGTCCACGGCCCGGTTGATCTGCTCTGAGGTGGCGGATTGTTCCTCACAGGCGGCAGCAATGGATCTGATCTGGTCAGACACTTCGTCAGTGAGGGAAAGGATTTCGGTCAATGATCTTCCTGCGTTGTCGGCAAGTTCGGAAACAGAGACTACTTCTCTTACCGTACTTGAACATTGGCCGATACTTTTGGTCGTGCCGCGCTGGATTCCGCCGATGGCCTTTTCCACCTCTCCAGTGGCGTTCATGGTCTTTTCTGCAAGTTTCCGGACTTCATCCGCTACAACCGCAAAGCCGCGTCCCGCTTCTCCGGCCCGGGCAGCTTCGATTGCCGCATTCAGGGCCAGCAGGTTGGTCTGGTCGGCAATGTCGGAGATGACATCAATGATCTGCCCAATTGTTTCTGCGCTGGCTCCGAGCTGCTGCATCTCCTGTTCAAGTGCTTCGGAATAGTTTTTTACAGTCGCGATTCCGGTCACCATGCTGCGCACCAGGTCTGCTCCCTGATCGGCCGTGGCCTTGGCATCGCCTGCCGTGGAGGAGGCCTGTCCTGAGCTGCGGGCAACTTCCAGTACCGAGACATTCATCTGCTCCATTGCGGTCGCTGTCTCGGAGGTCCGCTGGCTCTGCATGTCAGATCCGGCGGAAGACTGTTCTATCTGGGCTGAAAGTTCCTCGGATGCAGCAGAGATGATTTCTACTGCGCCCTGAAGTTCTTCGGCAGCCTGAAGCATTCCTTCGCGTCTGGCTGAATCGGCGCGTAAACGTGCTTCTTCAGCTTCCTGCATGGCCTGATGTGCTTTTTCAGTTTCAAGGGCTGCCAGACGGGTCTGTTCCTGAGCTTCGGCTATTTTTTCCTTGAGCTTTTCAACCATTGAAATCAGGGCTGCAGCAAGGATTCCGACTTCATCATGGGTGCGGACGCTCAGTTCCAGGTCGAGGTCGCCTTCTGCTACGTGGGAAGCGTAGTCAGTCGTGAGCACAATGGGTTTGGATAACGTACGGGCCATGAACCATGCACCGAGAATTATCAGCGGGAATATTATCGCAATGACAATAAGCGAAGATCTGGTGACGTTCTTCTGGGCCTTGATCATAGTTTCAACAGGCATGCCGATGAACCACATGCCGATATTGTCGCCTTTCAGTCCTTTTATGGGCCAGTATGCGGTCTGGTATTCGCGTCCCAGAATATTGTTGCGGGCAAGAAAGTCCTTGCCATTGCCTATTACCGTCCTCAACACTTCCGGGTTGGTCATCTTTGTCCCGACCGCACGGCGTCCCTGTTTGACGATGGTGGTCATTTCGCGCGTATCACCTTTGAAAACCGTGAATTCCAGTTCGGTGAAGGATTTAACATCATCGACGAATTCTTCGTCGGAAAGGGATATACCGGTAGAAACGGTCCCGATGATCCTGTTGCTCAATTTGATCGGTGCGCTGGCCCTGATTGAGAAAGGGACTTCCGTACCGGCTACAACTCCAGATCTGGCCTCGCCATTGAGTGCTTTTCTGACTGTCTCATGGGTGTCAATTGAATCTCCGACGCGCAACGAATGAGTCCTGGCAATCACTTTGCCTTTTTCGTCGGTGACCGTGATGAAGTCGGCGTTGGTTTCTTCCGCCAGAGTTTTGAGAACCCTGAGAAGTTCCCTGGAGTCATTGCCCATTATTGCCGAAACGACTTCGGAATCCTTGGCGATGAGTTTTGATTCTTCAAGGTATTCATTGGAAAGAGTTTCAATATGCCTGTTTACTACTCTCCGCATGGCAGTAATATTGCGTGCGGATTCATCGGCGAAGCCTATCCCCATATAGTGGGTTACGGTGAAAAAGATGGAAGTCGCAGCAAGCAGGGCGATCCCTGCTGACAGCATTATGATCTTGTTCTTAATTGAAAGTAACATTTTAACCCCTGAATTCGGTTGAGTCTAAACCACATGCCCAGCTCACTCTCCCCAATATCTGCGACATAGATCTATTAATATATGTCTGTATGTGATCCCCTGAATAATATTGTCTATGCTTATGGGTTGAGAATTCAATTATTAATTATCTTGAGTTCATTTTTGTACATTTACTTAGTTTTGGAATCCAGCTCTGAGTTTTTGTGAAATTAAGTTGTTAAATTATTTTAGCATGTTGATCTGATGACAGTTGTGTTTCGGTAAAAATAATCATCCCATTTTGTATTTCAGAATAGCTCTGCGTCCGGAAAACAGGACCAATGATTTTCATCTGTTTTACATATTTAATTAGCTGTAATTTAAGCTTTTTTGGGCGTGTCCGATTTTGCGGAGTCTTATTTTTCGGAAACATGTTCAAAAAAGCACAAATTAAAATCCTGTTTATTGGTGTGTGCAGCTATTTGCTTGTCTATAAGTGTGAATGTTTACTCTTTTATCTTGTTGAATTTTAAAGGCGTATTTGGAGCAGGGTAGTGCAAGTGGCCGTGGTTCAGGTGAATGGTACACAAATTGCTTTATTGTCAAACTGAATGATTGACCAATCACAAACTCTGCGATAAGCACACCACTGTTGCAGAAGATTGCCAGATAGCATGCTTGCCTTGGGTCTTTGGAGAAATGACGGCACGGGTAATCGGAGTAGTAATGCGAAGAATTTGCTGGCTGATTGTTCAATCGCTGAATGATGCTCAGCTTCTGTGTCCGATTTTGCGGACGGGGCCTTTCCCAGAGGCCCCCAACATGATGAGCGAAGAGGGATAAACCGGAAGCACTCCTTTGATGCAGGGGTAGTTCCGGCGGCATGAGGATACGGGTTCCATGTACCTTTTAGTTTTCCCGGAGGATGAAACTGCGCTGAAACATTGAAAAAGCGTTTCTATCGGTAGTTTCCGGCCTTTGCGCCTAAATCGTGAATCTTTCTAAATTTTAAGGATTGATCCGTTGAAGAACAGATATATCCCAATAACCTTTATTGTTGCTGTCTGTATGATTGCGGCAGTAGCCGGTTTCCTTTTTCCGCCTGCCGTGCAGGAGAATCCGGCCCGCGTAGTCATGGATAACAGCGGCGGTAGGGTGATATTTACCCACTTCACCCATGCCGGTGAGTACGGCTACGAATGTGCAACCTGTCACCATGACGATATAGGTCAGGACAGACCCATTCCCTGCGGTTCCTGCCACCCCGCGGCATTTGACGCCAAGTTCCGGGCTGAGCACCAGAAGAACTTCCCCAATACTGAAGCGTGCCTGCGCTGTCACGACGAAGTTCCCACCGGTCCCCTCGCAGAAGAGGACAGGCCTGACAAGGATAACATCCCCCTGCGTGCGGATGCCTTCCACGGCCAGTGCATGAGCTGCCATGAAAATGATGGCGGTCCCTACGGCCCTGATTCCTGTTACGAATGTCACGCGAGGTAGTACAGATGCTCAAGATACACTATTCACTGGAATCCGATGTCCAGAAAACGGTCTCTGAGTTCACCGCGCCTTCGGAACTCAACATTCAGGTGCGCAACAAGATCCTGAAGATCAAAAAAGGCCAGAAAGTGGCTGCCGGTGAGCTCATTGCCGAGCGTCCTGCCAAATTCGGCGCAGCATGTCATGCGGCTATTTCCGGCAAGGCCACCAAGGTCAACTATCACCACCTTACCATCCAGTACGACGGTGCTGAAGATGCTGCCCAGCCGGTTGATGTCAAGTCAATGGGACCGGGCAAAGACCTGCTCCGCACTCTGCAGGGACTGGGCATGAACGTTGCCGCCCTGTCTTCCCGTGCGGACAATCTGGTCATTAACGGCCTCAACCCTGAGCCGGGTATCTCTGTTGCAGAGCAGCTGCTCAAGGATGAGCGCGAGACCCTTGAAGCCGGTCTGCGTCTTGCAGAATCCCTGATCACCCCGGTGCATACCTATCTGGCGGTGGCTGAGGGTTCTTCTTATGAGCTGGCCGGGACAGGGCGTGTTTTTGTTAAGCCCAAATATCCCAATTCCCTCGACGCCCTTGTAGTCAAGAAGGTCACAGGAAAGGAATTTCCTGATGACACCAAGGTGCTCAGCGTCATGGATCTCTATAATCTCGGCAGGGTGCTTGAGACCGGCATGCCGGTGACAGACACCATAATGACCATCGGCGGAAACAACTACCGGGTGCTTTTCGGTACTCCCATCCGCCACATCTGTAATGAGCTGGATATTGAAATCAAGTCCGGCGACAAGGTTGTACTCGACGGGCCGTTCCGCGGTGAAGCCGTCTACAGCCTTGATGAAGGCGTGAAGAAGGGCGACTACGGCCTGTTCATCATTTCCGCAGGGGAGTTCCCCTCCATTGAAGATGCCACCTGCATCAACTGCGGTGAATGTGTGCTCAGCTGTCCTGCAAGACTGCAGCCCAACATGCTCAGCCGTTTTGCCGAGTACGAGATGTTCGATAAAGCCGAGAAGTTCCACCTGAACAGCTGTTTCGAGTGCGGTCTGTGCTCCTTCAACTGTACGGTACGTCGCCCCATCCTTCAGTACATCCGTTTTGCCAAGGAGCAGCTCCGGGCCAGCGGTCAGTCTGAAAAGGCATAGTGAGGCGCTTCGCGCTTTTGCGGTGATTTGATTTCGCCTCCGGCGGCCAGAAGGTCCAAGCCTCTCTGGACTCCCTGAGGGAAGAGTTTGAGTAACCCGTGATCGGGACAGCAACCGTTTGACTTATTTGTTGTACTGAAAAGCAATTAAGAAAAACCGGAACTTTTTGATTATGACGTTCTGCCGCAATGGGCAGTGAAGCGTAATAAAAGTTTTTGGGATTCTTAAACCCTTTTGCAAAAGGGTTTAAGGCCCCCGGCAGGGTCGCCGAAGGCAAGTGCCCAGCGAGGCCGCCGGAAGCTTTCTAATGAAATATCGGATACTCAGACGCTCTTTCTTGATTGGATAATCATACAGGGGTTTGCCGGATCGCGGCTAAACATACAAGCTTCAAGGGTTAATATAAAATGACTCCTCCAGTAATCAAAGCAATGTCCGACATTGCGGTCAGACTCACGGTTTCGCCCGCGCCGCACTGGCGCAGCAAGCGCACTGTGGAGAAGATGATGCAGAATCATCTTCTGGCTCTGGTTCCCGCACTGATCATGGCTTTCAATATGTTCGGCCTGCCTGCGCTTGCTACCGTGGGTATCGCCGGTTCCGCTGCTGTCATTGCCGAGGCCTTATGCCTCAGGCTTCAGGAGCGTGACGTCAATGTGGACAATATGACCGCGCTGTACGAGGGTATTCTTTTCGCCTTCCTGCTGCCTGCCGGGGCTCCCTGGTGGATGGTGGCCTGCGGCGGTGCGCTGACCATCGTGCTCGGACGTACCGTGTTCGGAGGTTACGGCGTGAATCCCATCTGTGCTCCTCTGGTTGCCTGGGCTTTCTGTCGTCTTTCCTGGCCCCTGGACATGGATATAGACTACAATCTGGCCCACTTCATGATCAACGCGCCTCTGGACCAGCTCAAACACTTCGGCCTTGCGTCGCTTGACCAGTTCAACAATACCGATCTCTTCCTCGGACGCCAGCTCGGCGGACTGGGTGCTTCCCAGATAGCCGGTGTGCTGATCGGCGGAATCTTCCTCGTGGCTACCGGTTGGGTCCGCATATTCATTCCCGCTGCGTTCCTCATAGGCGTGGCTGCTGCTGCGACCCTCTTCTGGATGATCGACCCGGAAATGTACGCTCATCCGCTTTTCCACCTGCTGACCGGTTCCGTTGTTTTCGGTGCCTTCTTCCTTGCACCGGATGTGTCATCCAGCCCGGTGGGCATGATCCCGCAGATCCTTTTCGGACTTATCGCCGGGGTAATGGTCATTATCATCCGTGTCTACGGTGTTTATCCCGACGGTGTGCCCTTTGCCATCATGGTGGCAAACCTGCTGACCCCTCTTCTGGACCGGGTTCGCCCCAAACCTTTCGGAGTGAGATAAGCCATGCGTGAAATACTTCATATGATCGTGGTCCTGTCCATTATCTGCGCCACCTCCGGTGCGGTGCTGGTAAACCTGAAACAGGCCACCAAAAGTCAGATAGAACAGCAGGTCCTGACCTATGTGCAGGGCCCGGCACTCCTCTCCGTGCTCGCGAACCGTGACAACGATCCCATCAAGGAACGTGTGACCATCAAGAACGTCACTGTATTTCCGGCCATGAAGGACGGCAAGCTTGTCGGAGTGGCACTGGAAGCATTTGCTCCCGGTTATTCAGGTGACATCGGCGTAATGGTCGGATTCGATGTGAACAAGGACGAGCTCCTCGGAATCGGCATCACCACCCAGACCGAAACACCAGGTCTTGGAACACGCGTGACCGAACCTTCGTTCACCCGTAAATTTGCCGGTCACGGCCTTGAATCCATGCAGCTCTCCTCCAAAGGCGGGGACATTGATTCCATCGCCGGTGCTACCTACTCCTCCGTGGGTACGGTTGATGCCGTGCGCAAGGCCATTGAAACATACCAGTCCATCAAGCCCGAGATCAATCTGGTCTGGAAGAAGTCCTAAGGAGTAACCATGAGCCGTTTAGTAAAAGAATTTGCAAAAGGACTCTGGGCTGAACTTCCTCCGTTCAGGGTTCTGCTGGGCCTGTGCCCCACACTGGCTGTCACCTCCACTGCGGAGAACGGTCTGGGCATGGGGGTTGCGGTACTGTTTGTTCTGACCATGTCCAACATGATCATTTCCTGTCTCAGGAAGGTCATTCCTGCGAAAGTTCGTATCGCCTGCTTCATTGTTATTGCCGCCTCCCTTGTTGTTGCGGTTGAACTGCTCATGCAGGCTTATACCTATCCGCTGTACCAGAAGCTGGGCATCTTTGTTCCGCTGATCGTTGTTAACTGCCTTATTCTGGGCCGCGCGGAAGCCTTTGCTTCCAAGAACGGAGTCCTGCCCTCCATTGCAGACGCACTGGGCATGGGACTGGGTTTTACCCTTTCCCTGACTTTCCTCGGTGCTGTCCGCGAGATTCTGGGTAACGGTACCGTGTTCGGCATGGAAGTCATGTGGCGCTCTTTTGAACCTGTGGCCTTCATGGTCAAGGCTCCCGGCGCATTTGTCGCCCTCGGAGTGATTCTGGCCGGAATGAACGCCTTCAACAGGTATCAGAGCCGCAAGAAGGGTGAGACTCCGCCGGATGTAATGAATTCCACCTGCGCGTCCTGCGGTGCCTGCGGCGGAATCCAAAACCTCAAGGACAAGTAGGGGAGGACTTAAGAAATGGATTACTTCCTGCTATTTATCTCTGCCATTTTCATCAACAACATCGTACTGGTGCAGTACCTCGGGGCCTGTCCCTTCATGGGTACTTCCAAGTCCACCGATGTTGCCCTCGGAATGGGCGGAGCAGTCATATTCGTTATCATGATGGCCACTGCCATAACCTGGCCCCTGCATCAGTATGTGCTCATTCCTTTCGGGATCGAATACCTGCAGACCATTGTGTTCATTCTGGTCATTGCCTCGCTGGTACAGTTCGTTGAGATGTTCCTTAAAAAGGTTCTCCCGCCCCTGTACAAATCTCTGGGCCTCTTCCTGCCCCTGATCACCACCAACTGTGCGGTGCTCGGTGTGGCTATCATGGTTCAGCGTAACGAGTACTCATTCATGAAGTCCATCATGTACGGCGTTGCTTCCGGCATAGGCTTCCTGATTGCGCTGGTCATTATTTCATCAATCCGTGAAAGACTGGATATTGCCCCGGTTCCGCAGGTCTTCAGAGGCGTTCCCATCGCGCTGATCACTGCCGGTATCATGTCTCTGGTGTTCTTTGCCTTTCAGGGCATGGCCGCTTAACCGGACAGTCAAGGAGAGATATTAAAATGGTTACTTCTTCTATTCTGGTACTGTTCATTCTGGGTCTTACCGCTGCCGGTATTCTCGCTGCCGCATCCAAGGTGCTGCATGTTGAGGAGGATCCCCGCATTGCCGCTGTGGAAGGCTGCTTCCCCGGCGCTAACTGCGGCGGTTGCGGCTATCCCGGTTGTTCTGCTGCAGCCGGTGCAATTGTAAAAGGTGACGCCGCTCCTGAAATATGCGTGGCAGGCGGACCCGAGATTGCCGAGAACATCGCCGCAATCATGGGTGTTGAAGCCTCCTTCAAGGAGCCCAAGATTGCCAGCAACATCTGCACCGGGGGTTCCCGTGCAAATTTGCTCTTTGACTACGAGGGCGTGGAAGACTGCCGCGCCGAAGCACTGCTCTACGGCGGGGAAAAGACCTGCGGACTGGGCTGCATCGGTATGGGCTCCTGCGTCAAGGTCTGCGGCTTTGATGCCATCCGCCTCAATGATGACGGCGTTCCCGTAGTCGACATGAATGCCTGCCGTTCCTGCGGCAAGTGCGCTGATGTCTGCCCCACCGGGGCCATCCGCATCAGCGGCATGACCATGGACCTGCTGCACCTGAACAAGATCGACGACTGCCTCGCACCCTGCATGCAGAAGTGCCCGGCCCAGATCGATGTTCGTACCTATATCAACCAGATGAAGCGCGGAGACCTGCGCGGCGCACTGCTGACCATGAAGGAACGCAACCCGCTGCCGCTCGCAGTAGGCCGCCTCTGCCCCGCGCCCTGCGAAACCATCTGCCGCCGCAACATTGCGGACGACGGTGTGGCAATCCACACCCTGCACCGTTTCGTTGCCGACTGGGAAATGAACTCCGGTTCCAGAATCAAACTGGACTGCAACCCCGCTACCGGCCACAAGGTGGCGATCATCGGTGCCGGACCTGCCGGTCTTTCCTGCGCCTACTTCCTGCGCCGCATCGGTCATGAGCCGGTAATCTTCGAGAAGCGCGATGAAATCGGCGGTATGATGAAAGGGATTATTCCCGAATACCGTCTGCCTTCCAAGGTCGTGAACTGGGAGATCCAGTCCATCCTCGACCTCGGCGTGGAGGTTCGCACCGGTGTTGAATTCGGTCGCGACATCACCATCAAGTCCCTTGAGGACGAAGGTTACGAAGCTGTCTTCATCGCTACCGGAGCCTGGAAAGTTCCCGCTCTCGGCGTGGAGAACGACAATGCTGAAAACGTCATTGACGCAGTGACCTTCCTTGAGCAGATAGGCCGCGACATCACCGATCTCAAAGGCAAAAAGCTCGTTGTTGTCGGTGAGACAAACACCGCCATGGACGTTGTACGCAGTGCCGCACGTCTGGGTTGTGACGTCACTTCCCTGATCGGCTGCATTCAGCGCAAGATGTCTGCCAACAAGGACGAAGTTAAGCGTGCATCCGAACTCGGCGCCGAGCTGAAGTTCATGGCCAGCCCCACCCGTATTCTTGTGGAAGACGGCAAGGTCAGCGGCATTGAGTTCTGCGAAGTCGAATACGATGATCCCAAAAAGGCTACCGGAATTCCCAAGCCGGTTGAAGGCACCGAGCAGGTAGTCAATGCCGACTTTATCGTAGTTGCCACCGACCGCCTTATCGATACCGCCCCGTTCATGGATGAAGAAGGCAAGCCGCTTTTTGCCATGAACAAGAAGACCGGCGGCGTAAATGCCGATGACATTTCACTGCAGACCAGCGTTCCCAACGTATTTGTCGGCGGTGAAGCATATACCGGGCGCAACATCATCATTCAGGCCGTAGCTGACGGACGCCGCGCTGCACGCGGAATTCATCATTACGTGACCGAAGGTGCAGTCCCCGAGGCCAAGAACCCGCAGCTCCGTGTTATTCCTGAGTCCATTCTCAAGAACATGGAAGTTACCTACACCATTCCCAGAATCAAGGTGCCTGAAATCACCGTTGAGGAACGCCGTTCCACATTCAAGGAAGAAGTCACAGGTTCCATCATTTACGAAGCCGCCCGCAAGGAAGGCAGCCGCTGCCTGCGCTGCGGACTGACCTGTTACGATGCCGAAGCCGGAGCTGAATATGCTCAGGACTCCGACGTACAGAAGTTCAGTGAGCTTAAGGGCTGATAAAATGCAACCATTTACCCGACGTTCGTTCGTTAAAGCAATAAGTGCGATGGGATCCGGGGCGGCCTTTGCGGCCACCCCGGTATCCGCCACCATGCGTGTCGCCGATGCCTTACGTTTCGGTGACCGCCGCTTCAAGCTCTGTGAAACCCGTTTCCTCATGGGGACGAGTGTTTCCATCACAGCCATCCATGAGTCAAGGGATGCGGTGGTGGAGGGCATTGAGGCTGCTTTTGCAGAAATCGGACGTCTGGCTGATATATTCGATCGCCGCCAGCCGAATGCCCCGGTCTCAGTCCTGAACGAGACCGGGCGGCTGACGGATGCTCCTGCGGAACTGTGTGAACTGATGAAGAGGTCTCAGGCCTTCTACCGCCGTTCTGACGGGGCTTTCGATCCCACAGTGCTCCCGGTTGTGGAGATGATCAGGAGTAATGCCGGCAACAGCGGAATTGTTTCTCTGACCCGCAGTGACCTGGATGACGCTCTCGCACTGGTCGGTGCCGATAAGCTCAAGGTCGGCGACAGGGATGTCCAGTTCGACAGAAGCGGCATGTCCGTGACTTTCGACGGCATCGGCAAGGGATTCATCGTGGACCGCGCCTCGGATATCCTGCTGAAGAAGGGTATCGGCAACCACCTCATAAATGCCGGCGGGGACATTCGTGCCCGCGGCGAAAGGGCAGCCGATCAGCCCTGGATGGTGGCTATTGAAGAGCCGGGCAGTAAGGGGTGTTATACCGCGGTAATCCGGTTGAAGGACGCGGCAGTGGCAACTTCCGGTGGATATGAGGTCTATTTCGACGCTGAAAATTCCCGGCAGGCGGTCAATCCGCAGACGGCCTTAGCGCCGGTCAGCGGGGTCAGTGTATCGGTAACCGCTCCCACGGTAATGGAGGCGGACGCCCTTTCCACTTCGGCATTCGTCATGACTCCGGAAAGTGCGATGCGTTTCATAAACGGGCAGGCCGGCAGTGAATGTATGCTGGTTTCGACCGGCGGGCAGAAAATGCTGTCCCGGTGCTGGGAAACAATGGTGAGAGTGTAGGGGATAACTACGCAGCGTTCTTTGTCTTCGCTGCAGCATGATAAAATTTCAAAAATCAACCAGTCGCTGACCGTATGCGTGCGGGGAATAAAACCTCCTAACCCAGAATAACCCAAGCGCACCTGTTAAGCCGGGCTCAGTACACCCGTCCGGCTTAGGGCATCAACAGGAAATACGGTTCCGTGACAATCTGCATAAGGGAAAACCAACCTCACTCCCATGAAAGCTAAGCGGTTCGGAAGCTCACTCTTCCGGGCCGCTTACACTTTTATGGGCTTTCATCAGCTTTCCGGCCTCATGCGACGGCATGGGCCGCCCCAGATAAAAACCCTGCACAGTATCACAGCCGAGTTCCTTGAGATTTTCCAGCTGTCTGATGGTTTCCACCCCTTCAGCTACTGCCTTCATGCCCAGAACATGGGCCAGGTCAATTATCAATTCCACAAGCTTGATGTTTTCTGGACCGTCATCGATATCACGTATGAAACTCCGGTCAATTTTCAGGCTCTGGGTGGGGAATCTGCTCAGGTAGGCCAGTGAGGAATAACCGGTTCCGAAATCATCAATCGAGCAATGCACGCCCAGTTCATTCAGTGCCTTGAGCCTTGAGGCCGCAAATGCAGGGTCTACAACAAAGGCCGACTCGGTCAGTTCCAGGCAGAGGGTTTCCGGTGGAATTCCGTATTTGCTGATGGCATCGGTGACGTTCTTGATCAGCGAGGGCTCGGTAATGTGCTTTGCGCTGAGGTTAACCGAAATGTGCAGGTCTCTGCATCCACCTGATTTTTTGAGACATTCCGACCATATGGCGCAGGCTTTGTTCAGGACATGGAGGTCAAGGCTTACTATCAGGCCGGTTTCTTCGGCCATGGGTATGAACTCTGCCGGGCTGATAATTCCGCGTTCGGGGTGGACCCAGCGGACAAGGGCTTCAAATCCGGAAAGGGTTGTCTGTCCCTGAATGTCGAACTGCGGCTGGAAGACAAGCTCAAACTGCCCAAGCAGCAAGGCTGCCTTGAAGTCGCTTTCAAATTTAAGCGCATCATAGGCCGAGCTCGACATTGATTTTGTGTAGACGGAAAACTTGTTCTTGCCGCGCTGTTTTGACCTGCGCATGGCAACATTGGCCCTGTTGATTGCCTCACGCGGGCTGACATCGTGTGTGGCCAGATACAGGCCGTAGCTTGCATCAAGGGTGAACTGGGTTCCGTCTATTTCATAGTAGCTGCTCAGGGAACTGCGTATTTTTTTAAGCATCCTCACACTTTCAACAGGGGATAGATTCCTGAGCAGGATTACGAAATCATCGCCGCCCAGTCTGCTGACTGCTCCGGACAGTTCAACAGTTTTCAGCAGCCTGTGGGAGGTCTGAATCAGTATCCGGTCGCCGATGTTATGTCCGAAACTGTCATTTACCCGCTTGAAATTCAGCAGATCGATGAAGATGACGCTGTACTGGAAGTCGGGGTTCTTTTTGCGTGATTCAAGAGCCACCCGGATCTCTTCCGTGATCATGCGACGGTTGGGCAGCTTGGTCATGAAGTCCTGATAGGCCTGCTTCTTGAGCGACTCCCGTGATCTCAGAAGCTTTTCAAACATGCGGTTGGTCAGGTAGGCTGTGGCGAGAACAAACAGGGCCCCGAGGAGGAGGATGGGGCTGAAAACTGAGTTGAAGTCTATTTCATAGTGAAGTGCGGTTCCAAGCAGTACAACCGAATATCCGGCAAGGAATGATGTAATCAGTCCGAGCAGAATGAGAAAACTCCTTCTGGTCTGTCGGAAAAGAGAAATTTCATTTTTGCGCAGCTTGAAGAACTGGCGAAGATATACGCTTACTCCCCCGATCAGAACTATCAGGCCAAGAAGGATACAGCCGAAAAAGACGGAGTCATGTGGATCTTTAAGGAAGTGCATAAGTATGTTTTAAAGATAGGATAATTCCGTGTCAATTATTCAGGGGCAGGTGGGGCTATCCTTAATTTCTTCTATTAGGGGTGTCAGGGAAAAGGTGTCAGCCTGCAGTCACTTTGTTGCGACCATTTTCCTTGGATTTACACAATACCGGATCGCATCTGGAAAAGTGAGCTGTTATAGCGTCTCCCGGACGGGATGTATAAAGATGAAGGCCGCCTTATTCCGGGCGGCCCTTTTTGTTGCAGGAATCAGTTCATCTGATCATTTCAGTTTCTGCAGCTCCCTGATGATAATTCCCAGATCAGGGCGCTTGTTGATATCATGTACGTCTATGTAGCGGATGATTCCCTTTTTATCGATTATGATGATGGCCCGTTCGGATGTTCCTTCCGGTCTGAGGATTCCATATTTCTGGGCTGTCCTGCCATGCGGCCAGAAGTCTGACAGCACAGGAAACCAGACTCCGCCGTCACCCATTTGCTTCGTCCAGGCATAGAGAGAAGGTATGTTGTCGGTTGTTATTCCCAGCAGTATGGCGTCGTGTTTTTCAAACAGGTCGCGGGCTATATTGTAACCCGGCCACTGGTCGGAACAAATCGGGGTGAATGCGGCAGGCACAAAGGACAAAACGACATTCTTTGTTCCCTTGAACCATGACAGCTGGACCTTTGATCCGCTTATGGCCGGAAGTTTGAAGTCCGGTGCTTCTTCTCCAACTGCCACTTTTAGCGTACTGTCGACCGGTTTGAGCTCGCCGATACTGTAAATCTGGTCCTTGGAAACATCTGCCTGCGCCACGGCTGTAATGTTTAGAACCGCAAACAGGATTGTTATAACTAATATGTATTTTGTCATTTATCTCTTCTCCATTATCAATGCTATTCGAATAGTGTGCCGCAAGATGCTCTGAGAATCATTTGGTTGACGGTTGAATTCAATTTGGCACCTCTACCTGATACCGCATTGTTTCTCATTTTGATATTGAAATATGGTCGGTAATATTGATTTTTGATCTCGATACATTGTAAGCCTCATGTTAATGAAGAGTGTAGATGGGCGATATTATGCATGGATAATCAGCAGAAAGGATACAACGGGATAAACTTGATGAGAATAATTACTGTCTTTCTGGCGGCCCTGCTGCTGTCTGGTATTGCCAGTATCTGCTCCGCAGATTGGAAGTTTAATCCCGTTCTGGTCTATCAGGGCAGTATTGAGTCTAATTCATTCAATATTTCCATACATAAGGGTGTTGAACGGTTTGAACAGAAAACAGGTTACAAGTGCACTGAAGTTGTAACTTCGTACGATATTGGAGAGTATGTCGAGTGCATCGGCAATTATACCGAGCAGGGGTACTCTCCGGTTTTCATGCTTTACGGGAATCATTTTCCCGGTCTTGTTGATTTTGTCCGCCGTTATCCGACAACGCGTTTCATTGTTCTGGATACCGTGCGGGATGAACCGAATATGTTTTCCTTTGTCCTTGCAGAGCATGAGGGATCTTTTCTTGCGGGTGTCCTTGCGGCAAAAGCGACAAAGAGCAATATTCTCGGCTTCATATCAGTGGTGGACACTCCTTTTCAGCGCCGTTTTCTTTGCGGCTACAGGCAGGGTGCAAAATATGTCAATCCTGACATAGAGATTCTGGAGGGTTTCACCGGTGATTATCCGGGGTCCTGGTTTGACGGCAACGCAACGGCCGCGCTGGCCAACCGCATGATGGACAACGGTGCTGACGTGATATTTCAGGCCGCCGGAGGGGCAGGCCCGGCTGTGCTCAAGGCTGCTGCAGCCCGCGGCAGGCTGGGAATCGGGGTGGATATAAACCAGAATGGACTATACCCCGGAAGCGTGCTCACCTCCATGGTCAAGCGTACGGATCAGGCTGTTTTCGCGGCTCTGATGCTGGCCAGGCGCGGCATCTGGCGTGATAATTACAAGCGACTCGGCCTTGCTCAGGGGGCCGTGGGGCTGGTCTTTGATGAAAACAACAGCGGGTTGGTCACGCCTGAGATGCGAAGCTATCTGCAGAATGTGAGGAACGACATTGTGTTCGGACGCATCAGCGTTCACGACTATACCGAAGATGAGGTCTGCCCCTGATTATGCAGCAAAGAGATAAATCAAGATTTCACAGCGTTGCCCTCTTTGTTCTCGTTGTCCTGATTGCAGGCGGACTGATAACGATGACCGCCGGGATGATTTATTCCATGAGTGCGGAGAGGGTGAAGCTTATGCATGAGCTGGACGAGTTTCAGGCTCAGACTGTTCAGACTCTTGCGGGTAGCACCAAAGATGCAATGCTATCGTTCTCACCGGAAGAAGTGCGCAATATTGTGAGCGTTTTGCTTCAGGATGATCGTGTTGTCAGCATCAACATTTTTTCTGAAATATATGACATTCACTTGCTGCAGGCTTCAAAACAGACCAGCCTGAAACAGTTTGATACCATGCTGATGAGCGAACTCGTCGTGAACAAGGATGAGGTGCTTGGATACGTGCAGGTGGAGGTTGATAAGGGGTGGGTGCTTTCCAGAATCAGGAAGGAACGCAACAATATAATTCTTCTGTTTGCCGCCATGTTTGTAGGTGGGCTTCTGCTGGTTATTCCGGTGATATACTGGAGAATTTTATGGCCGCTGAACAGGCTGATTGATCAGGCTGACGGTCTTTCTCAAGGTGATTTTGATACGGGTTTTGAATGGAAGGGCAGGGATGAACTTTCAATGCTCGGAAGGACGCTTGACGACATGCGCAGCAAGGTCAAGAGCAGTATCAATTCCATGAAGGAAATGGCTGTTACCGACGAACTGACCGGGCTGCCCAACCGCAGGGGTTTTAATGCTGAAATCGGCAGGCTGCTGCAACTGAGCGTCCGCTACGGTCATCCTCTGGCTCTGGCTGTGCTTGATCTGGATTATTTCAAGCAGATAAACGACCGTTTCGGGCACGGTGTCGGGGACGAGGTTTTGCGAGGGTTTGCTCGGAAGGTAGGGCTCAGAATCCGCAAGACAGATCTGTTCGCCCGTGTAGGTGGCGAGGAGTTTGTCCTTGTCATGCCTGAAACTTCCATTGAAGCCGCCGGGCTGCTTCTAAATGACCTGCGCCGTGTTATTTCCTCCCAGCCGTTCGACCATGGCGAGAACCTTTCCGTAAGCGCCGGCGTAACCTGCTTCAACGGTCTCGAAAGTGTTGATGCCCTGCTGGAAAGGGCAGATCAGGCTCTCTACGAGGCAAAAAGAACAGGGCGGGACCGGGTTGTGGTCCACCGTTGCCCTGATCCTGCCTGATTTTCTTTGAAACTGACCTGCTCAGTTAAGTCCTGCCGCTGATTTTAGCTTTTCGAGAAATGCGGGAAGATCTTTCATGCGTCCTTCGTTTGAGAAGACCGTTACCGGATTTGAACTGCCAAGTTTGACCAGATAGAAGTGCGGAGTTCCGGTACTTCCTGTGGCTGCGTGAATCTCCAGTTCCGGGTCAATGAAAAGCGGGAACTCCACCGAGTATTTATCCCTGAAGAAATCTGTTTCAAACTCAGAATTTCCCGCTGCGATGCCGATCATCTTCACTTTTCCGAATTTCCCCGACTCAAGCATTTTCTCATAGAGTTCGTTTGCTTCCGGAGCTTCTTTCTGACAATGCGGGCAGTACATGCTGTAAATTTCTATCAGCACATAATCAGCATCAACGGCACTCAGTTTCCATGGGCCATCGCCGTGTATTCCCAGATAGGTCGACTGTTTTGCGCTTAGTTTGCCCTTCAGTTCAACATCCGGAAAGCTATCCCCCTGCTTAAGCTGGGCGGCTGAGGCAATGGATGCTGCGAGCATAATACCGATGAAAACGGATAATATTTTTTTCAACATGGTCTATTCCTTTTTTTGACTTTACTCTGAAATAAAGACTTAATCTCCACATCAGTCCAGTGCAAGCAGGTTGTTCCCATTTTGGCACCGCCACTGTTCCGCTCCGCGGAGGTGGAAATACTCCGTCATGCACTGTTCAGCATAAGCCTCTTAAGTGCTGGATCACTACGTTTAAGGTAATTGTTGAATGGGGTTTTTATAGATGTTATTGTTAAAACATTATTTGCAGTGTCAGCTGTAATTATCCGGTAAGAATTCGTTTCTTCTACTTATGGCAAATGCTGCGGCGCGCGTCTTTTCCTGTGTTTTCCTTTGCACTTACCCCAAAGGGAGAAATGGATTGGTATGAATTTCAGACTATTTCACGGTTCAATCAGAAAGAAGCTCGTAATACTCGTTCTTCTGGCGACTCTGCCTGCCTTTGCTCTGAAATTCTGTTCAGAGTGGGATGGTCGGAGCCGTGCGATAATTGCCGCAAAGCACGATATTTCTGTTTATCTTAACGGATTCAGCCAGATACAGCAGCGGGTTACTGATTCCACCAGAACCCTTTTGCAGACGATAGCCGCCATGCCTGAAGTAAGGGCCGGGAACATCGGCGAGTCCCGGACAGTCCTTGAAACCATGCTCAAGGCAAATCCAATATACACAAACGTTATTCTGGTTGACCGGAACGGCAACGGAATTGTTGCCGGAAAGGGCGGAGAAAAGATAAAAAAACTCAATTTTTCAGATCGAGTACAGTTTCAGAGTGCACTCAGTAAGCATGAGTTTTCCGCAGGTGAGTTTGTTGTGGGCAAGCATACGGAGGAATCCATTTTTCCTTTTGGCATGCCTGTTCTGGGAAAGGATGGGGAACCCATCGGGGTGATTCTTATTGGTGTGAGTCTGAACTACTACACCAGGCTTTTTGAGGAATCCAATTTTCCGGAAGGCTCCTTTATGGGGATCTGTGACTCAAACGGGGTGCGCATTTTCCGGCACCCGATTACCCCCGGCAGCAGCATCGGCACACCTATCAACCGGCGTGTGTTCGAGCTGGCCAGTTCCTCTGGCGGAAACATGGTCACTGAACTGACCGATCAGTCCGGTGTCCGCAGGATTATAGCTTCCACCCCGTTGAGGCTGACCCCGGATGGTAACCCATACATGTATATGTTCATGAGTCTGGCTTCCGATAAAGTCCTTGGTCAGGCCAATTCAATTCTCGTAAATGGCATTGTCTCCACAGCGGTTTCGTTGAGTCTGGCTCTCTTTGTCGCCTTGTTTGTCGGTGGAAGAAGAATCGCTTCCAGCCTTGAGAGACTGGCACTCATCGCCGGAAATTTTGGAAAGAGTGGTGAGATAGCTCCGAGCGGAATTGATTACTCCGACGGTGAAACCGGTGAACTTGCCCGAATCTGGGACAGGATGCTGGGTATGCTGCGCCGCAGAGAAGAGGAAAGAAACGAGGCTCTCAATCTTCTTTCTGAAAGCGAGGAGCAGCACAGGATTGTGCTGGAGCAGAATCCTGTCGGAATATGCCTGATCGATCCGCAGACTCTGGATATTATCTATGCCAATGATGCATGCCTGTCTTTTTTTGAGATTGATAAGGAAAAATTGCCTGAGGTCCAGCTCTGTGACCTCTACCCTGCACGAAACAGTGAAAGGCTTTATAGTGAGATAGACAGGCATATTCTTAACGGTGAAGGGGTCATACGGGAACTCTCCTGCAGGACCATGAAGGGCAGGCATGTCTTTGCCGACTTTCATTCCGCAGTGCTGACTATCAGGGGACGTACTCTTCTTGCCGGATTTTTTACCGATATTACCGAGAGAAAGCGGTTTGAGAACGAGCTCAGGGCGGCCAAGGAAGATGCTGAAAGGGCCAACTCCGCCAAAGATGACTTCCTGGCTAATATCAGTCATGAACTGCGTACTCCGCTGAACGGTATTATGGGAATGCTGCAATTGCTCAAATTTTCGGGGCTGAGCGGGGAAAACGCTTCGTACGTGGACATCGGTCTGAAATCGACCAACAGTCTGCGCCGGGTTATTGATGAGCTGCTTGATTTCACCAAGATTGAAGCAGGAATAGTCGATATTCACGAAGAAACATTCCAGCTTGATGATTTGCTGCTTCAATGTGTTGAGCTGCTCAAGGTTCAGGCGGATGAAAAGGGGCTTGAGCTCAAATGGAATATTTCTCCCGGAACAGGCAAAAAGTTTTCCGGAGATGAGGGGCGGATCAGGCAGATTCTACTCAACCTTTTAGGAAACTCCATCAAGTTTACCGATACCGGATCCATCCTGGTTGAATCATTTACCCTTCCGCATCCCAAAGCAGGTCGGGAACGGCTCTTCTTTTCCGTTTCGGACACCGGAATGGGAATCCCCGACAACAGGATAGATGACATATTTGAATCTTTTACACAGGTGGACAGCTCAAGAACCCGTAAATATCAGGGAACCGGACTCGGTCTTTCCATCGTGAAAAGGCTTGTTTCACTGATGAACGGAACCATGATTGTCGAGAGTGAGCTGGGGGGCGGGACCACGGTACAGTTCTGCGTTGTTGTCGGAAGTGAAGCTCCCCCTGAACAGGAAATTGAGGGCAAAGATACTGTCAGGAAGAGCAGGGCTCTTAAGATTTTACTGGTGGAAGATGAAAAGGTTAATATGTTCATGGCCAAGAAAGTTCTTGAAACTATGGGTCACGAGGTCACATGTGCTGAAAATGGCAGGGAATGTCTGGATATTGTAACCAGAGACAGTTATGACGCTGTATTGATGGATATTCAGATGCCGGTAATGAACGGTATGGACGCGGCACGGGCGATAAGGAATTCTTCAGGATTCGAGAGTGTTTCTTCAATTCCCATCATTGCGCTTTCCGCCCATGCTACTTGTTTTGACATGGAAGAAGCCAAAAAAGCCGGAATTAACGAATACATAACCAAGCCTTTTGAACGCAATTTTCTGCAGGCTGTACTAAACCGGGTTACTGACCAGTAGCCCTTGGACCGGAGTTGTTCATGCAATATTGGCTGGTACTGGGCCTTGCAATCTGCCTGGAGGTTGCGGGCACAATCTCCATGAAGTTCTCTCAAGGCTTTACCCGCCTTCTGCCCTCTATCCTGCTGTTTATTTTCTACGGGGCTTCTTTTACTGCCCTGACTGTAGCGCTTAAGAGAATTGATGTTGGCATTGCCTATGCAATCTGGGCGGGGTTGGGAACGGCTCTTATTTCTATTTTAGGGGTTTTCTTTTTCAAGGAACCGGTGTCAATACTAAAGGCAGTAAGTGTTCTTCTGATCATACTCGGAGTGATCGGATTGAATATGAGTGGTGTTCAGCATTGATATAGCGCGTTAAGTTCTTCTGTCCTCGCCTTTCTTTGGGTTTCCTTTCCGGAAATATGTCAATTCAGACTTTTAAGTTATATTTTGTGAGCCAATACTCATTCGACTTTACCTGTAGTCAATATTTGGATAATTAAAAGGTATTGTCTTGAATAGAAAGTGCTCCTTTTGTTCAATTTTAAAATTATGGAAAGTAGATAATGAATATCTCTGATCGCCTGAAGTATTCCGTTTTACTGCTGGGGCTTATTCCCCTGTTTATTTTGATTGTAATGTGGGGCCTTTGCCCTGAATTCCTGAATATGGGCACTATTACCACTGTGCTGATCTGTGGCACATTTATCAGCATGCTGATTTCAACATTCATTTATTTCAGCATCCGACGTGACCTTAGAACTCCTTTGAAGCAACTGCTTATCTATGCGATAAGCATCCGGAAAGGGAAGGTGAATCCGAAATGTGAAGGCGATTTCAAATATGAGCTTCTGGAGTTGAAAGAGGCGATCTGTTCTATGGTTCAAGGTCTTGAAGAGGCTGGAAGAAAGTCGCAGGAGCTGCATAATGAAGCGCAGCAGAAAGCCCGTGAAAGCGAGGAGGCCCTTCAGGTCAGCCGGGTCAAGGAAGAGGAATCCGCACAGCTGCTTTCTTCCATGCGTAAGGTTGCTGATAAGGCCCGGAAGTCATCCACACGTATTTTTGCCAACATCAATGAACTTACCGAACGGATCGAGTCGGTCAGTGAAGGCGTGCAGGTTCAGCGTGATCGTATGACTGAAACCGCTACTGCTATGGAAGAGATGAACTCCACCGTATTTGAGGTGGCCCGCAACGCCTCCCTTGCAGCCGGAAATGCCGAAGAATCAAAGGATAACGCAACTACCGGGGCAAAAGGCGTAAAGTCCGCAGTAGATGCCATACGTAAAGTAGAAAAAGAAGTGCTCTCCCTCAAGGAAACCATGAGCCAGCTTGGTGAACGGGCAGAGAATATCGGGCAGGTCATCAACGTGATCAATGATATCGCCGACCAGACCAACCTGCTGGCACTTAATGCTGCGATTGAAGCTGCCAGAGCAGGTGAAGCCGGCCGAGGTTTCGCAGTTGTTGCTGACGAGGTTCGCAAACTGGCTGAAAAAACCATGGTTGCCACCAAGGAAGTCGGCGATGCCATTACAGACATCCAGCAGCATGCACAGACCAACGTTGCCTCGGTTGACCGTGCCGCTGCGGACATTGTTGCGGGAACCGAGATTGCGGTAGAGTCCGGACGTCATATGGAGCAGATTGTCACCATTATCGAATCCACTTCCGTTCAGGTGGACTCCATTGCCACTGCGTCTGAAGAACAGTCGGCCACCAGTGAGGAAATAAACAATGCCGTTTCCGATGTAACACGCGTTGCCCAGGAAACAGCTGCCGGCATGGATGAGGCCCGCGAGGTTCTCATTGAGGTTTCCGGTCTGGTGCAGGAGCTTGATTCGCTTATCCATGGCATGTCCACCGGTGAGCTTGATTCTGCTTCGGGCAGTGATCTGGTCACCTGGAGCGATTCAGCATATTCCGTAGGCATCAAAGCCATTGACCTGCAGCACAAGAAATTGGTCGGCATGATCAACGGGCTGCATAAGGCTATGCGTGATCGGGCATCTGATTCGGCAATGCGCAAGCTGGTAGAAGAGCTGAAGAACTACACAGTTGAGCATTTCAGAACCGAGGAACAGCTCTTTGACCGCTATGGTTACAAGCACACTGCAGAACACAAGATACTGCATGAAAAGTTCGTGAAACAGGTGCAGGACTTCGATACCGCCCTGCGCAGCGGCAAGGCCAAGGTAACCATGGAAGTAATGCGGTTCCTTAAGGACTGGCTGATCAATCATATTCAGGGGGAAGACCGCAAGTATACAACTTTCCTGAACCGGAAAGGGGTTAAATAGACATTTTAAGTCTGACATGGATAAACAAAGACCGGAGGCGAAGGCTTTCCGGTCTTTGTCTGTTCTTCGGGCATTTTATTTGTTCATGTCCGCATTTCCGCCCACCTGCGGGCTTCTATTGGCTGGCGATTTCATGTAAACAGACAGGCGGACAAAGGAGAAGGATATGATTGAATCTGTTCTTACGCTGCTGACTGTTTGTTTTATGGCCCGCATGAGTCCGGGGCCTGATATGATGCTTCTGATCCATCACGCCGGCAGTCGCTCTGCAGGCGGATTTCCCGGCCTGTCAGGTTCGCGGGGCGCTTTCGGGTGTGTGCTGGGGGTCTGCCTCGGACTGACTTTTCATGTAAGCCTGTCTGTTCTAGGATTGGCCTTGCTGCTTAAGAGCAACCATGTGCTTTTCAATGTGTTGCGCTATGCCGGGGCGTTATACCTGCTTTACATCGGCTACCGCTGCTTTTCCGATACTGGCGCGGTTGACCTTGATTCCGGCAGGGACGGTCTGCCCGAGAGCACATCCTTTATGCAGGGCTTCCGGGACGGATTGTTCTGCAACCTTCTTAATCCCAAGGTTACACTCTTCATTCTAAGCGTATTCATGCAATTTGTCGGCCCTGACGCCGGGCTGCATGAAAAGATCATTTATGGCACGGTCATAGTCCTTGAAGCTCTGGTCGGCTGGGGAATCTTTGTGATCTTCCTGAATACGGCCTTTATGCAGCGTATCTACAGCAGGTATGCTGTTGTGCTCAACAGAGTGACCGGGGTAATTCTCTTTCTGCTGGGCGGGGCCATATTCGTTTCAGGTTGATGCCGGTTCATGGAAAATGCTCAGAGCAGACAGCTTGAAGAAGTGACCCGGTATATTTTTACAGTCTCGTCTGGAATGATTTCGTAGAGTTCGTCCTCAGGATATAAAACCGCCTTGTGCATGTTTTCGCCAGCATAATTTTTTATCTGCTCTTTCGACCTCCAGTAAGTGTGGAGGGTTATTTCTATCATTGTGTCGGTGTCTCTGGTCATGACTTCCGTTTCTCTGGTCATGACGCTGTATCCGCTGCAGCCATCTAAGGACTGAGTATCGTCCACGCCGGTTTTGTTGAGGTATTCAAGAAAGGCGTTCAGCTTATCTTCCGGACACAGGCATTTCCATTCACGAATCCACATGAAAACTCCATTGGTTGAGGTTGTCGTAAGTATCAGCTTACTAGATATGCCATAATTTAGCTAGGCTCTGATATCTCTTTGCATAACTATAAATGTCTATATTTCAACGCTCCGGGGCGAAATGCGCCGTATGTGAAAAAAGTGAAAATTCTTGACACAAGCGGAAATAGAACCGAAAAAGTTGACGAACGCAAACAAGGCAAATTCCCATCAGCCGCCATGAGCGGCAGTTCTGATAATCAACAACCGGCAGGGCAGAGGCCCTTTTATTGAGCCTTCCCGGCAGGAGTAAGGTATGAAATACTATTTTGAAATATGGAAAAAGTTCAATGACTTCCACAGTTCGTCAAGTCGCGGTGAATTCGTGCATTTCATGCTGATCCATATCGCGATCATCTGTGTACTGGCATTTCTGGGCTATTCGGTAGAGCATCCCTTTGCGCACAAGGTTATCAATACCGTCAGCGGGCTGTTTATAGTTGGATCCCTGTTGAGCTGTGCGGCAGTTATAGTGCGGCGCCTGAATGCCCTTGGCATGGACCGCAGGCTTGTATTTACCGCTCTAGTCCCGGTGGTTGGACTGCTTTACCTGTTTGTTGTCTGTCTCAGGAACGAAAACGCAAAAAAGTCTGACCGGTTTCTGAATATCGTGGCGCTGTTTCAGAGGCTTCCGGGAAGGCAGCGGGCTTAGCTCTTTTCGATACAGAATTAAAACAAAGGCTTGGGGAGATTTCTCCAGGCCTTTTTCATTCGCGTTGCCGCATGAAAGCTTTTGTTGGCAACGGTGGATGGAACCTGTTAGGATTAATGGAGTTATTTGATATTGACGCAATTATTCCAAACAGTTATCCACCAATTATGAAAAGAAATATCCTTTGCCTGCTGGCAGGGTTGACCCTTTATACGGGCATTATCCTGCTGATCTACTACTTTGAATCCTCATGCGAGAATTCAAATATCAAGACCGTATTTGATGCGTTCTGGTATTCGCTAGTCACGCTTACGACTGTGGGATACGGAGATTATTACCCCACATCCAAGGCCGGAAAGCTTATTTCCATGACCATGGTACTGGGCAGTATCGGAATACTCGGATATTTCATTGGTAAACTTACTGATCACATTCAGGTCCTGGCGGAGAGAAAAAAAATGGGTTTTGACGGAACGAATTTTACCAATCACGTAATTATTGCGGGCTGGAACGAATTTTCCGGGGATGTTGTCACTCAGCTGGTTCATGCCGGTAAAAAAGTCTGTATCGCAACGGACAACAAGGATCATATAGATTTCATCTATGAGACCTTCAGGCGCGATCAGGTTTTCGTCATTTATTCGGACATGAACTGCCGGGACTGCCTTGCAAAGGCCAATGCCGCAAAAGCGGTCTCACTCATGCCTAACCTCGGGGACGACACCAGAAATCTGGTTTTTGTTCTCAATGCCAAGAAATACTACCCGCATCTTTCCTGCGTGGTCACCATTGATAATTCCGAACTCAAGGAAACCTTCACCAGTGCCGGGGTAAGCTTCACCATCTGCCGCAACGACATTTCATCTAAGATAGTAGCAAGTTATATTTTCGAGCCCAGTGTCGCCCGTTTTAATGAAGATATCCTTTCTTCGGCGACCGGGAAGAATGATTACGATATTCAGCAGTACTACGTGCGCGAGGGCAGCAGGTTTTCCGGGGTCAGCTACGGGGATATTTTTGACGAGCTTCGCAACAGATTCAATGTGCTGCCTATAGGAGTCAGCAGGGCGGAGGGTGTTGAGCAGGTTCTCAACAAGCTCCCTTCGGCTACATTCGAGGTCCGTTCCGGTGATTATCTTATAGTGCTCACTTCCGGAGAGTCGGCGGTTGAACTCAACAAACTTTTCGGATGTTCCGAAGGTCTTTATTATGCGTAGTATTTTCAACTGTCATGACCTGAGAACAGCTATATGCCTTCAGACAAAAGTCCAGCCATAATTTATTTTTCTCCCATGGAAGGACTTGAAGTCCTTTCCTGCAACAATTCACGCCCCTTCGGCAACCATCTGCATGACGGGTACGTGCTCTGGCTCAATTCCGAGTCAGGCGAAAATTACCGGCTGAAAGGCAGCTCCGATATCCTTCAGCCCGGCTCAATAAGCATTATCGAGCCGGAAACGATTCATTCCAATACTCCGTTCCCGTCCGCACGCAGGCATCTGCGCAGTTTTTATCTTTCCACCGGTTTTGTGAACATGCTTGAAAATAAGATTGAGCCGGGACGAAACAGGGCTCCCTGTTTCCGCAACCGTACTGTAGAGGACCGCAGGCTGTGGCTGGAGCTTGCTTCCCTGCATGACCGCCTGCTCACGCAGACTGACAGACTGAGTGTTGAAACCGGACTCATTTTAATATTCGCCCGTCTGTATGATAAAAGTCTGGAGCATAGCCGCAGACAGGAAGTGGGAGAAGACCGCAGAATTGCCATGCTGGTCGACTATCTCCACGCCAATCTGGACCGCAATGTTTTCCTTGCCGAGCTTGCGGAACTGGCAGGGTGTACCGAATTTCACCTGATACGCATCTTCAGCAGATATCGGGGACTTCCTCCACATTCCTTTCTGGTGCAGCTTCGCCTTGAAAAGGCACGTTCCTCTCTGGCTGAAGGAAAGAGCATTGCAGAAACGGCACTGCTGTGCGGCTTTTCAGACCAGAGTCACCTGACCAGACTTTTCAAAGTCCGTTACGGACTGACTCCGCGCCAGTATCAGAAGCACCGGTGTGCAACCAGCTGACGAATGTCAATTCTGTTCAAGAACAGGCGTAGCTGTTTCAAGTAGGTTGGGCTTTCAAATAAAAGGAGAAATCTATGGAAACAATCAGCTGGAATGATTTTGAAAAGATTGAACTGCGCGCCGGACGAATCCTCAGCGCCGAAATTTTTGCCGAGGCCCGTATACCCGCCTATATTCTCAGAATCGATTTCGGTCCTGAAATCGGCGTGCTGAAATCCAGTGCCCGCATAACCGACCGCTATACACCGGAAGAGCTTGCAGGAAGGATGGTTGCAGCAGTCGTCAATTTCCCGAAAAAACAGATAGGTCCACTCATGTCCGAATGTCTTACCACCGGTTTCTATGATGAAAACGGTGGAGTGATACTCTGCGTACCTGATATGGATGTGCCGCTCGGTTCAAAGCTCTGCTGACCAGCTTTATACAGAACGGCTGCATTGACTGATTCCAATTCCCTGCAAAACAGCTGATCGGAAATAAGTGAATGGAATCTTACGATTCTGTTGGACATATATTATTCTGATCGGTTAAAGTTGTATTGCCAATAAACCAATCAACGTGTCTTGCAGGGTGGGGAACGGTAGCCGATGCTGTGCAGGCAGGAAAATACATTATTCAGTATTCATGGGGAAGTCGGTCGATACAAGATTTGCTTCTGGACAGTATTTGCTGTCTGGACATTTGCCGTCGGCTTATTCCTTTATGTCTGTCTTCAGCAATTGAATCTGCATATCATTGAGACCGCTAAAGTTCAGGCCCGAACCTCCATCGAGAAAGATATCATTTACCGCCGCTGGAATACCATGCACGGGGGCGTTTTTGTCCCTGCAGGAAAGAATATTGCCCCAAATCCATATCTGGATGAGCAGGACCGCGAAATAGCCTCAGCTGACGGTGGCAGGCTTGTGCGCGTAAACCCGGCATACATGACCAGACAGGTCCATGAACTTGGTGAGACTGTTTCAGGTATATCCGGGCATATCACCAGCCTGAACCCCATCCGTCCGGAAAACAGGGCGGACGCGTGGGAAGAAAGTGTGCTGCGCAGGCTGGAGAAGGACAAGGAGCCTGAAGCCAGCGGTGTCCAGATTATCGACGGCAGGAAATATCTGCGCATGATGATCTCCCTTGTAACCGAGCAGGGCTGTCTAAAGTGTCATGCCCGGCAGGGGTACAAGCTTGGAGACATTCGGGGCGGTATAAGTGTATCCGTTCCTCTTGACCCCGTCATTGAGGCCAATGAAGGCGGACGTGGAATATTCATCGCCGTAACCCTTGTGGCCTGGGCGCTGGGCTGCCTGATGATATACAGTGTCGCAGGAATAAAGAAAGCCGAGGTCCGGGCCAGGGTTAACGAAAAGAAGTACCGGACTCTGGTGGAGACCATGGGGGAAGGTATAGTTTATCTGGACTGCAACAGTTCGATTGTGTTCTGCAATCCCCCATTTGCGAGCATGCTGGGCTATGGACCGGATGATCTCCGGGGAGTTCTGTTCCAGTCCCTGATGGAAGACAGCAGCGGTTATTCCATCAGAGTTGAAGGGATAACCGACGGTAATCTTGATTCTTTTGAACTTTCCCTTTTGAAGAAAAATGGCAGCGAAGTTGTAGTTCTGTTTTCACCGCGTGTCCTCAGGGGGAACTCTTGTGAAACAACCGGACTTCTGGCCGTTACCACCGATATTTCCCGTTTGAAGAAAATGGAACAGGAGATGCTCCGTCAGCAGCGGCTCAGTTCCGTGGGCATGCTGGCTGGCGGTGTTGCCTACGAAATAGGTGCTCCGTTGAAGTATCTGGAGGTGAATTCCGCATATCTGCGCCGGGCATTCGAGGGTTTCAGTGATTTCATGAAGAACTGCAAGCAGGGGCATGAGCCTGCGGCTGGTGAGACCGATGTTGACCTTCGCTACAAGGAGCGGGATCTGAGCAGGATTCTTTGCGAGGTTCCGGCCATTCTGGATGAGAATGACAGCAGCCTGATGCGTATTGCAGATATTACCTCTTCTATCCGGGAGCTGGCAGGGACTGGGCCGGTCAGTCCGGAACCGGAAAATCTTAATGCCCTTGTTCGTCAGTGTGCGGAGATAACCCGGAGCTCCTGGGAAGGTGTGGCGGAAATGGATCTTGAGCTTTCCCCGGATCTGCCAGAGCTCAGCTGTATTGCTCGCGATATAAATCAGGTGTTGATAACGATCATTATGAATGCAGTGGATGCCATCCGGGCAAGGGTGCAGGAAAGCGGCATGCAGGGTAAGGGGACAATCAGAATTGCCTCCGGAAGGCTTGGCGGGGAGGTGCGTATCGTAATATCCGACAACGGAATCGGTATCGCACCAGAAAATATGGATAAGATTTTTGAGCCCTTCTTCACCACCAAGAAGCCCGGCGCCGGAACAGGGCAGGGTCTTGCTGTGGCCCTGCGGATAATGAACGATCACAAGGGCAGCATTGTTGCCGAGAGTTTTTCCGGCAGGGGAGCCATTTTTGTTCTTACCCTTCCGTTTACTTTATAAGTCCCAGCAGGGCTGAAAAATATCTGAAGTAAAGAGCAGTTGTTGCAAAAAAACATCAGGCAGGATGCAATGATCCTGCCCGATGTTTCAGGCGCCGCGTTTAATCAGCTAAGCACGATGTCGGGGCTGAACAAATCCCTGTTGTACGAAGATAAGGTGACTTACGGAATGTGTCCCGCATGGTCATGCAAGGTACAGCCGGAAGGAGTATAATTATTCCTGTCTGCTGACGGCCAGCCTCTGGACTTCTTCTGCTTCCCACCATGCGTAATGTGTGGTTGATCCGGGTATGCATACTTCTCCCATCTGCGGGGTGAGCAGCCGGACTCCTTTTTCTTCAGCAAGACCGGAAACCATGCGGATGGGCTCATCCCAACTGTGGAACGCGAGGTCGTAGGCAGCCCAGTGAACCGGGAGCATGTAACGGCCCTTGAGCTGAATGTGGGCTTCAACGGACTGGGCGGGCAGCAGGTGCACATCCTCCCATGATTTGTCCCAGGCACCGCTTTCGATCATGGTCAGGTCGAATGGTCCGAATTTTTCGCCGATTTCACTGAATCTTCCGTCATAGCCTCCGTCGCCGGAGTAGTATGCCCGGTGCCTGTTTCCATTGAATACAAATGAAGCCCACTGGGTTTTGAATCTGTCCCCAAGCCCGCGTCCGGAGAAGTGTCGCGATGGAGTGGCTACAATCTCTACGTCACGGATGTTCATGGACTGCCACCAGTCCAGTTCTACAATCTGTTCCGGGGTACAGCCCCATTTACGCAGGTATGAACCAAGACCCAGCGGTACGACAAAGTGACGAACCCTCGTGGCAAGGTATTTTACCGTATCCATTTCAAGGTGATCGTAGTGGTCGTGGGAAATGACCACGGCATCCACATCCGGAAGATCCTTTCTGGCAATTGGAGAAGGCTGGAAGCGGTTTACCGTGAACGGGACCGGAGAGGCGTTGCCGAATACCGGGTCGATGAGCAGTCTGACTCCGTCTATATCCAGGATCATGGATGAGTGGCCCAGCCAGACAACCTGCAGGTTTCCGGGGTTCTCAGAGAAGGACTGCCGGGTCAGGTGAAAATAGGGCAGCTTTTCCTTAGGCTTGCGGCTGAGGTCAAAGAAGAAGTTCATGGCCTTGGAAAATGTGAAGCCGTCCATAGTCATGTTTACCGGCAGTTTGTTGGTGAAAGTACCGTTATCGTAGTTTGCTGATGTCCTGTACATGATGCTTTCCTTTGCAAACAGCGACCTGCCCATCTGGGGGTAGGCCTCCATTGCTATAATAAAAACGGCAAGGCATGACATGCCCAGAATAATAAGTGCCACCTTTTTCATTTTTATGCCGTTGTTTCTGTTAATTGTTTGGCTGCCTTGCGCCGTGCTGCACGCGCCTTCCAGCTTTCCTGCAGGGAGCAGAGCGTGGGAACGACCACAAGGGTAAGCACGGTGGCTATGCCCAGTCCGAAGATTACCGCTACAGCCATTGGGCCCCACCACTGGGATGTTTCGCTTCCGGTATCAAGTCGCATGTTGATGAAGTCGAAACTCACGCCCGTAGCCATGGGGATAAGTCCCAGTACGGTGGTGATGGCGGTTAGCAGAACCGGCCTGAAACGGGTCATCCCGGCTTCAATGAGAGCATCTCCGGCGGCCATGCCCCGATCCTTCAACTGCTCGAAGTAGTCGATCAGCACGATTGCGTTGTTGACCACAACCCCGGCAAGGCTGAGTACGCCGACCCCGGTCATGATGACCCCGAAGGCCGTGCCGGTTACCAGCAGCCCCACCATTACCCCGCCGAGCGACAGAATTACCGCGGTCAGGATGATGAACGGGGTGGTTACCGAGTTGAACTGGGTCACCAGCACGATGAAGATCAGGAACAGTGCGCCTACAAAGGCTTTTGTCAGGAACTCTGAAGCCTTGCGCTGTTCTTCCTGTTCACCGGTGAATTTGTATGCATAACCGCGGGGAAGTTCGATTCCGGAGACGTTTTGTTCAATGTCCGCGATGACTTCTTCGGCAAGACGGCCGGAAACGTCCGCGGAAATAGTTACCACCCTGCGCTGATCAATGCGGTTGATGCCGCCGAGTCCGCCGCCCATGCTTACCTTGGCAAGGCTGGTTATGGGCACAGGCTCGCCCTTGGGACCGGAGACGGTGATACGCTTGATGTCGTCAAGGGAACTGCGATTTATCTTTGGCAGCTTGGCGACGATGTCGTATTCGTCCTTGCCTTCCCGGTAAACCCCGACCTTGAACCCGTTGATGGCCGTCTTTACCGCCTGTGCGATGGTGAAGGCATCAAGGCCCAGCAGCGCGGCCTTTTCCTTGTCCACGTCCACCCTTATCTCGGGTTTTGCGGCAATGTAGTTGTCCTTCAGGTCAACCAGTCCGGGGATGTCTTTCATGGCCCGCTTGAACTGGGTCACGATCTGCCCGAGCTGGTAGAGATTGCGTCCGCTTATTTCCAGATTGACGGCGCTGCCGGTGGGTGGGCCCATTTTTTCGGGTTCCGCGCGCACTTCAGCTCCGCGAATGGCGTGCTGCAGGCGATCCCTGATCTCGTCGGTGATTTCAGAAGAGGGGCGGGAGCGGTCATGGATGTCCAGAAAGTCAAGTTTGACAAGACTGTAGTGGGTTCCGATTTCATCCGACTGTCCGGATTCACCGGTGTTGGCGATGATGAACTCAATGTCCGGGTATTCGGAGGCGACTTTTTCCACCTCCCTGACGAACTGATCCGAAGCCTCAAGGTTGGTTCCCACCGGAGCCTTGATCTTTACGTCCGCTCTCTTGGGTTCGGTCCTGGGCAGGAACTCCACCCCTTTACCGAACATGCCGAAGGCCACGGTCGAGCCGATGAGGAACAGGAATGAGAACAGCAGCACGATAAAGCGGTGGTTCAGGGACCATTCCAACACCGGGCGGTATATGCCGAGCAGGCCTTTCATCATGCGGTCGATGAGTCCGGGGTTTGTGTCCGCATCCAGCCGGGGGATGTCCTGAAATTTGGCTGAAAGTACAGGGTTGATGACCAGCGCCACAAACAGCGATGCGCTGAGTGCGATGATGACGGTGATCGGCAGGTAGCTCATGAATTCACCCATGATACCGGGCCAGAAGACCATGGGGAAGAACGCGCCCACGGTGGTCAGCGTGGAGGCGATGACCGGCCAGGCAACCTCGTCGGTGGCGTCCATGGCGGCCTGAAACCTCGACTTGCCCATGTCCATGTGGCGGTAGATGTTCTCGACCACGACGATACCGTTGTCCACAAGCATACCCAGACTAAGGATCAGGGAGAAGAGTATGACCATGTTCAGGGTGTAGGAGAATATTTCCAGCACACTGAAGGTTATGAGCATGGACAGGGGGATGGCCAGCGATACGAACAGGGCCGAGCGTCCGCCGATAAAGGCAAAGACCACTATCAGCACCAGCAGCAGGCCGGTGATGATGTTGTTCTGCAGGTCGGCGACCATCATCCTGATTTCATCGGACTGGTCGGCGGTAAGGTTGATCTGCAGGGTGGGTGGAAGCACTTCCTGCTCTTCCTTCAGAATATCCTTTACCGTATCGATGATCCTGATGATGTTTTCGCCTGCCCGTTTCTTGACCTCGATGGTCACGCTCTGGATGCCGTTGAAGCGGCTCTTGGAGGTGGGGTCCTTGTAGTGGTCGCGAATGGTGGCGATGTCGCGCAGGTAGATCGGGCGTCCATCCTGCTCGTAGACGACGATCTTGTCTATTTCGTCAGGATGTTTGAAATCTTCCGGCACGCGGACCAGATATTTGGATTTGCCGATCTCGACCGATCCGCCGGGAGTGTTGACATTGGCATTCTTCACCGCGTTGAGCAGCGAGGACATGGGGATATTGTAGAATGTCACCCGGTCCATGTCGAATTCAACGTGGATTTCGCGTTCCAGTCCGCCGATGATCTTGGCGTCGAGCACGCCCTGCACGGATTCGATCCTGTCTTCAAGCTGCTCGGCAAAGACCTTCAGCCTTTTGAGGGAAAACGGTCCGGAAAGGACCACGTTCAGGATTGGCTGTTCGGACAGGTTAACCTCGTTGATGACGGGGTCGTCGGGCAGGTCCGCCGGAAGGTCCGGCTTGGCCTGATCTACCTTGTCGCGCACTTTCTGCAGGGCATCGTCAATGTCCACATCCGGGTTGAACTCAACCTTGATGATTGAGACTCCGTCATCGGAAATGGAGGAAATTTCCTTGGTTCCTGATAGTCCTTTGAGCTTGCGCTCGATGGGCATGGTTACAAGGGTTTCCATGTCTTCCGGGGCAACTCCCTCGAAGTTGGTCTGGACGAAAATATAGGGGATGGTGATGTCCGGGTCGCTCTCGCGGGGGAGTGATGAATAGCTTGAAATCCCGGCAATGATGATGAACACCAGCAGAACCATCACTGTTGACTGCCGGTTCAGCGCAGCTTTGTTGATGATCATTGACTTACCACCTTCATGCCGTCCTCAACCATGGTGTGTCCGGCTACGATAAGTTTGTCCCCGGCCTTGAGTCCCTTCAGAACCTGTGCCCGGTCTCCCTCTATGACTCCCAGTTCAATGGTGCGCACACGGGCCACGCCGTTTTCCTCTACATAGATGATGCGTTCGCCGCCCTGATTGATGATGGCGTAGAGCGGGGTGGTGATTGCATCGTTTACAGTGCGGCGCAGCAGGGAAACGCGGGCCAGCATTCCGGCACGGATTTCACCCCCGGAGTTGTCGGTAAGGATGCGGGTCTCGAAGGTCTTTGAAAACGGGTCCGCCTTGAAGGATATGAAGTCGATGGTGCCTTCCCAAGTCCTGCCGGGCAGGGCGTCCACGGTGACGGTGACTTTCTGGCCTTTACGGATGTAGGGGATGTCCATTTCCGGTACGTTGACAATTGTCCGGATTACGGAAGGCTCGACAATATCCACAACCCTGTCGCCGACGTTGAGCCTTTCCCCGAAATCTATATGACGCTTGTTTACAATGCCGGATATGGGCGCGCGCACGATACCGTACTCAACATTGACCTGCATTTCCTTGAGCGAGGCTTCGCTCTGTTCCAGTTCGGCCTTGATCTGGTCGTACTCCTCCTGAGCCAGCACTCCCTTGCTGAGCAGTTCATGGCGGCGGCGAAGCTGTTCGGCCGCGAGTTTGCGGGCTGCCTTGGCCTTGTCGAACTTGGCTCCGCTGGATGCTCCGTCAAGGCGTGCGATGAGCTGGCCTTCCTTGATCCGGTCGCCTTCCTTCACTCCCAGCCAGATTACAGTCCCGGCTGATTCGGATGAAACCCGGACATCCTTGTCCGGTTCCGTTGCACCGGGCAGGGTCAGGATGTCCTTGAGGACCACGGGGGTAATTTCAGTTGTCCTGACTCGCACTTCCTTTTCAACCGGAGCCGTTCCGGCTTCCGATTTCGGGTCCGAGTTGCAGCCGGAGCAGAGCAGGAGGAGCAGTCCCAGGAATATTGCTGTGTGTCTTGTCTTAAACATGGTATTTGTCCTTGATTCCTTTTAAAGAACCCAGAATGAAATTTGTGTAAAAATCTGTCAGAAATTCCAGCTTGTCTTCAGATTCTATTTCCCCTTCGGGATAATGGATGATGGCCAGAAAATGGTGAACCAGCACCCCGCTTGCGGCCATGCAGGCCTGCTCAAGAATGTGGGAGTCCTCCAGTGGATGCAGTATTTCGCGAACCAGAGGAAAGAGTACTTTTTCCTCCACAATATCATGGCATTTGAAAAGTTCCGGATCGCAGTCCTCGGACACGTATTCTTCCAGCAGCAACCTTATCTTGCGTTTCCGTTTTTTTTCGGGATCGTCGAAGATGCACAGGGCACGCAGTTCGTTGTGTACATATATTCTGAGTTTTTCTTTCGGGGACAGTGACAGGAATTGTTCTTCCTGCGTGGACAAATGGCTCATCATCTCATTCATCCACATGTTCAGGACCTGCAGGTACAGTTTGCGTTTATCCCCGAAATGGTAGTTCACCGCCGCCACGTTTGCATCAGCTTCGGCGCAGATGTCCCGCACTGTTGCTGCTTTGAACCCTTTAGTGAAAAATTCCTTCCCGGCTGCTTTAAGAATCCGTTTCTTGGTGTTCTGATCGCTCATTGACTCTCCAAACGTATTAAACAATGTTTAAATTCTTGTATGAGAATGATGGGCTGATGGTCAAGCAGTAGTTTAAACATCGTTTGAAATGATCGATGATATATTGAGATAAGGGGCAGAACCCACCTTTTGTCGGAGGTCTTGAGGGTAAAGAAATGTTAAGACGGCGTTTGGGGCTGAATAGCTGTTGACCTTGCCGAGTCTCTTGCTCTATGAATATTATTCCTGCCCCAGCGGTATTGTAATTCATGGTTTCGCAGACTAATTCCTGCTTCTACTCTTCTCCCTAAATCTGTCCTGCTTAGGACGAATTGAATCAAGGTGTGCTTTCATGCCCAATTTCCTTTTTATTACTATGCTGGCCGCATTTCCGGCCTTGTCCACTGACATGTATCTTCCGGCCCTGCCTACCATTCAGGCGGAGTGGGGGATAACCCTTGCCTCGGTGAACCTGTCGCTGGTTTTGTTCTTCATACTTTTCAGCACGTTCATGCTCATTTACGGCCCTCTTTCAGACAAATACGGCCGTAAACCGGTACTTGTAGCAGGGGTGGGGGTCTACGTGCTGGGCTGTATCCTCTGTGCAATGGCGACAAACATCTGGCTGCTTATCGCAGCCCGTATCATTCAGGCTGCTGGTGCCGCTTCTGCTTCAGCCCTGTCCATGGCTTTGGCCAAGGATCTTTACACCGGCAATGAAAGGCAGAAAGTGCTGGCCTACATCGGGGTTATCATACCGTTATGCCCGATGCTTGCTCCCATGCTCGGCAGCATGATGATCGAATATCTGTCATGGAAATGGATTTTCATCTGTCAGGCCGTGCTTGCTTCGTTAGCCTTTTACGGAACCCTTGCTTTCAAAGAGCCGGAATTCGAGAAGACAAGCGGTGGAGGCTGGGCTGTCATGTCTCGCTATCTGGTCATATTCCGCAATATGAATTTTACCATTTACTGTCTGGCATTTTCACTTGTAAGCATTGGCTTTTTCGGCTTTCTGGCCGGTTCGGCTGATATATACATCAGGGAATTCGGGTTGACCGAGCAACAGTACGCCCTGTTTTTCGGGTTCAACGCACTCGGGTTCATGACCGGTTCCTACACCTGTTCACGTCTGTGTGTCGGGTATTCTTCAATCTCCATTCTCAAAGCGTCACTGGCCGGTGTTTTAATTTCAGCCACCGGGATATACCTTTTCGGAGATACCAGGATCATGTTCGCCATCACCATGCTCATGATGACTTTCTCCATCGGGGTGTCGCGGCCCATCAGCAACCACATGATCCTTGAAACAGTTGACCGTGATATCGGCGCCGCATCGGCTCTGCTTACCTTTACCTACTTCATCTTCGGGGCAGTGGCCATGGAGGTCATCTCGCTGGATTGGCATTCCAAGATAGCGGTCATCGGCAAGATGGGTATTCTCGGCGGTATTGTTCCCCTGTTTGCGCTGCTGCTCCTCGGTCGGAAAAAAGCACGACAGGTGACAGCAGAGTAGTTCAGGATTTTCAGCAGAAAAGAAAGGCTGTAACAGCGTACTTGTGGTGCGCTAGTTACAGCCTTTTATTTTGCGGTGTTGCAGCTTAGATACGGGCTTATTTTTCGGGAATGGAGTCGATGAGTTCAAGCATTTCCATTTCTGCCTCGCCCTGTGTCAGGCCGACGCTTTTTTCTCCGAGAGCCTTGAAGTGGTCTGTGCTCAGATGGAAGTCGAATGCTGCCTGATCCTTGAATTTTTCTATGAAGCGGAATTTTACGGGATTTCCTTTTACGCGGTGCAGCCTGTATTCCAGTGCGCCTTCTTCGGTTGCAGTTCCTTTGACCAGACCACGCAGGACTTCTTCGAGTTCTTTGTCCTTTCCTTCAGCGGCAGTTATGGAAGCAGTCAGAATTATCATGTTTATTCTCCGTGTTCGTTGTTTATGGGAGTTTTGTTACAGGCGGATAATGGCACAATCAGGGGCCATTGTCGCCTGCTCATATATGCTGTAATGGTTTGATCCGGGCGGGTAATCATATTTTAGTATGAACTGTCTTCTGCCCGTTGAACTCCAACCGCAGTACAGGGAGAGAATTTCCAATGGCTGATTGCACTTACTACACAAGTTTCGACACTCCTCTATGCGAGGTTGTCATTGCCGGTAACAAGGATGGCCTGTCCTTCCTGCATATGATGACAGGAGAGGAAAAACGTTCTTTTGAAATAGGCGGGGACTGGGTAAGAAATGATGCCTTCTTTGTCGATGCAAGGCGTCAGGTTGAAGAATTCCTGCGCGGTGAGCGGACGGAGTTTGATTTGAAGTTGAATCCTGCCGGGACGGATTTCCAGAAACTGGTCTGGGGTGAACTGCAGAAGATTCCCTGCGGGACAACCTGTTCCTATAAGGAAATCGCGGAGCGCATAGGCAGTCCGAAGGCTTTCAGGGCAGTTGGCATGGCTAATTCAAGAAATCCGATTCCGTTGATAATTCCCTGTCACAGGGTGGTCGGGGCAGATGGTAAATTGACCGGTTTCGCTCTGGGGCTGACCATCAAGCGCAGGTTGCTGGAACTTGAAAGAGGGGAATGCGACTGACCGCTGACAGCTACTCGCCGTTGTCGATAACCACTTTTTTATCTTTCGGCTCAGATATGAGGCTGTCCACCTTGCTTTGCTCTTTTTCAATGATCTTCATAATCTGCATGTGCAGTGCCCGGGCAGGTTCAAGACTCGAATCCAGACGCAGCGAAAGCTCGGTATAGTTGAGGGCGCTCTCATAGTCTTTGGCATAAGTGTATGCTCTGGCCATGTTGTAATACAGGTTGGCATCGTTGGGGGTGAAGGTGCAGGCCTGATGGTAGGCTCGGATTGCCCCGCTGTAGTCCCCTTCCTTTCTGAGCTTGACGCCAAGCCTGTTGAAGGGGTTTACGGCTTCAGGCTCATTCTGAAGGATCTCGATGAACAGTTCCTTTACACTGTCCAGATTATCCTGAATGGCGTAGATATCGGCGGCCTTGGTCAGGTATTCCTGATAATTCTCCATGTCGCCCTTGCCCTTGTAGGCATCGGCCATGCCTTTGTAAGCCTCAGCGTACATTTCATTGAGGGCGATGGCTTTGTTGAAGGAGATGATGGCCTTGCCGTATTTTTCCTGCGAAAGATAATTGAGGCCTTTTTCGAAATATTCATCGGCCGGATTCTTCTGTGCCTCGACCAGTTCCTCCACGATTTCTTCAAAGCCGGTTATGGCTTCATCAAAGCTTCCGTTGGCGACAAGATCCCAGGAAGCACTCAGAAGTTCCTGTTCGATTTCGTCCGGTGTAGCACTCATGTAGGCGGCGTAAAGGTGCCTTTTCATGGTTTCCATGCTGTAGGGGCGCAGCACGTAGCCTCCGCAGCCTCCGGAAATGGCAGTAAGTACTGAATCCTTGCGCTGATCGGTTGTGACCATGATAACCGGAAGGGAACGCGATAGGGTCCTCTTCAGCCTTTTAAGGCATTCAGATCCGTTTGCGTCATGCAGCTCTTCGTCCACCAAAGCGACATCTATTGCATTGGTTTGAAGGTCTATAACGGCTTTTTCCCAAGAAGAATAAACACTTATAGACGAAACGCCAAGCCCGACCAGAGCCAGCCTGTCGTTCGAAACGTGTTTCGAGTTGTTGGAAAAAATACCGTATCTTAAACCTTCAAGCATTCCCCTCTCCTGAAATATCAAATGGTCTCCTGTAACAATACAGGCTCAGAGGTTATGATTCAACCTTAATCCGCCTGATTTGAATTGAATTCTTTATTATAATTGTTCTTGCTCGAAAAAAGGCCGGGCTTCAGTGAATGAAGGCCGGCCCGATGCTTTTATTCCGGATCAGTCGGGAATCCGCATGGGCAATTCTGATCAGCCCAGCGTTACCTGCAGGGGAATAACATGGAGTTCCCTGCTTTTTTCCTGTGTCCTGCCCAGTTGCCAGTCTACGCTTTCAGTTCTGCCGACAGCTTCTCCTACTTTCTGGGCCAGTCCCTTGATGTTGATTATGGGGTGGCGGGAAAAAACCTGCGGCAGGCCGTAGGTAAGGTTGCAGGCAAGGCAGCATCCGGGTCTTTGTTTGAGCTGCAGCTCAAAGTTGACGGTGTCACCGTTGTCTCCGGTGTAAACAAGGGAAATATCGTAGCTTCCTTCTTCAGCATCACCGAACAGTGCTTCAAAAAAGTCGTTAGTTCTGTCTGCCGGGAAAAGTTCCGCAAGCATTTCCTGATTGAAAATGTCCGTATACCGGGCCATATATGCACTCCGCTGCGTTCTGTTTTAGTTAAGGGCTTTTTTTGTCGCCGAAAGGATTAAATGCCTTTGAAACAGAGGTTATGTCAATAGTTTAGCGGTTTCGGAGGCAGCAAATACTTCTCCCAGAGTTCTTTCAAGCAATGCCCACTCAAAGGGTTTGCTTATATATCCGTCCATGCCTGCGTCTTCCGCAGTCCTGCGATTCCTGTCATGTGCATGGGCGGAAAGGGCAATTATCGGGATGTTTCTGAATTCCATGTAGGCATCATCGTTCCTGATCAATCTGGTTGTTTCAAGGCCGTCCATGACCGGCATTTGTATGTCCATGAGGATCATGTCCAATTGTTCCGTTCCCAGTCGGTTCAGGCAGTCCTGACCGTTTTCCGCACAGATGATATGGTGTCCCATTTTTTCAAGTATCCGGCAGGCCATCATCCTGTTTACCCGTTCGTCCTCGACCAGCATGATCCTGAGCGGCGGCGGTGTGATTATTCTTCGGGATGTGTACCTCTGGCTGATTTTCTCATCGGTTCGTTCCAGCGGCAGAGCGACGTTCACAGTTGTCCCCATACCGAGGGAACTTTCAACGTTGATTGTTCCGCCCATGAGGGAGATCAGCCGTTTTACTATGGACAGGCCAAGACCTGCTCCTTTGAACCTGCGCGATAATGAACCGTCGACCTGGGTGAACGAATCGAAAATCGACTCAATCTTGTCCGCCGGGATTCCTACTCCGGTATCAGTCACCCGGAAATGCAGTGTCGGCTTTTGAGCCCCGGTGTCTTCTGAAATTGTGATTTCAAGGCTTACGGAGCCGGAATCCGTGAATTTGATGGCATTGCCCAGAATATTGAAAAGAATCTGTCTGATACGCCCCTCGTCACCGATATACCATCCTTCAGCGTGCTGGCTCATGGAACAGTCAAGGTTCAGTTGTTTTTCTCTGGCCTGCATTTCGAAAAGACTCATGCATTCATCCTTCAGGCAGTCCAGCGTAAAGGGACCCTCTATAAGATCCAGTGTTCCGACTTCCATTTTGGAAAGGTCCAGAATATCATCAAGCATGCGCAGCAGGTTGCGTGAAGAGTGCAATGCCACGTTTACGCAGTTCCTGTCCTCCTCATTGATGGATGAGCGCTGCAGGAGCTGCAGCATGCCCATCACTCCGTTCAGCGGGGTACGGATTTCATGACTGATGTTGGCAAGAAATTCATCCTTGGCCTTGTTGGCGGCAACTGCTTCCTCTTTGGCTTTGGACAGTTCCCGTTCATTTCGCAGTCTGTCGGTTATGTCGTGGACAATGGAGATAAGTTTCGTCTGCCCCTTGAATTGGAATGGGCCTGAGAAAACTTCCACATCTCTGATTGCTCCATTGGATATTTTGTGCTTGAAGATGAAGCTTTTCTGGTTGCGTTCTTTTGCCCGGCGCATTGCCGCATCCACTTCGTCGGGCGCCAGAGTGTTGAGGCTGTGTACGGATATGCTGCGCAGCTCGTCGCGTGAAAGTCCGTACATGTTCTCTGCTGCCCGGTTCGTATCGAGAATATTTCCTGTCATGGGGTCGATGATGAACATGACAGAGTGGTTGTTTTCAAACAGGGCACGAAACTGGGCTTCACTTTCCTTAATGGCGGAGTCGTATTTTTTCCTTTCAATTGCTATTGCAAGCTGGTCGGAGCAGGCTGCAAAAAGTTGGATATCCTCTTCCGAATAATTTCGAGGGTTGTCGTATTCCTGAATCTGGAGAACGCCGATTGGCTTGCCGCGCACTTTCATGGGAACGCCCAGCCAAACTTCTGGCATCGGCCCGTCAATCTCAATCCTGTTTTCCTTCTGCATGCCAACAAGCTCGTCCCTTGTGTGGAGAATGATTCTGTTTTCCCGTACAGGCAGCAGGGACAGACATTTATTGTCAGGATCGTTGATGTTGAAGACAGTAGGGCAACTGGATGCTTTCTTGTCAATGCAATATTCAAAAACAAGCTGGTTGCGTTCCTCGTCTATGAGGGCAACGTAGAAATTCTCGGCCTGAAGCTCTTTGATCATTATCTGGTGAATGGATTTGAGCAGGCTTTCAATTCCATCCGAAGACTGGGAATGGCTTATGATTTCGTACAGCACGGAACGAACGTGGAGCGAGTGTTCCAGTTCCCGCTCCTTCATCAGGAAATTGCTCAGGTTCTCGGCATATACTGCAAGTCTCGTGACTTTGTTGTCCTCTTTGATCGGGTGGACGGTATGGAATATATGACATCCATCCCTTTTATCCCTGTATTGTATTCTTTGTCCGGATGTAACCGCCCGGTTTATATTTTTCCGCCTTGAATTAGCCAGTTCTTCAGGAAGATAGTCGTATAAATTCGTCCCGACCATGGCTTTGGGAGACGATTTCAGTACCGAAGCAACGGTTTCGTTGGCGTATAAGATAGTCCCTTCAGGCGTGATCATGAAAATAGACTGATTGCTGGCATCAATCAGTCCCCGGAGGCTTTTTTCGGCTCTCCAGGCCTTTGCTTCAGCTTCTTCTTTTTCCTCAATCTGCTTCAGGAGGTTGGCGTTGATTTCTTTTATGGCAGAGGTCTGTTCAGCAACTTCGTGCTCCAGAAGGCTGCGGTATTCTTCCTGATCTTTTTCTGTCTGCTTACGGGTTGTGATGTCTCGGCATATGGCCAGAACCATGGGCTTCCCATCATACTCAAGCCTCTTCGCATTGATTTCTACCGGTATGCAGGTGCCGTTCTTTGCGAGGTGGCATGTTTCAAACAGGACTGCCCCATCGCAATATCTTGAATTTACAGGAGTACTGCAGGCCATAGACTTAGGTCCGTCAAGATCCATGACGGTCATTGCGAGCATTTCCTCTCTGGTATAGCCAAGCCTGAGGCAGGTTGCCCTGTTCACATCCCTGATCAGTCCTCTGCTGCCGTCAGGCATGATTTCATACATGATTACGGCATCTTCTATGGCGTCGAAAAGCATGCGAAATTTTGCTTCGCTCTGGGATAATGCCTGTTTCAGTTCTAAGGAATCATGCATGGCCAACCCGGTCCGATATTAGATGTTATTATGATTTATCCTAAACCAGCCGGGTTTTATTATCCATTGTAAATTTAAAAAAAAGTGTACAAATGGCAAAGGGGGCGTTTACATTGGAAAATTGAAAGAATTATGGTTGTTCAGGGAATTTTGGTGTAACCTGAATACGTTCAGATCAGAATGAGAAAGAGGTTTTGCCATGCTTGGAACTGATATTGATGGAAGCCGGAAAATACGGCTGGGTATCGCGCGGTGTCTGCTTGGTGATCAGGTCCGCTATGATGGCGGGCACAAACTGGATCGCTATCTGCGGGATGTTCTTGGAGAATACGTGGAGTGGGTTCCCGTATGTCCGGAACTGGAGTGCGGTATGGGCGTGCCCCGTGAGGCCGTCAGGCTGGTGGGGGATGTAGAATCCCCGCGTCTGCTGGGGCGCAAGTCCGGAGAAGACTGGACAGAGCGTATGCAGGAATGGGGGCGTGGACGTCTGGAGTTGCTTGAAAAGGAGGACCTGTGCGGATTTATCTTCAAGCACGGGTCGCCGTCCAACGCCATGGGACGAATGAAGGTCTTCCAGCATAACGGAGGCGTCCTGTATACCGGAGTAGGGATATGGGCGCGCATGGTCATGGACCACTTACCGCAGTTACCCTTTGAAGATGACGGGCGGCTGCATGACAATTCCATACGCGAAAATTTTATTACCAGAGTGTTTACCTTCAAGCGCTGGAAGGATTCGGCCGGGAAGGAGCGGACTCCGGGAGCTCTGGTCAGGTTCCATTCCAGGCACAAAATGCTGATAATGGCCCATAATGAAAAGATATATCGGGAAATGGGAAAGCTCGTGGCTGCTGCAGGTTCTCCCGGGCATGACGGGATTTATGCAGAATATCTGGAAATGCTGCTTCGGGCATTGAGCTACAGGCCGACCGTAAAAAAACATGTCAACGTCCTTACCCATGCGCTCGGACATTTCAAAAAGGACATCAGTCCCGATGAAAAGCAGGAAATGCTGGAATTGATCGAGCAGTACAGAAACGGGCTGGTGCCGCTGATAGTTCCTGTGACCCTGCTCAATCACCATGTGCGCCGACACGGCAAGGAATATCTGGCCGAGCAGTTCTACCTGCACCCGTACCCGGCGGAATTGATGTTGAGAAACCATGTCTGAGCCATTGAGGGTGAAAATGGAAGATCTTTTAATTACGGAACAGGAACGGGGGGAGCATACGATCTGTGTTCTGGGAGCAACCGGTTACGTCGGCGGGCGTCTGGTTCCTCTGCTGCTGGAGCGCGGCTGGAGAGTTCGCGCGGTGGGCAGGTCCATGGCCAAGCTGAAATGCCGTGCTTATGCCGGTCATGAGCGTTGCGAACTGGTCGAGGCCGATCTGTTTGACGGGAAATCCTTGTCCCGCGCCCTCGATGGCTGTTTCGCTGCCTATTATCTGGTCCATTCAATGCAGACCGGAGCCGGGGATTTTGCACAGAAGGACCGGATTGCCGCAGAGAACACCCGCCTTGCAGCTGATGAAACCGGTCTTTCCCGGCTGATCTATCTTGGCGGGATGATACCGGATGACCCCAACATCAGCCATCATCTGGAGTCGCGTGCTGAAGTAGGGCAGATACTCTCTTCCGGACGGGTTTCCTGCACTGTTTTCAAGGCTGCGGTAATACTTGGCTCCGGCAGTGCTTCATTTGAAATATTGCGGTATCTTGTGGACCGCTTGCCGGTGATGCTGACCCCGAAGTGGGTGAGGGTGGAGAGCCAGCCCATCAGTATTCGGGACGTGCTTTTCTATCTTGCAGGGTGTCTGGATTATCCCGAGACGGCCGGGGACAGTTTCGATATCGGAGGGCCTTACATTGAAACTTACGAGAAACTGTTCTGTATTTATCAGGAAGAGGCCGGTTTGCGTAAACGGCTGATTATACCGGTACCATTTCTTTCCCCGAAGCTTTCCTCCTTCTGGCTCGGGCTTGTTTCGCCTGTTCCTGTGGCTCTGGCCCGCCCCCTGATACTTGGGCTGCGCAACCGGGTAGTCTGCAAGGATTTCCGCATCCGCAAGATAATGCCCTGCGAACTTACCGACTGCCGATCAGCCATACGCAAGGCGCTTGAAAAGATTGACCAGCAAGTGGTTGATACATGCTGGTCCGATGCCGGAGGGCTTGTTACCCCTGAGTGGGCCGTATGCGGCGATGCAGGTTATAGCGGGGGAACGGTCTATCATTCGGCCTACCGGATCAAACTGGAAGGCGGGCGAGGCAGGCTGTGGGAAAGGATCATGTCCATCGGCGGAGAAGAAGGCTGGTACTGTTGCGACTCTCTGTGGTCCATCAGAGGCTGGATGGACAAGCTGGTCGGCGGTGTGGGATTACGCCGCGGGCGCAGGCATCCTTCTGAGGTCGACGTTGGAGACGCCCTTGACTTCTGGCGGGTGCTTGATGTTCAGCCCGGAGAAAGGCTGCTCCTGCTGGCGGAGATGAAGCTTCCCGGTGAAGCCCTGCTTGAATTTCAGCTTGAGCAGACCTTCGTGGGCGATACCGTGCTGACCATGACCGCAAGATTCCTTCCGCGCGGATTGGGCGGCATTCTATACTGGTGGGCAGTATATCCCCTGCATTCTGTCGTTTTCAAAGGAATGGCCCGTGCTTTGGCCCGGAAGAGCGGATGCCGAATTCTGGAAGGTCCGGAGCTCGTGGACGGGCCTGCCCCGCGTTGCAGAATTCCGGGCGTGGAGTAGATTATTCATGGGTGCAGTTGATCAAAAGAGAATCTATTCGCTTAACCACGGAAAGGATACCGGCGGGCCGGTCATTTACTGGATGGGTCGTGAGCAGCGGGTTCAGGACAACTGGGGACTTCTGCATGCCCGTTCTCTGGCCGGTGATTCAAGGGAAGTGCGGGTGGTTTTCTGTCTGGTGCCTTCTTATCTAGGAGCAACCCTGCGTCATTACGATTTCATGCTCAAAGGGCTTGAGCAGGTTGAAGCGGGTCTTGCGAAGCTTGGCATTCCCTTTACTTTGAAGTTGGGCCTTCCGGACCGGGAACTTCCGCTTCTGGTGAAGGAGCTGGGGGCCGGAATTGTTGTCTCGGATTTTGACCCGCTGCGGGTCAGGCGTGGCTGGCATGCCGCTGTCGGCAGGGAAATTGATGTTCCGCTGGTGGAAGTGGACGGGCATAACGTGGTCCCGGCCCGTTTTGTTACGGACAAGCTGGAGTACGCCGCCCGGACCATCCGTCCGAAAATACAGCGTCTTTTGCCGGAATTTCTCACCTCTTTTCCCAAACTTAAGGGCATGCCCGGTTCCCGTGTGGTTGACCCGGCAGTGGACTGGAAATCCGTGCGGGAATTTATCGACGTAGATTGCTCGGTAGGTCCGGTGGACCTCGAACCGGGGGAAGCGGCAGGCCGTCGTGCACTGGATGAATTTGTTGCCCGCAGGTTGAAAGGCTACGGGACCGGACGCAACGATCCCAATGCAGGGGCAACTTCAGGTCTTTCCCCCTATTTCCATTTCGGACAACTGGCCCCGCAGAGGGCCGCATTGGAAGTGGCTTTCAGCGGAGTGGGTGAGGATCAGCAGGCTTATCTTGAAGAACTGATCATACGCCGGGAGCTGTCGGATAATTTCTGCCTGCATACGCCGGAGTATGATTCGCTGGAAGGAGCTCCTGAATGGGCCCGCAGGGTTCTGGATGAATGCAGCGGGGATGTGCGTGCCTATCTTTATTCCTATGATGATTTTGAGAAAGCGCAGACCCATTCGGCACTCTGGAACGCGGCCCAGAACCAGCTTGTTGTTTCCGGGCGGATGCATGGTTACATGCGTATGTACTGGGCCAAGAAAATTCTCGAATGGTCCGCATCTCCCGCCGAGGCCCTGAGAACAGCAAATGCCCTGAATGACCGGTTCGCACTGGACGGGCGCGACCCCAACGGCTACGTGGGAACACTCTGGTCTGTTGCCGGGCTGCATGACCGTCCGTGGAAACGGCGTCCTGTTTTCGGCTCCATCCGGTACATGAATGAAAAGGGCTGTCGCAGGAAATTTGACGTGGATATGTATGTGAAGAAGTGGGGACAGTGAAGGCAGGGCGAAGCCGTAGTGCGGGATTTTTTCCGTATTCAGCAGAAAGATCTAAATAAGCAGGTGGGTTGGAGATCTCCATTTCTGAGCAAAAATAGATGTCGGAACCATTAAAACGTGTTATTGTTGTTTTGTTAATAACTTTAACCCGTTTTATGGAGGTTCATTATGGCTAATATGGATTATCCGGGCCCCTGCCCCAGTTGTATCGGCATTGATGGCTGCAGCACGGAAGAATCAAAGAAGCAGGCTGTGAATCATTACTGCAAGGGTCTGGAGATGGAACTCAACTCCTGGAAGGCCCGCCTTTACGATGTCCTCGCCGATGATAAGTCCGGAAATCTGGGAGATCAGATAGTACTGCTCAAGTCCACAATGAAAGAGCTTGAGGCTGTAGTTGAGCAGATGAAGGATGTCTGCCCCACCAGTCTGGGCGAGCAGGAAAAAGTTATTTCCGGAAAGCTTGAAGATCTGCGTGTTCATTATACCAAGGCTATGGAAGTGCTGGCTCCCGGCTGGTTCGGCGGTTAGTCCTGTGTCATTTTAATTGAATGTTTGAAGGCCGTCTCTGTGAGGCGGCCTTTTCTGTTTGTCACATCAGGATTACTTGACTTGGTTGTATAGATAAAATAGCAAGTCTGTTTTGAGGCCTGATTTTTAGAAAAGCGAACCTTTAATCGAGGGTTTTTATGAAAAATAGTCTTGTGATGTAATCCGTCTGCTGGACGGCTTGCGTGTCACAGCGGACGGAGGAACACCTGTTGGTATTCGGAAACGCCATGAGCGTTGAATTTTAATCTTTTTACAGGAAGTTCCAATGACACATTTTAAATACAGCAAGTCGGTTAAGTATACTGATCTGGAAACAATCTACGCCCAGTGCAGCGGTCCCGGAGGACTGAAACTCACCGAGTTCATGGCGGAAAAGATGGGAGTGTCCCGCGGGGAACGCATTCTTGATGTCGGCTGCAACCGTGGCATTCAGTCCTGTTTTCTTGCAAAGGAATACGGTGTTCAGGTTGTAGGCATTGATCCGTGGGATGACCGTATGGACGGAAGGCCCATGGTTGAACACGCGAGGGAGAACGCTTCCAAATGGGGTGTGCCTGAAATGGTTCTGGCCCAGAAGATAGGGCTGCCGGAGTCACACTATGCTTCAGAGTCATTTGACCGGGTATATTCGACGACGGCCCTTGAGATGGTGCGGAATCTGTCCGGTGAGGATGGATACCTGCAGTGTCTCAAGGAAATTAGGCGTGTCCTTAAGCCCGGAGGAGTGTTCGGTCTTGGCGAGCCAATGCACCTTGATGTGCCTATCCCCGATGACCTGAGACCGTACGTGACCCGGGATGAGTTTCCGTGGGCGGAATGTTTTCGGGATGTCCGGCACTCTGCGGAGGAGGTCCGGTCTGCCGGTTTCGACTTGCTCGAATACGGTTATGTCCCGGACGCAAAGGACTGGTGGGCCGAGTATGCCCAGCACGACCCTTTCTGCAAGGATGATCCGCAGGGAGACCCGTTGACGCTGAAGATTGACAACGGGCGCTGGGTCAGTTTCGGTTACATTATAGCACGCAGGATGTGATCTTGTTGATCTGATCGACGGGCAGTCTGACCGTATGGCCGGGTGCCCGTATTTCTTTCGGGATCAGTTGAAGCACATGGGGCAGCTGTCCCGTTCCCTTTCGGAAAACTTGCGCAGGCATCGCAGGTTCTGAGAGTCTTCAATGTTATCCCTGGTGATGATTCTAACCGGGCATTCCATTTCAGGGACAATCTGCTTGCCCTCAAGCAGTTCCAGAGCCGTGCGGACCCCCATATAACCCATTGCAAACGGGACCTGCGTGATCAGTGCGCTTACCCGGCCGGATTCTATCCCTTCCAGAAGAGTGCTGCTGTAATCGAAGCCGACAAAGGGCAGCCCGTTGATTTCCTGTTTATTCAGCGCCTGAAGAACCCCTTCGGAGGAGACTTCATTCACTGCAAATATCCCGGCGAGTGAGTTGGTGTTCCTGATGATCTCTTTTGCGGCAAGTTCAGCTTCTTTTCCTGTTCCTTCCAGTATATTCATTCTTATTACGGACATCCCCGGAGCCAGTTCATTGATTCCGTCAATGAATCCCTGCTCCCTTTCCGATACGGAGCTGCTGTCCGGCATACTGCCCATAAGCAGCAGGGGACCTTTTTTATGTATCTTTTGCAGTAGAAGTTTTGCACCGATTTTTCCAGCCTTGTAATTATCCGTTGCGATAAAACTATGCTGTTTTCCGGCGGAAGTACGGGAATCAATTACAATGACTTTTATGCCCGCAGCCATGGCCTTTTCTATACTGGAATTCAGCTTGCTTTTGTGCGTCGGGGCTATCACTATTGCATCTACTTTCTTGTCGATGTAAAAGTCCATAAGATGTTTTTGAGCTTCAGTCTTGTTTTCCACTCTTGGGCCGCGCCATATAATTGTGGCATTATTGTCCTGTATTGCTGTATGTGCTCCGACACAAACTATTTTCCAGAAATGCGGCAGGGTGGCTTTAGGGATAACTGCAATCGTTAAGTTGTCAAATGCATAAGATGGGGCAGTAAATACTGCCGTGACCAGAAATATTGATATTATTGCAGTTGAAAATAAACGGACTGTTTTGGAAATCAGTAATGAAGTTGCTGAATAAAGCGTGCGTTTGTATATAAATATATTTACGAACATTGAATGTTTGTTCTTTTGAAGTGAACGTATGCAGCCTTTATGATATGCGTGTTTGTCTGCCGTTTCAATCCTTTTTATTATACTTGTTTGTAAACGTTGAAGTTATAAAATATTGTAACTCATTTTATTGAGGTGCTTATGAGAAAGACTGTTCTGTTGGTTTTTGCATCGGTGGTTTTCTGGTCAGGTGCTCTTTGCACATTGGGGGAAATTGAAAGCCTCGCCGGGGAGTTGCCCAGTGGTTTCAGCTATCTGGATGAAGTTGTGTCCGGTGGTGTCTATGATGTCCGCTATTTCGGCAGTAATAATTTTGTTGGGAAACGTATTGATGGCTATGGGGTAGCCAGGATCATCCTCACAAAACCGGCGGCCGCAGCCCTTGCTGCAGTCCAGCAGGACCTTGCTCCTTTCGGGCTTGGACTGAAGTTTTTCGACGGCTATCGTCCTCAACGGGCTGTGCTTCATTTCGTGCGCTGGGCAGAGAATCTGAATGATACCCGTATGAAGAATCGTTTCTACCCGGATGTGCAGAAAAAGAACCTGTTCCGGGATGGGTATATAGCAGCCAGGTCCGGACATTCCAGAGGTTCAACTATTGATCTCACAATAGTTTCCCTTGATACAGGAGCTGAACTCGATATGGGTACTCCGTTCGATTATTTCGGCCCCCGTTCATGGCCTGACAACAGGGATATGCCTGTTCAGGCTCGGTGTAACCGCGCGCTGCTCCGGCAGGCCATGTTGCGTAACGGATTCCGTCCCCTCAAAGAGGAATGGTGGCATTTTACCCTTCGTGATGAACCTTTTCCAGAAACCTATTTCGATTTCCCGGTCGAGTAGCATCTGCTGAATAAATGCAGGAAAACTTCTTTTCCTGCATTTATTTTTGATAGCTGTTGACTTTATAGGCACAAGCACCATTTATTTAGTAATAGCTACTAATACTGATGAGGTGTGTAATGAAATTTAAAAGTTCAGTCGTTCTGGCTGTCGGGCTGCTATTTCTGGGGCTCTACGCTTCTGTGGCGCTGGTAGCTTTCACTCAGGAGATGGAAATGAACAAGGGGAAGAATATAGAAATTGCGACTCTGGCAGGAGGATGCTTCTGGTGTGTCGAGTCGGATCTCGAAAAGGTGAATGGGGTTGTCGAAGTTGTTTCCGGCTACGCCGGTGGGCATGTGGATAATCCATCGTACGAACAGGTGAGCTCAGGACGAACCGGGCACCTTGAGGTTGTGCAGGTTCATTTTGATTCGCAGGTGGTCAGCTATGAACAGGTGCTGGATGCTTTTCTGAAGCACCATGATCCGACAGATTCTTCAGGATCATTCAATGATCGTGGTGAGCAGTATACTTCGGCTATATTCTATCACGACGAGGAACAGAAGAGGATTGCGGAAAGAGTGCTGGCAGGGCTGGACGCATCCGGTGTTTTTGGAAGGCCTCTTGCCACAAAGTTGATTCCTTTCAAGGAGTTCTTCCCTGCTGAAGAGTATCATCAGGATTACTACAAGAAGAATCCGTTGCGCTACAACTGGTACCGTTTCAACTCCGGCAGGGATTCATTTATTGAGGATCATTGGGGAAAGAAGACGTCAGAAATAAACACCCCAAAGAGTGTTGACGGGTATGTCCGGCCAAGTGACGAGGATCTCCGGAAGAAGCTGAGTCCGTTGCAATTCGAGGTTGTTCGGCGTGAAGGTACGGAACCCTCTTTCAATAACGAGTTCTGGGATAACAAGAAGCCCGGAATATATGTTGATATTGTCTCAGGTGAACCTCTCTTCAGTTCGTCCGACAAGTTTGATTCCGGGACAGGATGGCCCAGTTTCACACGGCCGATTGATGCTGGTGCAGTGGTTGAAAAGGATGACAATTCACTTTTCATGCGCAGGACGGAAGTCCGTTCGCACAAGGCCGATTCCCATCTCGGACATGTGTTTGACGATGGCCCGAAGCCTACCGGATTGCGTTATTGCATAAATTCTGCCGCGCTGCGTTTTATTCCAAAGGAAGAAATGGAGCAGCAGGGATATGGGAAGTATCTTCGCCTCCTTGAATAGGTGGCTGTTTGATTGATGCAGGCAGGGTCGTCTAAATGGCGGCCCTTCTTTTTTTTGAGGTTTCGCAGTGCCGTATTGTTGTGTATGGTGTTCAAAATATAAAACCCAAACCTCGAACGGTTATGTGCCTGCTTTCAATCATCATCCCCAACTATAATTACGGACGTTTTTCGGACCGTTTTTTCAGTTCCATTCAGGGGCAGACCATGTCGCTGGATGATGTCCAGATTCTTTTTGTGGACGACGGAAGCTCTGACGACTCCCTTGAGCAGGCAGGGAAATGGTCCGGGTTGATTAGGTGCGCCGGTTTTGAGATTTTTACTCCCGGACGTTCCGGCAGGCCTGGGCCGGTCAGGAATTTCGGTCTCGAGCGGGCTGCGGGAGAATATCTGGTCTGCCTTGATCCGGACGATACCTTTTCTCCGCAGTTTTTTGAAATGAGCCTTGGAGTCCTTCAGTCCGAGCAGAGCGTTGATCTTGTGTACACCGACTATCAGGAACGGGGACCGGGAGGGTGTCGGGAAGTAAGGCTCCCTGATTTCAAGCCGCTCTACCTCAGAAACCAGAACCCTGTCCCTCCTGCTGCGGTATTTCGGCGCAGGCTTTGGGAGGCCGGTGTCCGTTATCGGGACAACACCTCCTATGAAGATTGGGACTTCTGGATTCAGTGTCTTATGGCCGGAGCAAGATTCAGGCATCTTGCTGAAATTCTTTATACTTATGAAATTCACGGCAGTAATTTCTCCCGGCAGGCCGAAGAGGACGACGGTCCGTCCAAGGCCCGGATAGTGCTGAACAATCCTGGATTCTTTCATGATTCAGTCTTCCAATGGGCACGCGACCACCTGCGTGGAAGAGACTATGCTCCCGCATTCTCAAGGGGTTATATTCCTACCGCTGATGATATTGAGAAGGTTATGGCCTTGTTCAGGAATAAATAGTTCTGTTTTTAGTGGGAGTGCTTACTGTTATTTGTCCTGCCGCGTGCGACTCAATGAAATATTTTTGCTTAACGCAAAGTGATTGTCAGTTAGTATTTTCGTTTCGTTTTGCGAAATGAAAATGTTGTTCAGGATGCAAAAGTGTATTTGTCGGCGTTATAACGCTATGTGTGGCTATCCGCGTTCGATCATTCCCCTTGACAGCCTGACGCACCGTGTGCACAATTTGACGAATTTTGGTCATATTTGTGACATTGCCGAAAATGGCGGGGTGTTTCCGCTTACGTGGGCAATGGCAGAATCAGGCAACTTCCAGCAATCCGGCGGTTTTCATGAAAATAGGCTGTATCGGACCAACCGACTCAGTTCAGCTCGTAGAAGAGGTGGTGACTCGCCGCTGTCCGGAAATCGAGCTGATTTCCTATGTTCGTGAGCGGGCCGAGGATTCGTGGGAAGTGCTTGATCAGTGCCAGCGGGAAACTCAGGGAACCCTGTTTACCGGTATTGCGGTGCAGGAAGGTGCCAAGGCCCGCGGGAGCGTGACCAATCCTTACGAGCACATTCCGCGCGGCGGGTACAGCCTGCTGCGGGTGCTGTCCGAAATGCACCGCAAGGGCATAAAGTCCGGCAAACTCTCCATTGACGTGGTCAGCGACGACATTCTCGTTGAGGTTGTGAAGGAATTCGGCGTCGAGCTGGAAAGCGTCCACTCCATGCCGTTTGCCCTGTGCCGAAACGAGCAGGAATACTTTGACCGCCATGTTGAGCTTTACGAGTCCGGGCAGGTTGAGGCCATTGCTACCGGCTTCGGCTATGTGTTCAGTGAGTTGAAAAAACGCGGTCTGCCCGTATTCCGGCTGTATGCCAGCAACCTGCAGATTCACGATTCCATCTCCCGGCTGGTAAACCGCATCAAGACCCGCAACCTGCGCTCCGCCGGTATCGCCATACAGCTCATCAAGCTGAACTCCATTTCCCGCAGCTCCATAAATCAGTATGACGACATGAAAAACGGCGGCAGGTTCTATCTTGAGCTGTTGGAGTACGTGCGGGCCATTCAGGGCAGTCTCTTCAATTTCGGCACTGAAGAGCATGTTATCTTTTCCACCCGTGGGCTGATAGAAAGCGAACCGCACCGTGCCCATTTCATGCGTCTTTTATCCTGGGGACGCGAACGCAATATTATTTTTTCTTCCGGTATCGGTATCGGAGCTACTGCCTTTGAGGCTGAAAAGTCGGCCCGCAAGGCTCTTGATAATGCTTCAAAGCTTGCCAGGGGCGGGCTGTTTGTTGTCGAGGGCAAGCAGATTCGCGGCCCCATCGGAGAAGTGGACGAGCTTAGGTACCATACGCATGTGGTGGACGGGCGTCTGCTTGAGATTGCCGGTGAGATCGGGATAAGCCCCAGCTATCTGGACCGCATAAAGGCCCTGATGGAAAAGACCCGCAAGGATACGTTTGATTCTGTTGATCTTGCCGCATGTCTGGGTATTGGAGAGCGCAGTGCCCGGCGTGTGCTTAAGAAGTTTCTGGACAGCGGTTATGCCGAAGTCAACGGGAGCGAGGCCGGTCATAAGGTCGGGCGTCCCAAGAAGATGGTGCGAATTTTGATCTGATTGAAGGGAAATTTTTTTGGCGCTTTTTCGGACATATTTATGTCATGTCCGAAAAAGGCCGAAGCTCAAATCCGTCCCTTGATGCGGGCGGATGGGTGTGTGCTGGAGGAGTTGCCCGCTAGGGACTGTGTGTTTATCAACTTTCGGGCCGTCGCAGGGGGCGGCTGAAACAATGGAGTGTTTTATGAACGATGCTGTAAAGAACGTGAAACTGCATCTGGTCGTTCTGGCTCTGGTGGTTGTTTCCGAGCTGATCGGAATCATCACCTTCAAGGTCGGACCGGGCAAGCTGGTTCTGCTGCCCATGTTGTATGCGATGTTTATCGGTATTTTCCTCGGTCCTAAATTTTTCAAGATCGTAAAGGAAAAGGAAATGGTTCAGGCCAGTACCCTCGTAGGTCTGACCCTGCTCCTGCTCATGGCCCGTTACGGCACCCTCGTGGGTCCGAAATTCTACGATATTCTCAAGGCCGGCCCGGCCCTTATCCTGCAGGAGTTCGGAAACATCGCAACCCTGTTTGTAGGTATCCCCATTGCAATGTACCTCGGCCTCAAGCGTGAGGCGGTCGGTGCTGCCCACTCCATCGCACGTGAGCCCAACGTGGCCCTTATCGGCGATATTTACGGACTTGATTCCGCTGAAGGACGCGGTGTCATGGGTGTTTACATCTGCGGAACCGTTTTCGGAACCATTTTCTTCGGTCTCATGGCTTCCTTCCTCGCCGCGTTCAACATTTTCCATCCCTATGCACTGGCCATGGCTTCCGGCGTGGGCAGCGCAAGCATGATGACCGCTTCCATCGGCAGTCTCAGTGCCGCCTATCCCTCAATGGCACAGGAAATTCAGGCTTTCGGTGTTGCAAGTAACACCCTTTCCGGTATCGACGGCGTTTACATGTCCCTGATTCTGGCTCTGCCCCTTTCCAACAAGCTGTACAACTACCTGTACAAGATTAAATTCAATGAATCTCCGGAGGCCGTATAATGACCAAGCAGCAGAATATCATCGAGTCCGTCATTGTCCTGATCATCGTATCGCTGATGGTGCTTGTAGGGAACCATGTCGGCTTTCACAACAACATGGTTGAAGCTCTTCCCGGAATGGGAATCCTGCTGCTGCTCTGCGTTGCCGGTGTAGCTACCAACATGTTCGTGTTCAAGAAGATACCTTCGGTTCTTTTTGTAATCACCTACGGCGTTATAGTGACCGTGCCCGGATTCCCCCTTGCGGAAACCGTCAATGCCGCAGTGGCAAAGGTCCACTTTCTGGCTCTGACCACCCCCATCCTCGCATACGCCGGGGTCGCAATCGGTAAGGATCTTGATACCTTCAAGAAGAGCGGATGGCGTATTGTCGTGGTCAGCCTTTTTGTAATGATCTCCACTTACATTGCTTCCGCTGCAATCGCACAGGGAGTACTCAAGTTCATGGGAGACATATAGATGGCTTTGAATCCGGAAGTGCTGGCACTTCATGATGAAATGAAGGCCCTGCGTCGTCAGATTCATCAGAATCCCGAGGTCGGTCTGGATACTGTTGAAACAGTTAAACTGATCAAGTCCAGACTCGACGGGTATGGCATCTCCTGCGCTGATATTGGTGTGAATTCGCTTGTTGCCGAAATTAAAGGCGGAGAAGGGGATACCACCGTGGCTTTCCGTGTGGATATGGATGCCCTTGAGATGAGCGAGGAGAACGATTTCGCATACAAGTCCACGGTTGAAGGCAAGATGCACGCCTGCGGTCATGACGGGCACTGTACCTCCCTGATCGCTCTGGCCGGTTACCTTGCAAAGAATCGGGACTTCAACGGAACCGTGCTGCTTCTTTTCCAGTCCGGCGAGGAAGGCTACGAAGGCGCATTACGTGTGATCGAAGACGGTTTCTTCGATAAGTACAAGGTGGATTACCTGTTCGGTTTCCATGCCTGGCCCGGCCTGGAAGCTGGCAAGATAGCTGTTCACAACGGTGCCTGCATGGCTTCGGAAGACCGTTTCGAAGTACATGTTACCGGCAAGAGCGGTCATGCTTCCATGCCCCACGTCTGTAACGAGCCCTTTGCCGCTGTAGCTGACATAATCAAAGGACTGCAGACCATCGTAGCCCGCAAGATTCCCTCACATGAGCGCGGGGTGGTTTCCATCACCCAGGTGCACGGAGGAAGCCTGCGTAACGGTATCCCAGACAACGTAATGGTTCAGGGTAACGTGCGAACCTGCAACGAAAAGGTTCAGGACCTCATTGAGGATTCCATCGGGCAGGTGGTTAAAGGTGTTGGGGTCATGTACGGTGTCGAGGCTGAACTCGACTACGTGCGCAAACATCCGGTGTTGGTCAACACCACCCCGGAAATCGCCCTCAGGGCGGCTCAGAAGGTTGTCGGCGTTGAAAATGTCGTCACCGACATGGAATCCTCCATGGCTGCGGAAGATTTCGCCTTCTTCATGAAATACACCAAGGGCTGTTACGTCTGGATCGGCAACGGTGCGGACTCGGCTCCTCTGCATAACAGCAGGTTCGATTTTGATGATGATATCCTGCCCATAGCGGCAAGTTTCTTCATAACCGTAATAAATGAGCTGCTTTAAAGACAAGCGCGGGGCCAATGTTGGCCCCGCCTTGCACCCCTTCCCTGAATGCCTGCGGTGCTCCTGCGGGGCTGATTTTGATGCGCTTTGCGCTTTGGATGATCCGATTTCGCCGCCGGCGGCCAAAGGGTCCGCGACCCTTTGGAATCCCCATTAGTTTCAGTTTGTTATCCGTGTGGTTTTGACCTTTGGAAGCTTTGTTTCGGCGGAGTTGATGAAATGGCTGTATTTGCGGATGGGGTTGTCCGCCTGTCGGCCGCTCAAATATTCACCGAAAGATTCTCTTCTTGGATTTAATTCGTCACTGCGCACGATATTGTCTATTAACATAGATGGTTAATAGTGATTCATTTCATTCATTGCTGATAGTACAGGATATTATATGCAGTGATGATGAAGCAATTTGTCCGTTAATCCTTCTTAAATAGACTTTTAGGTGCTGATTGGGTACTCATTCAGAGGTAACCAGCCTATCTGAATGGAGAATTGCATGAAAATCATTCTGACCGGAATACTTGCCGCCTTATTTTTCAGTTCCACTTTTATTTTGAACAGAGCCATGAGTCTTGAAGGGGGCCACTGGGTCTGGTCGGCAAGTCTTAGGTATATGTGGATGCTGCTTTTTCTTGGGGTGGGGCTGTTGCTCTTTCGTAGAAAACTGCTCCTTGAATCTATTTCCCTCTACCGCAGGCATCTTGCGTTCTGGACTCTGGCGGGCGGGGTCGGATTTGCGGCCTTTTATGCCCTGATCACCTTCAGTGCGACATACGCTCCGGGCTGGGTCGTGGCTGCCACGTGGCAGACAACAATTCTTGCCACTCCGATTGTTCTGCTCGGATTCGGCAAAAAGATTCCAATGCGGGCGATGCTGCTGACCCTGATTATTTTTGCCGGGGTGCTTCTGGTCAATATTGAGAGCTTTGAGGAGAGTTCCCTGCGTTCCGTTCTGCTCGGAGCATTACCTGTTTTTGTGGCCGCTTTTGCCTATCCTTTCGGCAACCAGCTTGTATGGGAAGCCCGCAACGGTGGCGGCAGGATGATTCCCGGACTTGATTCCCCTGCAATGGATGATCCTTTCTGCAGAGTTCTGCTGCTTACGCTGGGTTCACTGCCGCTCTGGTTTGTTCTTATTCTGATTCAGTCCCCGCCTGCCCCGGCTGCCAGCCAGTTGCTCAATACCGCTCTGGTAGCCGTGTTCTCCGGGGTTGCCGCTACAAGTCTTTTTCTTTATGCCCGGCACAGTGCCACTAACGCAGCCGAGCTGGCAGCGGCGGACTGCACCCAGTCAATGGAGGTTGTATTTTCTTTGGTAGGTGAAGTGCTTTTCCTTGGTGGATCGCTGCCCGGTACGCTCGGCTGGGCCGGGATTGTCCTGACTATGGTCGGGTTGGTTCTCTACATTCGGGTTCAGAATGTGCGGTAGTGGTTTTAGCGTTCATCCCGCAGGCTTAACCGTCTGTAAATAGATGCCTTAATCATATCCCCGACTCAGGTTTACTTCCTGCCTTCAATATAATCAGCAGAACTTTTCATCTCCGCATAGAACATGCCCAGTGAGGCCATGAATGCGGTGTGGACTTCTGCCGGGTTTACGGCTTTCCCTTCAAATTCAAGAGCTGCTCCGCAGCAGGCATCATGTATCACGGTACATTTGTAGCCCAGATCGTTGGCCGCGCGGGTGGTTGCATCCACGCACATGTTGCTCATCATGCCGGTTATGACCAGTTCGGTTATGCCAAGATCTTCAAGCCTCTCCTGTAGCCCGGTTTCACGGAAGCTGTTCGGGTAATTTTTGATTACAACCGGCTCCCCGGCAATGGGGGCCACACACTCGTGTATCTGTACTCCGGGTGTTCCGGGGATGAAAAAGCTCGCCCCTTCCCGCACGGACTCATGCTGAATATGGATGATTGGCTGTCCGCTATCCCTGAAATGCGCAAGTATCTTTCCGGCGTTGGCTCCGGCTTGTGTACTGTTTTCAAGGGTAAATTTTCCATCGGGGAAATAATCATTCTGGATGTCGATGAGAATCAGTGCCTTATGGTTCATTGTCTGTCTCCTCTTGTCTGATAGGGCTGATTGTTTTGACATCTTCATAATGACTTCCGAGCGGAGTAATTAGAAGTGTCACTATTGACAATAAGCGTGCTTAAAACGACAATTGTCACCTACAGATGTAAGCCGCCGAAGGCATCCCCATGCACCTTTGTCCGAGTTACGTGAGTTATGCCTGATATTAAATTTCTTGCCTTTGACAACTGCATGGTTTCGGGGATTACCGGCCCTGTGGAAATCCTGAGTATAGCCAATTCCCTTGCCGGACCGGATGCGGACCGCGGGGGCCTGTTCACCGGACTTGAGTCCGTAAGTGCGGATGGTCGCCCGGTGGTAGGATTTGCGGGGATTCCGGTTCAGGTCAGTCGCCTGTTGTCGGAGTGTGTGCCGGATGTGCTGGTCATACCTCCCTGCTTCGGGGATATAGGTCCATTGCTGGCTGATTCCGGTCTGCGGCGGTCACTGGTTGCGCTGGCGGATTCCGGGACGGTCATCGCCACGGTTTGTGCAGGGTCATTCCTGCTGGCCGGGGCAGGGCTTCTGGATAACAGGCCGGCGACAACACACTGGAAACTTGCTGAGGATTTCAGGCTGCGTTTTCCTGCTGTTGACCTACAGCCCCGGCGGATGCTGATTGATGGCGGCGGCTATATCTGTGCAGGCGGGGCAATGGCCTGGCAGGATCTTGCCCTGCATCTGGTAGCCAGGTTCATGGGCCGCGAGGTTGCGTCAAATTGTGCCAAGGTGCTGGTGATGGATTCCACCCGCCACGTGCAGACCCCGTATTTCATGTTTGATCAACTTGATTCTGTGCCGGGTTTTGCTGACAGAAGCATAACAGCGGTTCAGAAGTGGATGCAGGATAATTACAGGCAGGGCGCGGCGGTGGAACAGCTTGCTGATCTTGCGGGGCTTGGGGTGCGAACCTTTCTGAGGCGTTTCAAACGTGCAACAGGAATGACTCCCAACAGCTATCTTCAGCAACTCAGGATTGAGGCCGCACGGCATCTGCTGGAGGTCAGTTCGGAAAGCGTGGATGAAATCACCGAACTGGTGGGATACGAGAACGTGTCCTCCTTCAGGAGGCTGTTCAAAAGCAGGACCGGGCTTAGTCCACGGGAGTACCGCAGCAGATTCAGCCGTGTGGAGTGAATAACTCCCGCTGCCTGTGTTGAGACTAATCAGCCGGTTTATTTGGTTTCGGAAGTATTTGGGGGAACAGGCTTGGGTATTCTTCTTCCCGGGGTCTGATATTCTTTTTTCATGTACGGCTTTCCGCCGAACGCCTGTCCGTATTCCAGCTTTTCAATGTCCAGGTCGCGCTTCTTGGCGTAGAGGAAACGAATCAGGTCGTACTCAAACGGCGAACCGGTCTGGTAGTAGCGGAATGGCACATTGGCGCGCATGTTCAGTCCGCGGATTGTGGCCTCGCCGATGCCGATGGCTGTGCGTCCTTCCTGAACCCCGGCAAGGTCGTATACCCAGTTCATTTCATACCACAGCAGCGCGAAGTCGCCGGTGTAACCTACTGTGTCGCGCACGTTGGACGGACCAAGGAAGGGCAGGACCAGATACTGTCCAGCAGGGGCTCCCCAGACGCCCAGTGTGTCGGCAAAACCGGTTTCCCGGCTGGGCAGTCCCATGTCAGTGGCAACGTCAAGTATGCCCAGAAGCCCGATGGAAGAGTTGATCACGAACCGGGAAAAGGCGGTAAAGGTGCGTTTCCCACTTACCTGCAGGATGCCGTTGGTGAAGGATTTCACCTCGTTCAGGTTGTTGATGGCATTGGTTACACCCTTGCGCACCGGGGACGGAAAAATCGTAGTGTAAACATCCACCGCAGGGATGTATATTGCCCTGTCGAACCGTGCGTTGAAGGAATATATATTCCGGTTCATGGCTCCCCACGGGTCGTATACTTCCAGAAAATCAAGGTCCGCTTCTTTTTTTATATTCGCCGCTGTTGTAGGCACACGGGAAACCGGGGCTATGAATCCCCTGGGGGCCAGCGACAGATCCGGGTCGGTTTTATTGATGGTGGCGCACCCTGCACTTAGAAGCAGTCCGGCCGCAAGGATTATGTTCAGGATGATTTTCATCATTGTCTGAGCATCTCCTGCGCTTTCAGGGCGAACGGTTTGAACATCAGGTTTCCGCAATGCCCTCCGTAGGGGAAGAGCACGGCCCGGTCCCCGAAGGTTTCACGAATGAATTTTACGTTGCTCTCGCTGAGGATGATGTCGTCTTCGTTGCCGATGACCAATATTTTATCAGTCTTGTTCAGGTAATCCCTGATTGAGTGCAGATCGCAGTTCTTGACCAGTTCGCCCTTGGTTGTGCCGGGAGTGTTGAACTGCAGGTAGGGAAGCAGGTATTCGTCGATATAGTCCGCAAACGTGATGGCCGCACTTGCCCGCATGTAGGGCATGAGGTTGTCGCCGATTGAGAGAGTCTTGTCCGCCGGGACAATGTAACCGGCATTGAGGCAAACATCGGAACTGAATATCATGCTGGCCGAGGTCATGCGGAAGGATGCGGCGATAATGGCCTTGAGGTCCATATGTGAAAAATTGGTGTGCTGCGAAAGTGCGTACAGAAAGTCGTCATCAAGGTCGACAACACTGGAGTGGATATATAACTGGGAAAAAGCCTCGATGAGTTCGTCAATAACCTGTCGAGGAGTTTTGCTTCCCAGATTTTCCGGGCTCAGCCAGGAATCAAAGCGCAGGGCTGATTCGTACAGGCTGACCGGGGGGTTGATCATCAACACGCGGCGGAAACAGAAGTCCCTGCGTTCCTCGTCCATCTTCGAGATGAAGGCCGAGTGCATGGCCCCCAGGCTGTAGCCGGTCACGTTCCAGCTTTTGATTTTGTACACCCCTTCAATATCGGCCTTGATCCACTTCATGACCCGGTACAGGTCTTCCGTGTCGTAGGGGATGTAACCGGGGGCGGCATGCTCGGATATGCCGACAACGAAGTTCATGTGCGTGGGTGATGAGAGGGCCACTACATGGAACCCTGCTTCGTAGAAAAGCTGGGTCAGAAATTTCATTTTTATTGAGTTGTGCTCCGACCCTGTTCCGGCAATGATGAAAACAAGAGGCGCTTCCTCTTCATGCATGGCCATGGTGTAGAAAAAATTTTCGTTGTACCAGAATATGTCCGGTATCCGGCGGTTATCAACAACAATATCGCATTGTTCTGTGTAGGCAGGATGTTCGAAGCGGAGAATCAGTTCCGGGGGAGTTCCGAAAATAGTGGCCTTGTAGGGGTCTTTGATGGGAAATTGTTCTGAAAAGGCCGGACTTGCTATGGCAAGCAGATAAAAAGACATCAGCAAAGCATATACGGTGATATAAATTGCTTTGCTGATGTCGGTTGTTTGCTTCTTCATGTTGCAACTGGTATCAGTCGCAGCACTTTTTGTAAATGGGTGGTGCTGAAATACAGTGTCTTGCCGTCAGATAAGCATTCGCGGTTCGGGCAGAATATCAACTATCCATCTGGTCCAGTCTTCGGGCTTGACCTGTTCCAGTATTTTCTGGGCCAGTTCATGCCCTTCAAACGGTTCCTTATAGTCGTCCAGCACTGTGGCCCCTTTGAAAACCGGGGTGTACTCACCTTTGGTGAACGGTTCAATGGTGAAGTCGAACATATCGATCAAATAACCGTCGAGGTTGCCCCAGGCTATCCAGTCGAAAGTTATCTCATATCCCGGCTTGGCGTGGCGGGAAAATCCTCTTACTTCGGCCGCTTTTTCTATGCCGTGTTCCTCGTCATCCATACGGAACAGCTCACCGGTGATTTCCACATGCGGTTCAAGCCCGATCATCTCGGTTACAAGGTCCTGAAATTGTTTAAGGGTGAGTATCTTGTTCATTCCTGTTGTTCCTTGGGTAGTTATCGTCGCGCTGCCCGGTGATACAGCTTTCCTGCTTTAAAGCCAATATGCGGTATGGGCAAAATGTATATCAGCTCGTGAGTCTGGTTTTCATGATTTTTATAATATAGCATGTGTGGGCTGCATGGCTTTAGTGAAATCAGGTTAAACCGGTAGGTTATTTTCATTAGAATACATCCGGTGATGACTGTAAGATTATAATTGGTTGAGTCTCGGTAGCTATGTCAATGGAGAAACAGAACAGATATGCACGATTGTTTTGTTCAATACCAAAAACCTAATTTGAGACTCACCGTTTTGACTGAATTATTTAAATATATTGTTGTTAAAAAGTGGATGTTCCTGCTTGCGGCCTGCGTGATTCTCATGCTTTTTACTTTGCTTGGTGCAGTGCTGTCTGTTCATTTGTATGCAGAAAGTGCTGTCCCGGATGATATTTTCTTTGTTACCGGTTTGTCTTTGCTGGCACTCTTTGCTGTGACCGTTTTCTTTTCCTGGTTTAGTTACTGTGTCCGAATCTGCAATCGTGACCTGCAGACCATGCATGATGAGTGGGAATCCATTTACGAGAACTGTCAGGTTGGAATCGCCTTTCTTAAAAACGGGCGGTACTTTGCCAAGGGCAACAAGCGGCTGGCAGAAATTTTCGGGTATGGCTCCGTTGATGGGATCGAAGGGCAGGACCTGCGGATTGTTCATCTGAGTGATGAGAGTTACAGGGAATTCGGTGAAAAATGCTACAACCATTTATCGCATGGTTCCCGCCTGCAGATCGAATACCAGCTCAGGAAGAAAGACGGAACCCCCATATGGTGCCAACTGTCTGGCAAGGCAGTGGATAAGTCTGACCCCGCTGATCTTGAAAAGGGTGTGGTCTGGATAATTGAGGACATTTCAAAGCGCAGGAAGCTGGAGGATGATCTCCGGAAACTGGCTGAAACCGACGAACTGACCGGGCTGCGCAACAGGCGCAGTTTCATGACCGCCGCAGGAGTCGAATTTGAACGGTTCAGCCGTTACAGCAGCCCGCTATCCCTGATTATGGTTGATATTGACTATTTCAAGCAGGTCAATGACACGTATGGGCACGCTGTGGGGGACACCGTTCTCAAGGAATTTGCAGCAATATGCCGGGAGCAGTTCAGGGGGGTGGATGTGGTCGGGCGTATCGGCGGTGAGGAATTTGCCATTCTGTTGCCATCAACCGGAATTGAAGACGCTTTGATGGTAGCTGAAAGGCTGCGCCGGGCCTGCAGGAGGGCGATGATTTATGCGGGAACTGAAAGACTGCAGATTTCCGCTTCATTCGGTGTTTCCTGTGCCGTAACTGATTCAGATGTAAAAAGCCTGATCCGGCGCGCGGATGAAGCCTTGTATCGGGCCAAGAGAAACGGGCGAGACCGGGTGGAAGCTTTTAGTGTGTCGGAATACGATGGTCCTCCGGATGTGTGAGAGGGCGTGCTGTGAACATTCCGTCTTTGTCCTTGTTAATGATGTTTTTGCCTTTTATTTTGAACTGTTGCTGCAAATATTTGGGGAATGATGCTGACATTCGGATATGATGATTTATAATATATAATGTAAGGTGAACGGATTTCACAGCTGGTGATCGGAGGCTGTAACTGCAGTAGCAGAAGGTCAGCAGTTTGATTCATGTCCGGGGAAAGGAACGGAAACCGCCCTGCAGAGAATTGATCGGCGGTTTAAATTGCGGGTTGTCCAATCTGTCTGGAGCGGATGAAGGTTGAAAATTGCTGCGGCTGATGATGGAAGTAATGGTTTTCTTCAAGGCGGCAATTGTAGCTCTTTCGAGAGGCAGAAGGCTCCATGGCGAATTCGTAGAGTTCTCCCCAGACCATAAGGCCGGAGAAGATAGAGCAGGATCCAGTCGGTCCGGTTTTTTTAAAGATGCCGGCACGGAGCAGTAGCAGGTTCCGTATAATTCACCAGCTGTTTTTCATATAGGTGTGCGGTTGTGGTTAGCAGGGAGTGCGGTCAGATGGCCGCACTCCTTTTTTGTTGTGCAGCTGTGCAAGTAGGGAACGATATACAGAAAATTTGCAACGCTGCTTCATATAACGTAATAGGGAGTAAGGGATTTTAAAACTCTCAGCCAGGTGGAGATAGTATGTCCTTGGCTTATCTGACGAGGCTGTTCGCTTGTGCGTTTATCGTACTTCTTTTTACGTGCACGGATTTGCACGCGGACAGGGTTGTGTACCTCAGTTCCATCGACTGGCCTCCATACACCGGAAGTTCTCTCGAAGGCGAAGGAGAAAGCGCAAAGCTTGTGCGTGAAGCCTTTGCCGAAATGGGGTACGAACTTAAAATCATTTTTGTTCCATGGAAGCGTGCCATGCGTCTGGCTGAAACCAGCAGGAATGTGGCTGGCTATTTCCCTGAATACTATTCCGCAGAGCGGGCGGAAAAATTTATTTTTTCAAAGCCGTTCAGTTGCAGTCCGGTTGGATTGCTTATGCGCCGGGCAACCCCTTTGAAGTGGGAGACCATTTCCGATCTTGCCGGGCGCAGACTCGGATTTGTTGCCGGCTACGTAAATACCAGAGAGCTGGACCAGGCCATCGGAAACGGCACAATTGACGCTGACTATGCTCCACATGATGAAAGCAATATCCTCAAGGTCTCAGCTGGCAGGGTCGATGGTGCTGTCGTGGATCCCCTTGTGTTCAACTATCTTGCTGAAACACGGCCCGCTGTGGGGGCGATGAAGGATCAGCTTGCTGTCCACCCGGTCTATTTCGGAGTGAACGAACTGTACGTTGCATTCAAGCACAGCCCTGAAGGAAAAAGGTATTGCCAGATATTCAATGAAGGGCTGAAAAAATTACGGGCACGGGACGTTACTGTTCCCTGCAAAAAATGACTTATCCCGGTTTTTGCCTTCTGACATGGTCTGCAGCCTGTTTATCGTAATCCGACTCATTTCATGGAGAGTTGTGCACATGCTTTCAACATTCATCTCACCTGTCCAGCTTGAAAAGGCCGTACTGCATTTTCTGGCAATAGCTCTGGCTGCTCCTGCGGAGAATCATCCGTGTATACCTGTTCCCGGTGGAGATGTGACTCTTGTATTTCATGGACTGGATATTGTGCAGGAACGGGGCAGGCTACCGCTGCTGGTCCTTGATTTCGATTGCGGGAAATTCAGGCTTCAGGTCGAGTTTTTCGGCCATCTGGCCCCGGCAAAGTTCCATTGCGCACGGTTATATGACGGCGATGAAGTTGTCGCGGAACACCTTTTTGCCGATCCTGGTACTGTCTATCGGTCAGAACTTGCAGGTGAAATGGAGGCAGCATTTCCTGATTCGGCTGATGCCGGGGCTTTGATGGGCAGCCTGTATCTGTGGAGGTCCTGTGCAGGTCTTTCCTGCGTCTGTCCGGAGGAGCTGGGTAAGTACTTTGGCAAGATGAAATCTGTTTCGCGATATGTATGGGAATTGTTGAAAGCAGAATATACAAACGATGCCGTTGTTGAAAAATGGATTACCAGCGATTACACTTGTGCATCAGATAGCGCTGGCGTCTCTGTTGTGTTGGAAAATGGCGTTGTTGTAAATGTAAATATGTGATGCGCTATCATGCTTTTGTTGTGTATATTGCCATCGACAGTTGTTTACTTTGTCTGTGTATTTTGAATATAAATACAAAGATATGCATTGGCATCACTATCTTGACTAAAATGCTTTGCACAGTTAAATCTGCCCCTCGTTTTCATAAAGAAGGGGTTTTTTGTGGGAAAATTGAACTGGCTGGGCGAGTTTCGCGACCAAGGAGTTGAGCAGGCGTTTCAGCTTGCCAAGTGGCCATGGGTTCGAATCAGGCTTTTATTTTTATATTTTTTTACGATAGCAGCGTATATCATCGGAGTCGGAACCGATCTCCATGACCTTGGTGCCGGGACAGGTTTTAATACCATGCTGGTCATCAGGGCTGCCGGTGTGCTGTTGGGGGTAGTTGCCTTCATTCTGTTGCTTGCTGACCAGGTCCGCCTCAAGGTGCAGTATTTTGTCATGGCGGCCTGCATGTTCATGTTCGTGGTACTTGAATCCCATGAACTTATATTCAAGTACTCGGATATCGGTTCCCTGAGCGTGCCTTCCACCGTTTTTATGGTTCTGGCTTATTATGTTTTCCTGCCGCCGAGAGTAGTCCCGTCGCTCGCAGCCGGGCTTAGCGGGTCCTTGTTCTACCTTCTGTCACTTAGTTCCGTCATACCTGTCTCCAGCGGCACTTTCATCAATTGTGCTCTTTATTTTGCCCTTGCCAACTGTTTTGGAATTTTCTTTTTGGCCTCATTCGGTATTTCCCTGCGCCGAGAGTACTTTGCCCACGCTGAGCTGAAGAAGCTGGTGGAGTACGACGAACTGACCGGTGCATGCAGCCGTCGGCGGGTACTTGAGGCCGGGAACAGCATTTTCAAGGCTGCCTGCCGTTTCAATCAGAAGATGGCCGTGCTGATGATGGACATTGATAACTTCAAGAGAGTCAATGATGACTACGGGCATCATGTGGGCGACGCAGTACTCAGGGAAACGTCCAGACGGTGCAGGAGCGCGCTGCGAGAGGTCGACTATTTCGGTCGTCTGGGCGGTGAGGAGTTCGTGGTTATTCTGCCTCACTCCGGGCTGCATCATGCTGTAAGCGTGGCTGAACGTCTGCGCGGCAGTGTCTGCGGGGATGAAATAGTTTCCGGAAACGTAAAGCTGGCTGTTTCGGTCAGTATCGGTGTTGCGGAGCTGCGTCGTCATGAAAATTTTGCGGCACTGCTTCAGGAAGCTGATGAGCAACTCTATAGAGCCAAGAAGTGCGGGCGCAATCAGGTTTCCCCGATTCAGTTGCGGGTTCTTGAATGCGGGTGTCCCTAGTTTTTAAAATCATTGGTTTTACACGTAATGTTATAATTTAAATGATTTTAAATCAATGGGTATTCCAATGGTGCTTAGCTCCTTTGGCCGCCGCTGGATAAATCAGATTGTGAAAAGCGTGCAGCCTGTTAAAGTGTAAAATAAAAAGGGAAGTGGTCCTGATGACCGCTTCCCTTTATTTTTGCCGTGCGGGTGCCGCAGGTGCCTAGCGGGTAAGCTTGCGGTACTTGATGCGGTGGGGCTGGTCGGCGTCCTTGCCCAGTCTTTTCTTGCGGTCTTCTTCATACTCGGAATACGAACCTTCGAACCAGTATGCGGAGGAGTCGCCTTCAAAAGCAAGGATGTGGGTGGCGATACGGTCGAGGAACCAGCGGTCGTGGGAGATAACCAGTACACAGCCGCCGAAGTTGTTCAGACCTTCTTCCAGTGCCCGCATGGTGTTTACGTCGAGGTCGTTGGTCGGTTCGTCGAGGAGCAGTACGTTTCCGCCTTCCTGCAGCATGAGCGCGAGGTGTACACGGTTGCGCTCACCGCCTGAGAGGACCTTGCATTTTTTCTGCTGCTCGGAACCGGTCAGGTTGAATTTGCCGACGTATGCGCGTGCGTTGATCTCGCGGTCGCCGAGTTTTACGAATTCGTTTCCGCCGGAAATTACTTCGTAAACGGTTTTTTCCGGATCAAGGGCGTCACGGTGCTGGTCAACATGGGTGACTTTTACGGTTTCACCTACGCATACTTCACCGGAATCAGGATTTTCAAGACCGGCGATCATCTTGAACAGGGTTGTCTTACCGGCACCGTTGGGGCCGATGATGCCTACAATTGCCCCTGCGGGAATCAGGAAGCTGGTATTTTCGAGCAGCAGTTTGTCTCCGGCCTGCTTGCTGACATTCTTCAGTTCAATTACCTGCTTTCCGAGGCGCGGTCCCGGCGGGATGTAGAGTTCCAGCTCGCGTGTGTATTCATCGTTCTGCTGGTTGGCAAGATCATCGTATGCCTTGATTCTGGCCTTGCTCTTGGCGTGTCTGCCTTTGGGGGACATGCGAATCCATTCCAGTTCGCGGGCAAGGGTCTTGCGGCGTTTGTCATCGGCCTTGGCTTCGTTGGCAAGGCGTTTTTCCTTCTGTTCCAGCCAGGAGGAGTAGTTGCCTTTCCAGGGAATGCCCTTGCCGCGGTCAAGTTCCAGAATCCATCCGGCAACATTGTCGAGGAAGTAACGGTCATGGGTTACCGCAATGATGGTTCCGGCGTAGTTCTGCAGGTGTCTTTCCAGCCATGCTACGGACTCGGCATCAAGGTGGTTAGTGGGTTCGTCCAGCAGCAGGATGTCGGGTTCCTGCAGCAGCAGGCGGCACAGGGCCACGCGGCGTTTTTCACCACCGGAAATAACGGAAACCGGAGTGTCCGCGGGCGGGCAGCGCAGTGCATCCATGGCCATTTCAAGGCGGGATTCGATATCCCATGCTCCGCAATGGTCCATTTTTTCCTGAACCTTGGCCTGCTTGTCCAGCAGCGCGTCCATTTCTTCAGGTTCCATGGGTTCGGCAAACTTGGCATTGATCTCGTTGAACTCGTTGACCAGCGCCATTACCTCGGCAACGCCTTCCTCCACTACTTCACGGACAGTGCGGCTTTCATCAACCAGCGGCTCCTGTTCAAGGTAGCCGATGGTGTAGCCGGGAGAAATATGGGTTTTCCCTTCAAAACGGTCATCCACCCCTGCAAGAATCTTGAGGAGCGAACTTTTACCGGAGCCGTTGAGGCCCAGCACGCCTATTTTGGCGCCGTAAAAATAGGACAGGGATATGTCGTTCAGAATCGGTTTCTTGTCATAAAACTTACTGACCCGGACCATGGAATATATGATCTTATCAGGTTCGTTACTCATATTTATTACCTCATTTAATAATGTGCGTTTTGGAATGAACCCCGTTTTGGCAGAAAATTGCGCGTCAGGCAATGGTTCAGTGTGTACCGCAGCATGACGTTTCGTTAACTCCTCCTGCGAATAAAGTTTGGTTACACGCTTGTTCTTTGTATTAAAATCGGTCTAATGTCTTGGCGTTGGGGGTTGGCTGATGATTGAAAATAAGGGAAGGGTGTGCATGAAAGTGAAAAGCATTAATGCGGTTGTAGCTGTAGTGGTTTTTGTTCTTATCGGCATAACGGTGTCGCTGGGAGTCTGGTGGGTTTCGGCTGACACATATCAGGCCGTGTTCAAGGAACAGAAGAATGCCATGCTCAACATGGTCAACGAATCGGTAAGTGCGCTTGATATGTACATGGGGCAGACAGCCAGTACAGTAAAGCTGCTTGCGAATGACAAGGCCATGCGGGATGCTCTGGTGCATGGTGATAAACCAGCAGCAGACAGCCTGTTCAAGTCCCTGATCGGGTCGTCCGAAAATTACTGGGCGGGATTTCTTTTCGACCGTAATGGTAAGGTTGTTGTCGGGTATAATGCCAAGGGCGAGAATATGGCCGGGGCAGACCGGGCCTCGCGGGGTTACGTCAAAAAGATCCTTTCCGGGACGGATTTCTATATTGATGACAACATACTAATTTCAAAGAGCGGTGGCGGAATCATGATTTATGCCATTGCCCATTCCGTGCGTGATGCCAGCGGGAACATTGTCGGCGGGGTCGGGGTTTTTCCAAAATGGGATCGGTATACCGAGGCTTTTATCGATCCTTTCCGAATCGGCAAGGACGGCTACAGCTTCATGGTTGACAGCAAGGGAACACTCATTGCCCACGCTACGGACAAGAGTCTGCTCCTCAAGGATACTTCAGAATACGGCTTTATAAAAACTGTTTTGGCGCAGAAGGAAGGCGGGGCTGAGTATGTGTGGGGCGGTCGTGATAAGTACATGCAGTTCAAGACCTTTCAAGAAACCGGCTGGGTTGTTGTTGTAAGTGCCTACGAGGACGACCTGACCTCGGCTGCAACACATCAAAGAAATGTTCTTCTTATCGCAGGTGGGATGGTCATACTTCTTTTGGGTGGGATTATGGTCTTTCTGGTCAGGAAACTGGTCATCAGGCCTGTTGAAGACATTCTGGGATTTTCGACAGAGATTGCATCAGGAAATCTCAAGGCTGAACTGAAGGGTAAGTTCAGATACGAGTTCGAATCTCTTTCCGCGCAGATTAACTCCATGGTCGATGAACTCAAGAACAAGCTCGGTTTTTCCGAGGGCGTTCTCAACGGGCTGACTGTTCCCTGCGGAATTGTTGCTCCTGACGGTACCATGGTCTGGGCCAACCAGGAGGTATGTGATATGCTGGCTACCAGCGTTACGCCGGATTCCGTAAAGGGGATGATGGCCGGTGAATTCTATCTGGGCGATCCCGGCAAGGAAACACTTTCGCAGCAGGCGATCAAGCTGAAGCAGAAGTTTGAGAAAGATATGGTGTATACCGACTTCAAGGGAAATCAGAAGAACATCCATGTTGCCACCACTCCATTTTACGATATGGACAATAACCTGCTCGGCTCGCTGTCCATATGGATAGATATGACGGACATTATCCGTCAGCAGCAACGAATTGCTGAACAGAACGAGCGTATTACCAGGGCAGCTTCAGAGGCCGAAAGGATTTCCCAGAATCTGTCCAGCGCGGCGGAGGAATTGTCCGCCCAGATTGAACAGTCCAACCGCGGGGCACAGGAGCAGCGTGACCGGGTGGCCGAAACATCCGCAGCCATGGAGGAAATGAATGCGACGGTGCTTGAGGTTGCCGCAAATGCCGGAACTGCCGCCCATGATGCTGACTCTGCCCGTGATATGGCCCGCAGCGGGGAGCGGATTGTCCAGCAGATGATTGATTCTGCGGAAGGTGTAAAGGCACAGGCTGACAGTCTGAAACACTCCATGGAAGATCTCGGAGTGGAGGCCAAAGAGATAGGAAATGTTCTTGGTGTGATCAGCGATATTGCCGACCAGACAAATCTTCTTGCTCTTAACGCCGCCATCGAGGCCGCAAGGGCCGGGGAGGCCGGACGCGGCTTTGCCGTTGTTGCCGATGAAGTTCGCAAGCTGGCGGAGAACACAATGTCTGCAACGCGGGAGGTCGGTAACGCGATCAACAAGATTCAGACCATGACCAGACAGAACATTTCCGCAACCGAGGACGCTGCAGGGGCAGCACACCGCAGCAGCGAACTGGCCAATGAATCAGGGCGGACACTGGCTGAGATAGTCAAGCTGGTGGTCAATGCCTCTGATCAGGTCCGGGCCATTGCCACTGCGGCGGAAGAGCAGTCCGCCACCAGCGAGGAGATCAACCGCGCCACCGAGGACATAAGCAGGATCTCCCTTGAAACATCGCAGGTCATGAGCGAATCAGCCAGCGCTGTTCAGGAGGTTGCCTCCATGGCATCCAAGCTTAACGCGGTAATTGAGGATATTCAGTCGGAATAGGATTCAGGATCATATTTATGATGAGGCCCTTTTCGTTGGATTACGGAAGGGGTCTTTTTTATGCCGTGGGGCAAGTTTCCAAATCACCTTGCAAGCCCGGCTCAGGCTGTATAACATTTCGCAGTCACTGGAGAACTTAATGGATAATCAAAAGAAAACCGAACTCGAAAATAAAATAATAATAGAGATTGCAAACCTGAAGCAACAGGTTGAAAATATCAAGGATACTGTGGAGCCCGTGGCTCCTGACGCCGCCATCGGCAGACTTTCGCGTCTGGATACCATGCTCAATCAGGGCATCAACAAGAACTCCATTGCCCGGTCAAAAGAGAGAATCCTCAAGCTTGAGGGAACCCTTATCCGTCTCAGGGATGACCCGTTTTTCGGGGAGTGCGAGGGATGCGGGGAAGAAATTAATTTTGCAAGACTGCTGGCCCTGCCGGAAAGCAGGTTCTGTATAAACTGTGCTGAATAAGCCGGAGATTTTTCGTGGGAATTGCATCTGATCTGGTCATACTAATTGTTGCCGGTCTGCTGGGCGGCATGCTTGCCCGGCTGCTGCGTCAGCCTCTTCTGCTGGGTTACATTATCGCCGGGGTGCTGGTCGGCCCCCACACCGGGGGGATCACCGTTACCGATGTTCATGACATTGAACTGCTGGCGGAAATCGGCGTTGCCCTGCTTCTTTTCACCCTCGGGATTGAATTTTCCATCAAGGAACTGAAGCCGGTGCGCCATGTGGCCCTTATCGGCACACCTCTGCAGATAGTCCTGACCATGCTTTTCGGTTTTGGAGTCGGTTCGCTCATGGGCTGGGATTCGCATATTTCCCTCTGGTTCGGGGCCTTCCTGTCCCTTTCCAGCACCATGGTGGTCTTAAAGACCCTTGAGAGCCGCGGGCTGGTGGGCACCCTGTCCAGCCGGGTCATGCTCGGCATGCTGGTGGTGCAGGATATCGCCATTGTGCCCATGCTCATCATCATGCCGCAGATAGGGTCGGAGTCCTTCGGTTTCAGCGCATTGGGCATGGCCGGGATAAAGACGGTGCTTTTCCTTGCCACCATGTTCCTGCTGGGTACCCGCATCATCCCGAAGATAATGAAGACGGTGGCCGGATGGAATTCGCGTGAAATGTTTATGCTGACCTGCAGTGCCATCGGGCTGGGAATCGGCTATGCCACCCATGCGCTGGGGCTGTCCTTTGCCTTCGGAGCATTTGTGGCAGGCATGGTGCTCAGTGAATCACGTTACGCGTATCAGGCCCTTAGCGACATCCTGCCGCTGCGCGATATTTTCAGCATGATCTTTTTCGCTTCGGTCGGTATGCTTATTGACCCTGTGTATGTCTGGCACAACCTGCCGACCATCGCTCTTCTGGCCGTAGCCATCCTTATCGGAAAGGGGCTTATTTTCGGAACCATTTCCTGGGTGTTCCGGTATAGGAATGTCATTCCGCTGGCTCTTGGATTCAGCATGTTTCAGGTCGGGGAACTGTCCTTTCTGCTCCTGCAGCAGGGTGCGGATTCAGGTTCCTTTCCCAGAGAATATTTTCCGCTGTTCATGGGTACAGGTATCCTGACCATGCTCATGACCCCGTTCATGGCCTCCCTGACCAGTCCGATCTATTCCCGCATACAGAGCCGCAGGAAGAGTGATCCCCTGCAGACGGTCAACCTTCCAGAGTCCGATCTTGACGGACATGTGGTTATCCTCGGTTACGGAAGGTTCGGCTCTTATGTGTCCCGGACTCTGGACTCTCTGGATATTCCACATGTTACCGTTGAACTAAACTCCACCAAGGTCGAACAGGCTGCTGAAAACGGCGAGTCCGTAATCTATGGAGACGCGCAGCAGGAGATTGTGCTTGAAGCTGCAAGGGTTTCCCATGCCCGGATGGTGGTCATGACCATTCCTTCGGTCAACGGTTCGGCCGCAGTAATAGAAAAAGTCCGGCAGCTGGCACCGAAAGCCAAGGTCACTGCTCTTTCCCGCAACCCGGAGCACCTTGAGGTTCTTGATTCCCTTGATGTGCACCATATCATCATGCCCGAATTTGAAACCGGGCTTGAAATGGTCCGCCAGACCCTTTTCGAGTATAACCTGCCGCCCGATGAAATTCAGAATGTGATGGCATCCATGCGTCGTGAAAGGTATACAACAGAGGTTGAGCTGCAGCACCCCAAGTATGCCCAGTTGGCAAGGCTCGGCAAGGCCGCGGATTCCATCGCGCTGCACTGGGTCACCGTGGAGGACGGTTCGGAGGTGGCCGGAAGGTCCCTGGCCGGAAGCAAGATCCGAACTGTGACCGGGGTATCCGTTGTTGGCATCCTGAGCGGTGATGATTTCACCCTTAACCCCGAAGGCGGCTACAGGTTCCAGCCAGGAGATGTTGTCGGCGTGCTGGGGGGAAAGGATAATATTAAATTCTTTAAAAATTTTGCAGCCAAACGTGAGTCCTGATTATGCGTAGTAAAATCCTGTTCTATTCACTTCTCGTCGTGTTGATGCTTGCAGCCGGTTGCGCCCGGACCAGAATCCCGTCCCCGCGCGGCATGGGCGAGGCCCCGTATCCCGGAGGCAGCCCGGTTGACGTTCTGGCGTATTTCGAAGGGATTCCCTACCGTGGTGACGGCGCGATAAACCATCATGGTGATTTCACCCTTTTCGCCACTCCGGAGATTCTGTTCAGCAAGCCGGGGCTTAACTGCAGCGGGTTCACGGTTGCTGCTTCCAGATACCTGTTCCGCAGAAACCTGCTGCTCAACGACATGACCATCGACCGGCTCGGAGACAGCGGCAAGGATTCTCCATACGGGCAGGACTGGGATTTCGGGTATGACGTCGTTCTTAACGTTACCGAAGGCATGAACCGGAAGGTAATGCTTCCATTCGGTGAGACAGCACAGATTGAAGGCAGCAACGGTATGACCCTGCGTGGTTTCGAGCTGCATGACCGGGATGCGTGGCGAGATGTCATCAGCAGGATGCGTCCGGGCATGATCTATCTGTTTTCCATGAACAAGCCGGTGAGTTTCAAGAATTACACGCTGCTGCACTATCATGTTGGGCTGATCGTCCCGGACGACAAGGGGCATGTCTGGCTCTGCCATGCCACAACCAAGGGCGGGGTGAACAAGGCCGACATCACCGACCAGGCCGCACTGGACCGGATAATCAATGCCAACCCGGACGGCAGTCTGGGCCCGCGCAGCATCCTGATAATTGAAGTCCCGTCCCGGGTCGGTTTTTCTGCGGCCCTGAATACCATTACCAAATAAGGACAGGTTCCATGTTCGCCGAGAATATTATGTTCGCGCTTGGGCTGACGCTTTTTGCAGGATTATCCACCGGCATAGGTTCAGCTCTCGCCTTTTTCGCCAAAAAGACCAACACCCGATTTCTTTCCCTTGCGCTCGGCTTTTCTGCCGGGGTCATGATCTACGTGTCTTTCATGGAAATCATGGTCAAGGCGCGTGTCGCGTTGCAGGCTGACCTTGGAGATGTGACCGGAACATGGGTTTCGGTTATCTCTTTTTTCTGCGGAATAGCTCTCATCGCTGTGATCGACAAATGTGTTCCTTCATATGAAAACCCGCACGAGATGCACCGTATTGAAGATATAAGTCCCAGTGGGGCTGTTGCGGCATTCGAGTCCGGGGCCATGCCGGATATCGGGAACGGCCTTGAAACCGAAGCCGGGCGCAAGAAACTGTTCCGCATGGGAACCATGGCCGCTCTTGCCATCGGTATACACAATTTTCCCGAAGGACTTGCCACCTTCACCGCAGCCATCAGCGATCCAAGCCTTGGTGTAGCCATCGCTGCAGCCATTGCCATTCACAACATTCCCGAAGGAATCGCCGTGTCCGTGCCTATCTATTATGCGACTGGTGACAAGAAGAAAGCATTCATTTATTCTTTCCTGTCCGGCCTTGCGGAACCGGTCGGGGCCCTTGTCGGATTCGTCCTGCTGATGCCGTTCATGTCGGAGACGGTGTTCGGGGTCATCTTCGCCGGGGTTGCCGGAATCATGGTTTTCATTTCGCTCGATGAGCTGCTGCCCGCAGCGGAAGAGTACGGACAGCACCACATGGCAATTTACGGACTTGTTGCCGGAATGGGAGTAATGGCCCTTTCGCTGCTGCTGTTCCTGTAAGGCTGCCGTATGCACCGGCACGGTGTTATCTTTTTACCTGAAATTTGTTGTATCGGATGCTGATCTGCAATATTCAATTGTTTTTACGGTGACGGATATCTGATTGTTTTGGAATTCTCTTCTCTGCGTATCTCATCCGATGCCGATTATTAAAACAGGAGTTGAAATGGCTAAGAAAAATATAGGAATTCAGGGATTCACCCTGCCCATGCCGCAGACTATCCTCGGTTGCAGGCATGAAGGCCGCAACAATTTCATGGCGTTGGCCTGGGTATCGCGGGTCAACTATAATCCGGCATTGATGATGATTTCCGTCGGCAAACGCCATTTTTCCAATGCCGCCATAATGGAGACCGGTGAGTTCAGCGTAAACATACCTTCCGTTGATATGGTGGAAGTGACCGATTTCGTCGGGCTTGTTTCCGGCAGCAAGCTGGATAAGTCCGGACTGTTCGAAGTGGAACAGGGTGAACTTGAAAACGCCCCGGTGATCTGCCAGTGTCCGGTATCCATCCAGTGCAAGGTATTCAATTCCATGGAACTGCCCAACGATACTCTTTTCGTCGGAGAGGTTGTCGCCACATGGTGCGACGAGGAAGTGCTGGTTGACGGAGTGCCCGACATCAAAAAGGTCAACCCCTTCACCCTGACCATGCCGGATAACCGTTACTGGGATGTTGGCCAATGCGTCGGCCGCGCCTGGCATGACGGCAAAAAATTGAAGTAAGGATGATGCTCCGGCGGGACTCCCGCCGGTCTCTCCGAGGGCCAGAGAACCCTTTGAAAAGGGTTCTCTGGACTCTCCCAAACTTTTTCAACGGGGCTTCGCCGCTTCGTATGATAAGCAGGCTGTGAGTATAAAGGCCGTAATTTCTTTAGAAATTACGGCCTTTTTTGTCTTATTTTGTAGGCAGCGCTGTCTTCGTTCACGAAGCGGCGAAGCCTTACTGAAAGGTTTTGGGATTCTTAAACCCTTTTGCAAAAGGGTTTAAGCCGCCGGAGGCTTTCCCGGCAAGGCTGTTAGCGCATCAGTCCCTCAAATAATGTTTGTAGCAGGCGATAGCATTCAGGGCGAAGAGTGAGGTGGTAACTTCGCTGCCCACGATGATTCGCGTGGGGTGTCGCACCATGGTCCATTCGTAGGCTTTGTAGGGATGCTTGAAGCATCCTTCTCCGAGATGATTGTGCAGAATTTTTATACCGCGCTCGATAAGTCCGTCGCCGCGTTGCGGATAGCGCAGCAGGCAGAGGGTTGCGACTGCCAGTGATGCGTCGAACGGATTGAGGGTCGCGCCGAGCATGTCGTATTTGCAGTAGTTGATGGCCGCCTGCCGGATTTGTTCGACTTTACCGTCCGGGTCGATGAGTTCGCGTTCAGCTTCGGAGAGCGTGAGCCATGTGTCGTACAGGCGTCCGGCATAGCTGACGTATATTTCGGGCAGGTAGAACCGTACCGCACTGTCATGCCGGAAATTGCCGCTGCTGAAGGCGTTGTGGTGGAAGGTCAGGAACCGTTTGACGGTTTCTAGATTATCGCCTTCAAGGGCCTTCCACTGGGCGCGGTTGACAAGGATTGAGTCGAGAATATCCATGTTGTGTCCGGGACATATTTCATTGCCCAGCGTCTCGCGAATAAGGCGGCCGTCCTTTTTGCGGAACGGCTTGTCGAACCAGAGCGGGACGGACCCGAAATAGTCCAGCGGGCGGGTCATGGTTATGGTCGGGGGATTGGTCTTGTTGCCGCCGCCGACCTGATATTCGTTGATGATTTCCACCCATGGGAAGTCGAGGAACTCCTCGGCCTTGCGCAGCAGTTCGCGGTCGCAGTCGAGTTTTTTTCTTTCAACAAGATCCAGCCATTTGCGGGACATGGCAAGTGCTAGGAAGGTGGTATCCACGTCCGGCACGTAGTCGTCAAATCCCAGTTCCTTCTTGGCCTTCCAGTCGCGGGGCTTAAGGTTGCAGAGCGGTTTGCCGTTTTCGTCCTTGGGCAGGCAGGTTATGGCCGGATGCCTGATTCCAGAACTCGGGGCGGCCAGCCACTCCATGCTGGTGATTATGAGAAAATGGAGAATTGATTCCAGCATTTCCCTGAGTTTTTCCTGTTCGGCCTGCGGGAGTTCTTCAAGGATATATAGGTTGTAGATCTGCTCCCAGAAAATATCGTCGTAAAAGGCGGTGCGGTGGGTGATCCATGAAACTCGCATGGAGAGCGGCTCGGCGATTCCCTTCCACGGGCGGCGGAATATTTTCAGGGCCAGCGGATTGGCGTGCAGGAAGCAGCGCATCAGCCCGAAGAGCAGGTTGATGTTCTGGAATTCATGCGACCCAAGGCCGACCATGATGTTTATGAAATTTTCACCGTCGCAGATGGAATCGCCGGGCATGAGTACCTGTGCGGAAACAGGGAAATACGGATCGTTCGGATTCTTATCCCAGACGCGGATGATGTCTTTGAGCACCGCCTGAAGCACCTCGTCAACCTCGGCATCGCCGATGCGCGGCGGGCGGGTGTCGGCAGTATGGCGAATGCGCCACTGCGGGTCCTTTACGCGGTTGAGCAGGGTCGCCAGAGGCGCGAAGGTATTTTCTATCCACTCCCTGTTCTGCCAGTCGGAGAAATCGGCCTGCATGGCGGCGGTCATCATCTCCTGATAAGACCCGACCTTTTCCAGCTGGATGGCAGGGTGCGTGCACCAGCGCAGGATGAAATGCTTCAGAAAGGGGTTGCCGAAAAGTTTTTTGTACAGTTTGCGCAGGTTCTCGCCCGGCTCCCCTGTTTTACCGCATTTCAATATGGGGGTGTCACATATGTCGTATATTGTTGCGTGTTTCACGCCTGTTGCTCCATGTTTAGATTCAAAGATACTTGAAATGATATCCAGCTAAAATAAATCCAATAATTAGAATATATATTGAATGTATTTGTTTAATGACAATTAGTCGTGTGCCGTGGCGAAGCCATAATAAAAGGTTTTGGGATTCTTAAACCCTTTTGCAAAAGGGGTTAAGCCCCCGGAGGGCCGCCGGAGGCATACATTGTTAATTCTCCGGCTTGGATTGATAAAAAAATATGCAAAAAGACCTATCAAAGTGGGGCTTGCCTTGCAATCCATTGGGGCAGGATGTACTGTCCCTTAGAGTCCTTGAAAAGGGCTGTGATGATATGGTGATGATATGATAAAGTGCAGTTGTTACAGACTGTTGAGTGCTTGAGCAATAGTTCTTTATCACGACATGATCAAGATGGAATGGAACGGGAGACCATGGAAAGATTTATAGCCGACCTGCATATTCATTCAAGATTTTCACGTGCCACCAGTAAGGCCTTGAGCCCCCGGCTGCTTGCCGCCTGGGCCAGGGTGAAGGGGATAGACGTCATCGGCACGGGTGATTTTACCCATCCTGAATGGGTGGCCGAGATAGAGGCGCAACTGGTGGATGACGGGTCGGGACTCTTCAGCCTGCGGGAGCCCAAAGGACTGGAGAACGAAATCGACTGGGTGGACGGCCCCTTTGCGGGGCAGACGCGGTTCATGCTTCAGGCCGAAATAAGTTCCATCTACAAGCGTCTCGGAAAGACGCGCAAGGTCCATAACCTCATTTACATGCCGGACCTTGATTCGGTTAAGAGGTTCAATGCCAGGCTTGACGCCATCGGCAACCTCAAATCGGACGGCAGGCCCATCCTCGGGCTGGACAGCAGGGACCTGCTGGAAATCGTCCTTGAAACCAGCGACAAAGCCTTCCTCGTTCCCGCACACATCTGGACTCCCTGGTTCTCCCTTTTCGGATCAAAATCCGGCTTCGATACAGTTGAAGAATGCTACGGCGACCTCGCTTCCGAAATTTTCGCCATGGAAACGGGCCTTTCTTCCGACCCGGAAATGAACTGGCTTATCTCCGCCCTCGACAGATACCGTATGATTTCCAACTCCGACGCCCATTCCGGGGAGAACCTCGGCCGCGAGGCGAACATTTTCAGCGGTGCCCTTTCATATGAAGGTATCTACCGCGCGTTGCGGGGCGAGGGGCTGGGGCACAAGTTCATGGGGACAATCGAATTTTTCCCCGAGGAAGGCAAATATCACATGGACGGCCACCGCAAATGCGGGGTGGTGCTTGATCCGCATGAATCCAAAATGCGTGGCGGTATCTGCCCGGTCTGTGGAAAGCCGCTGACCATGGGGGTCTATTCAAGGGTGATGGAGCTTGCGGACCGTGAGAATCCGCACCAGCCCAAGGGACAGCCCGGATTTGCCTCGCTTGTTCCGCTCAAGGAGCTTATTTCGGAAGTGGTGGGCGCTGGGCCCAAGACCAAGAAGGCTCTTGGTGTATATGCCCCGCTGATTCGGGAGTTCGGTTCGGAATTCACCATCCTGCAGCAGGTTCCGGTTGAGGACCTGAAACGGCACAATGTGCATCTTGCCGAGGGCATCAGGCGCATGCGCGAGGGGCAGGTGATCCGCAATTCCGGTTTTGACGGGCAGTACGGAACCATTTCCGTATTTTCACCGCAGGAGCGTGACGAGATAATCAACGGTGTGAAGCTGGTTGTGGTGCGCAAGGAAAAGGGCGACCTTGATACCGGAAAACCACGGGTGGAGATCCGCAGGCAGGGCGAGGTTGAAGAGGAACCTCAGGTTGTGAAGTTCAACGATGCCCAGAAGGCTGCGGTTGAGGCCGGTCCGGCCCCTGTTCTGGTTATTGCCGGTCCGGGGACGGGCAAGACCCAGACCCTCATGGGACGCATCAAGTATCTGCTGGAGCGGGGCACAAGGGCCCGGCGCATACTCGCGCTGACTTTTACCCGCAAGGCCGCAGAGGAAATGAACGAGCGCATGAAGGCCATGTTCGGTGAGGATGAGGTTCTGCCACGGGCCGATACCCTGCATGCCCTTGCCCTTGAGTACTGGCAGGCCGCATTCGAGGAATCCCCGATCATTTTGAATGAGGAGGGGGCCAGAAAGGTTTTCGGAAGGGCCAATCCGGAGCTCAGCGGCAACAGGCTCAAGAGTGCCTGGGACTCCATCAGCCTTTCAAGGGAAACCCTTGAACCGCTTGAAGGCGATGCCGCGGAAATCCTGTCACGCTACGCCGCCCAGAAGGATCAGTACAATCTGGTTGATTACACCGATCTGCTTGAGTTCTGGCTGGAGGAACTGAAATCGGATCATTATGTGCGGACCTTCACCCATGTGCTGGTGGACGAGGTACAGGACCTTTCTCCGTTGCAGCTGGCCATTGTTCACCGGCTCGGCGGCGGTGACGGAGAGGGAATCTTTGCCATCGGCGATCCCGACCAGTCCATCTACGGGTTCCGCGGTGCCGCCGGAGATGTTGCTGCCCGTTTTAGGTCCTTCTGGGAGGAGCTCATAGAGGTAACCCTTGAGGATAACTACCGTTCGGCTCAGGAAATTCTTGATGCCTCGGCTTCAGTCCTGCCCAATCGTCCGAAATTGACGGCCCGCAGGAAATATGAACCGGAAATACATCTTTTCACCGCCCCTGACAGCGGGCGCGAAGCCTCATGGATCAGTGAACGCATCAAGCAGCTCATCGGCGCAACCAGCCACAGCCTTGGCGATTCATTGGGGCACGGGACCATGAGTCCCGGTGATATTGCGGTACTGGTCCGTTTCAAGGCTCTGGTCGGGCCCATTGAGGCCATGCTCAAGAGGCAGGGCATTCCGTGCAGCGTGCCGGAGACCGAGAGCTTCTGGCATGATCAGCGGGTCGAGGCCCTGCTTGCCGCTGCCCGGCGCATGCTAGGTTTTGCCGAGGGAAGTGATGACGAAATTCCTGAAGTGCCGGAGAAGATTCTGGCCCAGGGACCGCTTGGGCTTTCAGCCTATCTCAACAACATGCCGCCTTTTGATCAGCTTTTCTGGGAGAGCAGGGCCTTCCGTGATGTGGTCAAGGGATACAAGGAGTACGGCGGGTGGTCCGGTCTTTTGAACTGGATTCACATGCAGGACGACCTTGACCAGGTCCGTAAAAAGGCCGAGAAGGTACGCATCATGTCCATGCATGCTGCCAAGGGGCTTGAGTTTGAAGCGGTATTTCTTGCCGGGTTGGATGACGGTATTGTTCCGTTTGCCGGGCTTGACGTGCTTACCGGGAATATTACCGGGGCAGCAGGGCTGGTTGATGAGCAGGAAGAGCGTAGACTTCTTTATGTGGGTATGACTCGGGCCAGAAAAAAACTTTGTCTTTCGCACGCAGTCAAGCGCCCGCTTTATGGACGAACCCTGCGTCTGCCTGTTTCCCGTTTCCTGAAGGACCTGCCGCCCTGTGTAAAGCGGTCGGCCATGGTCGAGCGCAAGGTGCAGAAAGAGAGGAAGATAAGCCTCCTGGACCTGTAAGGTCCTGACAGGCTTCCGGCCTCTTGTGGTAACTCCCTGCGCATGTCTTCCTAGAGGAGGAAAACCCTGTAGAGCACTTTCTCATAAACCAGAGACATCTTGCGAGCTGCGATTACACTCAAGCCTACGCCGCGCAGTCTGCAGAAGATGTGCAGCGGGTTCAGATAGTGTTGAAAAAAATTTCTGACCCTTTTCATTTTAACGCTCCGACTGTTTAGATTAATTACTAATTACGATAGCAATAAATGTGCCCCGGATTAAAAGTTATTTTAGCCCGTATTATTGAGGAAGTGATCACTTTGCTTATTTTAGGAATACCTGTTGAAAAGGGAAAAAATGGCCATCTATTTGAGTCATATTGACTCGGAAATACCGGTGGCCGGGCCATCCTGGGTCATTCCCGGAACCGTGGAAGAGAACTGCCGCTATCTGGCTGGAAAAGTGGACGAAGTTGCGCTGCTTTTTTTTGAAGCCGGGTCCTGTCTGAACTATACTGTCACCGATCTGCCGGCTGCACTGTCGGAAATCGGGCTCTGCTACCATATCCATCATCCCCTTGATCTGCCCTGGTCAGATGGAAGGGCTGCGGCAGATGTAGTCTGCACCCTTGCGGAAAAAGCTGCCACTCTTGCGCCACGCCGACATGTAATCCATCCCCCGGAGTCCGGGCCGGCGGCAGTAGAACTGATTCACGGTTTTGCCGATAGGTTGAAGTCAGCGGGATTTGACACCGCTGATTTTCTGTTTGAAAATATCCGTGAGAACGATCTTACAGGTCTGCTGGGTGCAATCAGGGAGTGCGGATTCAAAATATGTCTTGATCTCGGGCATATACTGGCCTACGGACAACAGGCTATCCTTTCAGAGGATCTTTCCGGGCTGGTGAAAATGCTGCACTTGAATGCGCCCGGAAAGGACGGCATGCATGAATCTCTGGAAAGGCTCGACGCTCGCGGGGTTGATGTTCTGGGGCGCCTTCTTGAATTGCTTGATAAGGAAGGATGTATCACTGTTGAAGTGTTTTATGAAAAAGGTTTCTTTAACTCATTGCGATTCTTGAATGAATATTGTGGCGGAAGATAATTGTGTACATACCTTGTGAAATTTTTCTTGTAGTTGCGGTTTGTGCGCAAAATAGCGTAGGTAAGAAAAAGTTTTTCTCGATTTTGTATTTGTGTATTTGAGGATTCAACTTGATTACATTTATACTGGGGGGCAACAGGTCGGGAAAATCGGACTACGCCCTTGATGTTTTTTCCGCTTACAGCGGCAGGAAATGCTTCATTGCCACAGGAAAAGCCCGTGACATGGCTTTCCGGCAGCAGATAATGGAGCACCGCAGGGAGCGTGATCCGTCCATCCCCGTGCTGGAGTCCGGGGCGGACTTGCACGAGGTCCTCTTGAGGGCTAAAAAGGATTATGACCATCTGCTGGTGGACAGTCTGGATTTCTGGATGTTCTCCTGCTCGCAGCATGCGGAAGGGGAATATTGTATCGGGGAGGTTGTCCGGCTTTTGTCCCAGTGGGAAGGGCCGGATGTTGTGCTGGTGTCATGTGAGGTGGGCCTTGGCCCTATTCCTATGACCCGTGAGCTCCGCGGCTTTGTCAGAAGCCTGGGGTCACTCAACCGAAAAATGGCCGCTTTAGCTGATGAGGCTTACCTCGTGGCCGCAGGGTTGCCCCTTACCCTGAAAAAATAATTATGGCTTATTTTAAACAGCTTGAAGACCGGCTTCAGGATCTGCTTGCCCTGTGCAGCAAGGATGAACGCTGGCTGGTAGTGGTTAACGCCGATCCGGACTCCCTGGCTTCGGCCATGGCGTTTAAACGGATAATCGGCCGCAGGGTCGCCGCAGTGGGTATCGCCCATATCAATGAGATCAAGAGGTTGGACAACCTTGCCATGATCCATTACCTGCGCATCCCGACCAAAAAGATGATCCCCACACTGGTGGCACAGTACGACAAGTTCGCGATCATCGATTCACAACCCCATCATCATCCTGACTTCTCCGAGGTGAAGTTTTCGGTTGTCATAGACCACCATCCGTTGCCGCCGGAACCCTATTCACACGCGAAATTTACGGACATCAGGCCACATTACGGTTCCAACAGCACCATGCTGACCGAGTACCTGTACAACCTGAAGATCCGCCCCGCCAAGCTGCTTGCAACTGCGTTGCTGTACGGCATCAAGACCGATACCCAGAGCTTTGAGCGGCCTTTTATTGATGATGACGTCAAGGCATTCCGGTATCTGACCAAACATGCCGACATGAACCTCATCAAGCGTATCACCCGCAGCGAGATCCATCCGGACTGGCTGAGGTACTTCTCCCGTGCCTTCTACAACCTCCGCCGGATCGGTCCGGGGCTTTATTCTCATCTGGGTAAGGTAGAAAACCCGGATACACTGGTGATCCTGGCTGATTTCTTCATGCGCGTTCACGGAGTATCCTGGGATGTTGTTTCAGGCATCTATCAGGAGACCCTGGTCATTATTTTCAGGGGTGACGGATTGCGCAAGAACATGGGCCGCATGGCTGCAAAGCTCTTCAATGAATACGGCTCCGCAGGGGGCCACAAAGCCGCTGCAAGGGCAGAAATCAAGCTTGACGCCCTCAAGGACGCTGATCCTGAATCCTTTGTGGTCAAGAAATTGACTAAGGATATGAATAAGACCGTCAAGCGAATCTGACGAATATCCACGTGTCCTGCCGGGCGGCATTGCTTGCCCGGTAAGACATCATCCTTTGCTCCAACTCACAGATGCTGACCGGACAGCATGTTGAAAAATATTCTGAGCATGATTATTTTTATGGTGTTTATTAAAAATTGACTTGTCGTTTTGTAAAAATAAATATAAGTTGATTCCTGCCCAAGTCTCTTACATATTTTCCGTGACAATGTTAGAAGGGTAAGTCTGTCCGCTGCCGATTATGCCTGACGCAGAGGAAATCCTTCGTGGATGCCGGACGGTGTGAATCTGTTCGGATGTCGGAAGCCAAGTACGATCATCAGGGCACGGCAGTCCTGCCGGAAGCCTGTATAACGAGAGAGCGAAATGTCACTTAAGGATAAATTGAATTTGCAGGGAGATCCGTTGTATCTTGTCGACGGTTCAGCTTTTTTCTACCGCGGTTTTCATGCTTACCCGGACCTGAAGCGTTCGGATGGTTTTCCCACCAATGCCCTTTATATTGTATTGCGGGTTCTGCTTAAGCTATTCAAGGAAGAAAAACCGAAGTATCTTGCGTTCATGCTTGACGGCAAGGGCAAGAATTTCAGGCATGAGCTGTATGACCAGTACAAGGCTCAGCGCCCGCCTATGCCTGATGATCTGCGGGTGCAGATTGAGCCTCTGAAAGAGGCCATGGCCGTTTTCGGTGTTCCCCTGATTGTATCTGAAGGAGAGGAGGCTGATGACTGCATAGCCTCGCTGGCCGTGCGCTACAAGTCCGAGCGGCCCGTTATCATCCTCGGTGCGGACAAGGATCTCAAGCAGTGCCTTGATGAAAACGTGTTTATGTGGGACCCGGCCGGACGGGCGGAAAAGATTACCTCCCTTGCGGATTTCCGTGAGGAGACAGGGCTGGAACCGCACCAGTGGGCTGATTTTCAGGCTCTTGTCGGGGACTCCGCCGATAACATTCCGGGGGTTCCTGGCGTAGGCAAGGTTACAGCCACAAAGCTCATGGCCAAGTATCCTACCCTTGAGGCTCTTCGCGACAACTATGAGAAGCTTCAGCCTGCCATTAAGAAGAAAATGAAGGATGAGCTTGAAAATATTTTTACCTATCGGGAATTGACCAGACTCAAGCAGGACAGTTGTGCCAGTCTTGATCTGGGACGTCTTACGGTAAAGCCTGCTGATTCCGGACAGGTGTCATCGTACCTTGAAACTTATGAATTCCGGTCGCTGGTACGGGATGTACGCAGTATATTCCCAGCTGTGGCCGCGGCTGCACCTGCAGCTTCCGGTTCAGGAAGTGTTTCTGCTGCTAAATCCAAAAAAGCAAATTCCGGGCTGTTATCCCTGTTCGGCGAGGAGGCTCCTCCGAAGTCTGACCCGGACAGCAGGCTCAGCGTGCGCAAGGTCTCTATCAATGATCTGCCTGATTTCAGCGGCGGAGAGGTCGGTCTGGTTCGCGAGGGGTCCACATATTTCATCGGTTTTGCCGGAGAGGAATGGATGTGCAGAACCGGGGCTGCCGAGCTGGTTGAGAAATTGCTGCCGGCAAAGACTCTAGCCGTTGCTGATGTTAAGTCCTTTTTCCGGGCAGACCGGGGCTGGCGCAAGATAGGTCTATCGCGCTGGTTCGATTTGAGTCTTGCTTCCTATCTGTTGAATCCGGAAGAACGCAACTACGGCTGGGACCGCTTGCGGTCGATGCTTTTTGCCGGAGATGAGCTGCCCGATGCCGTAGACGAGGTCCATCCCGATGCACAGGGGATGGCTGCACTGGCCTTGATGCACGTGCTGGCACCAAGGGTGCAGTCCGCAGGACTTGAGGAACTGATTAAAACCCTTGAGACCCCATTAATTCCGGTTCTTGCTGATATGGAGGATGCCGGTATTACCATCGACCTGAGCTCCTTTGCCGAGTTCCTTACCGAGGTGAGCCAGCGCGTGGACGAATTAACCGGGATCATTCATGAGCGTGCCGGAGAAGAATTCAATATCCGCTCCAGTCAGCAGATGAGTAATGTGCTTTTTGACAAGCTCGGCCTTGTTCCCGGCGGCAAGACTCCAAAAGGAGCCCTTTCCACCTCGAACACCGTGCTTGAAAAGCTGCTCGGACAGCATGAGATCATAACCGATATTCTTGAATACCGGAAAATGGAGAAGCTGCGTTCCACCTACCTTGAGCCGTTGCCGAAGCTGGTGAACTCTGACGGACGCATCCACACCCATTTCAATCAGCTGGCAACAGCCACTGGCCGCCTGTCCAGCTCCGGACCCAACTTGCAGAACATTCCTATCCGCGGAAAGCAGGGCAAGCGCATGCGTGCCTGTTTTACTGCCGGTAAGGGTCTGCGCCTTGCTGCCGCTGACTATTCTCAGGTTGAATTGCGTGTGCTGGCCCATTTTTCCAGTGACCCAACGCTAGTGTCGGCTTTTGAGCATGACGAGGACATCCATTCCCGTACCGCGGCCCTTCTTTTTGATAAGGAGCCTGCTGAGATTACTGCCGATGAGCGCCGGAATGCGAAGACCATCAACTTCGGCCTGATTTACGGTATGGGACCGCAGAAGCTTTCCCGCGAACTGGGCATCAAGATTAACGAGGCCAAGGAATTTATAGCACGATACTTCGAGAAGCTGGGCGTGTTGAGGGACTTTTATGATTCTGTGGTGGAACAGGGCAGGGAGAAGGGCTATGTCACAACCCTTTCCGGACGCAGACGGCTTCTGCCGGAGCTCCATTCCACCAACCAGCAGGTAGTTTCGCAGGCCCGCAGGCAGGCGATCAATACGGTGATTCAGGGCAGTGCCGCGGATATAATCAAGATGGCCATGATCAAGGTCGCAGACAATTCCGAGATAAAACATCTGGGTGGACGTCTGATCCTGCAGATTCATGACGAACTTCTCGTAGAGGGCCCGGAGGGCAACATTGAGGAGATAGGACGGTTGCTGCAGGAAGACATGCAGAGTGTCACCCGGCTGGCAGTCCCGCTTAAGGTTGATCTCGGACTGGGCAGAAACTGGGCTCAGGCACACTGATTGGGAAAACCTCCGGCAATACCGTGAGGTCATGCCGGAGGTTTTGTTTTTAATGCTTGAATGTTGCGGCTAATGTTTTTAGAATCCGGCAGATTATACGTTTCAAGGAGTGTTGCAATGTCTGATAAGAAATGCGGATGCGGAAGTGAATATGCCAAGGATATGCCCCTGCCGGAGGTTACCTTTTCCACTTTCATCATGTCTCTCAGCTCTTCAGCCATGGTTCATCTTGGCGAGATAGCTGATCCGTCCACTGGAAAGGTCCAATACTCCCCGATGCTTGCCAAGCATTCCATTGACGTGCTCGCGCTGCTGAAAGATAAGATTCAGAATGGAATGACCGCAGATGAGGAACGCCTCCTTTGTGATCTTCTGTGCAACCTGCGCATGAAATATGTGCAGAAGACCAAGCGAAGTTAGCCAGTAAATTTTTCGATCTGGTTTTGTGCAGGGCGTACTGATTGCCTGTAACTCCCTGCGCAGGAACCTGCTTGTATTTGTTTTTTGTCTCTGCACATTTTAGTGTCTAGCGAAAGTCAGTGTCCGGCTACCAAAGATGCTGCCCTGTCTCAGTTTTTCATCTCCGTAAGGTTCGAAGCAAAGCCTCCTCGCAAACGGTTGACGGGTCTTTGGAACACCTTTGGTTTTTTTGCTGGAACGGCTTAACCTGCTTTCTTTGCGGAGCAAAGGCGGAGCCTTTTTTTCGGCTTCTTCGGGCAAGGGGCTATTTCACATCTCACATGGCGCGTCTGCGCAATAAATTTCAAGGATAGATCAAATGAGTGCAATACCTGTAGGACTTGTCGGTGTTACCGGTTATACCGGAATGGAGCTTGCCAGAATTCTGAGCAACCACAGCGGAATGAAACTTGTCCGGGTTACTTCGCGTGCCGAAGCTGGAAAGAAGCTTGCGGCGATCTATCCTTTCCTGAATGGCATGGAACTCGGCAATCTTGAGATTACTGCTCCGGATGTGGACGATTTGGAAAAGTCCTGCAAGCTGGTTTTTCTTGCGGTTCCGCACAAGACCGCCATGACCATCGGCGGTGAGCTTCATGACCGCGGCATCAAGGTTGTGGATCTCAGTGCTGACTTCAGGATCAGAGATCGTGAAACCTACGAGGCATGGTACAAGGTTGATCATAGCCGCGAAGACCTGCTTCGCACGGCTGTTTACGGTCTGCCCGAATTTTATCGTGACGAGGTCAGGAAAGCCCAACTGGTGGCTAACCCCGGCTGCTATCCTACTTCCGTAATTGTCGGACTTACCCCGGCTCTGCGGGAAGGACTCATTGAAACGGATGACATCGTGATCGATGCCAAGTCCGGCGCCAGCGGTGCCGGGCGCGGTGCAAACGTGGGAACTTTGTTCTGCGAAGTTGCTGATTCCTTCCGTGCCTACGGACTGACCACCCACCGTCATACACCGGAAATCGAACAGGAACTCAGCGCAGCTGCGGGCAAGGGTCTTACCGTATCATTCAATACTCACCTTCTGCCCATTGACCGCGGTATCCTCTCCACCATCTACACCAAGCTCAAGCCGGGTGTAACTGCTGATGACGTGCGTGCTGCCTATGATAAGGCCTACGGCAATGAAAAGATGATCCGGGTGCTTCCTGCAGGTCAGCTGCCCGAGACTCGTTGGGTCAGGGGCACCATGTTCTGTGACGTTGGGCTTGTTCCCGACCCGAGAACCGGAAGGCTGATTGTTCTTTCCGCCATCGATAACCTCTGCCGTGGGGCATCGGGGCAGGCTGTTGCCAACGCCAACCTAATGCTTGGATTTGCTGAGGATGAGGGGCTGCGCATGGCTCCGATGATGCCCTGATTGTCTGTTACGCATGAATCCGTTTTGTTCGTTGAAACCGTTTATCTAATAAGGTAAACTGGTTGCAACTGACAAGCTAACCGTAATTGGTTGTATCGTATTATGGCGGATTTATTATGACTGCTGATTCAGAACTCTTTCTGGACTCCTTTTTTGTGGCCCGGCAGCCTGTATTTGACTCCGGACATTCAATATGGGGATACGAGTTACTGTTCCGTAATTCGGCTGAAAGCACCAGTGCAGCAATCGGGAACGAGGACACTGCGACCTCGCAGGTTATTGCTGACGGTTTCGGCCTTATTCAGGAAGATTTGAAAAAGGGCCAGCGGCTGCTGGTTAATTTCCCGCGCAATATGCTGCTGGAAAACGCGGCAGACCTGCTCCCGCCGGATGTCTGCGTTGTGGAGATCCTTGAACATGTGGACCCGGAGCCGGATGTCGTTCAAGCTTTGAAAAAACTTAAAGAAAACGGCTATGTGCTGGCTCTTGATGATTATGTCGGGCAGAAGGGGGTCGAGCCTTTCCTGGAGCTTGCTGACATTGTCAAGGTTGAGTGTCTTGGTGCCGGGCGCGAAGAGTTGGCTGACATAGCTTCCTACCTCAAGAAGTACAACGTGACTCTGCTTGCTGAAAAGGTCGAAGACAATGAAATGTTCGGCTACTGCAAGGAACTGGGCTTTGAGCTTTTTCAGGGATTCTTTTTCAGCCGTCCTGAGATCATACCGGGAAAGAAGATTTCATCCAGTAATCTCATTCGCATGCAGCTTCTGAAATCAATCAGCGGTGATGACTTTGATGTGAGCGATCTGGCGCGAGTCATAAATTCCGATGTTTCGATCAGTTACCGCCTGCTCAGGTTCATGAATTCCCCCTCATTCGGACTGCCGCATACCGTCAAGTCCATCAAACAGGTTATTGCCCTCATCGGGTACAAAAAGCTGGCCGGGTGGTTGAGAGTAATCATTCTCTCAGACATGTGTTCCGGACCTGCCGGGAATGAGCTTGCCTTCCTTTCCATCAAACGTGCCAAGTTCCTTGAGCTTTTGGCATTGGAAAATAAAAAAGGCTGTCTGCCTGCCGATTCCATGTTTCTAATGGGGCTCCTTTCCCTGCTGGACGTGCTCATGGGCCGCCCCATGGAAGAATTGATGAGTGAACTTCCTATCGGAGAAGAGCTTGTCAATGCGCTCACGAAGAAGAGTTCCTGCGGGTTCTGGCTTGATCTTGTAGAAGCCTTTGAAAGGGCTGACTGGAACGGCCTTGGAAACATAATTGCGCAGAACAGGCTTTCCGCGATGGCTGTGGCTCGCATACATCTGGCGTCCATGCAGTGGGCGAGTGAAATCCTGTGTATGAATACAACGGATTCTAAAGCCTGACGGTTTCGGAGGGAGAATGCGGATTGGCACTAATGAATTTGATCTCTTGCGCACTCAGATTTACAAGCTATGCGGCCTGAGGATTCCTGACGGCAAAGAGTATCTGATTGAGCACCGCCTTGCCCCCCTATTGCATGAGAGTGGCTGCAGTTCATGGATGGAATTTTACGAGCTGCTTTGCAGGCCGAATGTTGCCTTTCGCGACGAAGTCGTATCGGCTATCAGCACTAATGAGACCAGTTTTTTTCGGGACAGCCATCCCTTTGTTTTTATCCGCGATAACCTTCTTCCCGGATTGGTGCGTGAGCGTAAAGCCGGGCGCAAGATACGTATCTGGTGTGCAGCTTCTTCAACCGGACAGGAACCTTATTCCCTGTCCATGTTGATTCATGAATTCTGCAGCGGTTTGTCTCGCAGTAATGTTTCACCAACTGATTTTTCCATACTGGCTACTGACATTTCAGGCAGAGTGCTGGATCAGGCGCAGACGGGTGTTTTTTCCCGTCTTGAGCTGTCCAGAGGACTGCCTTCCGGGTATACCAGATATTTCGAGCGCCATGATCGGAACTGGAAAGTCAATGCCGATGTACGTTCCCTTGTCTCATTCAGGAAATTCAACCTGCTCAATTCGTTCGGTCCGTTGGGGAAATTTGATTTTGTAATGTGTCGCAATGTGCTGATTTATTTTGACGACCAGACAAAAGTGGATATTGTCCACCGCATCCATGAGCTTTTGCCGGATAAGGGTTACCTCATGCTCGGAGCTACGGAAACGCTTGCCGGACATACGGACCGGTTCGCAGCTGAGCGTTCCGGGCCGATAATTCTTTACCGCAAGGGTGTTGGAGGGACAACCGGGCTGAAGCGTTCCGAAGATTCCCTGAAAAACAAAAAAGCCTTTTCCTCATGATGGGTAAAGGCTTCTGAAGACTCTCTAAGTTGCTGTTAAATATCGTATTTGTTTCCGAAAAGCGTCCGTATTTTCTGGATGAACAGGTCCATGTCGGCAACCGGTTTGAGCAGGACATTGTCAGACGATATTCCGTAAGCTCTGACATCCGGCGGAACCGCGTAGTCTACAGACCCGGTGTGGATGATGAAATCCATATCGGGGTGCAGGGCCTTGAGGTGAATGATCAGGTCATTTCCGTGCATAACCGGAAGACGCATGTCCACAATGGCGATATCCGCATGGTCTGTTTTCATCAGTTGCAGGGCTTCTTCGGCGCTTCCTACCGATACAACCTCAAGACCTTCGTCTTCAAGGTAGTCGACAAGATTTTCTCTGACCATCTGTTCATCATCTACAACCAGAATGCGCATAAATTCTCCATCGTTAACAGCATAGTCAAATATCGGCCCCGTTGTGTGCTCTTGGTGCGGCAGACTGCAGGCCAATCCTCGATCCTCGCTGTTAAGCTTACTGGAATGTAATTTTAATGGCAACGAAAATGATTGGAACTAGCATTGGACGATCAGTAAGATAGTTTAAAAACAAAGGGCCTCCGTTTCCAGAGGCCCTTTGTTTTTAAACAGATGCTGCCTAGCAGCAGAATGTGTTGTATACGATCCGATCCTTATATTCGGCTTTCTTTCCGTCGTTCCACTGTTTGACGGGGCGGTAGTAGCCCACAATGCGGGTGTAGACCTCGGATTCGGCTCCGCAGTCCGGGCACTCGTGGTGTTCGCCGTGTATGTATCCGTGCTCCTTGCATATGGAGAAGGTCGGCGTAATGGAAAGGTAAGGGATCTTGGTGTTGCGGAAGGCCTTGATGATGAAACTCTTCAGCGCATCAAGGTCGGCAATGGATTCACCAAGGAATGTGTGGAATACCGTTCCGCCGGTGTAAAGCGGCTGCAGTTTGTTCTGATGGGTCAGGGCCAGGATCACATCATCGGAAACGCCCACCGGCAGGGTGGTGGAGTTTGTGTAGTAAGGTGTCCCGTTACCGGAGGTTTTGATGTCTGCGTAAAGAGATTTGTCTATCTTTGCCAGACGATAGCTGGTGCCTTCAGCCGGAGTCGCCTCAAGGTTGTAGAGGTTGCCGGTTTCCTCCTGAAATACGGCTGTCAGATCACGCAGGTGGTTCAGGACCCGTGTCATGAGTCTGATGCCTGAGGGAGAGTCGATTCCCTTGCCCAGCAGGTTCAGGCAGGCCTCGTGGCCTCCCAGCAGTCCGATGGTGGAGAAATGGCCCTTATATCCGTTTTTGAGATAGCGGCGGGACCACGGGAACATGCCGTTGTCGAGGTTGGTCTGGATCAGCTTGCGTTTGAATTCGAGAGAGTCCTTGGCCAGGATGGCGTACTCTTCGATTAGATCCAGAAAATCTTCCTCGCCCTGCGCCAGATAAGCCATCTTGGGCAGGTTCAGGGTAACAACGCCTATGGACCCGGTAAGGTCCCCGGCTCCGAACAGCCCGCCGACCTTGTTGCGCAGTTCGCGCAGGTCCATCTGCAGGCGGCAGCACATGGAACGGACATCTTCCGGGTTAAGGTCGGAACTGATGAAATTCTGGAAATACGGAACCCCGTATTTGGCGGTCAGTTCCAGCAGGCTTCTGCCGATGCGGGAATCCCAGGGGAAGTCCTCGGTTACGTTATACGTGGGGATGGGAAACGAGAAGATACGGTTGTGATAGTCTCCGTTGAGCATGACCTCAATGAAGGAGCGGTTGATCATTTCCATTTCTTCAGCGTATTCGCCGTAGGTGGAATCCTGAAGTTCTCCTCCGATGATGACCGCTTCGTTTGCAATGTGTTTCGGCGGTACAAGGTCAAAGGAAAGGTTGGTGAACGGACTCTGTCCGCCCCATCTGGAGGTTGTGTTCAGGTTGAAAACGAATTTCTGCATGGCCTGACGCACTTCTTCGTAGGAAATTCCGTCATGGCGGATGAACGGTGCAAGGTAGGTATCAACGTTGTTGAAAGCCTGTGCTCCGGCCCATTCATTCTGGAGGGTTCCGAGGAAGTTGACCATCTGGCCGAGAACTGCGTCAAAATGCTTGGCCGGACCGGCACAGGAGCGTCCTTCAAGGTTGAAGCCTTCGAGCAGCAGGTCGCGAAGAGACCATCCGGCGCAATATCCGGCCAGGCCGTAGGAAAGATCGTGAACGTGGAAATAGCCGTGTTCGTGGGCCTGCCTGATTTCTTCAGGATATTTTTCAAGTGCGTAGCGGGCCTGTATGGTTCCTGAAAGATGCAGCATGAGCCCCTGAAATGAATGGGTCATGTTGGCGTTTTCAGAAACGCGCCAGTCGCTCTTTTCAAGGTACTCGTCGATGGTTTCCCTGATGTCGAGATAGGCGTCTTTCTGGTTTCTGAGTCGGCGGCGGCTATCCCTGTAGAGTATGAATTTCTTGGCTACGCTGTGCAGGCGCGAATCCATCAGCACTTCTTCGACCATGTTCTGGACATGTTCCTGTTCGGGAATGTCGATACCTTCGAGCTTGCGCTCCACCTGTCTGGCCATTCTTCTGGACATCAGGGGGTCTTTGATTCCGCTGGCGTTGAGTGCTTTGAAAATGGCCTGTGCAATACGGTCAGTCGACCATGTTTCCAACCGGCCGTCTCGCTTCATTATCTGCGTGGGCATGCTCTCTCCTTGGAGGAATGTAGTTCTGGATGGTCAATTCGAATCCATCCGGAAGGTAACCTTTGGCTGTTTCCACATCTTCGTCCGTAAGGATGGGTACCTTTGTCAGACGAAAATAGAAGGCTTGGGGGTTAGCCTCGGCGAGGGCGAAGACTCTCTCCAGATTCCTGCGCGCTGCTTCGGCGGTGACAGCCCGCCCGGTAAGGGCAGGGTACTTCTCATACGGTCCTTTTACATCAATAGCGAATACGTCCGCCAATTTCTGCCGGAGAATGTCTTCCAGTACGTCAGGAAGCATTCCGTTGCTGTCCATTTTTATGGGCAGGCCGGAAATGCGTCTGATTTCGTGAAGGATTTCCCCCAGTCCTGGTACTGCAGTAGGCTCGCCACCTGTAATTGTGACCCCGTCAAGCCAGCGTGCTCTATCCCTAAGGAAAGTTGTCATGTCTCTTCTGGACAGCAGTGGAAGGTTTTCCATGTTCCACGCCATGTCAAAATTGTGGCAGGTAGGGCAGCTGAGGTTGCAGCCGCCGAGAAAGAAAACGCAGCTTGTTCTGCCAGGCCAGTCGCACAGGCTTAAAGGCTCAATGCCGCGAAGATGTGTCCATCCGGAAGAGATATTGCTCATAGTCATATATGTGTTTTTGTTATGGTCTTGTCGAATTATGAAAAGGGGAGAAGTCCCTTTTGTTTTTGGTGCGGCCCGCCAATAATCAGGGCCGTTGTGGCTACGGAGAAAACACTAACTCAGCCCTGGAGTTTTGTACAGGGGGGTATTTGAAAATTTGTCGTTACATGCCCAAAATTAGTGTTTATCTTAAATTATGGACAAATATTTAGAATATTAAAAAGTTTTCCACAGGTTCATAACCTTAAAAAGCGTCGAAAAAACAGGATTTTTTCTAAACAAAGTTTAGAAAAAAAAGCTGTATTCGGAATCGCAGGGAGGTTTTAGACAAGGGAAAAGTTATGTGAGGAAGGGCGCAGATTTGCGCAAAAAGATTCATTTCGGTAACATGCCGGATACGGGTTTGAAAAGCTTTTTCTGCACGAGTTGAAGCTGGTCTGAACCGCTCTCTTGTCTGAAACAGTGAGCTGGAGTATCTGTGGTCAGCATGGCAGATTTATAAATCAGAATGAGAATCGTATTTGCGGGGTGTTATGAAGAAAATATTATTGGCAGTCCTTGTCGGTATTCTTTGTCTTGGGGCTACTGCGGCTTTTGCCCGGAGTATGGAAGAGGAGCGGGCCATGTGTCTGACCCGTCAGGCCCTTGCCCGGGCCCAATGCAAGGATCCTGCCGACTACAGCTATGTAGGTGTGCAGCAGGGAGATGTGTATGTTTACAACGGGTTCTACGGAGCCAAGTATACGGATTTCTTCTGCAAGCTTACCCCCGGCGAAATAATGATAATTTCCCGGAACAAGAAATTCAGGCGCAGCGTCAAATATTACTTAGATGAAAACGAATGCGGCATAATCGATTATTTCCCGGCTTCCTGTAATGACCGGCATGAGATCAGGTGCTGCTTCCCTAAGTCAGAGAAGGAAATCAAGGCTGACCGTGAGGCGGAATTCTGGCAGCGGACCATTCCAGATCTGCTTAAAGAGGATCAGGAGGAGGCATTGAAGGAGCTTCAGAACAGGACTTCTAAATCTTCCGAAGCCAAGCCAGAAGGGCAATCAGGGGAGTAAGGGCGTAAAGCGGCCAGTAGACCCGGTGGTAGGTGAAGAAGATAACTGCGCCAAGCAGGAAAAGGGCATAAATCCAGGCTTCTCCGTGCTTGGAGAACATGTTGTTTTTTTCGAACGAAATGTGAAACATGTCGGAGCTTCCGCCTGACCCGGAGTAGCCGTTCATTTTTTTTCTGCCCGACTGGAGTTTATGTCCGCAGGATTCACATATTTTAGCGGCGTCGTTGTTCTTGTTGCCACATTTGTTGCAGGTGATCATGATTGTTGGGTCCGTAGCGTTTGTATTGGCTTATCTCGGCATGGCCGCAGGCGTGTATTCTCCGGCAAGTCATTAAAACATTATTTAAGATACTTGTAGCAAAAAAGATGCCCTATGCTAATGATAATACCTGCGGCATGGCAGCCATTGCCGCACTTTATCCTTTGTAAAAAAGCAAACTGCTTGACTAATATGGCAAAATTGAGACATTTTCATGCAAATAATCAGTTAGGCAGGATGGATATTTCATGAGTGAAGCGTTGCAGGGAAATGCACAGGTTCCTGATAAAGACAAGCGCATTGAATTTTATCTGGAGATTCTGGGCAGGCTCAAGGAGCGCAGTACGTTGCGCGAAGTGCTTGAGCGTGAAGTTTTCCTTGAATTCATCAAGTACAACAATAGCCGCATTAATGAATTTCCGCTGCTCGAAAAGCAGCAGAGCGGTATTATTGCTTTGCTCTGCCATCGTTCCATCGACCTGCCCGCCCATGAATTCATCAAGAAGACATTGAGTGAATTTATCCTTATGCTTGGGCGCTTCAGCAAGCTCAAGGATGGCAAGGATAAGGATGTTCTGGAAAATATCCGTTCCAGAATCATCAACGCCGAAACGCTGCTCATAAAGACTGTGCAGGGAGTTGTTTACGCCTCCTGTCTTATCTCGGACAATTTCGAGGAAGTGACTCTGCGTCATTTTGGTGAACCTGCGCTCAAAAAATACAACGCACTGCTTGAACAATTCGAGCTGGATCGGGATTTCTGGCGATCCCTGATTGAGCAGTTTATTACCTCTGAGGTAGAATCTTCGCTTCAGACCATGGTAGCGGAGGAAAAGTATACCCTGACCCGGGACAAGAGCTACCTGATTCTAAGATTTCCTTTTGATGAAGTAACGGGCAAGCTTGCGTCGGAAATTCCTCCCATTGACAAGACCAGAATTCAGGCCACCTTCGAAAAGGTGGCTGAGGATGAGGACTCTGCAAACGTCCTGGCAATGACCTACAAGGCCCTGATTGACGGAGGGGCGTTCATCCGCAGTGAAGGGATGAGCAACGAGAATATTGAGCGTATCGCGCGGATTGTATGCATTGATCCGGCCACTGCCAAATTCCGCAGTGATTATGACAACGCGTTGAAGCAGTTGCGCGAGTCCGTCCATGAGGCCGATGTCACGGAGATGGAAGCTGAACTTGCGCGTAAGCTCCAGTTCGCCCAGGATCAAATCTGTGCATGCGCTATCGGTGCAAGCCTTACACTTGATATAGTGGTCCGTGATTTTCTGCTGGGCCTCAAGACTTACACCAACAGAGATGAAAAGATTATATCCCTTTACCTGCGTCAGTTCGGTGTTGAGGCGCTGGATAAACTTTTCTTTTACCTGACAGAGGCCAGTTTTTCCGCGCTGCTTAAAAAGAAGATGAGCGGCGATGAGAGTAAATTGCAATTGAGGGTTCTGAAGCGCAGGCGTGCTGCTACTAAGAGTGTCACAGCCCTCAACGAGATCGGGATGACCAGAATCAGGATGTCCCGGCTTTGGCTCAAGGATCCAGGTAATCCGAACTGGCTGATTTTTAAGCACAACACTCCGCAGGATCTGATCAAGGAAATACAGCTTCTGGCTCTTGAAAGACAATTGGCCAAAGCAATCCTCACGCTATTCGATAATGGTGATTTCAAGGTCGAATTTCTGGTGTTCATCAGTCTGCAGGCTGTAGCAAAAGCCACCAAGGATATTCGAGGCAAGCTCAATGAGCTGCTTATGCGTTTCGGTATCGGTGAGCAGACTGACGAGCAGCTTGCCAAGAAGTTGCAGGCGGGGAGCAGATAGTTTTTCTGGATGCCTCCCGGCGGGCTCTCCGAGGGCCAAAGAAACTTTTTTGAAAAAAAGTTTCTCTGGACTCTTCCAAAAACTTTTTCAGCGGGGCTTCGCCTTTAGCATGTGAGAGTATTTGCTTGATATGGTTAATTTTCTGTGGCGAATGCTGCAAAATGGGAAGCCAAGAAGGGCAAAAAGTCTTTAAACTGGCCGTGCAGATTATCTGAGTTCTTTTTATGGATTAAAAGAATAGAATTTTTGAATGTTATTAATAGAGCCCCCCCAATATCCTTGAGGATATTGGGGGGCTCTTTGCTTTTACAGTGGCGTTTAGATGAACACGACAGTCTTGTTGCCGTCTACCAGCACCCGTTCGGTAAGGTGCCATTTTACGGCTCGGCTGAGTACCTGCCGTTCGATGTCGCGTCCGAGAATTTTGAGTTCGTCCACGTCATGGCGATGTGAAACACGAATTACGTCCTGCTCGATGATGGGGCCCTGATCCAGCTCTTCGGTCACGTAGTGTGCAGTGGCCCCGATGAGCTTGACCCCTCGTTCTCCGGCCCTGCGGTATGGGTCGGCGCCGACAAAGGCGGGCAGGAATGAATGGTGGATGTTGATGATGCGGTTCGGGTACGCATCGATCAGCTTGGGGGACAGAATCTGCATGTAACGGGCAAGGATCACCAGATCGGCATTACCGTCCAGCAGTTTGAGGATGCAGTCCTCTGTTTCCTCTTTCCTGCCCTTTTCGGCTGGAACATGGTGGAAGGGGACGCCGAAGGATTCAACAGCCTCGCGCAGGTCCGGGTGGTTGCTGATGACCATGGTGATAGTGGTGAAAAGCTCGTCGCGCTTGGCTCTCCAGAGCAGGTCCATGAGTGCATGGTCGAACTTGGAAACCAGAATTGCAGTTTTTTTTCTGATCCAGGCCGGATTGACGTTCCAGTCCATGTCGAATTTCTTAGCGACCTTTTCTGTAAATTCATTTCTGAATTCTTCAAGACTGCTCTCAATTCCGTTCAGGTGAAATTTCATTCTGAGGAAGAAACGCCCGCCGACAGGATCACTGGAATGCTGGTCGGAATGGATGATGTTGGCGTTCTTTGAGAACAGAAATCCGGAAACCGCTGCGACGATTCCGGGTCTGTCCTTACAGGTTACGGTAAGGTATGCCGTTGATTCTCTAGATGATGTCATAACGTTACTCTGTATATATAATGTTCTGTTTCGAAAAAAGGAAATCTTTTAGCAGGTAGGATGAATACAGGCAAGCTGACCCGTGTGGTGTCATATTTTGGATGTATCAAAAAATATAGCAGAAAAGTTTTCATTTCATCATAATTTGACTTTACAATTACGCAATGTGAATTTAATTGGTCTCGTTTTTAAAAATAATGAAAAGATGGTCCGGCTTCAAAAAAATTGTCCGGCCATTTTAAGGAGACCTGAAATCTATGATGAATGGCGCGATTGTGCAAAACGCAATAAACGGTTTCATGTACTTCGGGGATATTGTTTTTGCGGTCAGCGGGGCGCTTGCAGCCGGCAGGCGGCGCATGGATATTGTCGGTTACGTGCTTGTCGGGACCATTACCGGTCTCGGTGGCGGGTCGCTGCGCGATGTCCTGCTGGACCGACCGGTCTGGTGGACCCGGGAACCGCTTGAACTCTATCTGTGCATAGCAGCCACGTTGCTGACCTACTTCTGGCGATTCAACGTGACTGACCGCTACCGGGCAAGTGTCTGGTTTGATGCGCTGGGGCTGAGTGCCTTCGCCGTTACCGGGAGTACCGTGGCACTGCAGATGCAGGTACCCTGGACTATTGCCGTGTTCATGGGGATGATGACAGCTACCGGTGGCGGGGTTATCCGCGACCTCCTCATAGGTGCGCGTCCCATGATCCTGTGCGGAGAAATATACGCTGTGGCGGCTCTTGTAGGAGCTTTTGTGAACGTGGGAATGCTTCAGCTTGGCGAACAACCCGAAGTCGCAATGGCCTCAGGGTTTGTTGCAACGCTCATGCTGCGCGGAGTTACGATAGTTCACGGAATTCGGCTGGGCCCTCCGGGTGAATTTGTGCGTATCGGGCGGGCTGAGCAAGGCCTGGACATTTCCGGCGGACCACGTTGCTGATTCCGATGCGTTGTGCGCTGTTGACGATCTGGTTTCGCCGTCGTCGGCCAAATTTCCTGCCTTCCTCTGGAATCCCGACTGGTTTTGGGGCTGAAGTTTTATCGGCAAAGCCGGTTTTTCAGAGTCTATCTAACAGCATCTCTTGAAAATAGGGCGTGAATTTCAGTCCCATTTGAAAAAACTTACTGCATGTTTTGATCTGACAGTATGGACGATTAGAAGACCGTGATGTTTAACATCGCGGTCTTTTTGCGTTCAGTCCTTTGAATGTCCGGCGGCTTTATCGGGATTCTCTGTTCTGTACCGGTTTTTTTGTCTGATTTTGTTTCTTCCGGTTGCCCGTGTTGTGCGTTAGTCTTTCGGAAATCAGTAATAAACTACACGGAGAGTCACATGTTCAGAGATATTCAGAATACGAAGAAGATTTTATCGGAAGGGTCTGTGGAAGATATTTTGCGGGCCGGTGAGGAAGGCGTGCTGGCAACAGTCGGAGCGGACGGTTATCCTTACGCAGTTCCCCTCAATTATGTCTTTCATGACGGAGCGATCTATTTCCATTGCGCTTTGACCGGCCACAAGCTTGAGAATATCGCCTTCAACCCAAAAGTTTCCTTTTGTGTTTATGTGGACACGGAGCTTCTGCCTTCACAATTCAGTATCAGGTTCAGGAGTGTTGTGGTTTTCGGCCAAGCCGAAGAGGTTGCCGGGGAAGAGAAGAGGGAATCCCTTCTTGCGCTGGTACACCGTCTTTCTCCGGAACATGTCCCGGCCGGGGAAAAGTATATCAGGAACGATATTGACAAGACGCGTGTGTTCAAAATCAACATTGAGCACGCTACCGCAAAGGGGCGGCTGAAGTAGTCGCGCTTGCTGGAAGGTCTAAAACATAAAACGGCAGGATGACGATATGTCATGCCTGCCGTTTTTCTATGTGAAACTTAATCAAGTCTGCCGCGAAGCACAAGTTGTGCCGCCGGAGGCATGCCCGAAAATCAAGCGATTATGCCCAGTCGAGGATGACTTTTCCGGACTGTCCGGAGCGCATTACGTCGAAGCCTTTCTGGAAGTCGTCGATCTTGTAGTGGTGGGTGATGGCCGGGGTGATGTCCAGATTGGACTGGAGCATGGAGGCCATTTTGTACCAGGTTTCGAACATCTCGCGACCGTAGATGCCTTTGAGCTTGAGGCCCTTGAATACGACCATGTTCCAGTTGATGGCGGTCCCTTCGGGCAGGATACCGAGCAGGGCGATGTTGCCGCCGTGGTTCATCTTATCGAGCATGTCATTGAAGGCGTGGGGGCTGCCGGACATTTCGAGACCTACGTCGAAGCCTTCGGTCATCTTCAGTTCGTTCATGACATCAGCAAGTTTTTCCTTGCCGACGTTTACGGTGCGGGTAGCCCCGAGTCTGGATGCGATTTCGAGACGGTAGTCGTTGAGGTCGGTGATGACTACGTGGCGTGCTCCGGCGTGCCTTGCAATGGCAACAGCCATCATACCGATGGGGCCTGCACCGGTGATAAGAACGTCTTCTCCTACGAGGTCGAAGGAGAGGGCTGTGTGAGCTGCGTTGCCCAGCGGGTCAAGAATGGAAGCCACGTCATCGGAAATGGCGTCGGTAAGCTTGAACACGTTGGAGGCCGGAACACAGATGTATTCGGCAAAGCAGCCCGGGCGGTTCACGCCTACGCCGATGGTGTTGCGGCAGAGGTGTCTTTTACCGGCGCGGCAGTTGCGGCAGTGCCCGCAGGTTACGTGTCCTTCAGCGGAAACGCGGTCGCCTAGGGCCAGCCCCTGAACTTCACCGCCCATCTTTTCGATGGTGCCGACGAATTCGTGCCCTACAACCATGGGTACGGGAATGGTCTGCTGAGCCCATTTATCCCAGTTGTAGATGTGGATGTCGGTTCCGCAGATGGCGGTTTTCTTTACCTTGATGAGAACATCGTTATGTCCGCACTCGGGTACGGGAACTTCTTCCATCCAGATGCCTTCTTCGGCTTTGCTTTTAACCAGAGCTTTCATTGTCTTCATGGTAGTCTCTTTTATATATTTGTACGCCTGTTCTTTTCAGGCTTATTGTTTCATTCCTGCGGCTTATCAGCCAGAGCATTCAACGATACTTAACAGAGATTCCAAAGGGACTAATCCCCTATGGCTGCCAGCGGCGACATCAAACGGTTAAAAGCGCAACTCGCATCAGAAGCCGTTCTGCAGGACCGCCGAAGTCTCTGTAAATAAATCACTAATTGCTACTTGATGACCCCAAGTTCGCGTCCGACCTTGATGAAAGCGTCCACGGCCTTGTTGACCTGCTCTGGAGTATGTCCGGCAGACATCTGGGTTCTGATGCGGGCAGCTCCTTTGGGAACAACCGGGAAGCTGAAGCCGATGACGTAGATGCCTTCCTTGAGCAGCCCTGCAGCCATCTTCTGGGCCAGCACTGCGTCTCCGAGCATGACCGGGATGATGGGGTGGTTGCCGGGAACAAGTTCGAATCCTGCTTCGCTCATGCGGGTGCGGAAGATGCGGCTGTTTTCCTTAAGGCGGTCACGCAGTTCAGGCTTGCTGTCGATCATGTCGAGCACTGCGATGGAGGTGGAGGCGATGACCGGTGCAAGGGTGTTGGAGAACAGATAGGGGCGGGATCTCTGGCGCAGCCACTGGATGATCTCCTTGCGGCCGGATGTGTATCCGCCGGAAGCACCGCCGAGTGCCTTGCCGAGGGTGCCGGTGATGATGTCCACCCGGTCCATCACTCCGCAGTACTCGTGGGTTCCGCGTCCGTTCTCTCCTATGAAGCCCACTGCGTGGGAATCGTCAACCATAACAAGTGCGTCGTATTTGTCGGCAAGGTCGCACACTGCTTTGAGGTCGGCAATGATTCCGTCCATGGAAAAAACACCGTCAGTGACTATGAGGCGGTAGCGGCAGTCGGAAGCGGCTTTCAGCTGCTCTTCGAGGTCGGCCATATCATTGTTTTTGTAACGGAATCTTTTGGCCTTGCAGAGCCTTACTCCGTCAATGATGGAGGCATGGTTGAGTGCGTCGCTGATGACAGCGTCTTCTGGGCCGAGAATGGTTTCGAACAGCCCGCCGTTTGCATCAAAGCAGGAGCTGTAGAGTATGGTGTCTTCGGTGCCAAGGAACTCGCTGATTTTCTTTTCCAGTTCCTTGTGCACATCCTGGGTTCCGCAGATGAAGCGGACGGAGGAAAGGCCGAACCCGTACTTGTCGAGAGCAGCCTTGGCGGTCTCGATCAGTTCGGGGTTGTTGGCCAGCCCGAGGTAGTTATTGGCGCAGAAGTTGAGAACTTCCTGACCTCCGGCAACGGAAATTTGTGCCTGCTGCTGGGATGTTATGATTCTTTCATCTTTGTAAAGACCGGCGGCCTTAAGCTCCTCGGTCTGCTCCGAAAGTGACTTCAGTAAATTATTTTGCATATACTTTTCTCCCGTACGGAAATAAGGTTACTTCGTTTTGTTTAAAAAACGACATTAATAATGTTGTCAAGCAAAATTATGTGCTTTAAAATTGTGGAATGAGTAAAAACAGCGCAGTAAAGCCATTTTGGGGTAAAAAAAGTAGCTGATTGACGGATTTGTCATTATACCACTATGTATATTGCGTTATCAGGTAAAAAGACAAGCCATTTTGAAAAAAGGAGATATCGCGTGAAAGAGAGGCCTTTAGTTCTTGATGAAGTGGATAGTAAGATTATTGAAGAATTACAACAGAATGGACGTGAGTCTTACAAAAATATCGCACGCAAGCTGGGAGTTTCCGACGGTACTGTCCGGTTGCGCACCGAGCGAATGATCAAGCACGATTACCTGCGCATTACCGCTTCTGTTAATCCCTTGTACTTTGAAAACAGCCTTATCGCCATGGTCGGCATCAACCTTGAGGAACGTGCCAATACGGATATTATGGAAAGGATTGCTGCGGTCAGCGGAGTTCAGTCTGTGATAAACGTGTCCGGTCGGTTTGACCTGCTGGTGGAAGTATTCGTCTCTTCCAGAAACGCTTTCCGTCAGTTTCTTGTGGACGATCTGTCAAATGTGGGCGGTATTAAATCTACAGAAACTTTCATGTTCCTGGATGCGATCAACAAATGGGCCGAGCATAAAAAGATCTGATTACTGTTGTAATCCGGATTCATAGTGTTCTCTGGCCATACCGACGGTCTGCTTTTTCCATTCCCTTTGCGATAAAGATTTCTTGCGGCATCAAGCTTGATCACTTGTTGGGCAAATATATCTTTTCGTTGGCGTAGGGGTTGATCTGAAGCTGTTTTCCCGTCTGCACGGCGGGAAAATTCGTGTCGGTTGTGTCGATGAATCCTTTTCCGGATCTTCTGTAGCGGTTGAGCTGAATGCGCTGGACTTTTTGTTTTTTTACATACTTGTCCATTCGCTCCCAGCGATCCACCCATTGCTTGTAAAGTCTGAAGGCCGTGGCCATCTCTTCATATTTGCGTCCCGCATCATCCCTGCGTCTGATGCCGAAGAAGTCCATGATCTGCTTGACCATCAGCTTGCGCGGTTTAATCAGGGCCCGCTCGTTGGTGCTGTCCTTTTGCAGCTCTTGTCCACCGAGTTTCTGCTCGGCGGCTTTTCTTGCGTCACTGACTTTTATGGCTGCAATGGTCTGCTGCAGATCCTTGATTCTGCTGGACCTGTTTTCCTCTTCGGTCTTCCTGTCTTGTTCAAGCGGCGTCAGTCCCAGTGAGAGGAATATATCCTTTCCGCTGATGAGCACTGTCATGTCAAAAATGGACTGCAGGTCCACTTCCGAATAGGGCTGGTGGTAAAAAAGATGCTCGTGCGCGTCTTCGGGATTCAGGGTTCTGTGGGTATATTCAAGGCTGCCATTGCGGTAGGCTTTAAGTACGGATTCAAGTGCTGCAGAGGGTTTGATGTTTTCTGCAGTAACAGCCTGTTTCTTTCCGGCCCTGATGATTTCCAGAGATTCTTTGGAAATCTCTTTTTCTTTTTTATCCCTGATTCGCGGTTCCGTGTCGGGAATGGTCTGGTTCTTCACCCTGCTGATGATTTCAAGCAGGTCTCTGGAGGGTGGAACTTCGTCGGCTTTATGCGGGGTTACATCCTTTCGAGAGGGGATTGGAGCCAGTATCGGCGGGCTGATTCTTGCTTCACGTATGTCTTCTTCAATCTGTATTTCTACTTTGTCCGATCCGTTCTGCCGGGTGTCCGTATACTGGGTGTATACGGCACAATCTCCCCGGCTTGCCTGTAAAAAAAGCAGGACCGCGAGAATTGAAGCATAAATGAAATGTTTTTCTGTCAGCCTGAATATCATTGCCCAGCTCTACAGGATGTCGTGCGAGAAAGATAGTATCCCACTGGTATTTATAACCGAAACTGATCAACTTCCCATTGTTTCGGCTCTTGGTATGACTTGGGTTATTTTGATATAAAAGTAAAGAGGATTCGATCTCGATTAAGCTTAAATAGCTTAGCATTTTTTTTTATCTTGTGTTAGGTTTGACTGACTTTGAATCTTAATGTTGATCAAGGAAATTCCCCGGTGGAGCTTATGGTGAAATTTTTTCGAATCCGCAAAGGCCAGGTGCTGCCTTACAGGCTTCTTGTTTATATCCTGATCTGCAGTTCCTTTTTTACCATAATCGGAACCAGTGTTCAGCTTTATATGGAATACCGGAGTGATGTCGGTGAAATCCAGAAAGGAATGGATCAGGTTGAGCAGAGTTATCTGAACACGATTGCGGCCAGCCTCTGGGATATCAATATCGACCACGTCAAGATTCAGCTGGAAGGCGCTTTCAAGCTCCCCGGTATGCGCTACCTTGAGGTTGTAGAGATGTCTTTCGGTTCTGTGGACCCTGTGGCGTCCATCGGTACAGTGCCTGACGGACGTAACGTCATAGAACGTACTTTCCCCCTTATCCATGTTGTTGACGGCAAAAGTGTGGAAGTGGGCCAGTTGAGGGCCATTGCCGGACTTGATAATGTTTTCAAACGGTTGCGTCTGCGAGTTTTTGTCGTACTGCTTACACAGGGCGTTAAGACCTTTCTGGTGGCCCTGTTTATTCTGATCATAATCCACTACATGGTAACCCGGCATTTGCAGGCCATGGCTGAGTATGCCCAGGAGATGGACATCAACAAGCTTGACCGTGCGCTGGTTCTGAACAGGCGCGGGGGCAACAGGAAACCTGATGAAATCGACAGGGTGGCACAGGCCTTCAATGAGATGCGCCTCAACCTTATCCGAGATATTGCCGAGAGGAAAAAGGCGGAGGAAGCACTTAAGGAAGCCAACATGATTGTTGAAAAGAGTCCGGTGGTTCTTTTCAAATGGCGAAATGAGGAAGGATGGCCTGTTGAGCTCGTTTCCCAGAACGTTTCCCAGCTCGGTTTCAGTGCGGATGATTTTCTGTCCGGCCGGCTGAAGTATATCGACGTCATTCATCCGGATGACATTGAGAGAGCAAGCGCAGAGGTGGCCCATTACACCACTCACGGAGTGGACCATTTTCTACAGAAGTACCGGATCATCGATTCTACGGGTAAAATTTACTGGATAGAGGACAGTACTATGATCGTCAGGGATGCTGATGGTCAGGTATCGTCTTATCTGGGTATTGCCATGGATGCCACCGAGAGGGTCATGGCGGAGAACGAACTTGCCCGGCTGCGTAATCTCCTGAAGAACACCATTGATTCCATGCCTACCGTCCTTGTGGGCGTTGATGAGCAGGTTCGCATCAATCAGTGGAACCGTTCTGCTGAGGAGGAGACCGGAAAACCGTTCGAGGAAGTCCGCGGAAAGCACCTGCTTGACTATTTCCCCCAGCTTGAAAGCGAGATGGGGTTGATTATGGAATCCGTGAGCCAGCTTGAGGTAAAGGAAAAGAATAAAATTCCTTTTAATTACGATGGGGAAGCACAATACAAGAACATCAAAATCTATCCTCTCCTTGAAAGCGAGGACGGACGCGGTGCAGTTCTGCTGATTGATGATGTCACCATGAAGTCCCGTCTGGAAGAGATGATGATCCAGACTGAAAAAATGATGTCCGTAGGCGGGCTGGCCGCTGGTATGGCCCATGAGATCAACAACCCTCTGGGTGCTGTTCTTTCCGGGGTGCAGGGCACTGAGCGCAGGCTTTCCCCGTCCCTGCAGAAGAATATTGAAGTGGCTTCCGAACTTGGGCTGGATCTGGATAAGGTCCATGAGTATATGGAGAGGCGTGGTATTCTCGGTTACCTCCGCGGGATCAGCGATGCAGGACGCAGGGCGGCCAGAATTGTGCGCAACATGCTTGAATTCAGCCGTAAGAGCGAATCCTCCAGAGCTGTTGTTAATGTTAAGGGCATACTGGAAAAAGCCCTCAGCCTTGCGGAAAACGATTACGACCTCAAGAAAAAGTATGATTTCAAAACCATTGAAGTCAGACGCGATTATGAGCAGGGGTTGCCTCCAATAAGCATAACGGAGACCGAAATAGAACAGGTCTTTCTCAATATATTCAAGAACGCGGCACAGGCCATGGCGGACAAGGAATATGTTGATGATCGCCCGAATTTGACCTTGAGAACACGCAAGGACGGCAAGTATGTTATGATCGAGGTGGAGGATAACGGTCCGGGAATGCCTGAGGATGTGCGTAAGAGGGTTTTTGAGCCATTCTATACTACAAAACGGGTGGGACTCGGAACAGGGCTCGGTCTTTCCGTATCCTATTTCATTATCACCCGTAACCATGAAGGCGAGTTCATTGTGGAGTCTGAACCCGGCAAGGGGTCCAAGTTTATAATCAGGCTTCCGGCGGTGTCCTGACAGATTTAAAGATTCAGCAGATATGATTTTAATGCAATTTAGACAGTCCCTTTTCCGATAAAACGGTGAAGGGACTTTTTTGTGCAACAGCTGCATTGCAGGTGTGTTATAAATTTGGATTGTCTCTTGAAATAGAGTGTTGTTGAATTGGAATATTGGTAGAATTGTATTACTATGCATTTGCTGGGTCGGATGAATTCTGTGGGGGAGGGTGAGCGGTTGCTTGCCGGTGGTGGCCCGGTGTGAATCTAAATTTCTGGAGATGCCTTATGAACCTTACCATTAAAAACAAGCTAATCCTGATGGTGCTTGTCGCTGTAGTACTGTCCATCGGCGGACTGTCTTCGACTGCGTATTTCAAGATGACCGGCATGGCAGAAGCCTTTTTCTCCGAGTCCTCGCTTAACGAGTTGAAACAGGTGGACAATTTTATTGCGGATTTCATGAGGCAGGCCCGGGATAACGCCAAGTTCCTGTCTCTTGAGCCGGTGGTTCACGGGTCTCTCGGTCATAACCCGAATTTCGTGAATGATGCTCAACTGAAGAAGATTGAGCGTACAGTAATGGATGCTCAGGGTAAGGCTGCGTTTGATCTTTACGGGAGGATCGTGGATAGCCATAAGGCTTATGATTATGTCTACGCAGGGATGGAGGACGGCGGATTCAATATGAATCCGGAGGATTCCATGCCGCAGGGATATGATCCGCGGAAGCGTCCCTGGTATAAGGAAGCTCTGGATGCCCCCGAAGATACTTCGGTCAGCAAGGCTTATCAGTCCACTACCGGAAAGGCTGTCAGCAGTATCATGTCCAAAATCCGCAAGGACGGAAAGATCATAGGGGTCGTGGGTATAGATATCAACCTGTCGACTCTCACCGATGTGGTTTCGGAAATCAAGATCGGCCAGACCGGGTATATTATGCTGATGGAAGGTGACGGAACTATCCTGTCCGACCCCGCTCACCCGGATTATCTGTTCAAGAAGGCCGGAGACATAGAGGACGCAGGCATCAAGGCGCTCGCCGGGTATGACCACGAACTTACCGAGCTGAAGGTGGGTGGCAAGGATGTTTTTGTCCGTGTCTATACTTCTCCTGAGCTGGGCTGGAAGCTGGCCCTGCTGATCGACCGGGAAGAGATTATGGCCGGCGCGTATTCCACCCTCAAGGATACTTTCCTCATTGGTCTTGGATTAGCGTTGCTGCTTTGCGTACTGGGTTGGCTTGTTGCCCGGTCAATTGCAACCCCTATTCAGATACTGGTCGGAGCAGCTCAGGATGTAGCTGATGGCAAGTACGATCTTTCCCTCAACGAGTCGCAGTTCACGGGAGAACTGCGAACCCTCCAGAAGGCATTGACCAATATGGTCGAAAGTCTGGTGGAGCTTTTGAAGACAACGGAAGAAAAGGGGAAGGAAGCCGAGGAGCAGACTCAACGTGCTCGTCAGGCTCTAGATGATGCCGAAACGGCTCGCAGTGAAGCAGAACGGGCGAAGAGGGAAGGGATACTTCAGGCCGCCGGGCATCTTGACCAGATTGTAATGCAGGTTACCAGCGCCGCACAGGAATTGTCCGCACAGATAGAGCAGTCCCGTTCAGGTGCTGAAATGCAGAGGGCTCGAACCTCAGAAGCCGCCACAGCAATGGAGGAGATGAATGCTTCGGTATTCGAGGTGGCGCAGAATGCCTCCAGGGCAGCGGAGAGCGCAGACAGCGCCAGACGTCAGGCAGAAGAGGGCGGAAAGATAGTTCAGAACGTTATTTCAAGTATCGGCGAGGTCCACAAGGCCGCCGGGCATATGGCGTCCGGGCTTGAAAGTCTCGGTATGCAGGCTGAGGGTATCGGTAAGGTTATGAGTGTCATTACCGATATTGCCGACCAGACCAACCTGCTGGCTCTGAACGCTGCCATTGAGGCCGCAAGGGCCGGAGAGGCCGGACGTGGGTTCGCAGTAGTTGCTGATGAAGTCCGCAAGCTGGCTGAAAAGACCATGGATGCCACCAAGGAGGTTGGAGATGTTGTTTCGGCCATTCAGAGCGGAACACGTAACAGCATCGGGGATATGCAGAAGGCGGCAGGAATTGTCGAGACAAGCACCACCTATGCCTCCGATGCAGGGAAGTCCCTGTCTTCCATCGTAAAAATTGTTGAGGATACTGCTGATCAGGTCAGGTCCATTGCAACTGCCTCCGAGGAGCAGTCCGCGGCATCGGAAGAGATCAACCGCAATACTGATGAAGTCAACCGGATTGCATCAGACACGTCACATGCCATGGAAGAGTCTTCCCGTGCTGTTCATGAACTGTCCCGTCTGTCCGAGGAGCTTCAGGCTGTCATTGAAAGTCTGAAAAACGTATAGCACATATAAGCAGTTTGCAGTTTTGGCCGCCTTCCCGGTTCGGGGAGGCGGCTTTTTGCTTTATGCTGAATAACCATTTTTAATGTATTGAGGCTGGTGTTCACGTTAATACATGATTATGTCGTTGGTGTGCTTTTATTGTATTTGATTATAGGTTCAATATGTTTGTGTTGTTGCTTTTGTGTGGCAGTCCTGATTGCGGACATGTTGCGTTGGTGTCGCAAAAGTTACATTTTTCAGCTAAGGGAAATAATATATTTTTTAGTTTTGTTTGTCGTGCTTGATATTATTGTGAAAACTGTTAGTCTTTGCCCCCGGATATAGTTCATTTACAGGGGAGAGATGCATATACGGACTGCGTTGGAGCGTCTAGGGGGTATGTTGTATGGCCGGTAATGAGGTGCTTAAACGTCGTGTGCTGCGGGACGATGTGGTGGAACATATTGTCAGCGGTATATTGAATGGTGAATTCAAGCCCGGAGACAAGGTCGTTGAAACCAGGATTTCCCGCGAGCTGAATGTCAGCCAGGGGGCTGTTCGCGAGGCGATCAGGGATCTTACTGCACGCGGTTTTGTTGAAACTGAACCTTACAAAGGGTCCAGGGTCAAAATCCTTTCCGAAAGTGACCTTGCTGATTATCTGGCGGTCCGGCGGGAGCTTGAACCTTTGGCTGTGAGCTGGGGGTGCAGGATGAATGCGATTGACCTGAAAGAGCTTCACGACATTGTTGATACAATGAGCGAGGGGGTCAAGCGTAAGGACATAAATGTCATCCGCAAGGCCGACCTTGAATTCCACCGCAGGATGGTTCAGTTTTCGGGTAATGACTTTCTGGTTCGTTCATGGGAAGCGCTTGCAAACGATTACTGGATCTACACGATAGCGGAAAGACTGTTCAGCGAGAACAATGATTTTTCATGCCACGCTGAAGATCACAGACGCATTGTAGAAGCCATCGAGTCCGGCGATCTGGCCTTGATGAGAGACCGTCTGCAAAATCACTTCGTAACCAATATCAGCATGTAGCTCTGTTCTCATCGTCCTGTGGACAGGTGCGGTTGCTTTAATTCAAGGCCGCGGCAATACGCTTGTGCTGATTCAGGTAGTTGTTCTGTCCGCTGGCGCGGATGAACGATTTAACCGACTTTACTCCTGAAATACGTGCCGCCACCTGCCTTGCGGTGATGGCCTCGTTTATGTCGCCTACCCGACCCAGCAGCACCACGTTGCACTGGACTGATTTTACCGCGAAATTTGTTCCCCAAATGTTGGGCTCGTTGATGAGAGCGGTCTTGACGGCCATCTGCAGCATGTAGTCATCAGTAGTACTGCATTGAGGGTTCTCTTCTTCTGCAAACAGAAAGGTGGTAAGTGAGTTTACCTTCTTCGAGCTCCTGACTATCCGGCGGATTCGCTGAAAATCTTCCTTCTCATCATACACACCGACCACATACACATTTCCGTTGTAGGAATAGGTGCTCAGATCCAGAATATTGAGTCCCTTTTCCTTCATGATGGCTGACTGAATGCCCGTTTCAATTAATTCGTCTTCAACAATTGTCTGGAAGTCCCGTTCGTCTGTTCCTATGGAGTAGGCATTGATGGCTGTTCCCACTGAGGATGGAATCATCATCGGGCCGGGAAGAGGTGGAATTAGCACCCCAGCTGAACATCCGCTTAACAGGCAGATCCAGAGCAGTATGAAGAGTGTGGTCAGTCCTTTGGTCATCGCCGCATCATCCTTGATTGGGGTTACGGTGGATGTTTAAGCAAAAGGCGTGCCCGAATGTGCATTAAGACTGTTAGTTGATGAATTCCAGTATGTTATTCAGTCTGTGTTTGTAGGTGTGCTGCTCGCTTATCAGCTGATGCCAAACTTTTGAAAGGGTTTTTGCAAGCCTAGGCAGGGTTCTGAATCTGTCGCAGAGTCCCGGGATTTCTTTAGGAGTTGAGAAAGAGCACTCATTAACGAGGTCGTCGGGAAAGATGCACATTCCCCCTGTGCGGTCCGTGATGAGCATCCCTCCGGTGGCCCATACATCGAAATTACGCTGGGTGAGACCGCAGGGCAGAAGTGGACTGGTCAGGTTGAGATTCAACTCTGCCCCGGCATAGACGGAGGGCAGCACTGTGAAATAGTCCACCGGTCCGCGCAGGTCGACGTCTGTAAAGAAATCCTTCCAGCCGTCATCCCCGAATATAGTGATCCTGTTTCCTGCTTCCGCCAGGGCGGTGCTGCGCCAGAGCAGTCCGGACTGTTCCGCCCGGAATCCCGTCATTCTGACCTCTTTTCCGGGCCAGAATTTCTTCAGTCCGTCATGTTCCGTCCACCAGCCGAAATGTGGCTTCAAGCCGGAGTTCATGGCTGCATTGGCATCATCGTAATCCTGCCGGTTGAAAGTACAGCCTGAGAAAAAAGTGTCTTTTCCGGGAAAACTTGAACGCCCGACAAATACGACCCGGTCCTCAATGCCCGGAAACTTATCAACTCCGGGATGGAAAATGGCCGGATCTGTTGCCAGCGGCAGGTGGCTGACCTTTTCGGCGCCGAGTTCTTCCAGCCGCGGGATGAACCAGTGGTCGGTAACCATGAGCGGAACCTGTTTCCAGTATTCCGAATTTATGCCTGAAATGAGGTGGAAGGGGTTATCCACCATCCAGACCGCGATCTTTATGCCCGCTTCCCGGAGCATGAAGAAGGTTTCGCCTGTTGCATCCAGACCGTTGAAGTTGACGGAAATGACCATTTCCGGCAATTCCCGGTCCAGCAGCGAAAGCAGATTTTTGCGCATTGCATCCGGATCAATAACCCTGTATGTGAAACCGGCATCAGACAGGGCCCGTGACAGTTCCGGAAGCAGCAGGGAGTTCCCGTCTCCCGGCAGCCAGCAGGTTTTGCTGCGCATGCCATGCAGTAGTCCTGACTTTTTGAGGGTCAGACAGGAGACGATCGGTCCCCAGAAAGATGGATAGAGTTTTTTACCCGGTGTATAAAAAAATATGTGCCGGTCCCCGGACTGATCAAGTTGATCCGGTGCGAGTTTTCTGAATTGCGGGGGCAGGTTGCCCGTGGCCGGAATCTGTTTTTCGAAATCAGGACATTCAACATAATACATAATGTCGGGGTTGTTGAATAAGCGGGCTGTTTCAGACGGATCGGGGCCCAGTCCCAGCAGTAGCAGAGGGCCGCTTCCTCCAAGGTCCTGAAAGTATTCCCGGCCTTCTGGGAGTGACTGTATTCTGCCGGATTCGTTTTTGACGCGGATTCTCTGTGGACGCTGCATGGCTTCAGGCTTGGCTTGCTGGCCGTTATAAGTTAATTTCCTGTATCTATACCGCAGCCGGGCGCAAATGTCTTTTCCGCTGTAAGCTGCCAAACAAATTTACATTATGAAACAATATCGAGACCATTATTTCAAGAGGGCCAAGAAGGACAATTATCCTGCCCGTTCTGTATACAAGCTTCAGGAGCTGAACAAGCGTTTCAACCTTTTCTCCAAGGGACAGAATGTGATGGACCTTGGGGCGGCTCCCGGATCATGGACCCTTTATGCCGCCAAGATGGTCGGCGAGGAAGGACGTGTGCTTGGGGTGGACATTCAGTCCACCGATACCGTTTTTCCTGAAAACGCCACATTCCTGCAGGCCGATGTTTTCGAGGATTCCCCGGAACTGCTGGCAGCCATGGACAAACAGCTTCCTTACGATCTCATTATCAGCGACATGGCTCCCCGGACCACCGGGGTCAAGTTTACTGATCAGGCCAACTCCCTTGAACTTTGCGAAAGGGCGCGTGACATTGTGCCAAGCAGGCTGAAGCATGGCGGGCATTTTATCGTCAAGATTTTCGAAGGCCCGGATGTAAAGGAATATACCGACTCCCTGCGCAAGATGTTTTCCAAGGTAAAATCCTTCAAACCCAAAAGCTCCCGGCAGGAAAGCAAGGAGATCTTTATTGTAGGACTTGGCTTTCTCGGCGGAGAAGGGTAAGAACATTCGTTCTTCAGCATGCCGTTTTTTGTTTTTTGAGTAGTTTGCAGGGCATTATCTGAAGCTTTTTGCGTTTGTTCAGATTTTTTTTGTTTACCGAATCCAGAGAGACTGACTGATTACAAATTCTGCTCAGTGGGGTGGAATTTATTCATGTGGCGGGATCTGATAGAGCATTTCCCTCATGTCGGACTGATCTTGTTTATAGGTGTGATCAGCCACAGTCGCGCTGGGTTGGGATCGGGGCCTCCCCGGATTCAATAGAAAATGATTTGCCACGGAGTTCCCGGAAGGGACTGCCGGAGGCATGGAAAAATATAAATAGTGGTCCCCCGAAATAAACTGATGCGGCGGGACTTGGATATTCTCAGGAGGAATACATGGCCGGACATAGTAAATGGGCTAACATCCAGCACAGAAAAGGCAGACAGGATGCCAAACGCGGCAAAATTTTCACCAAGATGGCGAAAGATATCATTCTCGCAGCTAAAGGCGGCGGAGATCCTGCCATGAACGCCACCCTGCGTCTCGCCGTGGCCAAGGCCAAAGCTGTGAACATGCCCAACGACAAGATCGATACCGCGATCAAGAAAGGTACCGGCGAACTGGCCGGTGGAGATATCAACGAGGTCATGTATGAAGGTTACGGTCCCGGCGGCGTTGCCGTTCTGATCGAAGCCGCTACCGACAACAGGAACCGCACCGTTGCAGAAGTACGCCACATCCTCGGAAAGGGCGGAGGCTCCATGGGTGAAGCAGGCTGCGTTGCCTGGATGTTCGACAAGAAAGGCGTGATGTCTTTCAATCCCGAACAGTTCACCGAAGATCAGCTTCTTGAAATCGGTCTTGATGCCGGTGCTGAAGACGTTATTTCTGAAGATGGTTCCCTTGAAGTCCACTGCGCTCCTGAAGATTTCACCGCAGTGCAGAAGGCTTTCGAGGAAGCTGAAATGGTTGCAGACAGCACCGAGCTTTCCTTTGTTCCCAAGAACCTCGTGGAACTCGATGTACCTACCGCCAAAAAACTCATGTCTCTGATGGAAAAGCTGGAAGACAATGAAGATGTGCAGAACGTCCATGTCAACGCAGACTTCCCTGACGAGCTTATGGCTGAACTGGAAGACTAGATGGGTGAATCCGGTATTGTTATCATCGGCATCGACCCCGGAACGCGTGTAACCGGTTACGGTATTGTACGTGAGCTTTCCGGGCAGGTCACACTGGTAGATGCCGGGACAATCCGGACCGATACCACAAAACCCATGTGCGCCCGGCTTGGTCAGATTTATTCTGCCATTGCCGAGCTTATAAAAGACCATTCTCCGGATGAGGCGGCAATCGAGAACGCGTTTGTCGCCTCCAATCCGGCTTCGGCGCTAAAGCTCGGGCAGGCCCGCGGTGCGGCCATGGCCGCCTGTGCTGTTTCCGGGCTGATTGTTTCCGGGTACGAGCCCACCAAGGTCAAACAGAACCTTGTGGGGACCGGGCGGGCCGATAAATCGCAGGTCGCCTTCATGGTCGAGCGGATTCTCGGCGTGAAGAACACCAGATGGGCCAGCGATACCACCGATGCGCTGGGCATTGCGATCTGCCACCTAAATGAACGGAGATTCTCAAGGATGGCTGGAAAATGATCGCCTATATTCATGGAAAACTGCTTGAAGCAACGGACAAGTCCTGCATTATTCTTACTCCCGGCGGGGTGGGCTATGAACTTTTCCTGACCCTGACCGCCATTTCGACCCTGCCTGCTGCCGGAGCAGACATGACTTTCTATGTCCATTCCGTGATCCGCGAGGATGCCTTCGACCTCTACGGCTTTCCCTGTTTTGACGACCGTGAGGTTTTCCGTACACTTATTTCAATTGACCGGCTCGGTCCCAAGAAGGCCCTTTCCATTCTTTCCCAGTTCAACCCCAGAGAACTGCAGGATATAGTTTTCCGTGAGGATGTGAAGTCTCTGGCCATTGTTCCGGGTATCGGTCCCAAGTCCGCCCGACAGATCCTCTGGTCACTGAAGGATAAGATGGAAACTCTTAAATCCGCCACCGTGCGCAGCGGTGCCTGTCCTGTTGATGGCGACCGCAGCGAGTTTCTCGACGCCCTTTCCGGCCTGCGCAACCTCGGTTACGCTGATGATGAGGTGCGCGAATTCCTCAAGGGAATATTCGAGGAAGAGCCCGATCTTGACGCAGGCGGGGCAATCCGGGTAGCGCTTAAGAAAATTTCTCAGGCCGGCAAGTAACCTTCAAGCAGCAGGCAGTTCCGGATAATTATGGATAATTCAGCCACAGACGATCACATAAGACCGCAACGTCTGACCGATTTTATCGGTCAGGACGACCTGCGCGCAAACCTGGATGTATTCATTCAGGCCGCACGCGGACGCGGCAGTGCCATGGACCACGCCCTTTTTTACGGTAACCCGGGACTGGGCAAGACCACACTTGCCCGGATCATTGCGTCCGAGCTGGGCGTGAACCTTATTTCAACCTCCGGTCCGGTACTTGAGCGCAGTGGCGATCTTGCGGCCATCTTGACCAACCTTTCCCGCAACGACATACTTTTTATCGACGAAATTCACCGTGTTCCCGCCAACGTGGAGGAAGTGCTCTACCCGGCTATGGAGGATTTCAATATCGACCTGATTATCGGGCAGGGACCGGCAGCCCGGACAGTGAAAATCGATCTGGAGCCCTTCACTCTTGTAGGGGCAACTACCAGACTGGGCCTGCTTACCTCTCCTTTGAGGGACCGTTTCGGTTGTATTTTCCGTCTGGAATTTTATTCTCCTGAAGAGCTGGCCCGGATCGTCATCCGTGCATCGCGTATCTTCAATCTGGAGGTGACTGAAGAGGGCGCGCTGATTATCGGCAGGCGTTCACGCGGAACTCCGCGCATTGCCAACCGTCTGCTGCGCCGGGTGCGCGATTTCGCTACCGTACACGGAGACGGGACTGTTACTGCCGAGCTTGCCGATATGGCTCTCGACAAACTTGATGTAGATCCGCTCGGACTTGATTACATGGACCGGAAAATTCTATCCATCATAATTGATCAGTTCGGTGGAGGCCCCGTGGGCGTCAAGACCATCGCCGTGGCCTGCTCCGAGGAAGTCCGCACCATAGAGGATATTTACGAGCCCTATCTAATTCAGTGCGGTTTCATGAAACGGACTTCCCGCGGCCGGGTTGCCACTGCCAAGGCCTATCAGCATATGCAGAAAATTACCGGCAGCGGCAGACTTTTTTAACCGTTGTCACATTCTTTTTGTTTTCAGATGTCTTGACGTAAAGGCTGTTAATACTGTCTGCAGAAAGGTTCTGGAGGATGGATGTCTGTCAGATTAAAAATGATAACCGTTCTGACCATGATTCTTGTCGGAGCGTTTATTTCGCTCAGTCTGTACAACTACAGCGAGTCACGTAAAAGTATTCGCAACGAGATAGTCAATTCTTCACTGCCGTTGACCCGCGACAATATCTATTCTGAAATTCAGTCCGGGCTGATGCGTCCTTTGTTTGTTTCTTCCCTCATGGCCAACGATACGTTCCTGAAAGACTGGACTGTTTCCGGAGAAAAGGATCTGTCCAAGATCGAGAGATATCTGTCCGAAATTCAGGAACAGTACGGCTTTTTCAGTGCGTTTTTTGTATCCGCAAAAACGGGTAAATATTATTATCCCGGCGGAGTCCTTAAGACCATTTCCAAAGACGACAGCCATGATGTCTGGTTTTATGATTTCGTAGCCAGTGGAGAGGACCACGCCTTTGATGTCGACACCAACGAGGCCGCTCAGAATGTGCTGACCATTTTCATCAACCACCGCCTGGTTGGGGATGACGGGGAGCTGCTGGGAGTAACCGGGGTTGGACTGAAGATGGACAATGTAGCCCGGTTACTGAAAAGTTTTTCCGAAAAATACGGCAAGGTTATTTTCCTGATTGATGGAATGGGGCTTGTTCAGGTGCACCATAACATAGGTCTTGTAGAAGAGATAAATATACGGAATATGCCCGGCCTTGGCCGCATTGCCACCCAGGTGCTGAATACTTCAGCAGAGCCGAGAGTTTACGAATTCGAGACCGGCGGGGAGAAGGTTCACCTTACCGCCAGATATATTCCCGAACTGGAGTGGATACTGGTGGTTGAGCAGAATGAAGCGCCACTGCTTAACTCCGCACGGGAGAACTTCATCCGGACCGTTGTTGTCGGTGGAATTGCCACTCTTTTTATTGTGCTGCTGAGCGTGCTGGTCATCAACCATTTCCAGTTGCGCCTTGAGCGGCTGGCGGAAACGGACGAGTTGACCGGACTGGGCAACCGCAGGGCTTTTGAGGCCCGTGTTGATTCAGCTATTGTGCAGTTCGAGAAGAACGCACGCCCGTTTTCGGTTGTGCTGCTGGATCTGGACGGATTCAAACAGGTCAATGATGTGTTCGGTCACGTTGAAGGAGATAATGTCCTGAGGCGGATAGCGTCAGTTCTCGGGAATTCTGTCCGGGAATCTGACTTCTGCGCCCGCTGGGGAGGAGATGAATTTATCATCCTTGTGGATGGTGATATAAATCTGGCTGTGTCCATCAGTGAGCGCATCAGGGAGGCTGTAGTCGGTTGCGACCGCTGTGTGCCGGATTCCGCTGGTGATTCACCGGGTGAAAGGGTGACAGTCAGCTGCGGTGCTGCTCAGTATTCAGATGGAGACACGCTTGACTCACTGACCGGCAGAGCGGATGCGGCAATGTACCGATCAAAGGAAAGCGGAAAGAACAGAGTTCTTGAAGGATAATTCAAGGCCCCTGAAAAGGGGCTTTTCTGTTTTGAATCAGTCTATGTCCGGGACTATTTTGCATATGTAGGAGAGCAGCAACTCGAAAATATCCTTGTGCCGGTTGTTGAAACGGAATTCGAGTTCCTTGAGATAAAGCGGAAAGCGGTGAGGCGAGATGCCCTTGTAGCGCTTGAAGCGTTCACGTGCGAAATCCCAGAACTGGCCCTCGGAGACTTCGATGTACGGAGTTATCCCCGGATATTTGCGGATGTAGTCCATAGGCAGGGAGTCGTCCCCGCAAAGGATGAGGGCATCGTATTTCTGGTAGCGGTCGGTGTGAAGGATGGACCCGTGGCGAACCAGCTTCAGGTGGAAGTTGTGGTTGAAATGGAAGACCGATTCGGCGGTGATGTTCTGCATCAGGTCAATGAAAACCCAGCCGTTTTTTTCCATTATGCCGAAAACCGGGATTGTTCCCGATGCTGATTGGGTGGGAACCCCGGTCAGCTTTTTGTTTTTAAGGTGGGTATGCAGCCCTGTTTCATGGCTGAGCAACTGCTGGGCATCGATGGCCTGGGCAAGTATGGCAAAGCGCAGGGCGGTTATGGCCTTGTAGGTTGCATTGTAGGACAGGCCGAGATCCTGTGATATGGCGTGCGCGGTGTTATCCTCGGCAAACATCTGGACCAGCCTGATCCATTCCCGACAGGACAGTCCGCCGTTGTTGATCCAGCGTCCGCTGAATTCCTGAAAGGTGTACTTGCAGGCGGAGCAGCGGTAACGGTCGCCGCTCAGGCTGTAGAGCTTGAGTTCACGGCAGCGTGGACAGAAAAGTTTTCTGTCGCCGAAGCATTTATGCACGAGGAATTTTCTTGCTTCATCTTCCGAGGCAGTAAGGCGTTTCAGCGTCTGTTCGCGGTTTTCCATTCTTCCCTTTGATCCTGTTTCTGTCATCCGCCGATGGCTGACATCTGTGTTCCGCATACTCCCTCACACCCTTTCCTTGATTCTAGCAGGTGGTATCCGAGCGGTTTGTCCCTTGTTGCTGCCGCAATGACTTTCTTCAGTGTGTCATCACCAAGGGACGGGTTGCGCAGGATACCGCGCAATTTATAGGTGTGGTCCGAAAAAAGGCAGGTGCGCAGGTAGCCGTCGGAAGTGATGCGCAGCCTGTTGCAGGTTCCGCAGAAATGAGAGCTTACCGGGGAGATCAGTCCAAGGCGGCCCTGTCCACCTTCTATGCTGTACATTCTGGCCGGTCCCCTGTTTTCCTTGGTGCGTTTGACCGGGACCAGATTTGCGAATTCAGAAGCCTGTGCGAGAATATCATCTGCAGACCAGAACCTGCTGTCCGATTTGGTATCGTCCCCCATGGGCATGAACTCGATGAAGCGCATATCGATCGGATTGTTGCGCGCGAAATCAATGAATGCGCCCAGTTCCCGGTCGTTAATCCCCTTCATGGCCACGGCGTTGACCTTGACCCTTATACCGGCCCGTATGCAGGCCTCTATTGTTCCCAGTACATCGGTAAGGTGGTCGCGACCGGTGACTTCCTCGAAAGTCTTCCGGTCCAGAGTATCAAGTGAAATGTTCAGGCGCTTGACGCCGAGTCTGCTGAGTTCAGGAATAAGCGGCTCGATCAGAGTCCCGTTGCTGGTGATGCGCAGGTCCATGTCTCCGTGCCGGGCCATGATTTTGCTGACGAATTCCATGAAGCCCTTGCGCGCAAACGGTTCTCCGCCGGTCAGTCGCAACTTGTTTATGTTCATGGATGCGGCAAGGTCGATAAGCCGCAGCATTTCTTCGTAGCGCAGGATGTCAGGGTGTGGAATATGGGTGAAATCTTTTGTTACGCAGTACATGCAGCGCAGGTTGCACCTGTCGGTAACGCTCAGGCGCAGGTAGTTGACGCACCGTCCCAGCTTGTCCTGAAGTACCATGTTAGAACCCCCAGACTGAAAGTGTTCCCCGCCTGTAACCTTCCTCAACCGCTACGAAGTCTAGCGGCAGGGATTCAAGGTCATCCAGAGCAGGAATGGATACTTTGCTCAGTTCACGGAAGTCGGCAGTTTTCATGTAGCTTTTGCAGGTCTCGCAGACGTCCACGCGGTATCCGGGGGATTCGTCAACGGTAAAGAACTTGAGTTTCTCCGGATTGGATTCATCGCAGTACCCACAGGCAAGGCGGCGGACCCGGTATTCGGTGTGGCAGAAGGAACAGTTTGCATAGCGGAATCCCTGCTTGTGATGCAGGGTGTGCATGAAGGGCACGCTTCCGCAGATAGGGCAGTGTGCATGTGCTCTGGCCGGAGGCAGGCTGTTTTCAAGTTCCAGTTCGGCATGTGCCGGCTTCTTCTCGATTTCGCGCTCCTGCTGGGGCAGGTATTCGGCCAGCTTGAGGGCGGCGGCCTTTATGGAAGGCGTCATGGCCGACTGGACCAGAAAATTGAGTGTACGCGGAGCTTCAGGAGTTTTCTCAGACCAGCTCATGAAGTATGCCTCGTCAGTCTTCAGGTAGGCGGTGAAGGCATCCTTCAGGCTAAGCTCACCTGATTTCTGGGCGGAACGAATCAGCTCACATGCCTCGGAAATTACTCCTTCGGAACTTTCAAGGACTTCCGCGAAGCGGTCGAAGAGTTTGCAGGCCTGAGCAAAGTCATAGGGAAATTCCTCGCGAAGCAGCAGGGGGCGGCCCTGAAGGTTTTCATCTGCGGAGGCGAGTGTTGAGGCATCGGGAATAACCGGAGCTGATTGCTCCTGCTCCTCCAGCTGTATCCGGGCTACTGTGGAGATAAGCTCAACCAGCTCCTTGGGAAGGAAAGGCTTGTCGTTGAGATCGGCAATTTTTTTGTCCAGCAGCTTTCCGGCTGCATTGTAATCGTAGCTCATCTGTTTTCTCCTTGAAATAACCCGGAATGTTTACCCTTAGAGACGGTACGGATCAGCATGATGTCCGTGAATTCTCTATTTAGGTTAATTTTAGCACTTAAAAAGATGCATATGTCTTCTTGGCAGTTGCTGCATGCTAATGTCAATTGCTGTCGTTCTGACACAACTGACACTCTGACTGAAGTACTCAGGGAAATGTTGATTTTTTTGTCGTTAAATAACAATGTGTTAGCTTTGTGAAATTCATGTGTCATTGTGACACGAAAAGACAGTTGAGGGTGTCGTTTTGTCGCATATATAAAAATACACTTATATTTCAGATGTTTAATTTATTGATACAGGCAGTATTCAGTGCCGTATGAAAATGAATTTTTTTTGAATACCGGATGATTACCGCCAGCAACTGCTAAATCTATTTGTGTCATTTTAGACACAATTGGTCATTGAGGACTATGCGTAGACTAAAGTCCGGTTATTCTGCCCTGATCGTTGTAGACCCAGAAGGATTCATCGGAGATGTTGCCGACCAGAGTGATACCGATCTTTCGGGCCAGTTCAACTGAAAAGCTTGTGGCTACGGCAGTGGAGGCAAGGACCGGAACCCCAATGCGGACGGCCTTGAGCAGGATTTCAGAGGCAACCCGGCCTGTGGAGACAATCATCTTTCCGTCGGTGGACACATTTTCCAGAAAACACTGCCCGACGATCATGTCGATGGCATTGTGACGGCCGATGTCTTCCCGGAAGTAGAGCATTTCGTCTGGTGTGCAGAGGGATGAGTTGTGGCAGCCGCGTGTTTTTCCGTAAAGGGTGGAGCGTTCATGCAGTTCGCGGGCGTGGGAGAGGATCTGCTTCGGGGTGACCTTAATGTCTGAGGTGATGGAGCGTTTTGAGATGGTGGAAACATTGCGGCCGAAGTTGGTACCTTTGCCGCAACCGGAGGTTATGGAATATTCAAGGACACGGTTTTTCCATGGATCATGGCTTACGGTTACATCGGCGACTATGCGTTCCGTAGATTCCGTAATTTTCAGGTCAATGAGCTGGTCCAGAGATGAAATGTAGGCATCAGATTTCAGGAAACCGATAGCGAGGTAGTCCGGAAATTTGGCCGTTGTCAGCAGGGTGACTACTTCCCGGCCGTTGAGATTGATGGTCAAAGGTATTTCAAGGATGCTCTTGATCTCGCGGTCCCTGAATGATCCGCTGACATATTCCTTAACGGTGAAATCGAAGCTGTCTCTGGTCATATATTTTCCTTCCCTCTTTATGTCAGGATAGACGTAATCCCCCCCTGTGCGCAAGAATATCTTTTTTCCTCCGGTTTCTGCACCTTTATGAGATTAGGGCCAGACCGTACGTATAATTATGCTTTGGTTGACACAGGTTCAAGTATCTGCTTTATCACAATACCATAGAGTCATCTTCAGCATGCTGAGGCTCTACTGGCACCGTTGTTTTGCATTTCGAATAAAATAATTTTGGGAGGAATGATGAAAAAATTTAAAGTGTTGCTTCTCGCTCTTGCTCTGGTTTCCCTGCTTGTGGCTCCCGGATTGGTTAAAGCTGAAGAAGTTCTCATGATGGCTACAACAACCAGTACCGATAACACCGGCCTGCTGGATTACCTGGCTCCCAAGTTCAAGGCCGACACGGGTATTGAACTGCGCTGGACTGCTGTAGGTACCGGTAAGGCTCTCAAGATGGGTGAAAACTGCGATGTTGACGTGTTGATGGTGCACGCGCCCGCAGCTGAACAGAAATATGTTGATTCCGGCGCACTCAAAGATCGCCGCGAAGTCATGTACAACGATTTCGTAATCATCGGACCTGACTCCGATCCCGCCGGTGTAAAAGGACTGCCAGTTGCACAGGCCATGAAGGCCATTGCCGAGAAAAAGGCTCCCTTCATCAGCCGTGGCGACAACTCCGGTACCCACAAGAAAGAACTTTCCCTCTGGAAAGCAGCCGGCATGGCTGTTCCCGAGAAGGAAGAATGGTACGTGCAGACCGGTCAGGGCATGATCAAGAGCATCACCATTGCCGAAGAACGTGACGGTTACGTAATGACCGACCGCGGCACATACATCAAATACAGCGCCAACAAGAACGGCAACCCCGAACTTAAGGTTCTGGTTGAAGGCGACAAGAACCTGTTCAACCAGTACAGCGTTCTGGCTGTAAACTCCGAGAAGTGCCCGAAAGCAAGATACGATCTGGCAACCAAGTATTCCGAGTGGATTGCTTCCCCCGAAACCCAGAAAGTAATCGGCGACTTCAAGCTGCTCGGCAAGAAGCTCTTTACCCCCAACGCAAAATAATTGATCGGCAGGGTCCGGAAGGGCTCTTCTCTGACGGGTTGTTTTTCAACCCAATGAACTGCTGATAATCTCGGCGTGGAAGCTGAATTCACTTTTCCAGCTTCCACGCTTTTTTTGCATTCCGGGACAGAACCGTTTATTATCGTGAAGTTGCCGCTGTTTGGCGGTCCCGGTTCGCAGGTTTTATATCTTGCAGACCATGTAGCCCGTTTTGTTTTCCTGTGACAATTGTTGCAGGCAGTCTCTTTTAGTTTGTGGCGGATCAAAGTGTTTCTTTGGGTTGGCAGGAGGTCTTTCATGGCCTTTGCAGGACCACCGGAGGCAGTAATCAATGGATTTTATTTTAGATGGTATCGTTCAGGCCTTTGTGCTCCTGTTTTCATGGGATGCGGAAACATATTCGGCCATTATCACGACACTTTGCGTCTCTTCACTTTCCATTCTTGCAAGTCTGGCTATCGGCGCACCGCTCGGTTTTCTGCTGGGATACCATGACTTTTTCGGCAAGAAGACAATTCGAACAGTTGTGGACAGCCTGCTTTCGTTTCCCACAGTAGTCATAGGACTCCTTGTGTATGCCATGCTGTCGCGCAAGGGGCCTATGGGAGAATTGGGTCTTCTTTTTACCGTTTCCGGGATAGCCATCGGGCAGACCCTGCTGGGATTGCCGGTTGTTGTGGCCATGATGGCCACAGCGGTTGAAAGCCTTGACCTGCGACTCAAGAATACGCTGCTTACACTGGGAGCAGTCCACAGTCAGGTGCTTCGAACCACCTTGTGGGAGGCCCGCTACAGTCTTATTCTGGCTGCCGCCGCCGCTTACGGGAGGATTGTGTCCGAGATAGGTATTTCCATGATGGTCGGGGGCAACATAAAATGGCACACCCGCACCATTACCACCGCCATTGCTCTGGAAACCGGCAAGGGCGAGTTCGCCATGGGGATTGCTTTAGGTCTTGTGTTGATGATCATTGCATTTGCGGTCAACTTTTCCATGGCCGGCATACGCAGAAGGGCAGGGCAGTAATGAGCGAGCTGTACAGACTTTCAAAAGTGGTTCAGCAGTACAACGGGCGGACCGTTCTGGAGCTGGATTCCTTTGTCGTTTATGAGGGCAGTATCGTAGGTCTTTCCGGGCATAACGGCAGTGGAAAAAGCACGCTCATGCGATTGCTGGCTTTTCTGGAGACTCCTGTTTCAGGTAGTATTTTCTATGACGGGCGCAAAGTGGATGGAAACGGGGCGGAACTGCGCCGTGAAGTCACCATGCTTACGCAGGAGCCTTATCTGCTCAAACGATCGGTATTCCGCAATGTTTCATACGGTCTGGAGCTGCGTGGGGCAGGACGCGACGAGATTGAGGCGCAGGTCTGTGAATCCCTGATCGCGGTCGGGCTTGACCCGGACAGGTTCATGAACCGCCAGTGGTTCGAGCTTTCGGGTGGAGAGGCCCAGCGGGTGGCGCTGGCTGCCAGACTTGCCATTAAGCCGCGTGTGCTGCTGCTGGATGAACCTACTGCCAGCCTTGACCGTGAAAGCACGCAACTTATCCATGAGGCGGCCGTGAAATCCCGGGACGACAGCGGGATGACGGTCATCATCGTTAGCCACGATCACTACTGGCTGGACGATGTCTCGGACACCATATTCAGGTTCGCTGCCGGGCATATGGAATATTGAATATTTTCAGGCAGTAATTTTTTCGAAACGGCGGGGTGTTTTTGCTCCGCCGTTTCTTATTATATCTGGATTTAAGAGGTTCATCCTGCTATTGTTGTCGTAATATTTATGCGAACCAAGCAGGAGGCCATATGAGCAAATGCAGCTTTCAGATAAAAAAGAAAAATGACCGCGAAAGTCTTACTTCCGACATCAGGGACCATGTTGTCTATTCACTGAGCAAAGAGGTAAGGGCGGCCAATGAATGGGATATGGGTAAAGCGCTTGCTCTGGCTCTGCGTGACCGGCTGGTGGAACGCATGATCCGGACCCGTGACCGTTACCGTGAATCCCGGGCCAAGCGCATGTACTATTTTTCCATTGAGTATCTGCTCGGTCGCTGCCTTGGTAACTCCCTGTGCAACATGGAGCTGCTTGATCTGTGCGAAGACATTTTCAAGGACATGGGGTTTGATCTGGACGAGGTTCGGGCAAGTGAACGGGACCCGGCCCTTGGTAACGGCGGGCTGGGACGGCTGGCAGCCTGTTTCCTTGATTCCCTGGCCACTCTCGACATGCCCGGATGCGGTTACGGAATCCACTATGAATACGGTCTGTTCCGGCAGGCCATCCATAACGGTTACCAGAAGGAACTGGCCGATTACTGGATGATGGAGGGCATGCCGCTGCAGATTGCCCGTCACGATCAGGCGGTAATCATTCCTCTCTACGGAAGGGTGGAAACCACCGTCGGCCCGGATGGGGAGTACCTGCCCATGTGGATGGACTGGGAGGACATTATCGGCGTTCCTTACGATATTCCCATCGTCGGCTACGGCGGGGAGACCGTCAACTACCTGCGCCTGTTCGCGGCAAAGGCCTCCCAGACTTTCGACATGGAGATCTTCAACCACGGGGACTATATCCGCGCTGTTCAGCGTAAGATAGAGTCCGAAATGGTTTCCAAGGTTCTTTATCCCACGGAATCTGTTTCCTTTGGTAAGGAACTCAGGCTTGTTCAGGAATATTTTCTGGTTGCCTGCGGGCTGCGTGATATAACACGAAGGTTCATGGCCCAGAACAGGAATTTCGAAGAGTTCTCAGAGTACGTAGCCATCCAGCTGAACGATACCCATCCGGCCCTGACCGTGGCTGAACTGATGCGCTTTCTGGTTGATGAAAAACGCATCGAATGGGAGAAGGCCTGGGAAATCACCAGAGCCACCTGCGCGTACACAAACCATACCCTGCTTCCGGAAGCACTGGAGCAATGGTCTGTTTCATTGTTTGAAAAGGTTCTGCCCCGGCATCTGCAGATTATCTACGAGATCAACCGCCGTTTTCTTAAACAGGTGGAAAACAGATACCCCGGGGATGAAGGCAAGGTGCAGCGCATGTCGCTCATCTGCGAGGAAGGCAACAGAAAGGTTCGAATGGCCAATCTGGCAGTTCTCGGCTCCCATTCGGTGAACGGGGTTTCGGAACTTCATTCCGAGCTGGTCAAGACCCGTCTTTTCCCGGACTTTCATGAGATGGAACCGGGCAAGTTCAATAACAAAACCAATGGTGTCACACCTCGCCGCTGGATTCTCAAAGCCAACCCGCTGCTGGCGGACCTGCTCACCGAAACTGTGGGCAAAGGCTGGATTACGGACCTCTCGCTGCTTAAAAAGCTCGAAAGTCACGCGGACAGCAGTGATTTTCAGGCCCTTTTCATGACCGCCAAGCGTGAGAACAAGATCAGACTGGGAAATTATATCCATTCTTCACTTGGGATACTGGTCTCTCCCGACTCGATTTTCGATATTCAGGCCAAGCGAATCCACGAGTACAAGCGGCAGTTGCTTAATGTCCTGCATATTATTCACCAGTATATCCAGATCGTGGACCATGGAAATGTGCCTGCCAGTGCGCGTACCTTCATATTTGCCGGCAAGGCCGCTCCCGGATACTGGGAGGCCAAGCAGATAATCAAGCTCATCCACAGTGTGGGAGAGGTTGTGAACAGGGATCCGAGAGTCAATGATCTGCTCAAGGTGGCCTTCCTTCCCGACTATCGTGTTTCGCTGGCTGAAAAGATTATTCCCGCGTGCGACCTGAGCGAACAGATCTCCACCGCAGGTACTGAGGCTTCAGGAACCGGAAACATGAAGTTTGCCATGAACGGTGCCCTGACCATAGGCACCTATGACGGGGCTAACATCGAAATGCTTGCGGAAGTAGGGGCCGAAAATTTCTATCTGTTCGGCCTGCGAGAGGAAGAAGTGGCGCAGGCTCTCGAATCAAGGTCCTACCATCCCCGTGAAATTTACAACAACTCCTTCGATGTCCGGCAGGTTCTCGGCGCTTTGCTGGAGAATCGTTTTTCGCAGCACGATTACGACCTGTTCCGCTGGATTGTGGACAAGCTTCTATCGGATAACGAACAGTACATGCATCTTGCCGATTTCAGTTCTTATGTGGAAACACAGAAACTGGTGGACAGGGACTACGCTGAGCCGGAACTCTGGGCACACAAGGCCATACTGAATACCGCGCGAATGGGCAGGTTCTCCACTGACCGGACCATGGAGGAGTATGCCCGGGATATATGGGGGATCAGGGCTGTCAGGTAGCTGATGCCTTCGGCGGCTCTGCGGGGTTGATTTTGATGCGCTTTATGCTTTTGATGAATTTGTTTTGCCTCCGGCGGCCCTGCCGGGGGCCTCAAACCCTTTTGCAAAAGAGTTTAAGAATCCCAAAACCTTTTGTTAAGGCTTCGCCACATCATACGGCAAATTGCCATTGAATAAATATTGAGTGGGCGTGCGGCCAGGTTACTTTTATCGGATAAGTTTCTTTGTGGTTTTACAATATGTGTTTAAATGGTTATCATTTGGAAATTAAATCTGAAATATCTGTCATGGTTATGTCTGCTTTAGTGGAGGAATTCGATGAGTGCTCTTGTTGAATTGACTATTTTCCCGACTGATAAGGGGGCAAGTGTCAGCCCTTACGTGGCTAGGGTAGTCAAGATTATCCGTGAATGCGGTCTTGCGTGCAGCCTTGGACCCATGGGAACCTGCATTGAAGGTGAATGGGATGAGGTCATGGCAGTGGTTACGAAATGTTATCGTGAGCTGGAAAGGGACTGCGACCGCATTTACATGCTGCTCAAGGCTGATTGCCGGAAAGGTGCCGAGGACCGGCTGACCGGCAAAGTCCGTTCGGTCGAAGACAAATTATAGTATCCGTCGAAACAGGGGTTCTGTTGTATGTTTGGAGTCAGGTTTGTCCTGCTGTCGGTTCTGGGCCTTTTCCTTGCCGGGTGTGCGCATATGGATGTCTCTCATCTCAACAACCAGCCGTGGAAACTGGAAGTCAGTCGGACACTTGAGATGGAGTTTGTTGATTTTGATTATGAGATAATTCCGCGCAAAGACAGTTTCGGTGTGCGCGGAATGGCGTATGTCAAGAAAAGCAACGTGCCCATGTGGGCGGAATGGATCGGAGAACTCTGGATTCAAGGCTATCTGAGTGATAATGACGGGGTGGTTCTTGCCCAGGGGCTGCAGGTCTTTTCGCCCGGAAAGCTGGAGGCAGGAAAGGGAATTCCCTTTGATTTCGAACTGAAACCGGCGTCGCTGGATGCCGGGCCGCTGTTTATCTCTTTCGGCTACCGCATGGCCCTCTCCAAGACAAAGGACGATAACAACGGTCCGCCTTTCATGGCTATTGAAGGGGCGGTCAGCCACTAGCCCTGCGAAAAGTAATTATCGTGCGGCGTTTTTTAAACAATAGCCTGAAACTTACAGGGATTCCAAAGGGTCGCGGACCCTTTGGCCGCCGGCGGCGAAATCGGATTGTCAAAAGCGCAAAGCGCATCAAATTCAGCCCCGCAGGGCCGTCGGAGGCATCTTTCGATAAAATTCCAAGTTACAGGGCTATAAGCTCCAGATTTCCCCATGCTCCGATTTTTGAGTCGTATTGAACGAATACACCGTCAAGCCCGTGCTTTTGCAGAGTACGGGCTTTTTCTATGACTTTCGGTACGTCCGCAGGGGATCTCAACAGGTTGGCAAGTGCCGTGGCCGCAGCATCGGCAAAGCGTCCGTCTTTTGCGCGCACCGTTACCAGATCACCGCTGCCAAGGCTCAGGGAGTGTCCTATGGTTCCTGAAGAGGAACATATGGAAAGCGGGAAAGCGTCAGCCTCAATGGCAAGTCCTATTCTGGCGCCAGAATCAGGTTCGGAAAGCAGGGCCACCTTGCGCGCTCTGGTGGAGTGCATGAAAATATCCCCGCCGTTTTCCACAATCACGTTGGGGGAATGGGGAAGCAGGGCCTCGGCTACAAACTGGGCCACGGCCCCTGCTACAGCAGCCATCGGTCCTACATTGCATGACTTTGCCGCCTCGGCCATGGCGATGAGTACCGGATGCGATCCGTCAGGAACATCAACAGGCACCAGACTCGGGCCGAAAGCAGGATTTAGCACCATGTGCGCTTTCAGAATTCCGCGAATTTCATGTACCGCATCAAGAGCCTCCGAGCTCA